>NZ_JADWYX010000008.1:0-46502 GCF_016786355.1 Frankia sp. AgB1.9
GGGGCGGCCCCCCGCCCCCCCCCCCCCCCCCCCCCCCCGCGGGGGGGCCACGCTTCGTCGGTTGACCGAGCCGGTTCAGTTGCCGGCCTCGGCGACCCGGATCTCGTGGTTGGCCTTGACCACCCCGCGCGGGTCGACGCCGGCCCGGATGGCCCGCAGCCGGGCGTAGGCATCCGCGGGGAACAGCTCGGCCGGGTCGACGGCCGTCTCGACGAAGTTGAGGTACTGACCGCTGGCCAGATCCGCCAGCGACTCCTTCGCGGCCGCGAGCGCCTGGTGCACCGGCGGGATGCTCTCGGGCACCGGGGTCATGCCGACGCCGAAGAAGATGTAGGAACCGGGCATCCGGGACAGCGCCCCGCTCCCGGGGCGCGCTCGGTCCAGCTCGCCGCCCAGGTGGCGGATCTCGGCACTGACCAGCGGCGAGCCCGAACCCGGCCCGGTGGCGGCGACGAACCGGTCGACTGCCTCGGGGGTGAGGTCGGCCAGCACCTGACTGTCACCCTGGTAGGGCGCCGGGGTCGGCGGGTCCATGTGCAGCTCGGCGATGCCCGCCGGCGCCACCATGGCGAACGTGTCCAGGACCGGGCCCAGCGCGCGCAGCGGCTCCGTCAGCCGCGCACCGGTCTCCTCGTCGCCGAGGAAGACGCCCTCGACGAGCACGAAGGCCTTGCCGCGCAACGGCTCCGGGATCTCCTCGAACGGCGGGAACTGCAGGATGCGGCCGACGGAGGTCATCTCGTCCGGCACGGTCCTGGTCCAGCGCTCCCAGGCGTGCAGCACCTCGGACGACCGCTCCCAGGGGAAGAACAGCACTCCGGCGTAGACCTCGGCGACCGGGTAGAGCACGAACTCGATCGCGGTGACGACACCGAAGTTGCCGCCACCGCCGCGCAGCGCCCAGAAGAGCTCCGGCTCGACGTCCGGGTCGACCCAACGCGGCTCCTCGCCCGGCGTCACGACCTGGATTCCGGTGACGCTGTTGCACGCGAGGCCCAGCGCGCGGGCGTACCAGCCGAGGCCGCCGCCGAGGGTGTAGCCGACGACGCTGACGTCCGGGGTCGAGCCGTGCAGCGCGGCCAGGCCCAGCTCGGAGGCCCGCGGGACGACGTCCGCCCACTTCGCGCCGGCGCCGACCAGGGCGCGGCGACGGGCGGCGTCGATCCGCACCTCTCGCAGCGCGTCGGTGCGCAGCAGGATCGTCCGGTCGAGCGAGCCGAGCGGCGCGGCGTTGTGGCCGGTCCGCTGCGGGGCGACGCGCAGCCCGGACAGGTCGGCGAAGCGCAGCACGACCGCGACGTCGGCCGCGTCGGCCGGGATGGCGATCAGCCGCGGCTGCTGGTCGACGACGAGGTTGAACGCGCCGCGCGCCGCGTCCCAGCCCGGGTCGCCGGGCTCGAGGACGACGCCGCGGACCGCGGCCCGCAACGTGGCCACCTCGGGCTCGCCGGTCAGGGTCTCGCCGGTCAGGGTGAGGCCGGCGAACAGCTCGGCGTCGGAATCGGAGACGGTGCTCGACATCGTGCACATCCTTGGGGTCCGCGGGTTCTGCTGTGAACCTCGTGCCTCATTGGTACGCGGACGTTCTGTTCTTTTCCAGAAATGACGCGGACCAGACACCGAAGGCGCCTCCGGCTGGCGGAAAGCTGACAGAAAACGCTCCTGACGTGCGGCTCGACCGCGATTGTTGGTGGCGTCCAGACAATCGATCCGGTGCGTGGGAGCGTGCCGTCTAATTCGCCTGGGGGTTTTCAAGAAGAGTTCCCACCGTATTTCCATGAAGGGGATGGTGGGGCTACTACGAATGTCGCGGTGGTGGTGCCGAGAAGGCGTCGCGGCAGCGTGTCCCGGGTCACTCGTTCCGGGTCGCACCGCGCCGCCGGAGTTGCGCGAGTTGCGTCACCAGTCCGCGTGACGGAGACCTGTCGCCTGCTGGACAGGCGTGGCGTTGGCGGAGGGTAGCGATCAAAAGGCGGTCTGGTGCCCGCCTTGTGGTGATCCACACACCCCGTCGTATTGAGCGGATTGTCGGGAAGTAGACTTGCCGCGATCGGCGTACATAACTGGGGGCCTTTGGTCCGAATGTGATCGAGTGTCACGGCCGGCGGTCTCGTCGTGGGGGCGCTAGACCTCTACCCCTTGGGAGACACGCGGTGGGACTCGGACTGGCCGCTCGCCCGCTCAACGCGGCCTTCAGTCGGTCGCGTAACAGCCTGAACATGATTCGGCTGTTACTGGCCGCGGCCGTCGTCATCTCGCACAGCCGGACGATCGCCGGCCACGGCGACGGCATCAGCGTCGGACACGGCGAGATCGCGAAGTTCGCGGTCGACGCCTTCTTCGTGATCAGCGGTTTTCTCATCACCGGCAGCCGGCTGGGTCTTCCGACCGGCCGGTACCTCTGGAACCGGGTGCTCCGGATCTTCCCCGCGTTCTGGGCGGCACTGCTCGGCACCGCGTTCATCGCCGCGCCCATCGCCTGGTACCACGACCACAGCTCGCTCGGTGGCCTCTTCACTGACGGGCACGGCCCGGTCCAGTACGTGCTGCGCAACTGCCTGCTCGACATCGGGTTCTGGGATGTCGCGGGCACGCCGGCGCACGTCCCGTTTCCGGCCGTCTGGGACGGCTCGATCTGGACGCTGCGCTGGGAGGTCGCCTGCTACCTCGGGATCGCCGCGCTGGGAGCGTTGGGCCTGCTCGCCCGGCGTCGGGTCGTGCTCGGCATCTTCGGCGTGATGTGGGCGGCGTACGCGTTCCACGACGTCGCGCCGTCGGTCGCGGGAGGTGCCTTCGCGCACCAGCAGACGGTGACCCGGTTCGCCCTGCTGTTCCTGTCCGGCGCACTTATGTGCCTCTTCCAGGACAAGATCCCGTTCTCGGACGCGCTCGGCGCCCTCGCGCTGGTGGAGGTGGTCATCGCCTACGTGGCCTTCGACCACGCCTACATCTGGGCCGGTCCGCCGCTGGCGTACGCGTGCCTGTGGGTGGCGACCCGGGTGCCGATGCCCAAGCTGCTGCGCAACGACTTCTCCTACGGTCTGTATATCTTCACGATGCCCGTGCAGCAGCTCCTCGCTGTGTTCGGGCTGGCCAAGGGAAGTCTCACGGTCTACACCGTCCTCAGCCTGTCTGGCGGCCTCGCGCTCGCGGCCGTCAGCTGGTTCGGCCTGGAGAAACGCGTCTTGAAGCTGAAGAACTTCACCCCTGGTTTCCTGAAGGCCAAGGGCGCCGCCGCCGGCGCCCACCGGCGGCTGCGGCGCCCGCCCGGCATGCGGGCGTCCACGATGGTCATCCCGATGCCGGAGGAGATCCGGTCGGCCATGGTCGGGTCCAGCCGGGCCGAGCCGAGCCGGCGCGGCGCCAACCGGCCAGGCCCGGCCGCAGCCTCGACCTCGGCTTCGGCCGAGTCGAGTCGGTCCCGGTCCCGACGTCGGTCGGGCTCGGACCGGCCGTCTCCTGCGGCGGCCCCGCCCGGGCGCGTCGATGAAACGATGCTGCTGCTCCCGACCGGCGGAGTGGAGGAGACCATGCGGCTCCCCCCGCAGCCTTCGGTCGACGACACGGTGCGACTCCGGCGCGGCCGCCGGCGCTGACCGAGGTCGTCCCCACGGCCAACCTCACGCCATGGCCGGGGCCGAGGAAAAACTTGTTTCGAGGTTCTACAGGCGTGGGTCGACGGCCTCGGACTCCAGGGCGAGGATCGCGAAGACGCATTCGTGCACGCGCCAGAGGGGCTCGCCGGCGGCCGCCCGCTCCAGGGCCTCCAGACCGAGGGCGTACTCGCGGAAGGCCAACGAGCGCTTGCGGCCCAGGCCGCGAACGCGTAGCCGGTCCAGGTTCTCGGGCCTGGTGTAGTCGGGGCCGTAGATGATCCGCAGGTACTCCCGGCCGCGCACCTTGATGCCCGGCAGGGCCAGGCCGCGTGAGCCTCGCGCCAGCCCGGCCGCCGGTTTGACGACCATGCCCTCGCCGCCGGCCCGCGGGTCGGTGAGCTCCTCCCACCAGGTGACGGCCGCTGCCACCGACGCCGGGTCGCTCGCGCGCACCGCGCACCTGCGCGTGGTGACGACCAGCTCCGGGTCGGCGGCGACGAGGCGGTCGGCGACGGCCAGCTGCCAGCTGTGCGGGTGATCCACCTGGGTGGCCCCGGCACCGCTCCCCGGCCCGGCGGCCAGGAGCTGGAACGGGGCGACCTTCAGCCCGTCGAGGCCGTCGACCGGCCAGCAGTACCGGCGATAGGCGTGCGTGAACGCGACCGCGTTGTCCAGCCGGTCCCTGGTCTTGGCCAGCAGGTCGGCCACGTCGACGCCGCGTTCTGCCGTGGCCGCCAGCGCCGCGACCGCGGCCGGCAGCGCGCCGCGGGCGGCCGCTCCGGCCGCCGCGTACTGCCGGGAGATCAGCTCGGTGGCCTTGGCGGACCAGGGCATGATCTCGGCATCGAGCACCAGCCAGCCGGCGTCGAGCTGCTCCCAGAGCCCGGCCGCCGTCGCCGCCGCGCGCAGCCGGGCCAGCACCTGCTCGGTGAGCTCCGGGGCGAAGAACGGCCGGCCGGTCCGGGTGACGATCGCGCCCATGGTGCCGTCGCCCGCGCCGAACCGGGTCGTCGCGACCCCCTGGTCCCGGCAGACGACGACCACCGCCCGCGAGCCCATGTGCTTCTCCTCGCAGAGAAGATCGTCGACCCCGTCCGCGCGGTAGGTCTCGAAGGCCTCGACCGGGTGTTCCAGATGGCCGGGCAGCGATGACGTCGGCGGCGGGCTCATCGTCGGCGGGAGGTAGACCAGCCAGCGCGGGTCCACCGCGAACCGGCTCATGACCTCCAGCGCCGCCAGCGCGTTCTCCGGCTGGACCTGGACCCGGCCGCCGTGCCGGGTCTCGACGATCCGCCGCCCCAGCACGTCGGTGATGTCGAGCAGGTCGTCGGCACGGTGCCCGGCGGGCCGCACCGCGGCGGGAAGCGCCGGGCCGAGCGATCCGGTCGGCGGGGGCGAGCCGACGGGTAGGACGGGGCCGCCGAGGCTCGTCGCCCAGGCGGCCGCCGCGACCCCGACGCCCGTCGACGGCCCGGCCTGCGCGGGGACCGCCAGCGACCCGAGGGACGCGAGCAGGGCCTCGGCCGAGGCCGGGTCGGCGACCACCGGCGGCGCGGGCTCGTCCGCCCGGCCACTCCCGTCGCGGGCCGTGACCTCGGTCCCTGCGTCGCCGGGACCGGCACCAGGGGAGTCCGTGGGCCGCGGCTGGTCGGCCAGCGGGCGGGCCGGCTCGAAGTAGACGCGGGCAGCCGGGAGGGAGACCAGCTCGCGCTCGGGGTAGCGCAGCGCGGTGAGCGCGCCGCCGAAGACGCAGCCGGTGTCGAGACAGAGGGTGTTGTTGATCCACTCCGGCTCGGGCACCGGGGTGTGGCCGTAGAGCACGGTCGCCTTGCCTCGGTACTCGTTGGCCCACGGATATCGCACCGGCAGGCCGTAGTCGTCGGTCTCGCCGGTGGTGTCGCCGTACAGGGCGAACGAGCGCACCCGGGCCGACGCCCGGCCGTGGTAGGCCTCCTTCAGCCCGGCGTGGGCGACGACCAGCCGGCCCCCGTCCAGGACGTAGTGCGCGATCAGCCCGTCGCAGAACTCGGTGGCCCGCGCGCGGAACTCGGCGCTCTGCGCCTCCAGCTGCTCGAGTGACTGAGCGAGCCCGTGCCCGATCGTCACCTTCTTGCCGGCCAGGGCCCGGACCAGCTTGTCCTCGTGGTTGCCCCGGACGGCGAACGCGGTCCCGTCGGCGACCATGCCCATCGCCAGGCGCAGCACGCCGGGGGTGTCCGGCCCGCGGTCGACCAGGTCGCCGACGTAGATCACCCGCCGGCCCTCGGGGTGGCTCGCGCCGGCCGGCCGGCCGGCGTCGTCGCGGCTCAGCTCGTAGCCGAGCTTGGCGAGCAGCCCCTCCAGCTCGGCGCGGCAGCCGTGCACGTCGCCGATCACGTCGAACGGCCCGGTCTCGTGCCGCAGGTCGGTGAACAGCCGGGTGTAGCTGATCGTCGCGGCGGCGACCTCGGCCTCCGAGCGCAGCACGTGGACCCGCCGGAAGCCCTCCCGGGCGAGGCCCTTCATCGACCGGCGCAGCTCGGAGCGCTGGCGACGGATGACGGCCGCCCCGAAGTCGCGGTCCGGCCGGGCGGTGTTGCGCGTGATGCACACCTGCTCGGGCAGGTCGAGCACGATCGCCACCGGCAGCACGTCGTGCCGCCTGGCCAGCTCGACCAGCGGCTGGCGGGCGCGGGACTGGACGTTCGTCGCGTCGACGACCGTGAGACGGCCGGCCGCGAGCCGCTTGCCGGCGATGTAGTGCAGCACCTCGAAGGCGTCGCCGGTCGCGGCCTGGTCGTTCTCGTCGTCCGCGACCAGGCCGCGACAGAAGTCGGACGAGAGCACCTGGGTCGGCGCGAAGTGGGTCCGGGCGAAGGTCGACTTCCCCGACCCGGAGACACCGACGAGCACCACCAGGCAGGTCTCGGGGATGTCCAGCGCTACCGGCGCCGCCGGCTCGGGTCTGTTGGTCATCTTTTCGGGCTCTTCCAGGGTCATGTGGGCCTCACGCGACCCGTTCGAGGACCGCGAGCTGGGTGGGGGCGCCGAGCGCGGGGTCGGCGGTCCCGATGCCGCCCAGGCGGGCGGTGTAGGGGTAGCGGGTAAGGAGGTCCTCGACCCAGCCGGCGAACTCGGCCCGGGTCCACTCGAACCGGTGGTCACGGTGGCGTGGCGCGCCGGGGGCGAGCCCCTCGTAGCGGACGTTGAACTCGACGTTGGGCGTCGTGATCACTACGAGCCTGGGGCGGGCCTCGCCGAGCACGGCCGCCGCCAGCGCCGGGAGCCTCGGCGGGTCGACGTGCTCGATCACCTCGCAGAGCACGGCCGCGTCGAGGCCGGCGATCCGCGCGTCCCGGTAGGTCAACGAGCTGGCGACCAGCCGCAGCCGGGCCTGGACTCGCTCGGGCATCCGGTCGATCCGCAGGCGTCGCGCGGCCGTCTCCAGCGCGCGGTGCGAGACGTCGACCGCGACGACCTCCGTGAACCGTGCGTCGGCGAGCAGTTCGCCGACGAGCTTCCCGTCGCCGCAGCCCAGATCGGCGACCCGGCTGGCGTCGGCCGCCCGCAGCACGTCCATGATCGCTCGCCTGCGCTGGACGGCCAACGACGGCGGCCGCGGCTGCTCGGGCGTTTCGTCCGGGCGCTCCGCGACGGACGACGCCGCCTCGACCGGAGCGTCCGGACCGGTCTGGGGCGCGACCTCCTCGGCGGTGGCCGCAACCGCTGGCGCCGCGGTGTCGTCGGCCGCGAGGTCGGCGTCCGGGTCCTGGTCGACCGCGACCAGCCCGGGCTCGAAGCCGGCCGAGACCGCGTCGACCGGGACGTCCTCGACGGTGCCGAGCTGGGCGAGCGCGGCCGAGGCGAGGCCAGCGCGGTGGGCGAGGTAACGGCGGGCGATGAGGTGGCGTTCGGGGTGGCCGGGCAGCCAGCTCGCGCCCTCGCGGACCAGCTTGTCGATCTCGTCGCGCCCGACGTAGTAGTGCTTCCCGTCGTCGAGCACTGGCAGCAGCACGTAGAGCTGGGTGAGCGCGTCGGCGAGCCGGACGGTGCCGGTGAACGTCACGTCGTGGTGCGGGGCGTCGCCCCACTCGGGAAAGGCCGGGTCGAGCGGCGCCGCGACGGCGTCGACCCGCCAGCCGAGCGGGGCGAACAGCCGCTCGGCCAGCGCGGCGCCGCCCCGCCGGCAGGGCAGCGCCGGGACCCGGATCTCCAGGGGCAGCGGCGTCGCCGCGAGCTCCGGCCGGGACTTGCAGATGCCGGCCATGGCGGTCGAGAACACCGCGGCCATCGCGACCGCCAGCAGGCTGGACGCGGCATAGGGCCGGTCGTCGACGTACTGGGCCGCCGTGGTGCCCCGGCTGTTGCCCTTGCCACGGACCAGGCCGACCGGGTCGACGTCGAGCAGGAGCGCGGCCGTGCAGCAGGCCGCGGTGGCCTCCGGGTAGAAGACGTACGCGCCGCCCGCGGCGGTGTCGAACCGCTGGGCCCGGTCCGGGTGCTTGTGCAGCAGGAAACCAAGGTCGGTCGCGGGAGCCGCCGTTACCGGGTGCCCGGTTGCTGAGAGACCGCCGGATGGGGGCCCAGTTGCTGTGTCACCGCCGGCTGGTGGCCGAGTTGCTGCGGGCGCGGTCATGGTCAGGGTCAGCAGCATGGCCGGTATTCTGCCCGACCGGGATGGCCCGTGTCACGTCATTTTTCCGATTTCTCGCGGGTCCGTGAAACGGTCGCCCCGCCGGTTCATTGGCTATTCGGCATTACGGCCTGAAGGCGGCGACGAGACCGGAAGAGCCCACGTCGCAGGCTCGTCAACGGGCAGCTCGCGACGGCTGGACGGACACTGGGCCTCGCGACCGCAGCGCCGACGGCCGAGATTCCGCGAGGGCTTCCGTCAATTCTTTGGAATACCGGTCAAGCCAGTAATCATGCACCGCGTGTCGCTATGGTCGGGCAACTAACGGCCACACCCAGCTAATCGCGACAGAGCTATATTTCGAGAGGCGGCCGGTGATGTACGGAAGCCAACCGGCCGCGAGGCACCGCGCCGTCGCGGTGCCGTCGCCTTCGACGCCTGGGCGGCAGACGGGCTCGGCTGGGCCCGACCAGACTCCGCCCGGACCGCCCGACCGGACGCGGGGCCGCGGCACCGGGATGGCCCCGCAGCTGGGCCTGGTGGGGCTGACCTTCGTCTCGCTCGGCTCGATCATCGGCTCCGGCTGGCTGCTCGGAGCGCTGACCGCGGCCCGCGTCGCCGGCCCGGCCTCGCTGCTCGCCTGGGCGCTGGCCGGTGTCCTGATCCTCGGGCTGGCGCTCGTCCACGCCGAGCTGGGGGCCAGCTACCCGGTCGCCGGCGGCAGCGCCCGCTACACGCACCTCGCGCTCGGCCCGCTCTCCGGCTTCGTCGCGGGCTGGCTCGCCTGGATCCAGGCGGTCGCGCTCGCCCCGATCGAGGCCGAGGCGGCCCTGTCCTACCTGAACAACGTCTGGCCCGGCCTGATCAGCCCGCAGGGCACCCTCACCGGGAAGGGCCTCGCGCTCGGCGCCGCGGCGCTCGGGGTCTGCACCGTCGTGAACGTCCTCGGCGTCCAGCGGCTCGCGGACACCAACTCGGTCGCGGTGATCTGGAAGTTCCTGGTGCCGGTGCTGACCGTCATCACGCTGATGGCCGTCGCCTTCCACCCCGGCAACTTCCACGCGGGCGGCGGGTTCGCCCCGTTCGGCGCGCACGGGGTCTTCGCCGCGCTGCCGGCCGGCGTGGTCTTCGCGCTGCAGGGCTTCGAGCAGGCCGTCCAGATGGGCGCCGAGGCGCGCGACCCGGGCCGCGACGTCCCCCGCGCGGTGATCCTCGCGACCGTGCTCGGCACCGCCGTCTACCTGCTGCTCGCGATCGCCTTCCTCGGCGCGCTCTCGCCCGCCGGGATCGCCGGCGGCTGGTCGCACCCGGTGGGCAACGGCGACTACGGGCCGTACGCGACGATCGCGACCGGGCTGGGCCTCGGCTGGCTCGCGGTACTGCTGTACATCGACGCGGTCGTCTCGCCGGGCGGCACGGCACTGATCTACGTCGGCACGTCGGCCCGGCTGGCGTACTCGATGGGCCAGACCGGCTATCTGCCACGCGTGCTGCGCCGCCTCGACCGGCGCGGCACGCCGGTGGTCTCGATCCTGCTCGCGTACGTGATCGGGCTGGTCATGTTCCTGCCGTTCCCCAGCTGGCAGCAGCTGGTGACCCTGATCAGCTCGGCGACGTTCCTGACCTATGCCTTCGCGCCGATCGCGCTGATGGTGCTGCGCAAGGTCGACCCGGACCGTCCCCGGCCCTTCCTGCTGCCACTGGCGCCGGTCCTGGCCCGGGTCGCGTTCACCACGTCCAACCTGATCGTCTACTGGGCTGGTTGGGTGAACGACCAGAAGCTGGCGGTGGCGATCGTCGCCGGGCTGGTTTGTTTCGCCGGATACCGGGCCACCCAGCCGCCCGGCCGCTGGCCGCCGCTGGAATGGCGATCCGCGCTGTGGATGGTGCCCTGGCTGGGAGGCCTGACCATCGTCTCCTGGCTGGGCCAGTTCGGCGGTGGGCGTGCCGTCATCCCGTTCTGGGGCGACCTCGGCGTGCTCGTCGGCTTCAGCCTCGTCGTCTTCGAGCTGGCCGTCCGCGCCACGCCACCCGCCGCTCGATCCCGGGCGCTGCTCGAAACCGAGCTGGCCTCGCGCTGACCGGACGCGGTTCGATCGAACGATGACCTCCGAGACGTCCGCCCGGGCCCGGCTGACGGCCGAACGCGCCGACGCCACCGCCGCGCTGGCGGCGCTGCGGGAGCGCTTCGCGTCGCTGCTCGACGACAGCTACGTCAACACCGACGACGAGCACGACATCGAAGGGACGTCGATCCCGTTCGAACGCGAGCAGGTCCGGGCCACGCTGCGTGAGGCGACGGCCCGTCTCGCCGAGATCGACGCCGCGCTGGCGCGCCTCGCCGCCGGCCGTTTCGGCGGCTGTGAGACCTGTGGCGGTCCGATCGAGCCGGGGCGTCTCGACGCCCGCCCCTGGGTGCGGTCCTGCATCGGCTGCGCGTCCCGTCCGGGCCGGCGCTAGGCCACCGAAGAACGCGTGTTGCCAGGACTGCTGGGCATCTCGCTACCTGCGCGTTCATCATGGGGCAGACGCGGGCAAACCGGCGGGCGCGCCGAATCGGGGGATTCACAATGACCACCAAGCCCTGGGATGAACCAGGCCCACCAGCCTCGACAGGCCAGGCCGAGCCGGTGACGACGGCCCAGCGCCGACTGGTCCGGGGTGAGGCCCGGGCGGGTGGCTATCGCCCGCTGGTGGCCGGACCGGGGGAGCCGCTCGTCGTCCGGACCGACCTGCTCGCCGAGGCGCCGGCCGCCACACCGGCGGGTGAACGGCGCACCCTGCTGGCCTTCGCGCACCTGTCGGACCTGCACGTCGTGGACCACCAGTCGCCGGCTCGCGCCGAGTTCCTCGAACGGGTCGGCGACCCGGATTCGCCGTTCTGGGAGAAGGTCCAGGAGCTGGGCGCGTACCGGCCGAACGAGGCGTTCGCCGCGCAGGTCGTCGAGGCGATGGTCCAGACGGTGAACGCGCACGCCCGGACCACGCCGCTGGCGTTCACGATCGTCACCGGCGACGCCACCGACAACTGCCAGGCCAACGAGCTGTCCTGGTACCGCGACGTGCTCGACGGCGGCGGCGACGTCCAGGTCGACTCGGGCAGCCCGGATCGCTATCACGGCGTCGCCGACGACGACCACTACGACGTCCGCTTCTGGCACCCGGACGGCACCCCACCCGGCCGGCCCGACGACCAGGCCCGCGGCGAGTACGGCTTTCCCGAGGTGCCCGGAGTGATCGACGCGGCCCGCCGCGCCTTCGCCGCCACCGGACTCACGACGCCCTGGTACGCCGTGCACGGCAACCACGACAACCTCGCCCAGGGCACGGCGGTCCCCGAGGAGCCGATCCCGACGCTGGCCGTGGGCGACGCGAAGATCTACGATCTCGCCCCCGACGCCGACCTGGCGACGGTCGGCCGGGCGGTCGACACGGGTGATCTCGAAGCGTTCGCGGTCCTCCTCGCCGGGCCGACCCGGACCGTTCCGGCCGACGAGCGCCGCCGGCCGGTCCGCCGTACCGAGCACATCGCCGCGCACTTCGACACCCGCGGGCTCCCGGTCGGCCACGGGTACACCGAGGCCAATCGCGCGGACGGCACGGCCTACTACACGTTCACGGCCACTCCCGGCGCGAACGGCCTGCCGCCCGTGGTCGGGGTCGTGCTGGACACGGTCAACCCCTTCGGCGGCTGGCAGGGCGCACTCGACGAGCCCCAGCTCGCCTGGCTCGAAGGCGTCCTTCAGCGGGGCTCGGCCCGCTGGCTCGCCGAGGACGGGTCCATGGCGACGGGCGCCGGCCCGGACAGCCTGTTCATCCTGTTCAGTCACCACCCACTGGACTGCCTCGTCAACGATCAGGCGCCCGACGAGGCACCCCGGGTGCTGCTGTCGCGCGTCCGTGACCTGCTCCTGCGGTATCCGAACGTGATCGGTTGGGTCAACGGGCACACCCATCGCCACACCGTCACCCCGTACGCGCGCCCGGCCGGCAGCCCTGTCTCAGGCGGCTTCTGGGAGATCACGACCGCGTCGCACATCGACTGGCCGCAGCAGTCCCGGCTGATCGAGCTGGTCGACAACGGCGACAGCACCCTCGCGTTCGTAGCCACCGTGCTGGACACCGCGGCTCCCGTTGCCGCCGACTACGACGAGTTCCGCGGCTACGCCCAGACCAGCGCGGTCCTCGCTTCCGCGTACGAGGCCGGCCCGGTCGACCCGCTGGCGCTCGCCGCCCTGTCCCGGGAGCTGGCCGCCAACTACTGGCAGCGCCGCCCCGGCAACGACGCCGACCCGGACCCGGGCGGCGGCTCCGGCGCGGGCACCGCCCTCGACCGCAACGTTGACCTGCGGCTGCCGGCGCCCGTCCCACTGCCCTGACCCGGCCGCGCCGGCGCCGAAGTTTCGTGCTGGTTCAACCGGATGTCATCGGCTGGCCGTCGCGGCGGCGGACGCTGGGACGATGAACGCTGCGGGGCCGGTGACCATGCTCCACCTCGGCGATCTCGTCCTGCCCTCGATCTGGCTGCGGGACGCGTGTGGCTGCGCCGAGTGCCGGTATCCGGCGACCGGTCAGCGGCTGGTCGGGTCGGCGCGGGTGGCGCGGCTGTTCCCGGACCTGGCGGTCGAGCGGCACGCGGTGCGCGACGGCCGGCTGACGGTCGTCTTCGCGCCGGACGGCCATGAGTCGGTGTTCGAGCTGGCCTGGCTGGAGCAGCACGCGCCCGGCCGTGGTGCCCGGACCGGGGACCAGTCCGCGCGGGCCCGGGTCGCGTGGACGGCGACCGACCTGCCCGTCGGCCCGCCGCGGGTGGCCTGGGACGCCTACCTGCGCTCGCCGGTCGCGATGGCCACGGCGCTCGGCGCCGTCGAGAAGCTCGGCGCCTCGGTGATCACCGAGGTGCCCTCCCGGCCCGGCATGGTTCTCACGGTCGGGCGCAGCCTCGGTCACGTCCGGGTGACCAACTACGGCGAGCTCTTCGACGTCCGCGTCGAGCCGGACCCGGAGCACCTCGCCTACACCGGCCTGGCGCTCTCGCCGCACACGGACAACCCGTACCGGGACCCGGTTCCGACCGTGCAGCTGCTGCACTGCCTGCGCGCCGCCGGCGCGGGTGGCGACACGGCGCTCGTCGACGGCTTCGCCGCCGCCGACCGACTGCGCGAGACCGACCGGGTCGCGTTCGACACCCTCACCCAGGTCTGGCTGCCGTTCCGCTACGACGGGCCGACGTCGGTCCTCACCTGCCGCGCGCCGGTGATCTCCGTCGACGACGCGGGTGCCGTCACCCAGGTCCGCTGGAACGACCGGGGCCTACAGCCCCCCGACGTCGCCCCGGACCGGATCGGCGCGGTGTACCGGGCGCTCGCCGCGTTCGGGGCGGTCCTCGACGAGGCCGACCTCGCCGTCTCGCTGCGCCTCGCCCCGGGCGACTGCCTGATCTTCGACAACACCCGCGTCCTGCACGGCAGGTCCGCCTACGGCCCGGTGGCGGCTGGCGACACGGGGTCGGGCGGCCGGCATCTGCAGGGCTGTTACGTCGACATGGATGGCCTGCGCAGCACGCTTGAGGTGCTGCGTCGCGACGGCACCCGGGCCGTACCCACCCAGGCCGGTCCGGCCGGCCGCGGGCGGGCCCCGAGGGTGGTCGCGACCCGCGCGTCCGCGCGTCCGATCGCGGCAGCCCGGTGAGCGGCAGTCCGGGCAGCGGCGATCTCGTGAGCGGCGATCCATCTGGTGACGGTCTGGAGGGCAGCGGTCCCGTGAGTGACTCCGCGGTGAGTGGCGGTCCGGTGGGTGCCGGCGAGACGTTTGTCGAGGCGGCTCTGGGGGCGGTCCACGGCGCCTTCGGCGCGGCTGCCGCGTCCGACTACCTGGGCGAGTCGCTGACCGTCGCGCAGCACCAGCTGCGGACGGCCGCCCGCGCGCTGGCGGCGGGAGCGGCTCCCGCGCTCGTCGCCGCCGCCCTGCTGCACGACGTCGGCCACGTCATCGATCTCGACTCGGCCGACGCCCTGCACCGTGGCGAGGACATCCGGCACGAGGAGACAGGCGCGGCCTGGCTCGAACGCTGGTTCGGCCCGGAGGTGACCGAGCCGGTCCGCCTGCACGTCGAGGCCAAGCGCTACCTGTGCGCCGTCGATCCCGGCTACTACGACCTCCTGTCGCCGATCTCGAAGAAGACGCTCGCGATGCAGGGCGGTCCCCTGGACGGCGCCGAGCTCGCCGCGTTCCGGGCCGGCCGTTATGCCGAGGACGCGGCGAGCGTCCGCCGTTGGGATGACGGCGGCAAGGACCCCGACGCCGTCGTCCCGCCGCTGGCCGCCTACGACGACCTGCTCGCCAGCCTGGTCCGCGCACCCGCCGCGGACTAGCCGACTGCCGACCAGCGGCGCCTGCCCAGCCGCGCTCGCGCTCGACAGACCTGTGATCGCGGTTTTGGCCCTGTGATGGTCGTGCCGGGGGCGTTTCCACGACCACCCCAGGGCCCAAACAGCGATCAAGGACGGGCGAACGATGGCGCGGGCGGCGCCGATCTTTCCGGTGAGGTGGGGGCCAGGCCGGCGTCCGATGGGTCAGGCGGCTCCCACTAGTCGACGGGGCGGGCGCAGACCGTCGGGATCCAGCCGGCCTCGGGGTCGGCGGACGTCGTCCTGGCTGGCTGGGAGCCGGCGGGACACGCTCCTCCGGCGGGCACGAGGGCCACGATCTGGGTCGCCAGGTACTGGTCGGTGCACGGGCGCCGCTCCGGTGGACGGCCCGCGCTGAAGGTGTTCGAGTCGACGCAGTCGCCGGCGCCGGGCAGCCAGCCGCCGGCCTTCGCCACGCAGAGGACCGGGTTGCTCCTGGCATCGATCCTGATGGCGTAGGTGGCGTCCGGGCCGCACTGAGCCTTCGCGTCGGTCCGAGCGGTGATCTTGCCGAACCATTCCTTGCCGAGGGTCACCCCGTCGACGGTCCAGTCCTGGTCGGTGCACGGCACCTCGGCCAGGTTGTTCGTGTAGGTCGGGAAAACCTGCAGGCAGTCGCCGGCCCGGACCAGGCCCCCACCGCCGCCCGCGTCACCGGGATGGGGCGCGACGAGGTTACGCAGGCAGCCGGTCCGCTTCAGGATGCTGAAACTGTTGGTCAGCGTGACGATCTCGTCGGTGTCCTGCGGGCATCCGACGTCGGCCACCGAGGACGTTCCGCCGCCGAACGGAGCCGCCGACGCCGCGTCTGCCACGTCCAGGGCGGTGATCTTCGCGTAGGCGGACGTGTCGCCACAGCCCACCGGGCCGTACTCGGGCGCCGACTTCAGCTCACCGTTGACCGGGTTGCTCGCCAGCACCCGCGGCTGCTGGGTGATCTTCACGCAGCCCCCGACGGTGAACGTCGACGTCGCGCTGGACGAGGACGGCGAGGAACCGTGGTGGTCGGCGTGGTCAATGGCCTCGTGGATGCCGAAGCGAACCGCGCCAGCGACGAGCAGCGCGCCGAGGCCGCCGAGCACCCGCAGGGCCACCACCCGGCCGCCTCGGCGCCGGCCCCGCGGCGCGGGAGGGCCGGGCGTCATCGGAGCCTGGCCGCCTGGGCCGACAGTGGCCTGCCCGCCGGGAGCGGCCGGCCACGGAGTCGGCCCGCCTGGGCCTGGAGGCCAAGCGCCGCCGGTCGGCGGCCAGGGCGGCACGGGACCGGGCGGGATCGGCCCCGGCTGGCTCGCCGGCCCGGTGGGGGGAGGCTCGGACTGGCTCGCCGGCGCGGAAGGCGGCGTCCCCGGCTGGTTCGCGCCGGGCGGTACGGCGGAGACCGGGGGTCCGGTCGGGGGCGCCCAGTTCGACGCTGCCGGCGGTCCGTCGTCGGGCCGTGGGCCGAGCGGTGGTGGCGTCTCGTCGTCCATGGCTGCCTCGCGGGGTCGGACCTGCGGAATGCCCCGTGGGACGGCCGTCCCCATCCCGATTGCTGCTGTTTGGCGCCTAATCGGCGTGTTTGCCCGGCCATGAAGTTAGACCTTGGCCCCGGCCTGGATCGACCAGGGGTCACCTGTGAATTACGCCCTGACCAGGACAGATCTCCCAGGGTGGTCAATCTGCGACAGATGGTGTGGTTGGCCGTCGCGGGTATGAGGAGTGAGCGGCTGCCTGACCTGGGCCGATCGGTCCGGCGGCCGGCCAACGTCCTCGGCGGGCAGAGTCCCAGCGCGCAACGTCCCCGGCGCATGAGGCCCAGCCGGCGCCCGGCGCGAGGGAGCGCGAGGGAAGGAGCCGTCGATGAGCGCGAGTACCCCGGTGCCGCCCGTCCGGGGCGCGGACATCTCGACCGCGTTGCTGGTGGAGGCCGCCGGCCACCGGTTCTCGGTCGACGGGGACCACGCGCCCATCGAGCGGATCCTGGCGGGCCAGGGCGCGACCCACGTCCGGCTTCGGCTGTGGGTGGAGGGCCCGGCCGGCTACGGCGACGAGGCCTCGGCGCTGGCGCTCGCCCGGCGGGCCTGGGACGCGGGCCTGCGGATCTACCTGGACTTCCACTACTCGGACCGGTGGGCCGACCCGAGGCACCAGGAGATCCCGCCGTCCTGGCGCGGCGGCGACCTCACGGCGCTCGCTCGCCGGGTCCACGGCTACACCCGTCAGGTCGTCGCGGACTTCGCCCGCCAGGGCACGCCCGCGGACCTGGTCCAGACGGGCAACGAGATCTCGGCCGGGATGCTCTGGCCGCTCGGCCGGCTCGGCCCCGACCGGGCCGACGGTGGCTGGCCCGGCCTTCTCGACCTGCTGAGCGCCGCCGTCGCCGGAGCCCGTGACGGCAGCCCGCCGGGCCACCGGCTGGCGGTCGCCCTGCACACCGACCGCATCGGCGACTCGACCGGCAGCCGGGCCTTCTTCGACCGGGTAAGAGCGGCGGGCCTCCCGTTCGACGTGATCGCGCTGTCCTACTACCCGTTCTGGCACGGGCCGCTGGCACTGCTGCGCTCGACGATGACCGACCTCGCCGGCCGGTACGGCACCGACGTCCTCCTCGCAGAGACCGGCTACCCGTGGACGATGGCCGAGGGCGACCCCGTCCTGGGGGTCACCGACGCCGCCCAGCTCCCCGAGGCTGGCCGCTTCCCACCGACGCCGGAAGGCCAGCGCGCCTACTACCAGGCCCTGCGCGAAGTCATCCGTCAGGTCCCGAACAACCGCGGCCTTGGCCTTGTCGTCTGGGAACCCGGCTGGCTGGCCGGCGTCGGCTGGGAGCCCGGCGCGAGCGCACCCTTCACCAACCTCACCCTCTTCGACCGCTCCGGCCGCCTGCTCCCCGCGGCGTCCGCGGCCTTCGCTCCGGCGGGCCGCTGACCGCCTGGACCGCCGGCCTGGCCCGAAGACGCGACAACCCCCGGGGCGTCACGCCTCCGACCGTGCTGGCCGGCTGACGGGCGTGACGACCCGGGGGTGCGGATTCGGTGGATCAGGCCGCGCGGGCGGCGAAGGCCTCCTGGACCTGGCGCTGGAGCGGCTCGACATCGGGCTGGGCCGGGACGGCGGGGGTCATCGCCGGGCGGCCGGGGGATACGTACGTCCAGCCGGCCGCGCGCCATCGGGCCGAGTCGAGCGTGTGCCGGGCGTCGATGATCGTGTGAGCGGCGGCGAGCGTCGCGAGCTCCGCCGGGTCGAGCTCGCCGAACTCGGCCCACTCGGTGAGCAGGACCGTCGCCTTCGCCCCGCTGACCGCCTCGGCGGCCGACGTCGCGTAGGTCAGCTCCGGGCGGGCCCGGCGGGCGTTGTCGAGCGCCATCGGGTCGTAGACCGTGACGGTCGCGCCGGCGGCGTCGAGCAGCGCGGCGACCGCGAGCGCCGGCGAGTCACGGACGTCGTCGGAGTTCGGCTTGAACGACGCCCCGAGCACCGCGACCGGCTGCCCGGCCAGCGAGCCGCCGACGGCGGTCCGTGCGAGCTGGACGATCCGGTCCCGGCGGCGCAGGTTGATCTCGTCCACCTCGGACAGGAACGTCAGGCTGTGCCCGATGCCCAGCTCGTCGGCCCTGGCCCGGAACGCCCTGATGTCCTTGGGCAGGCAGCCGCCGCCGAAGCCGACCCCGGGCCGCAGGAACTTCCCGCCGATCCGCTCGTCGAGCGAGAGCGCCCGGGCCAGCGTCGTCACGTCGGCGTCGACGGCCTCGCAGACCTCGGCCATCGCGTTGATGTAGGAGATCTTGGTGGCGAGGAAGGAGTTCGCGGCGACCTTGACCAGTTCCGCGGTGGCGAAGTCGGCCACGATCACCGGGGTGTCGTACTGGTCGGTGATCGGGGCGTAGACGGACCGCAGGATCGCCTCTGCCGGGGCGGACGCGACGCCGAAGACAAGCCGGTCGGGCCGCAGCGTGTCCTCGACGGCGAAGCCCTCGCGCAGGAACTCCGGGTTCCAGGCCAGCTCCACGCCCGGCGCCTCGACGGCCAGCCGGTCGGCCAGCGCCGCCGCGGTGCCGACAGGGACCGTGGACTTGCCGACCACCAGCGAGCCACGGCGCAGATGCGGCGCGAGCGCGGTCACGGCCGCGTGCAGGTACGAGAGGTCGGCGTTCTGCCGGCCGGGCAGCTGCGGGGTGCCCACGCACAGGAAATGCACGTCACCGAAGCGCGCCACCTCCTCGAACGACGAGGTGAACCGCAGCCGGCCGGCGGCGAGGTTGGCCTGGAGCAGCTCGTCGAGCCCGGGCTCGAAGAACGGGACCTCGCCGGCCGCGAGCCGTTCGATCTTCGTGGTGTCGACGTCGACAGCGAGCACGTCGAAGCCTAGCTGCGCCATGCAGACGGCGTGGGTCGCCCCGAGATAGCCGGTGCCGATGACGGTCAGCCGCGGCCGTCCGGCCGTCGCGTTGCTGCCCGACCCGAACTGCCTGGTGCTCGTGCTCACCTGGATCCCCCGATTCCGTTGGTGGCGTGCTGGCTGGTGCGGTCGTCGTCGAACGGCCCAGGTTCGTAGCCGTTCGGGTTGAGGCGCTGGAACTCCCAGGCGTCGCGGCACATGGCGGCGACGTCGCGCGAGGCGGTCCAGCCGAGCAGCCCGGCCGCGAGCGCCGGGTCGGCCACCAGCTCGGCCACGTCGCCGGCCCGGCGGGCGACCACTCGGCTCGGCAGCGCGCGCCCGCAGGCGGTCGAGAAGGCGTCGAGCAGCGCGCGCACCGACGTACCCCGGCCGGTACCCAGGTTGATCACCCGGTGGCCCACGGCGTCGTCCAGCGCGGCGAGCGCCAGCCGGTGGCCCTCGGCCAGGTCCACGACGTGCAGGTAGTCGCGGATCCCGGTGCCGTCGGGCGTCGGGTAGTCGTCCCCGAAGATCGACAGCTCGGACCGGCGGCCGACCGCGACCTGGGCGATGTACGGCAGCACGTTGTTCGGGATGCCGCGCGGGTCCTCGCCCAGCAGGCCCGACGCGTGGGCGCCGGCTGGGTTGAAGTACCGCAGCGACGTCGCGTGCCAGTCCGAGTGGCGCCGGCAGACGTCGGCGAGGATCTGCTCGCACATCCACTTGGTGCGCGCGTACGGGTTGGTCGGCCGGGCCGGCGCGTCCTCGCGGATCGGCACGGTCGTGGCGTCCCCGTAGATCGAGCAGCTGGACGAGAAGACCAGCCGGTTGACGCCCCGGTCGAGCATCGCGGCGACCAGGCTGAGCGTCGCGCCGACGTTGGTGTCGTAGTAGTCGAACGGGAACTCGACCGACTCGCCGACGGCCTTCTTCGCGGCGAAGTGGATCACCGCGTCGACCGGCCGGCGGCCCAGCAGCTCGGTGAGGCCGGCCCGGTCCCGCAGGTCCAGCTCGACGAACTCGAACGATCCGGTGCCCTCGGCCAGCTTGTGAATCCGCTCGATGGCGCCGGGCGAGCTGTTCGCGAAGTTGTCGACGCCCAGGACGTCGTAGCCCGCGGCCACCAGGTCGACCGTCGTGTGCGAGCCGATGAAGCCGGCGGCTCCTGTCACTAGGACCGTGCTCATCGGGAAACCCCTTCCAGCAGGTCGAGTGGGTTCGTCTGGGTGGCGTCGAAGGCCAGCCACGTGCTCGTCGCCGCGGCGGCGCACAGTGCGGCCAGAACGGCGACGACCAGCAGCGGGACCGCGATCGTCCCGGTCAGCGCGCCGGCGCCGGCACCGGTGGCCCGACGGGTCTCCACCGCGTGCATCGCGGCCACCGCGCCGATCACCGCCAGGTAGGCGAGGCCACCGAGCAGGCTGAGCACTACGTAGCCGAGCGCGTGATGCACCCGCGAGCCGTACAGCGCCGCGCCGAAGGCGACCAGACAGACCGCGATGTACGGAGCGAGCAGCCTGGTCGGCAGCTTCTCGACGCCACGGTCACCCTTGGGCGTCACCTTGAAGGTCACGGCCTTGGGCCGCACCTTCTGCAGCAGCCCGGCGACGCAGCCCCAGCCGACGTACGGCCAGCGCACCATCGCGAACAGCCAGCTCTCCCAGCCGGTGAGCTTCGCCCGCGCCGGCCGGAACAGCCGCCGGCGGCGCAGGTAGCCGTTCAGCCCGAGCATCACCGCCGACGCGAGCAGCCACAGCGCCAGGAAGTGCAGGTAGCTGACGTTCACCCACCGCAGCCCGGTCAGGCAGGCGACCGGCGCCAGGAAGAGGCCCGCGGCAGTCGTCACCGCCAGCAGCGGGTAGTAGCTCAGCGAGAACAGGAACCTGGCCCGCAGGAGCCTTGGCAGCTGGCGGGCGTGCCGCCAGAAGGTGTCCAGGAACAGCACCATCAGGCTGCGCGACCACTGGAACTCCTGGGTGAGCGCTGCGGCGAACGTCGCCGGGCCGTCCCCGTGCGCCTCGGCGTCGAGCGCGAAGGCACCCTCCCAGCCGGCCGCGTTCAGCAGGTAGCTGGTCGAGAAGTCCTCGGCCAGCTCCGGGCCGATGCCGCCGATCTCGCGCAGCGCCCCGGTCCGCACCGCGTAGTGCGAGCCGAAGCAGACCGGCGCGAGCCAGCCGTTCGACCCGACCTGGACCGGGCCGTGCAGGTTGGCCTCCCGGAAGAGCCGGCCGCGGGCCGCCCACGAGTCGGCGGCGTTCGCGTCGCACACGCTGGGTGCGGCCACATAGCCGATCTTCGGGTCGGCGAACGGGCGGACCATGTGGGCCAGGTAGTCCGGCGCCGGGACGTGGTCGGCGTCGAGCTGGGCGACCACGTCGTAGCGGTCGTAGCCCCAGTGGTCGTAGAAGAAGGCGAGGTTGCCTTCCTTGCACTTCGTCCGGCGGGGCCAGGTGGCGCGGTGGTAGTCGGCGGCCCCGCGCCGGGTGGAGACCCGGACGCCGTGGTGGCCGCACCAGTCGTAGGTCGCGGCGTCCGGGTCCTCGTCGCAGAGCCACACGTCGTACGGATGCGGATAGTCCTGCGCGAGCATGCCGGCGAGCGTCGTGCGGACGACCTCCCAGGGCTCCGAGGGCGCCTTCGTCACCACGAACGCGACCCGCTGGCCCCGCAGCGCCAGCTTCGGGTTGACCCGGCGTAGCCGCAGCGACGTCAGCACGAAGTAGACGGGCAGGTAGCACAGGTAGCCGAGCAGCGCCGTGTTCAGGACGAAGCCCGGCACCGTGACCAGGTGCGCCGGGTCGAACCACCAGCCCCAGAACAGCCCCAGCGCGGCCAGCCAGGCGAGCACGAACAGCCCCCGCACGGCCCGGTCGGTCCGGCCGAACATCGGCACGAACGTCGCCTCGTTCTGCTGGTCGCGCCCGCCCCCGAGCTGACCCAACGGACCGGCCCGGTGCCGCATCAGGCGGCTCGCGCGTGGCTCGCCCCGACGAGCTCGCGCTCGAACCACTCGATGGTCCGCGCGAGGCCGTCGCCGACGGCGACCTTCGGCTCCCAGCCGAGTTTCCCGCGGGCGATCGTGATGTCCGGCTGACGGACCGTCGGGTCGTCGACCGGGCGCGGGATGAACGTGATCGGCGCGGGAGAGCCGCACAGGTCGCGGACCAGTCGCGCGGTGTCGAGGATCGACAGCTCGTGCGGGTTGCCGATGTTGACCGGGCCGGGCAGGTCGGACCACAGCAGCCGCAGGATGCCCTCGACCAGGTCGTCGACGTAGCAGCAGGACCGGGTCTGTGAGCCGTCGCCGGCCACGGTGATCCCCTCGCCGCGCAGCGCCTGTGAGATGAACGTCGGGATGGCCCGGCCGTCGTCGGCGCGCATCCGGGGGCCGTAGGTGTTGAAGATCCGGACGATGCCGGTGTCCACGCCCCTGGCCCTGCGGTAGGCCATGGTCAGCGCCTCGGCGAACCGCTTCGCCTCGTCGTACATGCTGCGCGGGCCGACCGGGTTGACGTTGCCCCAGTAGGACTCGGGCTGCGGGTGGACCTTCGGGTCGCCGTAGGCCTCGGACGTGGAGGCGAGCAGGAACCGGGCGCCCTTCGCCTGCGCCAGGCCGAGGGCGTTCCGGGTGCCGGCGGAACCGACCATCAACGTCTCGATCGGCAGCCGGTAGTAGTCGACCGGGGACGCGGGAGACGCGAAGTGCAGCACGGCGTCCAGCGGACCGGGCACGTGCAGGAACTCGGTGACATCCCGGTCGATGAGCCGGAACCGTCGGTTGGTGAGCAGGTGCTCGACGTTCTCCGGCCGGCCGGTGACGAAGTTGTCGACGCAGATCACCTCTGCGCCGTCGGCCAGCAGCCGTTCGCACAGGTGACTGCCCAGGAACCCTGCTCCACCGGTGATTGCGACGCGCGACATCACGTCCCCCTTCGTGAATGACCTCGTCGAACCGTCGGCCAGACGGCTATCGCGGCGGTCGGCATCCGCAAGCGCGCGCGGCGGCGCGGACGGGCGGATGTCAGGGTGAGGTCTGGTCGAGACCGCCAGGGCGAGGGACTCCTGTCCCGGGCCGGACCGGTCGCCCTCCTACGCGGAGAAGCGCTGGTCGCGAGGCAGCCATCGGATGCGGGTCCGCTGCTCCCGGCGTCTTGACGTCCGGGACGGTGTCGCGACCCTGCTGGCGACGATGCCGGTCGTGCCGATGCACCTCGTCGCTTACTGACGGTACGCAGTTGAGGGGCGATCTGTGTCCGCGGGCGGGCCAGGCAGCCGTGACTCGCGTCTCAGGCGGCGCTTCGTCTGACTTTCTGTCACTGACTGATGCCTGGCTTCGTATGACCACCGCCTTGCGCGACACATTGAGTGCGGCGGTGACGGCTGGACCTTCGCCTTGATCATGGCGTGCGACGTTCCGGCGGCGGGCTCGGATTGTCGGAGGGCGATGCGATGCTGGTTCGCGTGTCCGGGTTCGTCATCCCCAGGTCCCGGGTGACCGCGCTGGCGGCCGCCCTGCGCTCCAGTGCCGTCACGACGGCCGTCGTCATGGCCGCGGTGCTCGCGAGTTTCGGCAGCGCGCTGGGCGTGGAGCACGCCGCCGGGCTGTCCGTCGGCGTCGTCATCCAGGCCGTCGTCCTCACCATCACCGTCTCTCGCGTTGAGCGCCGCCGGTCGACGAAGGCAACGCCCGCCGGGCACCGGCTGCTACCCGTGCTCGGGCGGCTTCTGCTGCTGCCGGCCGTGGCGGTGGCGGCGAGCGAGGTCGGGACGCTGATGCTGCGGCACCCGAACCTCGGCGACACGCTGTTTGTCCTGGGTCTCAGCGGCGCGATCTGGGTCCGGCGGTTCGGCCCGACAGCGGCGCGCGCCGGCACCCTCGCGACGCTGCCGTTCATCGCGCTGCTGATCGTCCCCGCCGCCGCGGGTCCCGGCGAGGTTTCCCGCTGGTGGTCGGTGCTGATGGCCGTGATCGCGTCCTTCTGGGCGATCACGCTGCACGAGCTGGCCGACTGGGCTGGGCTGCTACCGTCGGGCGTGGGCACCGGCGGCGCCGCACCACCGGTTCCGCCGACGCAGGCGCCGGCAGCGACCCCTCAGGCCGGATCGACGGGCCTTCGGCGCCTGGTGCCCAAGAACCTGGTGCCGAAGAAGCTGCCGGCCAGCACGAAGATGGCCGCGCAGATGGCGGTCGGGCTGGGCGCCGCGTTCGCCGTCGGGCGGTGGGCGTTTCCGTACCACTGGCCCTGGCTGGTGGTCACCGCGTACATCGTGGCCGCGGGCAACCGTGGGCGCGGTGACGTGGCGGTGAAGAGCCTCTCCCGGCTCGCCGGCGGCGCGGTCGGAACGGTGGCCGCGACGGTCGCCGTCAGCACGGCCCCCGCCCACAGCCCCTGGACGGTTGTCGCGATCTTCGTGGTGCTCGCCGTGGCGCTCGTGCTGCGCAACCTGCACTACGCGTTCTGGGCGGCGGGCGTCACCTCGATGCTCGCGCTGCTGTACGGCTACTTCGGCCTGACCAGCACGCACGTGCTGGACGAGCGGCTGGAAGCCATCGCCGTGGGCTCGGTGCTGGCGGTTGTGGCGAGCTGGTTGGTGCTGCCCATCCGGACCAGGGACGTCACTCGGTCCCGAGTCGCCAAGGCGGCCGCGGCCCTGACCGACGCGCTGCTCGCGGTCGCCCGGGCCGAGGCCGCGACGCTGGCCGAACGGCGGGACGCGTTCCTCACCGCGGTCGACGAGCTGGGCCTGATCGCCGAGACGCTCACCGTGCGCCGGCTGGTCTGGCAGGCGCTGCGCCGTCCGGGACCGCACCTGGTCGACGCGGTCGCCGCGGTAAGGCGGTGCCGGGAGCCCGTCGACACCCTGGTCAGGGCGCTTGACGAGGCACCCGAAGCACTGGCCGACGGCGCCAACCGGCGCCGAGCCGGCGGGCTGGCCCGTCAGCTCGGTGGCGTCCGCCGCGCGATCGCCGGCCGCCCGGAGCCGGCGGCCGAGGTTCCCCGCCAGGGCGCCCCCGGCAGCCGTCCCGCCGGATCGCCGGCCCAGGACCTGGTCGCCGCCGCGCTCGACGAGCTGGCGGACGCGGTCGCCACCCTCCAGGCGGTCTTTTCACCGCGTCCGGCGCCGGCCGTTCAACCGACTCCGGCCGAGCGGCCCGCCCCGACCGGGTCTGTCCCGGCCGAACGGCCCGCGGCCAGCAAGTCGATCCCGGCCGATCAGGCCGAGGCCCGCACGTCGGCTCCTGCCGAAGCGCCTGACGCTGGCACGTCCGCGCCGCCCGTCCCGCGCCCGGCGCCGGCTCCGGACGTCCCGGCCGGTGATCCGTACCCGGACGCGCGGCGGGCGGAACTGTCCTAGCCTCGCCGTAGTCTGCGGCCATGACGGTCGAGCGGCTGACGGCGGGACAGGCGCGGCGGCTGGCGCTGGCGACGCAGGGATTCGCGCGGGCCAGGCCGGCGGCGGAGAAGCCGATCGACCGCCGGCAGTTGCGGTGGCTGTTCGACCGGGTGGGCGTCCTGCAGATCGATTCGGTCAACGTCCTGAGTCGGTCGCACTACCTGCCGGGCTGGTCGCGGCTCGGCGGCTATTCGCGGCCGGCCCTCGACGACTACGTCCACCGCCATCGGCACGCCTACGAGTACTGGGCGCACGAGGCGTCGTTCGTGCCGATCGGCTGGGAGCCGCTGCTGCGCTGGCGGGCCGCGGGCGCGCTCGCCGGCGACGGGATGTGGAAGGGGCTCGCCCACTTCGGCCGGGAGCGGTCGGACTACGTGGCCAAGGTGCTCGCCGAGGTCGAGGCCGGCGGTCCGGTGACCGCCTCCCAGCTGTCCGAGCCCGGGACCGGCCGGGGGTCATGGTGGGGCTGGGCCGACGGGAAACGGGCCCTGGAGTTCCTGTTCTGGACCGGCCAGGTGTGCGCCGCCGGCCGGCGCACGACGTTCGAACGGACCTACGACCTGCCCGACCGAGTCCTGCCGGCCGTCGTGCGGGCCACGCCCACCCCGGATCCGGCGGACGCGCACCGGGCCCTGCTGCTGCACGCCGCCGACCGGCTCGGCGTCGCGCTCGCCGCCGACCTGCGTGACTACTTCCGGCTGTCGGCCGCCGTCGTGCGGCCTCGGCTGGCCGAGCTGGTCGAGGCCGGCGACCTGGTCACGGTGACGGTCGACGGCTGGCCGGCACCCGCGTACCTGCGGCCGGGGCTGACCATCCCACGCCGCGTGGACGCGGCCGCCCTGCTCTCGCCGTTCGACTCGCTGATCTGGGAACGTGCCCGGACCCGCCGGCTGTTCGGCATGGAGGTCAAGCTCGAGGTCTACACACCCGCGCAGGACCGGCGCTACGGCTACTACGTGCTGCCGTTCCTGCTCGGCGACCGGCTGGTGGCCCGGGTCGACCTCAAGGCGGACCGGGCCGCCGGCGTCCTGCGAGCGCAGGCCGCCTGGCTGGAACCGGCGGAGCACCAGCCGGACGCCCTGACCAGGGCGGCCGCCAAGGCCCTTCCCGGACCCGGCGTCGTCGCCGCGGCGTTGGCCACCGAGCTGACCGGCATGTCCCGATGGCTCGGCCTAGGTCCGGTCGAGGTGGCGCCACGCGGAACGCTTGCCGCCGACCTGACCCGCGCCCTCGCCGCCCGGGAGATCCTGGACCCGGCACCCGTACCAGGCATCCCACTGCCGACGCCCGCACCGCAGCTGGGCCCGGAACTCTCCACGCAAGCCCGCTGACGGCGCCCCGGCCCGGCCCCGGCCCGGTCGCGGCGCGCGTTCCGTGGAACGCGAAGATCCACCCCTGGTCCGGCGCGGCCACATCGCAGTCACCGCGGCTGGGCCGAGGGCCGGCTGACCCCGCCGTGCGTTTTCGGGTGGATTTTGGGTCGCCCTGGCTACCCCAAATCCCCCCGATCATGGTCGGAGGACCTGGCCGGAGCCTCGGCGCTCGGCGGAGGGGGCGATGCTTGCTAGTGGTCAGCCCAGATGGGCGGCGGCGAGGCGGCCGAGGCTTTGCCCGATGGTCGCGGCGGTGTCGTGGCCGGTGTAGGTGGAGACCCGGATCACGAGGTGGCCGAGTCGCACCCCGCGCCAAGGACCGCGACCAACGCCCCGATCGCCAGGACCGAGGCGAGCCCTGGTCCGCGCTGATCCATTCGATCATTGTCGTCGCGGATCGGCCCGACGGAAGAGCGTTTCTCCATGCCCGAGGCAGAATCCTGAGATCGATCAAGAGAGCGGTTACATGGCCGCGCGCCGGCCTGCCTCGTCGGCAAGTGAGATCGCGAGCAACCGGGTCAGGGCGGGCGTGTCCTGGGCGTCGAGCATGGCGAGGTACGCGGGTCGCTGGGCGACCTGAATGATCGCCGGGAACCCGAATCGGCGAATGGTCTGGTAGGCGATGATCGCGCGGCCGGTGCGGCCATTTCCGTCGGAGAACGGATGGGTGCGTTCGAATTGTGGCAACAGGTGTCGTCTTCAGACCCACGGAAGAGGACGAGCGGATCATCAAAGCGGTGATGCGCCCCAGCGAGGTCCCGGCGGACTGCGGGCAGGCTCGACCACCACGAGTCCATCGCCGCTGCGCGGTCGCCGCAGCCGCAGGTCGGACGTGGGTCGCAGACCGGATTTTGCGTGCCTGGTGGCGTTCCCGACGAGGTCTGCCCGCTCCGGGTCTTGATCATGATCGCGAGTTCGGCCCTCAAATGGTCGCGGTCGGGCCCGATTCACGACCACCCGAGGGCGAAAACGGCGATCACCGCGCAGGGGTCACGCGGGAATGGCTGCGACTCACCGCCTGCTCAGGGGTGCGTTCCAGTCGGCGGACGGCAGGGGGTCGGCCGTGACGACTCGGCCGCCCAGCCACTCGAACCGCACCGTCGTGGCGCCGCCGGTGGGGCAGCACATCGGGTCGTCGGGGCGGTAGAGCTGGTACTGCAGCGCGACGGTGTCGTTGGTCGACCACACCCAGGAGGTGGACGCGCTCGCAATGCCTGCGTCGACGCCCACGTAGCGGCCGTCGTGGAAGAGGAAGGCCTGCTGCGGGTGACCGTCGGCTGAGCCGGTCAGTATGCCGATAATCACACTGAGGCTTCGACCGGGGTCGTAGCCGGACGTGTCGGCAGGTGTGTAGCCCGCCGCCTTGACCGCCCCGACGGCGAGGTTCAACCCGCCAGCCGGCGAACGGCCGGTGGCCGGCGGACTCGGAGCGCCGATGGCGACGCCGGGACCGGCGATCCAGGCGAGTCCACACAGCGCCAGCCCGCAGACCACCTGCCTGCCGCGGGACCGACGTCCAGCGGTCTCATAGCCGGCGCGACGGCCTCGTCGGGCCAGGTCTCGAATCACGGGTTTGGCCATGGTCCGCCTCCTGCCGGAGTGGGGTGCCCGGTCCTGGCTGGCGGAGTCGCCCGCTGGCCGGGTCGCGCCGACGGCTGGGCCTCGCGGCCCCGAAAGCAGGGGCAGGTCCGCAGCGCTCGCGAGGCAGGTACCCCAGGGCACCTGGCGTCATCCAGTAAACGGGCGCCTGGTCCCGTGTGCGGCTCTTCGCTCCGCCCGGTTTCGCCGGTCTGCCGGGCGGTGTCGGCCTGGCGACGGGAGGGGAGCAGCGTCACGCGGCACCTGCGGCCCATCCGCGATAGGGTTAAGTGAACCTAACTTGATGTACCTGCTGATGTGCTTCGTGCGGAGGTGTCGGAGTGGCCGCTGTCCCTGAGCCGCGACGCTTGCATGCGTTCGGCGCCGTGTCCACAGATGTCTTCAGGACCGCGACTGTCTTCAGGACCGCGACCGCGTCGACCGGGTGCTCGGGCGCGCCCGGCGTCGAACAGGCGAGCCGATGACCCAGCCTAACGAGGTCGCCCCGCATCACTCCACGCGCTGCGGTGCCCAGTCCCGGTCGGCCGCCGAGGACATCAGGGGAACCGTGCCGGATGTCGGGGCGTACTGCTTCCTCCCGGCCGCGGGGCCGTGGCCGCACCAGGTCCCGCCGGCCGACCCGGGTCTCTTCCCCGAGCTACCCGGCGCCAGAACGCAGCTTTACCGCCCGTACCCGGGCCAGCCGACCAACGAGCCGGCGTTCTTCTGGGACACGACCCGGCGGCGGATCTACCGCGCGTCGCGGGGTGGCTGGCAGGCTGCCGGCCCCAGGGAGTGGTTTCTCGGCGTCTGCGTGCACGGCCGGCACGACACCTGCTGCGGCCTGCGTGGCGGTGGCTTCCTGCGCCGGGTCAAGACCCTCGCCCCTGAGGCCCCCGTCTACGGCGTGAGCCACCTCGGCGGGGACCGGTTCTCCGCGACCGCGATCCTGCTGCCCGGTGGGTACCTGCTCGGCCGGCTGGACGAGCTGGACGACGAACAGGTCCATGACCTGGTCGAGCACGGCCTCCTGCCGCTCGGCCACGTGCGCGGTCGGCTCGGGTCGACCCAGGCCGAGTCCGTGGCCGAGATCTGGTACCGGGAGCTGTTCGGGCACCGCGATCCGCTGACGCCGCCCACGACCACCGTCGTCAGCGTGCCCGGCGACCGGGGCTGGTCCGAGGTGGTGGTCGAGGCGCACGAAGGCAGGTGGCGGCTGGCGATCTCGCGCGAGCAGCGCGGCGAGCGGCCGATCCAGTACACCTGTGCCGCCCCGCTCAGCCGTCCCGTCTACGGCTGGGAGGTCGACGTTCTCGAGGAGGCCAGGGCCGCCTGAGCCGCCGCATCGACAAGCGGTCGCGGCGGCCGGCTCAGCCCAGCTTCCAGGGTGTCCCGCCGGTGACGAGACCGGCGTAGCCGGCGGCCAGCTCGGGGGTCAGCCCGACACAGATCCCCTCCCGGACGAAGACGCGCGCGAGCGGCCGGACGTCGAAACCGACCCGGGCCTCGGCGGCCGCCAGGTCGACGGGGCAGCCACTGAGTAGCAGCTCGATGGCGGCCGCGGCCCGGTCGCGAACGGTGATCTTCCTACCGCCCGCGAAGACCACCAGCTGGCCCTCGGACCGCTCCACGTGGGGGGCGAACTCGGTGACACAGACGACGACCTCGGGCTCGTGCGCCGAGGGCAGCGTCGGCGCGTGCCGGGCCGGCGGCCGGGTGCGTTCCCGCGCGGTCAGGAACACCTCCGGCGGCAGCGAGCGCACCAGCTCGATCGCCGCCTCCTGCAGACGCACGCGTTCGGCCTCCCGGTCGGCGGACGACCTGGTGAGGTCCGTGCGGAAGAGCTCCTGCTCCCGGGCCTGGTCGGCGATCCAGGTCAGCCAGTCCACCCCGGTCCGCCGGGTGAAGCCGAAGGTGAGGTGCAGGCTGACCGGGTCGTCATGCTCGACCCGGGTCGCCTGGTGCCAGTAGCCGCGGGGGATGTGCAGTACCTCGCCGGCGCGCAGCACTCCCTGCCAGACGGACTCGGAGCTGGCCACCTCGTTCGGCACGGCGTCGCGGAACATCGGCGCGGACCGGGTGCTGCCGCGGACGTCCCAGTTCTTCTCGCCGGCCAGCTGGACGATGAGGACGTCGTGGTCGTCCCAGTGCAGTGGGAAGCCGTCGGCCGACCTGGTCGTCAGGTAGGCGTTCGTCTGCACGAGCTCACCCGACCACCAGCGCAGCGCGCGGGTGGCGACCTCGACGATCGGGTCGAACGTCTCAAGCCCGTCCAGTACGAGGGTCACGCCCGCGTCCAGCAGTGCTGTCACGGATGTCGGGTCCAGCGTGCGGACAGAGGGGCGCCGCCGGTTTTCCTGAACCCGCAGATATTCGGAAGGATGAAGCTCCCGGCTGTCCTGGAAAAGGCGCAGCCGGGGCGGCTCCACGAATCGACGGGTGACTATGTCCAATATTTTGGACGGAGTCACAATTCTTTCGACCAATGACTGATCGGCGAACCGTCCGGTCGCGAACTCCCGGCCTAGCGGAGTCCCGTCTGGCCAACCCAGCGCGCCCTCAATTTCGCGAACGAGCAGGTGGTCCAGTGCCTGTGACCCGCGATCCAAATTAGTCAACTCTGGTTAGTGGCTGGCCTATTCTCGCGAACTCAGCCGTCGCTGCCGTCGGGGTCCGCCCGCTCGGCGTCGTAGCGGTCCCGTACATCGTCGAGAATTTCGACGGAGACCACGAGATCGTCATCGTTGGAGTGCGCACAAGGGTTCACTGAAGCCCTCCCACCGATAGTCGCGCGCCTTTGGTGTGGGCGCGTCGCATCAAAATGATAGAGGCCGTAAACCCATTGGCGCAACCAGCCCGTGGCGACGAATTCCACGCCGGGCGAAAGCCGGACGGCGCGGACCGCCGCCCGCCGTCGGCGCACGGTATGCCCGTGTCGCCCCGTACGGTGGGGAACGGCCGGCGTACCCGCAGGTCAGCCGACCGTCGGCGCGCGGGGCGCGGCCCGGACCGCCGTGCGCGGGTGCCCGCCGGGCCCGCGGTCGTGCCGCCGTCGCTTGCGGGGTGGGAGCGCCGGCGGCGGTGTGGTTGGCGTCGCGACGGTGGTCGGCGGCGAGTGGTGGGTGGCGAGGAGAGGCTCGGGATGGCGATGACCGACACGGCGGCGCAGGCGGAACCCGGCCCCGGACCGGGGGACGGGGCGCCGGGGCCGATCGGAGCCCGCGGGCCCGGGTGGGCGGTCCTCGTCGTCTGTTGCCTGGCCCAGTTCATGGTCGTGCTGGACGTCTCGATCGTGAACGTCGCGATGCCGTCGATGCAGAGCGAGCTCGGGCTCTCGCCGAGCGGCCTGCAGTGGGTGGCCAACGCCTACACCCTCGCGTTCGCCGGGCTCCTGCTGTTCGGCGGCCGGGCCGGGGACCTGTTCGGCCGGCGCCTCGTGCTGATCGTGGGCCTGGTGCTGTTCACGGGGGCGAGCCTGGTCGGCGGCCTGTCGCAGGGCCCGGCGACGCTGATCCTCGCCCGCGCGGCGCAGGGAGTGGGCGCCGCGGTACTGACACCGGCCACGCTGAGCCTGCTGACGACGTCGTTCACCGAGGCGCGGGAGCGGGCCAGGGCGATCGGCCTGTGGGGCGCCACGGCGGCGGGCGGCGGTGCGTGCGGCGCCTTCATCGGCGGCGTGCTGACCGACCTGGCCAACTGGCGCTGGGTGCTCTTCGTCAACGTCCCGATCGGCGTGCTGCTGCTGGTCGGTGCGAGGACCGTGCTCGCCGAGTCGCGCGGCCAGGTCAGCCGGCTGCGCGACCTGGACGTGCCGGGCACCCTGCTCGTCACCGCCGGGCTGGGCGTGCTGGTCTTCGGGATCGTGCATGCCGAGAACCACCCGTGGGGATCGGCCGGGACGGCCGGCTGCCTGGCCGGCGGGGCGGTGCTGCTGGCGGCGTTCGTCGCGGTCGAGGCGCGCGGCGCGAACCCGCTGGTGCCACTGTCGATCTTCCGGATGCGCGCGCTCGCGGTCGCGAACGTCGTGGTGCTGTTCCTCGGCGCGGCGACGTTCGCGCTGTTCTACTTCCTGACGCTGTTCCTCCAGGATGTGCGGGGGATGAGCCCGCTGGCCGGTGGAACCGCCCTGCTCGTGATCCCAGTCATGATCATCACCGGCTCGCAGATCGCCTCCCGGCTGGTCGGCCGGGTCGGCGCCCGGCCGCTGATCCTCGCCGGCTCCCTGGTCGGTACCGCCGGTTTCGGCTGGCTCACCCAGATCTCGGCGGACGGCTCCTACTGGACGCAGGTGCTCGGCCCCGGGCTGCTGATCGGCCTGGGCGCCGGCACCAACATGGTCGCGACCACCAGCGCCGCCACGACCGGCGTCCCGGGGCGGCTGGCGGGGCTGGCCTCCGGCCTGGTCAACACCGGCCGCCAGATGGGCGCCGCGATCGGGCTCGCCGTGCTCACAACGGTCGCCGCGAGCCGGACGGCGTCGCTGCGTTCCCACGGTGTGGCCGGTCCCGTCGCGCTGACCTCCGGCTATGCCCGCGGCATCGCGGTCGCCGCGGGCCTGATGGTCGCAGCCGGGCTGCTCGCCCTCGCCCTGCCGCGTCGCGCCGCCACACCGCGGGTCGTCGTCACCCCGTCGGTCGACACTGCGTCGCTCGACACCCCGTCGGCCGCCGCCGACGCCACTCTCGCCGCCGAGGCGGGCTGAGCGCCGGCTAGACCGCGTCCGGCCGCGGCGGCAGGACGCGCAGCATCGCGACGCACTCGAAGACGGCGCACAGCCGACCGTCGGCCCGGAAGACCTCGCCGCGCCCCAGCACCCTGCCTCGGCCGGCATGTGGGGAGGACACCCGCACCAGGTGCCACTCCCGCGCGTCCAGCTCCTCGACGAACGTGACGGTCTCGGCGATGATGTTGGCCGCCAGCCGCGCCCCCGGGGCGATCCTGACCTCGCCACGCGCCACGTGATCGGCCACCACGCGAGGAACCAGCAGTGGCTCGCTGGCGTACGCCGCGAGCGCCCGAGCCACCGCCGGGTCGTCCGGCGCCGCCGGAATCCGCTGCCAGTGGTCGACCGAGAACGGCGTCGGGCCCGGGCCGGTGCGGACCTCCCACGGCATCATCGGGTGGTCGATCGGCCTGGCCGCCTCGGGCCCGGTCCACCCCTCGGGCCGGTCCGGCGCGTGCCGAACGAAGTCGGGCCCGTCCGCGGCGAGCAGCACGTCGCTGCGGCTGATGGCGCGGCCGTCCTGGCGGAAGGTCAGGGTCAGGTTCGCGAACGTCCGGCCCGCTTGCAGCCATTCGAAGTCGGCGTCCACCGGCCGGTCCCAGCGGCTGGGGTTCGGGAAGACCGCGTGCAGCGTCTGGACGGTCTTGCCCGGCGCCAGCCGTTCGGCGAGCACGATCTGCTGCGCGAGCTGCTGGGCGCCCAGCACGCCGCCGAAGGCGTTCGGCAGTGAGCGCACCGGCACCGGGGGCGTGACGTCGCCGGCGAGGTCGAGTACCGCGAGCACCTCGGCCAGCGTGCCGAACCGGGGGAGCCCCGCCGCCGGTTCGGAATGGCGCGGCAGCGGCAGGTCCGAACCTCTCGTGGCTGTTCCGGCGAGCTGGGCCATGGCGGCTACCAGCTCGTCCGTCACCAGCTTGTCCGTGCCCGCGCTCTCCGCGTCGACAGTGCTCGCGCTCAACGGACCCCCATCCCGCTTCCGGGCGCGGCGCGAGGAGCGGCGACGTTGCCGGAAGGCCACCAGAACTCACCGGAAGCCCGCGCGTCGCCGGTACGGCCTGGCGGCGGGCACGGCCTCCACTATCTGGGCCGTGCCGCGATGGGCGACGCGCCCAGTGACCGAACCCACGCGCCGCCGCGCCGCCGCGGACGGCTCGCGGCGGACGGCATCAGGGACTGCCGCGGGAGCCTAGGTGCCGGTGTCGCTCGGGCGCAGGGAGCGCAGCATCGCGGCGCTGGCGCGGTTGACCCCGGTCAGCTCGACGATGCTGCCGCGCTCCTCGTAGCGGTGCAGCACGTCGTCGAGCGCGGCGGCCGCCGCCGAGTCGAGCACGTCCGCGTCGGAGAGGTCGATCACCACCCGGGCCGGATCGTGACCGAAGTCGAACGCCGTCACCAGGTCGTTCGTGGAGGCGAAGAACAGCGGCCCCTGGACGGCGTAGATCCGCTCGCTGCCGTCCGGGTCCAGCACACTCGTCACGTTCGCCAGGTGCGCGACCTTGCGGGTGAACAGCAGCGCCTCCAAGACGACGCCGACGACCACCCCGTAGGCGAGGTCATGGGTCGGCACCACGACCGCGACGGTCGCCACCATCACGAACGTCTCGGTGATCGGAACCCGACGCAACGTCGCAGGTCGCACACTGCCCCAGTCGAACGTCATCGCCGCGACGATGACCATGACAGCCGCCAGGGCCGACATCGGGATGAGCCGGACGACGGAGTGCAGCGGCAGGACCAGCAGCAGCAGGAAGCCGCCCGCCGCGAAGGTCGACAGCCGGCGCCGGCCGCCGGTGGACACGTTGAGGATCGCCTGGCCGATCATCGCGCAGCCGCCCATGCCGCCGAAGAAGCCGCTGACCACGTTGGCGATGCCAAGGCCCCACGCCTCGCGGTGCGGGTTGTGGGTCGAGTCGGTCATCTTGTCGATGATCTGGGCGGTCAGCAGGGTCTCGAGCAGGCCGACGGCCGTCAGCGCGAGCACGTACGGAAGGATGATCCGCACGGTGTCCCAGTCCATCGGGACGTGCGGCAGGGTGGGCACCGGCAGGCCGGTGGGCAGCTGGCCCTCGTCGCCGACGGTGGGCACCTTGAGGTGAAAGGTGGTCGTCGCGAGCGTCAGCAGGGCCACGGCGACCAGCGGTCCCGGCACTGCCTTCGTCAGCCGTGGCAGCGTGACCAGCACGAACAGGCCAACCGCGACCAGCGGGTACACCCGCCAGCCGTGGTCGAACACGTGCGGCATCTGCGCGGTGAAGATCAGGATCGCGAGCGCGTTGACGAAACCGATCATGACGGTGCGTGGCACGAACCGGATCAGTCGCGCGACACCCACCAGGCCGAGCACGAACATCAGCACACCGACGGCGATCGTCGTCGCCAGCAGGTACTGGAAGCCGTGCTGGCGGACCAGCGGCGCCGCGACGAGCGCCATCGAGCCGGCCGCCGCGGAGATCATCGCCGGGCGCCCGCCGGTGAAGGCGATCACGGTGCAGATGATGAACGACGTGAACAGGCCGACGGCCGGGTCCACGCCGGCGACCACCGAGAACGAGATCGTCTCGGGGATCAGGGCCAGCGCCGTCACGAGTCCGGCTACCAGCTCGACGCCCGCGACCCGAGGCCCCGGCACCGCCCGGCGCAACGCCGGGAGCGCGTCACGCAACAGGGGCAGCGTGGCCAGTGAGCCGCCGCGGGGCGGCTGCCGGGCCGGGGTCGACGGCACCGGGGCGGAGCCGGGTAGTGCGGACATCTGAGAAACCTCACACGAGCGGCGGCACCGGTAGCAAGGCGTCCCGGGCGGACGTGCACGGCGCCCGGCGGTGCTGAGCGGACCGGTCTGCGAGCGGGAGGACCGGCTCCGGCCGTGGCGTGGGGCAAGGCGCCCCTCGTCCCAGCGCCGGGCGAGTGACCCGTCGAAACGACCAGAAGCGTATCTAATGCCCAACGAATGATCATCTATTGACGTGTGCGCGGTCCGCCCCGGCACGCCGCGCCGCTGGTCGTGCCCGCAGGGGCAGGGGCCGAGCCGGTGCCTGGCCGGCGTTATGCCTGCGGGGCGCCGAGGCGCTGCAGGTCGAACTCCATCTGCTGGATCTCGGCCGACTGCACGACGACCATCGCCTTCGCCAGAGCGCGCACCTTGTCCTGGTCCGCGTGCTGGGCGGCGTACTGCGCCATCAGCACCCCGCCGCGGTGGTGGTGGATCATGAGCGCGAGGAACCGCACATCGGAGTCCCGGCCGCTGGACGCCGCGAGCTGCGCCAGCTCCGAGTCGCCGGCCATCCCCGGCATCCGGACCCCGTCAGTCCCGACCGGGGTGCCCAGCGAGCCGCCACCCGCCATCCCGGGCATGTGTGCCATGTCGTCGGCGGCCGTGCCGGTGCCACCCATCCAGGTCATCGGCGCGCCAACGGTCGACTGGGTGAGCCCCCAGTCGGCCAGCCAGGACCCCATCACCCCGATCTCGCGCTGCTGGGTGAGCGCGATGTCCTGGCCCATCGCGACCGACTGCGGGTCGGCGCCGTGGCTGAACTCCAGCATGCCCATCTGCACGGCCTGGCCGTGGTGCTCGGACATGTCGCGCAGGAAGCCGGCGTCCACCGAGCCGTTGCCCGGCGCGCCGTTCGTCAGCCCGCGCAGCCCGAATCCGGCGGCGACCAGAGCGGCCGCCAGCACGACCACGAGCGGGGCCCAGACCAGCCGGGAGCGTCGCCCCCGGATCGGCGCCGCGTCGTGCGCCGGCACGTCCCGCGTTGGCAGGTCGCCGGCCGGCCCGTCGGTCACCGGTCCGTCGGTCGCAGGCACATCGGTCACTGGCACATCGTCGGGCGGCGCCTCGGTGCGCTGCGCGGAAACCATCCCGTTGTCTGCCACGGCGACCAGGCTAGTCCGGTCGGCGCCGCGGCCGCCCTCGGCGCGGTCGTGGCGATGCTGTCCGTGGCGGCGCGGTCGTGGCGGTACGGCTCAGACGTTGACCTGGCCGTTGAAGACGAAGGTCCGCTTGCCGACCTGGACCCGGGTGCCGGAGACCAGCGGGGCCGGCTGGTTCGGCTCCAGCGGGGTCCACACGGTCGCTTCGGGTGGGGCGATGTAGGTGCCGTTCGCCGAACCGCGATCGGTGATCACCGCGTCCCAGCCACTCAGGGTGATGACGGCATGTACCCGGGAGACCGCGCTCTCGCCGTCCTCGACGGCCAGCGGCCGGGCCTTCCCGGCCCGCACGGCGTCGTCCCGGTCCGGCTGGCGGCCGATCACCAGGTCGATGTCGAGCGGGATGGTCTGGCCGTCGTCGAAGACCAGGACGCCGATCGACGGCCGTGGCCGCCACACCGACTGGCCCTCCTGCGCGGACAGCGACGCGCCGCAGTCGGCGCAGTACGGGGCCTGCGGATGGTTGAAGTGCCCGTTCGGGCACAGCACGCCCTCGACCTGCGCCTGGCCGTTGTCCGGCAGCATCGTCGGCGCGTCGTCGTCCTCGATCAGGTCAGAGACCGTGAACGTCTGGCCCGGCAGCTGGGTCAGCGCCTCGCTGTCGTCGTCCTCGGTGAGCTCGCCGTGCGCGCGGGCGTCGTCGTGGTTGGCCGTGCCCCCCACCGGGCGGGCGAGCTCGGTCGGCGGATCCTCGTCGTACTCGTCGAACTCGAGCTCGTCGAAGTCGGCGGCCTGAGTCGGCTCGGAGCCGGACTGCGCCCGGTGGGCCTGCTCCTCCTTGGTGAGCAGCGGGGCCAGCGGCGGCGGGGCCACCGACTGCTGCTCGGGGATCCGGTCGGCCGGCAGCGGGATGCGCTCCGCGGCGGTCGCCGGCTCCCGGGGCGAGCCGTAGTTGGACAACAGGTCGCCGGCGGCTGACCGCGGGGTCGGCAGCGGAGCGTCCCGAGCCGGCAGCAGGCTCGCGCCGACGCCGGGCACCGCGCCGACCCGCAGGTCGAGCGGGAAGCCGAGACCGGTGCCGGTCACCTCGGAGCCCTCGCCGCCGGGCTGGCCGGAGCCGTCGGACAGGTCGCTCGGGGCGATGTGCAGGTGGGTGATGCCATCCGGCAGCAGCCGGTCCACCCAGGTGGCCGACTCGACTCCGGACAGGGTGATCGGGCTGGAGCCGCCTGCGGCCACGTCCATCGCGCCGTGCACCAGCGCGGCGATCCGCTCGCCGATGGCGGTCAGCAGCGCGAAGTCCGGCACGTCCTCGGGGTCCGCGGCGGCGAGCAGGCCGGCGACCCGGCGGACCAGGCGACGGCCGGTGCTCGCCGTGTCACCCGGCTCGGCGGCTACCTCGGCGCACAGGTCCAGCAGCCGGCGGGCTGTGTCGGCCGTCCGTGGCCGGCCCACCCTGGCGACGATGAGGACACCGGGGAGTCGGACCACCACGCCGGTCTCCTGGCCGCGGCCCGCCTCCACGACCACCCGGAAACGGTCCAGTCCCACCATCGTTCCCCTCCGCGCCCGTCGGACCGACGGTGGCCGGCCCTCGCCGCCCGGGCCTTGGGGCGGCCCGGGCTGTCGTTGCGTGCTCGATCGGTGTGCAGCCCGCCGCGCCGCCGGCCCGTTCCCGGGTGGCGCCGACGGCATCACCCGGGCAACCTGCTCGACTAGCCCAGCCTGCTCGGCCCAGCCTGCTCGACTCAGCCTGCTCGACCAACCCAGCCTGGGCGCGTGCGATCTTCAGGGACAGGTTATCGGTCCGACGAGCGGTTTTCCGTATCTTCCACCGTCGGCTGCCCGGGCGGATGCTGTCGGCTGCACGCCAGCGCGGTGATGGGGTGCCGACGCGGTCGTGGGGCGCCGGTCAGCCGGTGCCGTACGGGCCGGGGCGACCGGCCGGCGGGTAGCCGCCGGTGCCGTTCATGCCCGCGGGCATCGAGCCCGTCATCGAGTTGTTCATCCGAGGCTGCTCCGTCATCGCCTGGCTCACCTTGGACGCGATCGCCTCGGTCAGTCGGATTGCCTGGGTGAGCGAGAGGTTGAGCACGATCTCGCTGTCATCGGTCATCGCGAAACGCACCGATACATCCGCCATCTTGATTCCTCTCGATCGCCGTCCCCGATGTCGGGGCAGGCAACGCCCTGGATCCCCCCGATATGCCTCCGGGCGCGCACGACGGCCGCAGGCCCCGCCCGACGGCGGGACCGGCCGCGGGACGTGGTGACCCGCTCCACGATCCCCGACGGTCTCGGCAAGGATCCAGCGACCCCCCGGTTAGCCGCCGCGATCCCGCGGCCGATGATCGCTAATTGGACACTCTTGGTTATCGATCGCTCGCTCTGAGGTTTGAAGTCGGGCGCGACGGCGCTGGTCTGTTGTCATTTCATGCCAGCTGGACACTGTGCGTTCCGCGCTTTGGAGGGGGTAGACGAGACTGCGTGACCGAGCACACCGTCAAGCCGGAGCGATACCCGGCCACCCGCCCCACTTCTGAGGCCGCCGGCGGCCCGCGCACCCCTGGCGGCCCGGCCGAAGCGATCCGTCCCCGTGCCGCCGAACCCGGGCCGCCCGCTCCCGGGGGACGCGACCAGCCGTTGGTGTCCGTGGTGATGCCGTGCCTGAACGAGCGTGACTCAGTCGGGCGGTGCGTCCGCGCGGCCCACGCGGGGCTCGCCGCGGCCGGGCTGTCAGGCGAGGTGGTCGTCGCCGACAACGGCTCCACCGACGACTCGCCGCGGGTCGCGGCGCAGGCCGGCGCCTGGGTGGTGCGCGAGCCGCGCCGCGGTTACGGCAACGCCTACCTGGCTGGGTTCGCCGCCGCCCGCGGCCACTACCTGGTGATGGGCGACTCCGACTGCTCCTATGACTTCGGCGAGCTGCCCCGGCTCCTGGACCCGCTGCGCGCAGGTGGAGCCGACTATGTGCTCGGCTCCCGGTTCGCCGGCGACATCCGGCCCGGCGCGATGCCCTGGACCCACCGGCGGATCGGGAATCCGGTGCTCACCCGGATGCTCAACCGGCTGTTCGGGCTGCGCACGACGGACGCGCACTCGGGCATGCGGGCGTTCACCCGTGCCGCCTACGAGCGGATGGCGCCGCGCCAGGGCGGGATGGAGCTGGCCTCCGAGCTGGTCGTCGCGGCGGCGGCCAGCGGGCTGCGGGTCAGGGAGGTGCCGATCACCTACCACCCGCGGACGGGAACCTCGAAGCTGCACTCGCTGCGTGACGCGGCCCGCCATGTCCGCTTCATGGTCGGCTATGCCGCCCGCCTGCAGCGCAGGGAAGCCGCCCGCCTGCACGCAGGGAAGCCGTCCGCCTGCACGCCGGGAAACTGGGTGGACCCGCGTCCGTAAACTGAGCCCCGTGGCACACGAGGACGCGCACGACGGCTCGCGCCAGGGTCAGAAGGTCTCGCTCACCGGGATCAAGCCGACCGGCGAGCCGCATCTGGGCAACTACATCGGGGCGATCGGCCCGGCGCTGGAGATGGCCTCGTCCTACGAGTCGATCTACTTCATCGCCGACTACCACGCGCTGACCTCGGTCCGGGACCGGGCCTCGCTGGCGGGCTGGACCCGGTCGGTGGGCGCGACCTGGGTCGCCCTCGGCCTGGACCCGAAGCAGACGATCTTCTACCGGCAATCGGACGTGCCGGAGATCTTCGAGCTGACCTGGGTGCTGTCCTGCGTCACCGGCAAGGGCCTGATGAACCGGGCCCACGCCTACAAGGCCGCCCGGGACCGCAACGCCGAGGCCGGCATCGCCGACCTGGACTCCGGCATCAACATGGGCCTGTTCAACTACCCGGTGCTGATGGCTGTCGACATTCTGATCATGAACGCCGACGTGGTGCCGGTCGGGCAGGACCAGGTCCAGCACCTGGAGATCGCGGCCGACGTCGCCGGCTCGTTCAACCACCTGTTCGGCGACGTCTTCGCGCTGAAGATCCCGGAGGCGGTCACGCCGCCCGGGGACACCGGACGGGTGCTGCCCGGCCTCGACGGCCGCAAGATGAGCAAGTCCTACGGCAACACCATCCCGCTGTTCGCCCCGGAGGCCCGGCTTCGCAAGCTGGTCCGGTCGATCAAGAGTGACAGCACCCCGGTGGAGGAGCCGAAGGTCCCGGACACCTCGGCCGCCTTCCAGCTCTACGAGAACTTCGCCACGCCCGGGGACGTCGCCGACATGCGGCGCCGGCTCGAAGCGGGCGGAACCGGGTGGGGTGAGCTGAAGAACGCTCTGTTCGAGGCGATCAACACGCGGCTCACTCCGTTGCGCGAGCGCTACGAGGAGCTCATGGTTCCCGGCAGCGAGCTTGACCGCATCCTCGCCGACGGCGCCGAGCAGGCCCGCGACCGCGCCCGCCCGGTGCTGGCCGGCGTCCGCCGGGCGGTCGGCATCGACGCGCTTTAGACCTCGGCTCGCGGCGGCGGCCGGTCAGCAGGAGCGCTGGAACGTGAGGGCCTTCAGCGTGGCGGCCCACTCGTAGGCGACCATGTAGGCCCAGGTCGGGCGGTTCGGCGGGTCGACGCTCATCACCCGCACGCCCCCGTCGTAGCAGCGGCTCAGCCGCAGCCGGGCGCGGGTGTCCTGGGGCGTCGAGGTGATCACGATGATCGACCGCCAGCCCCTGGCCCGGGCGGTCGCGCCCGTCCAGCGGGCCTCGCCCTGCGTGGTCAGCGGCTTCGGGTGGAAGCAGAGAACCTCGACGCCGGGGATGGTGTCCGGCGGGCAGGGATCGGTCGGCGTCGGCTGGGAGACGGCCAGCACCGGGGCGTAGCCGTTGCGGGCCAGGGTCACCGCCAGGTCGAGCCGCCCGGCGCTGCCGGCGAACATCACGATCGCGTCGACGGGCACCGCTGGGTCCCGTTTCGGGAACACGTACAGCTTCGCGGTCGTCAGCAGGAAGCCGACGATGAGCAGCCCGGCCGTGCTGCGCAGCAGCCGCCGCCGCCGCAGCCCGCGTGGCGCCCGCGGCGCCGGGCCGGGACCGGTCGCTCCCGGGGCGGCGCGTCCCGGCGCCTCCGGGACGCCAGGCAGCGCCGCGGTCGGTCCGGCCCGCATCGCCACCTCCCAGCTCTCCTGCTCGCACCAAGTACAACCGCTCGGCCCCATGGTCGCCTGGTGTGGTGCCGTCTCGGCGAGCCCCGACGGCCTCCCGGCGGTCCGGACGGGGTCCGGGCGGCGGCGAGCCGGGTCAGTGGCGCTCTGGGTCAGTGGTAGGTGCGCGGGGTGAAGCCGGGGTTGGCGGTGCGGGCCTGCCAGCGCGGGTGGGCGAACCGGGCGCGGGCACCCTCGCGCGGCCAGACCGTCCAGGAGGCGCCGGACTGCCACTGCACGATCGGGATCTGGTGACCGACCTGCAGGCCCGTCGTCTCGTCGAGGCGGAACCGGCCGAGCAGTGTCGTGGTGTCCATGCCGCGGGCGGCGGCGAGCACGGCCGAGTCGTCGACGCTGCCGGCGTGGCGGATACAGGCGCCCAGGATGAGCCCGGACACGTAGGTCCAGGCGGCGGTCGCCGTCGGCGGGGTGCCGTGCAGCGCGTGGAACTCGCCGGTGAACTGCCAGGCCGTCGGCCCCGTGGCGGTCTCGGCCTTGCTGTCCGGCAGCCAGCTGCCCGGGGCGAGCAGGCCGTCGCTGGCGTCGCCGAAGCTCGTGGCGACCTGGGTGCTGACCGCGGTGGAGAACGCCGCGGCCCGCCAGGGCCGGCGCAGCAGGGCGCTGGCCGCCGTCAGCTCGTCGTCCGGGCCGCCGTGCACGATCAGCACGTCGGCTGACGGCAGCCGGCTGGCGGCGAGAGCCGCCTGGCCGGGGCCGAACGTGCTGGTAGTGACGTCGAAGCCGAGCGAACGGCCGGCAGCCTTGATGCTCGCGGTGGTCTCGACCGCGAAGTCGCCGGCGGCGAGCAGCACGGCAGCCTTGCGCGCGGTCCGGTCCGCGGACCGGACCAGCGCGAGCACCTGGCGCGGCCACGTCGACGACGGCGCGGCCACGTTGATGACCTTGGGGTACGTCTGCCGCATGAACCGGGTGATCGGTGCGCCGACGTTGAACACGACCCGGTCGGTCGCGGCGACGGCGGCCAGGGCCGCGCGCCGGCCGAACGGGCCGAGGATTGCCACCGGCCGCCCGGCAGCGGCGGTGCGCATGGCCGCGGCGGGATCCGGGTACGCGTCGTAGGCCGTCACGCTGATATCAGTCCAGGGCAGCGGGACGTGCTCGTCCCGCGCCCACAATGTCAGGCCGCGCAGGCTGGCCAGGCCCTGCGCCGCGTCGGGACCGGTGAGAGGCGTGACAAGCGCGACGGTCAGAGCGGTCATCGGCATCCGTGTAGCAAGCAACCCATGGAAAGTGGCATCCCCGATGGTGGCAGGGCGGCCAGATCCCGAGGATCTGGCCACACGAGGACCGCCACTCACGACCCATAGGATCTACGAGGCGCGCGAACAGCCGTCCGTCCGAAGGGTATCCCGGGCCTCCACAGGCCTGTGAAGGCAGGTGCTCTGGCCTTGGACGAGGTGATCAGGTGGCAGAGGTGACGACGTGAGTGGCGCGAACGTGCGGGCGAAGGACACCGGCCGCAAGGGGGATCCGCCGCCGCCGCCGGAGCCGCTGGACATCGAGATCATCGACAGCCACTGCCATCTCGACCTGATGGACGCCGCCCCGGCCGACGCGGTCGCCGCGGCGCGGGCGGTCGGCATCCGGCGGATGGTGACCGTCGGCGTGGACCTGGCGACGAGCCGGTGGCAGGCCGAGGTCTCCGCCGAGTTCCCGGACGTCTACGCCGCGGTCGCGATCCATCCCAACGAGGCGGCCCGCGGGGTCGACGAGGCGACGTTCACCGAGCTGACCGCCCTCGCCCGGCGCCCCGAGGTCCGGGCCGTCGGGGAGACCGGGCTCGACTACTTCCGCACCCCGCCGGAGCAGCACGCGGCCCAGCAGGCGAGCTTCCGTCGCCACATCGCGATCGCGAAGGAGACCGGCCGGCCGTTGATGATCCACGACCGGGAGGCGCACGACGACACCCTGCGCATCCTGGCCGAGGAGGGCGCGCCGGCCACGGTCGTCTTCCACGCGTTCTCCGGCGACGCCGAGATGGCGAAGGCCTGCGCGGCGGCCGGCTACGTGATGTCGTTCGCCGGCAACGTCACCTTCAAGAACGCCGAGCAGCTGCGCGAGGCCGCGGCCGTCGCCCCGCGTGAGCTGCTGCTGGTCGAGACCGACGCGCCGTTTCTGACCCCGATGCCGTTCCGCGGCCGGCCGAACAGCCCGTACCTGGTGCCGTTGACGCTGCGCGCCATCGCCGAGGTGCGTGGCGAGGCCGTCGACGAGCTGGCCGCAACCGTGGCCGCGACCGCCGAGCGCGTCTTCGGGCCCTGGTAGACCCGCCGACGTGGCAGAGGTTGGCGCCAGACCACGGGCCGGGGCCCTGAGGGCCGTGCCCGAGGACGGGCTGCTGTCGGCGGCTGACATCCGGGCGATCGCGGCCGCCCTGGATCTGCGGCCGACGAAGCAGCGCGGGCAGAACTTCCTGGTCGACCCGAACACGGTCCGCCGGCTCGTGCGGCTGGCCGGCATCGGGCCGGACGACGTCGTCCTTGAGGTCGGACCGGGAATCGGCTCGCTCACGCTCGGCCTGCTCGGGGCCGCGCGCCGGGTGCTCGCCGTCGAGGTCGACCCCGCGCTGGCCGCCGCCCTGCCGGCGACCGCCGCCGCCCGGCTGGACCCGGCGACCGCGGGACGGCTGACCGTGCTGACCAAGGACGCGCTGCGGCTGGTCCCCGCCGACCTGCCCGACGAGCCCCACCTGCACGACGGCGCTGCCAGTTCGGCCGGGCCTGGCGGCCCTGCCCGGCCGGCCGAGCCCGTCAGCCCTGCCAGCGCGCCTGGCGTCGCCGGCCCCGCTGGACAGGCCGACGCGGGCAGCCCTGCTGGCTCGGCTGGGGCTCCGACGGTGCTGGCCGCCAACCTGCCTTACAACATCGCCGTGCCACTGCTGCTCGGTCTGCTGGAGCGGTTTCCGTCGCTGGAGCGTGGCCTGGTGATGGTTCAGGCGGAGGTCGCCGACCGGCTGACCTCCCCACCCGGCGGACGGGTCTACGGGGTGCCGAGCGTCAAGCTCGCCTGGTACGCCGAGTCGCGCTCGGCCGGGGCGGTACCGAGGTCGGTGTTCTGGCCGGTGCCCAACGTCGACTCCGGCCTGGTCGCCTTCACCCGCCGGCCAGCCCCGGCGCCGGCGGAGCTGCGCCCGGACGTCTTCGCCGCGATCGACGCCGCCTTCGCTCAGCGCCGCAAGACACTGCGCACCGCGCTCGCCGGCTGGGCCGGCTCACCCGCCGCCGTCGACCGGCTGACCCGGGCCGCCGGCGTCGATCCCGGTGCCCGAGGCGAGACCCTCGACGTCGCCGCCTACTGCCGGCTGGCCGCCGCCCGCGCCGAAGCCGCGGCCACGCCGACCACGCCCTGACCGCATTCCTGGATCTTCGGGTCAGCGGTCTAGCCGCTGTGAGCCCGGCGGATGGGCTGAAGTTCCCGCTAGGCCGGTCCGGGTGCCGGTCTGTCGGTCACCGTGCCGGTCCGGGTGATGGTCAGCGGCCGGGAGGACGCCGGCTCGTCGCGTCGCCGGCGCGGTTGACGACCAGGGCTTCGTAGACGGCTGCGCGGCTGACGCCGAACTGGTCCATGACCGCGCGGCGGGCCGCGGCCCGGGAGAGCCCGGCGGCCTCGTGGTGGGCCACCGCCGCGGCGAGTTCGGCGGCGGTCGGGGGGCCAGGAGCCCGAAGGTCATCGAGGATCGAATCAGGCGGGATCGCCGACGTCTCGACGCCGCTTTCGGTCGCGGTGGCCAGGTCGGCGAACCCGAGCCGGCGCGAGGCGACGGCGGCGCCCGCGACGACGAGGGTGAACTCGCCGCGGATCTCGCGGCCGTCGGTGGCCCAGGCGACGAGCCGGCCGAGATCGCCCCGGACGATCTCCTCCCAGGTCTTGGTCAGCTCGCGGCAGGCGACGGCGGCGCGCTCGGCGCCGAACACGGCGGCCAGGTCGGTCAGGCTCGACGCCAGCCGGTGCGGGGCCTCCAAGAAGACCATCGTGCGCCGCTCGGCCGCGAGCTCGCGCAGCCTGCCGCGCCGCTCCCCACCGCGTCGAGGCAGGAAGCCCTCGAACGTGAACCGGTCGCTGGGCAGCCCACTGACCGCCAGGGCCGCCGTCACCGCGGACGGCCCGGGCACCACCGTGACCGGCACGCCGGCGGCGGCAGCGGCTGCGACCACGCGGAACCCGGGGTCGGACACGGCCGGCATCCCGGCGTCGGTGATCAGCGCGACCGTCTGCCCCGCGATCAGGTACTCGGTCAACGTCGCGGCCCGCGCCCCCTCGACGGCGTCGTAGCAGGACGTCACCCGCCCACCGATGGTCACGCCGAGGGCGTGCGCCAGCCGGCGCACCCGCCGGGTGTCCTCGGCGGCGACGACATCCGCGGTGGCCAGCACCTCGGGGGGGCCCCGGGGGGCGGGCCCCCCCGGGGCCCCCCGGG
>NZ_JADWYX010000008.1:46512-98750 GCF_016786355.1 Frankia sp. AgB1.9
GGGGGGGGCGGGGGGGGCGCCCCACCGCGGGGGGGCCCACCCCCGCGCGGCGGGGGGGGCCGGGGCCCGGGGGCCCCCCGATCGGCGCCCCGCACACGATCAGCACCCCGGTCATCCCAGCTCGCTCCGCTCCACGTTGACGCCATGCCCGCCGCCGCGGTGGCGCCCGTCCGTCGCGCGGACCTCAGACGTCCTGACCGCCGGAGGTCAAGACTAGGCAGAGTTCCCGCGCCCGCTGCCGCGGGAGCCAGCGGTATCACTGTGGGCCCGCGGATCCGGGAGCGATTCCGGGGGCCGGTAGGCGCCCGTCCTACCCTGTCTGCGTGACGGTGACGACGACGGCCCGCCTGACCCACGGGGACGACGGTCCGGGCGGTTCCGCGACGGGAACCCCAACGGGCGGGTCGGCGCCCTGGTCGCCGCTGCGAGACCGGCTGTGCCCGCCGATGCCGACCGACCGGGTCCTCGGCTGGCTGGCCGCCGGGGTGATCACCGTCCTCGCCGGTTTCCTCCGGTTCTGGCGGATCACCGAGCCCAAGAAGATCTACTTTGACGAGGTCTACTACACCCGCGACTCCTGGGGCCTGCTGACCAAGGGCTACGAGGTCAACACCGAGGGATGGGGTGGCAAGCCGGGGACCGGCTGCATCGGCTCCGGGTTCGTGGTCCACCCGCCGTTGGGCAAGTGGTTCATGGCCGCGTCGGAGAAGCTGTTCGGCTACCTCGACTGCACCGGCCAGGCCCACGGCGATCCCTGGCTGGGTTTCCGGGTCGCGTCGGCGTTCGCCGGAACGGTGGCCGTCCTCGTCCTCATCCGGGTCGCGCGGCGGATGTTCCGGTCGACGCTGCTGGGTTGCTTCGCCGGGATCGCGTTTGGTTTCGACGGGCTGGAGTTCGTTCAGAGTCGGATCGGGATTCTGGACATCTTCTTGATGACCCTGATCGTGCTCGCGCTGGCGTGTCTGGTGCTCGATCGGGATCAGGGCAGGGCGCGGCTGGCTGACCGGGTGGCGGCGTTGGGGCTGGGCCCGGATCTGGTCGTGGCGTCGGTGGCGGCCCAGGGCTCGGGCGCCCAGGTGGCGCCTGCCCTCGCCCGGGACCTGCGGTACGGGCCGGGGCTGGGGTTTCGCCCGTGGCGGCTGGCGGCCGGGTTCTTCCTGGGTGCGTCGATGGGCGTGAAGTGGAGCGGCCTGTACACGCTGGTCGGGTTCGCGGCCCTGGCGATCGCGTGGGATGTGGGCGCTCGTCGGACGGCCGGGGCGAAGGCGCCGTTGCTGGGAGCGTTGCGGCGAGACCTGCCGGCCTGGTTCGGCTGCTATGTGCCGTTGCCGATCGCGACGTTCCTGGGGACGTGGACGGGCTGGTTCGTCACCGATGGTGGCTATGACCGTCATCAGTACGGCAACGGCTTCACCGCGATGTGGCGCGGCTGGTGGGCCTACCAGCGGGCGATCCTGAACTATCACGAGCATCTGGACACCCCGCACCCGGCTCAGTCGGCGCCGTTCAGCTGGCTGGTTCTCGGCCGGGCGGTTCCCTACGACTACATCGGTACCGGCTACGGCCAGACGACCCAGTACGGCGGGCAGACCTGCCACGCCGCGGACAGCTGCTCGCAGGAGATCCTGGCGATCGGCAACCCGGCCGTCTGGTGGGTCGGCACCGCCTGCCTGCTGGTGATGATCGGGCTCTGGGTGTGCCGGCGGGACTGGCGGGCCGCCCTGGTCGTCGTCGGCTTCGGCACGTCGTTCCTGCCGTGGGAGCTGTTCCCGAGCCGGACGATGTTCCTCTTCTACGCGCTGCCGCTGCTGCCGTTCCTGGTCCTCGGCATCACGGCGACGGCGGGCCTGGCCATCGGCCCGCGGGAGGCCTCCGATACCAGGCGCCTGTTCGGCGCGCTCGCGCTCGGGGTCTACCTGATCACGGTCGTCCTGCTGTTCGCGTACTTCTACCCCATCATGACCGACCAGATGATCTCGCTGTCCGGCTGGCGCGCCCGCATGTGGTTCCCGGGCTGGGTCGTCGCCCGTTGACGCGCGGTGCCACGAGACCGGCCGACCAGTGCCCGGGGCGGCGGACACCAATCCAGCACAGATGGGATCGGTGCAGCCCCATTAGGCTATGGCCGTGACGATGGCGACGACGGTCCAGCCGACCCCGGTCGAAGACGTCTCGCCGGGGACACCGGCCCAGCCCGGCGCTGCCGTGTCCGCGTTACGGGACCGGCTGTGCCCGCCGATGCCGACCGACCGGCTGGTCGGCTGGCTGTCCGCGCTGGCGATCACGTTGATCTCCGGTGTGCTGCGGCTGTGGCGGATCACCGAGCCCAAGCGGATCTACTTCGACGAGGTCTACTACACCAGGGATTCCTGGGGCCTGCTGACCCACGGCTACGAGGTCGACACCCGGGACTGGGGCTCCAAGACCGGCTGCGACCCTGCCTCTGCCGGGTACGTGGTGCATCCGCCGCTGGGCAAGTGGTTCATGGCCGGGTCGGAGAAGCTGTTCGGCTATATCGACTGCACCGGCCGGACCCACGGCGATCCCTACCTGGGCTGGCGGTTCGCGTCCGCCTTTTTCGGCACCCTGGCCGTCCTGGTGCTCATCCGGGTGGCGCGGCGGATGTTCCGGTCGACGCTGCTGGGTTGCTTCGCCGGGATCGCGTTTGGTTTCGATGGGTTGGAGTTCGTTCAGAGTCGGATCGGGATTCTGGACATCTTCTTGATGTCGTTGATCGTGCTCGCGTTGGCGTGTCTGGTGCTGGATCGGGATCAGGGCCGGGCGAGGTTGGCTGATCGGGTGGTGGCGCTGGGTCTGGGGCCGGATCTGGTCGCGGCCTCGGTGGCCGCCGAGGGCCGGACCCTCGACCGTGCGCTGGCCCGGGACCTGCGGTTCGGCCCGCGGCTGGGGCTGCGGCCGTGGCGGCTGGCGGCCGGGTTCTTCCTGGGTGCGTCGATGGGGGTGAAGTGGAGCGGCCTGTACACGCTGGTCGGGTTCGCGGCGTTGGCGATCGCGTGGGACGTCGGCGCCAGGCGGACGGCCGGCGCGAAGGCGCCGATCCGCGGTGCGCTGCGCCGGGATCTGCCGGCCTGGTTCGGCTGCTATGTGCCGTTGCCGATCGCGACGTTCCTGGGGACGTGGACGGGCTGGTTCGTCACCGATGGTGGCTATGACCGTCATCAGTACGGCAACGGCTTCACCGCGATGTGGCGGGGCTGGTGGGCGTATCAGCACGCGATCCTGCAGTTCCACGAGCATCTGGACGCCCCGCACCCGGCCAAGTCGGCGCCGTTCAGCTGGCTGATCCTGGGCCGACCGGTGCCGTACGACTACGTCGGGACGTCGACCGGGCAGAAGTCGCAGATCGGCGGCATGGTCTGCCATGCCGCCGACGGCTGCTCGCAGGAGATCCTGGCGATCGGCAACCCGGCCGTCTGGTGGGTCGGGACCGCCTGCCTGGTCGGGATGATCGTGCTGTGGGCGTGGCGCCGGGACTGGCGGGCCGCTCTGGTCGTCGTCGGCTTCGGCACGTCGTTCCTGCCGTGGGAGCTGTTCCCGAGCCGGACGATGTTCTTCTTCTACGCGCTGCCTCTGCTGCCGTTCCTGGTCCTCGGCACCACCGCGATGGCAGGCCTCGCGCTCGGCCCCCGGGACGCCGGTGACGCCAGGCGGCTCGTGGGCGCCCTGACCGTCGGCGTCTACCTGATCGCCACCGTCCTGCTGTTCGCGTACTTCTACCCGATCCTCTCGGACCAGATGATCCCGCTCTCCGGCTGGCGCGCCCGCATGTGGTTCCCCGGCTGGGTTTGATGGCGGGTCGGCCGGAACGGGCGCGGAGCGCCCGCCGGCCGCCCCGCCTGGTGCGGGCGCTGAGCGCCCTCCCCTGCGCGGTTCGGGGCTGAGGGAGAAAGCCGAGGTGGGCGCTTGTCCAGGGTCGGGATCTGGGTTACGTCCCGTCTGGGGCGGCCGACCGCTTAAGCGTCGCCGCCGAAGAGGCTGGTGACGGAGCCGTCCTCGAAGACCTCGCGGATGGCGGCGGCCAGCAGCGGGGCGATCGACAGCTCGGTGATCTTGTCGATCTGGGCGTCGGCCGGCAGCGGCAGCGTGTTGGTCAGCACGACCTCGCTGATGGGGGAGTTCTTCAGCCGGTCGATGGCCGGGCCGGACAGCACGCCGTGGGTCGCCGCGGCGATCACCGTCGCGGCACCGTTGGCCTTCAGCGCCTCGGCCGCCTTGGTGATCGTGCCGGCAGTGTCGATCATGTCGTCGACGATGACGCAGGTCCGCCCGGCGACCTGGCCGACGACCTCGAACATCTTGACCTGGTTCGGGACGTCCTTGTCGCGGCGCTTGTGGATGATCGCCAGCGGGCAGCTCAGCCGGTCGGTCCAGCGCTCCGCGACGCGGACCCGACCCGAGTCGGGCGCGACGATGGTGACCTCGGCGGCGTCCACCTTGCGCTCGATGTAGTCGGCGAGCAGCGGCAGCGCGAACAGGTGGTCCACCGGGCCGTCGAAGAAGCCCTGGATCTGCGCGGTGTGCAGGTCGACGGACATCAGCCGGTCCGCTCCGGCGGTCTTGAACAGGTCGGCGATCAGCCGCGCGGAGATCGGCTCCCGACCGCGGTGCTTCTTGTCCTGCCGCGCGTACGGGTAGAACGGCGCCACCACGGTGATCCGCTTGGCCGACGCGCGCTTCAGCGCGTCCACCATGATCAGCTGTTCCATCAGCCAGGTGTTCACCGGGGCCGAGTGCGCCTGCAGTACGAACGCGTCGCAGCCGCGCACCGACTCCTGGAACCGAACGAAGATCTCCCCGTTCGCGAAGTCGTAGGCGCTGGTCGGCACCGTGCGCACACCCAGGGTCGACGCCACCTCGGCCGCGAGCTCCGGGTGGGCTCGGCCCGTGAAGAGCATCAGGTTGCGCCGGTTCTCCGTCTGGTAGCCCACCGCGTTACTCCTTGACGTGTCCTCCGGCCCATGTAGGCCACGACCAGCCATCTAGGTTTCCGTGGACCGTGGCGGCGCGCCAGCGATCCGGGGCCGTAGACGAGTGATGTGCCCTAGTTCATGGTTAGCGGCTCACTGGCCGCGGGTGCCTCTTTTGTCGCCGACGTCTCCTGTGCCCGGCGGGCGGCCAGGGCGGCCGCCGTCCCGGGCCGGGAGCGCTCGACCCATCCTTCGATGGTGCGCTGCCGTCCCTCCGTGATGCCGAGTGCGCCCGGCGGGAGGTCCTGCTTGATGATGGCCCCGGCACCGGTGTACGCACCGTCGCCGACGACGACGGGCGCGATCAGCACCGTGTCGCTGCCGATCTTGACGTCCGAACCGATCACGGTCCGGTGCTTGTGCACCCCGTCGTAGTTCGCGAACACCGTGCTGCAGCCGATGTTCGAGCGCTCCCCGATCGTGGCGTCGCCGACGTAGGCCAGGTGCGGCACCTTCGTCCCGGCGCCGATCTCGGCGGCCTTCGTCTCCACGTAGGCGCCGATCCGGCCGTTCGCGCCCAGCCGGGTTCCCGGCCGCAGGTGGGCGTAGGGCCCGACGCCGGCGCCCGGCCCGATCCACGACTGGGTGACCGTGCTGCGTTCCACGAAGGCTTCCGCCTCGACGGTCGTGTCGGTCAACGTGGTGTCCGGGCCGACGACGCTGCCCGTCGCGAGATGGGTCGCGCCGCGCAGGTGGGTGTTCGGCAGCACCGTGCTGTCGGGCTCGAAGGTCACGTCGGCGTCGATCCAGGTCGTCGCCGGGTCGACGATCGTGGTGCCCGCGAGCATCGCGGCCCGCGCGAGCCGGACCCGCAGCGCGGCCCCCGCCGCGGCCAGCTGCACCCGGTCGTTGACCCCGGCGGTCTCGGCGGCGTCCGGCGCAACGTGCGCCGACACGGTCTCCCCGTCGGTGACCAGCAGGCCGATCACGTCGGTGAGGTACTCCTCGCCCTGCGCGTTGTCCGTCGTCAACCGGCCCAGCGCCGAACGCAGCGCGCCGACGGTGAAGACGTAGACGCCCGCGTTGATCTCGCGGATCGCCGCGGTCGCCGGGTCGGCGTCCCGCTGCTCGACGACGGCCCGGACCGAGCCGGCCGCCGCGGCCCGATCCCAGTCCTGGCCCGCCGTTGCCTGGACCTCGCTCGCCGGGGCGTCGGTCTGGGCGCGGGGCCGGGCCACCGTCGCCTGCGCGCGGACGATCCGACCATAGCCGGTCGGGTCGTCCACCAGCGCGGTCAGCAGACTCGCTGCCGCCCGGCTGTCCGCATGCAGCCGCAGCAGCGCCGCCAGCGTCGCCGACGTGAGCAGGGGGGTATCCCCGGGCAGCACCGCCACCAGGTCTGCGGGGCGCAGCCCTTCCAGCACCCCCAACGCCACCCGGACCGCGTGCCCAGTGCCGGCCTGCCGGTCCTGTACGACCGTGCGCAGCCCCGGACGCCCCTCCACGGAGGCGGCCACCGCCTCCCGGCCGTGTCCGACGACCACGACGCTGTGCGAAGCACCGAGCGGCGCCGCGGCGGCGAGCACATGATCGAGCAGCGTCCGCCCGGCGACGCGGTGCAGCACCTTCGGGGTCGCGGACCGCATCCGCGTCCCGGCGCCTGCCGCGAGGACGATGGCGGCCGACAGACGTGCCTGGGTCACGAGCGCTCCCGTAGAGATCCGCGCCGGGGACGACCCCGGCTCCGCGACGGTCAACCAGTGCGACAGGTCAACCAAGGAGTGACGGTCGAAGCGTCCGTGGCTGGCGCGAGGGGGCCGGCCGCGGCCGATTGCCGGCGCCTCGGCCTGGCGGGCCGGGCCCGCGCCGCCGCCGACGCGTCACACCCTACTAGCGAGGTACTCCCGGACCGGTGACCTCGTCGTCATTTCGCCGGGCCGCGCTGAGACCGACCGCCGCAAGCCCGACGGGCGCCTGGGAACCCCGCCAACCCGGCCGCGTCAGGACTCGGTGCGCGACGGTAAATTCTGTACCCTCGATCGGGCGATGGTAGACTTCTTCTGATTTCACGGTCCGCCGTAGTGTAATCGGCAGCACAGGAGATTTTGGTTCTCTTAGTCCACGTTCGAGTCGTGGCGGCGGAGCTGGCCTTCCTGGTTTGCCGGCCCCTGGTCGGCCGCGCTGGCGGCTTCTGATTGTTCCCAGGGCCGGACGCGGGTGCCCAGCACAGGAGATTCGCTCGTCGGTCCTAATCCCACTCGTGGGTAGACGCTGGCCGGTGGCACTCGTTACTCGGCCTTCTCCGCGCTTCGGCCGGCATTAGCCTGTGGCCGCTGGGACCTTTTTCGCCCTGGTCGGTGGCGGATCGTTTCGGGGCTGGCGGTTCGTGTGCTGAGCAAAGCGGCCCGCGCGCTGGTGCTTGCTTGTGGCCAGCAGCGCCACGGCGCTGTTACCCGCAAGTAGGCCATCGTCTGGCGTCTTGTCGGATCTCCCCTCGCGTTTGGGTTGAGTTCGGCCCGACGGTTCCGCGGCTGTGGCGCAGGTGGGTTGTCTGGTGTGGCGCCCTTGGTCGGATCGGTGGCCGAAGTAACGATTTTGCGGTATACGGGCGGTTGGCAGGATGTTCGGGCGGGTACAGAACGTCACTACCAGCTCGTATCTCCAGGCAGGCGGTAACGGCACGGGGGACGGGTAGTAAGAGGCCACAAGAGGACCGAAAGAGTTTGCGTGACGGTTGCCGGCACGCGCACGGGGGCACCCCGACGACCGTTACCGTGAGCCCAAGAGGACCAATGTGTGGACCTGCCGCGACAGACAGGATGCCGCGATGAGCACGACCGAGACGGTGCAGCCTACGGATTCCAGCCCGCCGGATCGGCGAGGTGGAGTGGACCTGAGCGCGGTTCCCACCACCCGCGCCTCCAGCGCGCCCTCCAGCGAGCACACGAGCGTCCCCCGCTGGATGATCAAGGCCCGGACCGAGCAGGTGGTGCTGGCCAGCATCATCCTCGTTCCGATCGCGGCGGTGGTCGCCGCGATCCCACTGCTGTGGGACCACTGGATCACCTGGCACGACCTGGTGATCGCCGCGTTCATGTACGCCATCACCGGCCACGGCGTAACGGTCGGGTTCCACCGGTACTTCACCCACCGCGGCTTCAAGACCTCGCGGCCGGTCCGGATCGCGCTCGCCGTCTGCGGCAACATGGCGATCGAGGGCCCGGTCATCCGCTGGGTCGCCGACCACCGGCGCCATCACGCCCACAGCGACCAGGCGGGCGACCCGCACTCGCCGTGGCGCTACGGCCCCGGCACCCGGGCGCTGACGAAGGGCCTGTGGCACGCGCACATCGGCTGGCTCTTCGACGTCGAGCAGACCGACCAGCGCAAGTACGCGCCGGACCTGCTGGACGACAAGGACATCGTGCGCGTCAGCCGGACGTTCGCCTTCTGCGCGTTCGTCAGCCTCGCGCTGCCGGCCCTGATCGGCGGGCTTTGGGACGGCTCCTTCGAGGGCGCGCTTCGGGCCTTCTTCTGGGGCGGCCTGGTCCGGGTGGCGCTGCTGCATCACACCACCTGGTCGGTGAACAGCATCTGCCACGTCGCCGGCAAGCACCCGTACAAGTCGCGCGACCGCTCCGGCAATGTGTGGTGGATGTGCCTGCCGTCGATGGGCGAGTCCTGGCACAACCTGCACCACGCCGAGCCGACCTCGGCCCGCCACGGCGTGCGGCCCTGGCAGATCGACTCCAGCTTCTACATCATCAAGACGATGGAGCTGACCGGCCTGATCACCGACGTCCGCCGCCCCACCCGCGACCGCCTCGCCAAACTGTCTGCGACGGCCCCCGCCAACTAAGGCATCGGCCAGACACGGCGCTCCGCGCCTCTGGCCGATTTGCCTGGCTCGGGCGCTGAGCGCCCTCGCCTAGCTGGTTCGGGGGAGGCGCGGAGTTACGAGGCGGGCGTCTATCCAGGGTCGGGATCTTGGTTGGGTTTTCGCGCCCGGATCGAGATCTTGGTTGCGTTTCGTCGCCCGTAGGCTAGGCCGGTGGCCCATCTACTTGGCGCGGAAGCACTGCATCTGGAGTATCCGACCCGCGTCGTCTTCGACTCGATCACCCTCGGCGTCAACGAGGGTGATCGGATCGGGATCGTCGGCCAGAACGGCGGCGGCAAGTCCAGCCTGATCGGCATGCTGTCGGGCCGGATCACGCCCGACGAGGGCCGGGTCACCCGCCGAGGCGGGGTGCGGGTCTGTGTGCTCGACCAGGCCGACACGCTCGACCCGGCGCACACCGTCGGCCAGGTGATCGTCGGTGATCGTCCGGAGCACGAGTGGGCCGGCGACCCGGCGGTCCGCGACGTCATCGCGGGCCTTGTCACGGACGTCCCGTGGGCGGCCACCGTCGGCACCCTCAGCGGCGGGCAGCGCCGCCGGGTCGCGCTCGCCGCCCTGCTCGTCGGCGACTGGGATGTGATCATCCTGGACGAGCCGACGAACCACCTCGACGTCGAGGGCATCACCTGGCTCGCCGACCATCTCAAGCGCCGCTGGTCGCGGACGGCCGGCGGACTGCTGGTCGTCACGCACGACCGCTGGTTCCTCGACGAGATCTGCACCGCCACGTGGGAGGTGCACGACCAGATCGTCGAGCCCTTCGAGGGCGGTTACGCGGCCTACGTGCTGCAGCGGGTCGAACGCGACCGCCAGACGGCGGCCAGCGAGGCCAAGCGGCAGAACCTGATGCGCAAGGAGCTCGCCTGGCTGCGCCGTGGCGCGCCGGCCCGCACCTCGAAGCCGAAGTTCCGGATCGACGCCGCGAACGCGCTCATCGCGGACGTCCCGCCGCCGCGTGACCGGCTGGAGCTCTCGCGGCTCGCGACGGCGCGCCTCGGCAAGGACGTCGTCGACCTGCTGGACGTCTCGGTCTCGTTCGACGGCCGGCCAATCCTGCGGGACATCGAGTGGCGGGTCGGGCCCGGCGAGCGGACCGGCCTGCTCGGCGCGAACGGCGCCGGCAAGTCCACCCTGCTCTCGCTGGTCGCGGGCACGCTCGCGCCGACCGCGGGGACGGTGAAGACCGGCAAGACCGTCCGGATCGGCGTCCTGGACCAGGGGCTGCGCGAGCTGGACGAGGTCGCCGGCGACCGGGTGCGCGAGGTCCTGGCCCGGACGAAGACGACCTTCATGATCGACGGCAAGGAGCTGACGCCGGGGCAGCTGCTGGAGCGGCTCGGCTTCGCCCGCGAGCACCTCTCGGCCCGGGTCTTCGACCTGTCCGGTGGCCAGCGCCGCCGGCTGCACCTGCTGCTCGTGCTGCTGGCCGAGCCGAACGTCCTGATCCTCGACGAGCCGACGAACGACCTCGATGTCGACATGCTCGCGGTGATGGAGGACGTCCTGGACTCCTGGCCGGGCACGCTGCTCGTCGTCTCGCACGACCGGTACTTCCTGGAGCGGGTGACCGACCAGCAGTACGCGATCCTGGACGGCCGGCTGCGGCACCTGCCGGGCGGCGTCGACGAGTACCTGCGGCTGCGGGCCTCGGGCGCCTCGTCGACCGCGGTGGCCCCCGCGAAGGGTGGCGCCCCGGCGGGCAACGGCCGCGGCGGGAGCGCCCCCGTGACGCCGAAACTGGCTGGCGCCGAGCTGCGCGCGGCGCAGAAGGAGCTCACCGCGACGGAGCGTCGCCTCGACCGGCTCGCCGGCCAGGTCGCGACGGCCCACAAGAACCTGGCCGACCACGACCCCGCCGACTACGAGGGTGTCCTGCGGATCACCAAGGCGGTCGGCGACCTGGAGGCCGAGATCGTCGCCCTGGAGGAGCGCTGGCTGGAACTGTCCGAGCAGGCCGGCTAGAGCACGGTCGCGCCGGGGGCCGGCGCGGTCGCCGCGCGGACGGCGCGGGCCAGGCCGCTCGCCGCGAGACCGGCGGCGAGATCGGCGCCGTGGGCCGCGTCGCGGGCGAGGAAGGCCGTCGTCGGGCCGGAGCCGGAGACCAGCGCGCCGAGTGCGCCGAGTGCGCGGCCTTCGGCCAGCACGTCGCCGAGCGACGGCCGCAGCCGGATCGCCGGCGCCTGCAGGTCGTTGCACAGCGCCGCACCGAGCACGGCCGGGTCGCCGGTGGCGACGGCGGCCAGCACCGCGTCGGCCGGAGTCGGCGCGGTGCGGCCGTCGGCCGTGCGGCCCTCGGTCGCGCCGCTGTCGAACTCCCGGTAGACGGACGGGGTCGACAGGCCGCCGTCGGCGAGCGCGAACACCCAGTGGTACTCGCCGGCAGCGGCGACGAGGGAGAGCTGCTCGCCGCGGCCGACGCCCAGCGCGGTGCCACCGGTCAGCGGGAACGGCACGTCGCTGCCGAGGCGGGCGGCGAGCTCGGCGAGCGTCTGGACGGACAGGCCCGTGCCCCACAACGCGTCGCAGGCGACGAGCGCGGCGGCGCCGTCGGCGCTGCCCCCGGCCATCCCCGCGGCCACCGGGATGCCCTTGGCCATCGCGAGGTGAATCCGGCGGCCGCGCAGGCCCGCGGTCTCGGCGACCAGCAGCGCCGCGCGGACCGCGAGGTTGTCCGCGTTGGTCGGGACCACGGCGGGATCGCCCGCCGGCCCGACGGCACCCTCGCCGCTGATCTCGACGGTCGCGGTGACCGCCGGTCCGTCGCCGGAGCCGTCGGCCGGCTCCAGGTCGGTGACGGTCAGCTCGTCGTACAGCCCGACGGCCTGCAGCACGGTGATGACCTCGTGGAAGCCGTCGGCGCGACGAGGCCCGACCCCCAGGTGCAGGTTGACCTTGGCCGGCGCGCGCACGGTTACGCGGCGCGGCGAGGACTCGGGCGACAACGTCGATCCGGTCGAAAGCTCGGTGGACATCGCTCGGCTCCTTGCGGGTGGCGGGCTCGCCCGAGAACCTATCCGGCCCGGCCGGGGCCGCTTGCCCAGCCGGTCCTGGCGCGGTGCGAGCGCTACCGAGCGCAGCCGAGCCCGGGTGGCGCGGCCGCGGCTCCGGGCGTTCCGGGTGCGTCGGGAGGGGAGGGGCGTGGCGCGGCGGCGACGGTCCGGTACTGTGAAGAGCCGGAATCCTGGTGACGTCCGCAGTCTCGTGCCGTAGCTCGTGATCGAGAGCCGTTCCGTCTCGATGAGTCGCAGCCCTGTGCAGTGGCCGGGGTCCCGCTGACCCGGCAGCCACGCGTCGGTCCCCACCGACCCGCCGTCGCCTGGATCCGTAGCACCTGAGTCAGTCGAGAGGATGAGCACCGCCATGTCCGAGGTCCGCATCGTCGCGGAGCCGCGCACCGAGTTCGGGAAGGGCGGCGCTCGTCGCACCCGACGGGCCGGCAAGGTTCCGGCCGTCCTTTACGGGCACGGCCAGCCGCCGCGACACATCGCACTTTCCCAGCGTGAACTGCTGCACGCGTTCAAGACCGACGCCGGCACGAACGTGCTGCTCACCGTTGACCTGGGTGACGGCACCGAGCTGGCGCTGCCGAAGGACGTACAGCGTCACCCCATCAAGGGCAGCTTCGAGCACGTCGACCTCGTGATCGTCCGTCAGGGCGAGAAGGTCAACGTCGACGTCCCGGTGGTCATCACCGGCGAGCTGCACCCGGACGCGATCCTGGACCAGCCGAACAACACCGTCTCGGTGCTGGCGCCGGCCACGGCAATCCCGGACTCGCTCACCGTCGACATCACGGGCATGGGCCCCGGCTCGCACCTCACGGCCGGTCAGCTCAAGCTTCCCGACAACGTGGTGCTGAACGGCGACCCCGAGCTGATCATCGCGTTGGCGCTCGTGAAGCCGACGGCGGCGCAGCACGAGGCCGGCCTCGGCGAAGCCGAGGGTGCCGAGAGCACGGGCGAGGCGGCTCCGGCCGAATCCGAGTAGTTCGCGGCCGGGCCAGCTCGGCCAGGACCCGCCGCGGCGTTCACGGCGCGGATCGCCTATCGACGATCCGCGCCGGAACGCCGCTTTTTCAATAGCAACAGTGATAATTCGCAAAAGCGGACAAGATTGCGGCGGGACTGCGGATGGCTGGCGAGGACGACGGAGCCTGGCTGGTTGTCGGCCTGGGTAATCCGGGTCCGGAGTACGCGAGCACCCGCCACAACGCCGGCTTCCTCGTCGTGGACCTGCTCGCCGAGCGGCACGGGGCCAGGCTGCGGTCGCACAAGGCACGCGCCGACGCGGCGCAGCTGCGGCTCGGCGGTGTCTCGGCCGTGCTGGCCCGGCCCCGGTCGTACATGAACGTCTCTGGTCCGCCGGTCGCGGCGCTGCGCTCGTTCTTCAAGGTCGACCCCGAGCGGGTGATCGTCGTGCACGACGAGCTCGACATCCCGTTCGGCGCGGTCCGGCTCAAGCGCGGCGGCGGCGACAACGGACACAACGGGCTGCGGTCGATCACCTCGTCGCTCGGCACCCGGGACTACCTGCGCGTCCGCTTCGGCATCGGCCGTCCGCCCGGCCGGATGGACCCGGCCGACTTCGTCCTGCGTGACTTCGCCGCCCCGGAGCGCAAGGAACTGCCGTTCCTGGTCGACCGGGCGGCGGACGCCGTGGAGGCGCTGGTCACCGAGGGCCTCGAGCCGACCCAGAACCGCTTTCACTCCCTGGCCTGAGGCTCGCCGGGCTGGAGCGTCGCCTCTCGCGGTCGGCCTCGTCAGCCGGTGCCCGGCCGGCTCGGCAGCTCGTCGCGAATCCGCCGCAGCAGAGTGGTGTGGTCCAGCGTGCGCAGAACGTAGTCACGCCCAGATCGGCCCAGGTCGGCGGCCCGGACCGGGTCCGCGAGCAGCCCGCAGACCGCTTCGGTGAACGCCGCCGGCTCGTCCGCGACCAGCAGGTGCGTGGACGGCGTCATCTCCGGAACGGAACGCGCTGCCTGCCAGCTCAGGCCCCGGCTGCCGGTCCGGGTGCTCACCACCGGCGTGCCCGCCGCCATCGCCGCGATCGCCTTGATGTTCACCCCGGAGCCCGACCGCATCGGGTTCACCGACACGACCGCCGACTCCACGTACTCGTCGACGCTCGGCACGTCGGTGTGCAGCTCGACGCTGGGAATCCCGTGCAGCCAGTCGGCCAGGCCCGGCTCGGGGCGGCGGCCCACCACGCGGAAGACGGCCGCCGGGTGACGCGCCCGCACTCCGTCCCAGCACCGGTCCAGGAACCAGCGCAGCGCCTCGACGTTCTGCGCGGTGTCCAGCGAGCCGACGAACACGACCGTGCCCGGGACCCGGTGGTTCCTCGTCGCGGCTGATCCGGCGGACGCGTCGTCCGCGAGCGCGCCCACCGGCAGGAACGGAGGCAGGTGGAAGGTGGTGACGCTGGCCCGCCGGCGGCGCCACTCGTGGTCCTCCAACGAGATGTCGGCGATCGCGGTGACCAGGGGCGAGTGGCCGAGCGATCGCTCGGCGAGCTGGAGCTTGCGGTACTCCAGCTCGTAGGCCGCCGCGCGAGGGCCGGACGAGCCACGCGCCATCGCCCGGAAGAACGCCGACTCGATGTTGTGCGCCCGCACCAGGTGGGGCAGCCGCCAGACCCGGGCGATCTCCTGGCCGAGCCGGGCGGCCCGGTAGCTGTAGCTGATGACCGCGTCGGCGCGCGGCGGCGTGGCATGCAGCGCCCGGCGCAGCGGCCCGACCGGCCGTGACGCGTACATGTACGGCGTCACGCGCAGGTGGGCCAGTGGGCTGTCATCGCGGGGCAGCGGGATCACCGCGGCGCCGGGAACCGCCTTCTCGACCGCGTCGACGTCGAGGGCGCTCTTGGTGGGGATCAGGACCTGCATGCGGATGCCGGCGTTCGACGCGGCGGTGAGGAACCCGAAGGTCTCGACCCGGCCGCCGGCGTCCATCGGAAGGAACGGCTCCTCGACGACGACGATCCAGCGTTCGGCACCGCTCACGGCGCTCACTGTAGCCGGGGGGACGAAAGGCCCGACCTGGCCGCGCTGGGCCTGGCGTGGCCCGTCGCCGGGCGAGGCCGGGCCGGGCCGGCCGGGCGTGGAGCCGGGGGTCGACCATAGTTGTCGATGTCCCTAAATGCCACGGCTAAGCACGACATCGCCGTGGCCACTTGTCACGAGGTGCGACATTGCGGGATTACCCTGCGTGTCTGGTTGCTCGGATACGCAATTTCCGCGCGCAACCCGCCGGGCGGTGGCCCCATCGACCAGTCATCGACAGGCTCCCGTTACGGTTATTGCCCATGGCAGCAGTTCGGGCCCTCGGCCGTGGCGCGACCGTCGCCCTTCTGGGAGCGGCCACCGTGTACGGTCACGTTCTGTATCCGGTCTACATCGGACTGAAAAGCCGAGGCCTTACCCCAGAGGTGCCGGCTGACCCGGCCGAATGGCCGTCGGTGAGCGTCGTCGTCGCGGCCTACCGGGAGAGCGCGATCATCGGCGCCAAGCTGGACGACCTGATGGCCATCGCGTACCCCGGGCCTATCGAGATCATCGTGGTCGCCGACGACGAGGAGACCGCCGCCGCGGCCCGTCGGGCCGGCGTCCGAGTGCTCTCCACCGGCGAGCGGCTCGGCAAGGCGCGTGCGGTCAACCGCGGCGTCTCCGCCGCCACCAACGACATCGTGCTGCTGACCGACGCGAACGCGACGGTCGCGCCGGACGCGCTGTGTGCCGCGATGCGCCACTTCGTCGACCCGAGCGTCGGCGCTGTCGCGGGCGAGAAGCAGGTCGAGGACCCGCAGGGCGCGCAGGGCTTCTACTGGCGGTTCGAGTCGTGGCTCAAGCGGTGCGAGTCGGCGACCGGCGCGACCATCGGCGTCGTCGGGGAGTTCCTGGCCTTCCGCCGGGCGGCCTTCCGCCCGCTGCCCGCCGACACCGCGGTCGACGACGCCTGGCTCGCCCTCGACCTGCTGGAGGGCGGCCTGCGGGTGATCTACGAGCCCGAGGCGTACTCCGTCGAGGGCCCGTCGCCCTCCTTCCAGGACGAATGGGAACGGCGCACCCGGATCGTCGCCGGCAATCTGGACATGATGTGGCGGCGCCGTGACACCCTGTCGCCGGGTGCCCTGCCGGTCACCCCGCAGCTGTGGGGCCACCGGCTGGTCCGTTCGTCGGTCGGGCCGGTCGCCCATGTCGCCCTCGTCGCGCTGAGCGTCCCCGCCGCGCGGCACAGCTGGACCGCGCGGCTCTTCCTGGCCGGTAACGCGGCCGGCGCGGCCAGCGCGGTGGCGTTGACGACCGGGCGGCAGCTGCCCGGCCCGGCGCGCCTGTTCGCCCAGGTGTTCTTCCTGCAGGCGGTCGCGCTGGGCGGCGTCCGTCGCTTCCTGTCCGGCGACCGGCCCGCGGTCTGGCCGAAGCCGGACCGGCTGCCCGAGCCCGGCCGGCCCCCCGGCCCGGACGGCTCCCCGGCGGACCGGCCGGCCGCCGCCGGGTACCCGTCCCAGCGTGGCGGCCTCGGCATGGGCGAGCCTGTCATCGGACCCGAGGCCGCGGCCACCGGCCCGATCATCCTGCCTCCGGGGTTCGGCAGCGGGCCGGGCTACGACGCGCAGCGGCTGAACCAGGCCTACGACCCCGCCGACCCGCTCGGCTCGGCCCAGAACTACGGACCGGCCCAGAATTACGGACCGGCTCAGACCTATGGGCCCGCCCAGACCTACGGACCGGCCCAGTGACCGCGGTCAGGCGGGAACGCGACGAGCCGGTCAGCGACCCCGGGTGGGCCTACGAGGTCGTCACCGTCAGCTTCCACAGCCGCGGGCAGCTGGAGCAGATGATCGCCGGTCTGCCGGCGGACATGCCCGTCGTGATCGTCGACAACGCCAAGGGCGCCGACCGGGTCTGGGAGCTGATCGCCGACCGGCCGAACGGGCGCTACGTCGACTCCGGCGGCGGCAAGGGCTTCGCCAAGGCCGCCAACATGGGCATCCGGTCGTCCGCTTACGAGTACGTCATCCTCGGTAACCCGGACAGCCGGCCGGACGCCAAGATCATCGATTCCCTCGTCGACGACCTGCGCGCCGACCAGGAGCTGGTCTGTAGCGCGGCGACGATGCAGGGCCACGACGGCCGGCCTGAGCTGGGCAACGGCGGCTGGGAGCCGACCCCGCGCCGGGTGCTGCTGCACGTGCTCGGCGCGCACAAGCTCGTCCCGACGTCGGCCCTGTTCGCCCGGCCCACGCCGGGCCGGGAGATGGCGCCGGAGTGGCTGACCGGAGCCTGCATGGCGCTGCGCCGGCGAACCTTCCTCGACCTCGGCGCCTTCGACGAGACGTTCTACGTCTACAACGAGGACATGGCGTTCGGCCGGGCGATCCGGGAGGCCGGGCTGCGCCAGAAGCTGCGCACCGACCTGCTGGTGCCGCACGGGGCCGGTGGCTCGGGCGCCGCGAAGACCTGGATGCTGCAGATGCGGGGCGCGTCGATGATCCGCTATCTGCGCAAGCACAACGCGCCGCTGAAGGTCAACGCGATGCGCGCGATGCTCGTCGCCGGCTACGCCGGCCGGACGGTGCTGTCCCGCGCCGGCGGCAAGGACGCGACCGCACAGGAGCACGCCGCGTACATCAAGGGCCTGCTCGTCGGCCCGCCGAAGCCGTAACAGCCCGACCAGACCCCACCAGCCAGTCGCCGGCCCGATGTCGGGTTCGGGACCAGCCGCGCCCCGACGCCGATCGCTGTGGAAAACTGCCGGAATCCGCAGACGTCCACAGTTGGCGGCATCGTGCTCCCTGTCTGGTGCGCACCGCACCCGCCGTTCACGAGGCCCGTACGGGACCAGACATGACACAGGGGGCGGGTCCGTGTTCCTCGCGCCGTCCCGGCGGGCACCGCTCGGGCTGCTGCTGACGGCGCTGTGCGCCGGCACACTGCTCGTCGGGCCCGGGCTGGGTGGGTCGCCAGCGCTGGCCGCGCAGCCCAGCGAGTCCTGGTATGCCCGCGCGCTGCGGCTCGACGACGCCCACAAGCTCTCGACCGGGAACGGCGTCGTGGTGGCCGTCGTCGACGGTGGCGTTGACCCGACCGTCCCGGCGCTCGCCGGCTCGCTGGTGCCGGGTGCCGGCGTCGGCACGGACGCGGCGACGGACGGTCTGCGCGACGACGACCCGGACGGCCACGGCACCTCGATGGCCGGCATCATCGCCGCGCGCCCGGTCGGACCGGACGGCGCAGCCACCGGCTTCCTCGGCGTGGCGCCGGGCGCGAAGATCCTCTCGATCTCCACCGGCCGAGAGACCGACCTGTCCGAGGTAGCCGAGGGAATCCGGCTCGCGACCGACCGCGGCGCGAAGGTGGTCAGCCTCTCGCTCGGCTCGCCCGGCCTGGCCGACTCGGACGAGCGTTCGGCGGTCACCTACGCGCTGTCCCACGACGTCGTGGTGGTCGCCGCGGCCGGCAACGTGGACTCCGGCGACACCGACCCGCTCGACCAGCAGATCAACGCCCCGGCGAACATCCCGGGCGTCATCGCGGTGACCGGCTCGGACTCCGGCGGGAAGTTCTGGGCCGGCTCGGCCTCGGGCCAGCGGGCCGTGCTCGCGGCGCCGGCCGCGCTCATCCGGGCGCCCGTCCCGGCCGCGCTGTCGCCGACTGGTTCCGAGGTCATCGACGGCACCAGCAACTCGACGGCCATCGTCGCCGGGGTGGTAGCGCTGGTCCGCGCCGAGCACCCCGAGCTGAACGCGCCGAGCGTGATCGAGCTGCTCACCAGGACGGCGGACGACAAGGGCCCGCGCGGCTGGGACCGGCAGTTCGGCTACGGGATCGTGAATCCGGTGGCGGCGCTCACGCAGCCACCGGTCCCGGTCGCCGCCAACCCGCTGCTGACCGCCCCGCCGGGGGCCGGCGGCGGCACGCTGGCCACCGACGAGGACGCGCTGCTGGCCGCCGCGGGCGTCACCGTGCCACTTCCGGGGCCGACCGGGTCCGGCGACCGGCCTGTCCCGACCCCGCCCGTGGGCGCCTCGGTATCCGCGCCCGGGCATCACGGGCCCGGCAGGCTGGCCTGGGCCGGCGGTCTCGCGGTCGCCGTCCTGCTCGGGATCGCCCTCGGCGTGGGCACGTTCTCGCTGCGCCGGGCGCTGTCTGGGCCAGCGCAGGGCAGCCCCCGACGGCCCGGCAGCACCCCGCCGACCGTGGCCGCTGCGACGCCGGCCGTGGGCGCCGTGATACCGGCCGTGGGCGCCGCGCCGCCGGCCGCGGCCGGTATGCCGGTGGCCGTGGCTCCGGGAGCACCGCCCGGCCAACCGTCCGTGAGCCCGCCGCCCGCTGGGGGAGCTGGGCGTTACAGGTGATCACCGTTGGCGCGGCGCCGGTAACATGAGGGAATGACGAGCGCGCTACTCGACGAGCTGTCCTGGCGTGGGCTGATCCACGACAGCACCGACGCCGCGGAGCTGCGGAACCACCTCGACAGTGCGGCTCGGCGCGTCTACATCGGCTTCGACCCGACGGCGCCGGGACTGACGATCGGCCACATGTTGCCGATCACCCTGCTGATCCGGGCCGCCCGTGCGGGCATCCGGCCGGTCGCCCTGTTCGGCGGCGGGACCGGCCTCATCGGTGACCCGTCCGGCAAGTCGGTCGAGCGCCAGCTGCTGTCCCCGCAGGACGTCGCCGCCAACGTGGCGCGCCACCAGGAGCTGATGCGCAACATCTTCGCGCGCGCCCTGCCGGCGGAGCAGATGCCGATCTTCGTGGACAACTCCGCGTGGCTCGGCGGCCTCGGGCTGATCGAGTTCCTGCGTGACGTCGGCAAGCACTTCCCGATCGGCGAGATGACGAAGCGGGACAGCGTCCGGCGCCGGCTCGAGGACCCCGACGTCGGCCTGTCGTACACCGAGTTCAGCTACATGCTGCTGCAGGCCTACGACTTCCGGCGCCTCTGCGAGGACCACGGCGTCACCGTGCAGATGGGCGCCTCCGACCAGTGGGGCAACATCGTCGCGGGCATCGACTACATCCGCCGGGTGCTGCGGACCCAGGCCCACGGGCTCACCTGCCCGCTGCTGCTGCGCTCCGACGGGACCAAGTTCGGCAAGTCGGAGAAGGGCGCGGTCTGGATCTCGGCCGACGGCACCTCGCCTTACACGTTCTACCAGTTCGTGATCAACCAGTCGGACGAGAACGCCCGCCAGTTCGCGCTGTTCTTCTCGCTGGCCGACCGGGAGTCGCTGGAGAAGCTGTTCGCCCAGCATGCCGAGACCCCGTCCCGCCGGGCGCTGCAGCGCTACCTGGCCCGGGAGATGACGACCCTGGTGCATGGCGAGGAGGCCACCGACGCGGCCGAGGCCGCCTCCGAGGCCCTCTTCACCGGCGACGTGCGCGCGATCAGCCCGCAGCTGTTCGGCGACGTGTTCACCGACGTCCCGAGCATCGACGAGCCCCGCTCCCGGCTGGACGGGGACGGCTGGCCGGTGGTCGATCTGCTGATCGCGGTCGGCCTGGCCAGCAGCAAGAAGGTCGCCCGCGAGCACCTCGGCAACGGCGCCATCTCGATCAACGGCGACAAGGTGTCCGACCTCGACGCCAGGGTCACCGCCGCGGACCTGCTGCACGGCTCGGTCCTGCTGGTCCGCCGCGGCAAGCGCGAGTGGCGCCTCGCGCGGTTCGCCTAGGCGGGCGCCCCTCGTGGCCCTCGCGTGGGCCGCCGGCCGGCCTCTCGGGCGACCCGGGCAACCGGTGCCACGCTGGCTCCACCCGTGAGGTGGAGGAGACGCGCATGAAGGTGCTGGTCACCGGCACGGAGGGCTACCTCGGCAGCCTGCTCGCGCCCGAGCTGCTGCGCGCCGGCCACGACGTCGTCGGCCTCGACACCGGCTACTACAACCAGGGCTGGCTCTATCGCGGCCCGGACCGGGCGCCGTACACGCTGCGCAAGGACCTGCGGCACGTCACCGCCGAGGACCTGGCCGGCGTCGACGCCGTCGTCCATCTGGCCGAGCTGTCCAACGACCCGCTGGGCGAGCTCGCGCCCGAGGTCACGTACAAGATCAACCATCAGGGCTCGGTCCGGCTGGCCCTGCTCGCGAAGCAGGCGGGGGTCGGGCGGTTCGTCTACATGTCCTCGTGCAGCGTCTACGGGGTCGCGACCGGCGGCGACGTCACCGAGACGTCCCCGGTCAACCCCAGGACCGCGTACGCCGAGTGCAAGGTGATGGTGGAACGGGACGTCGCGCCGCTGGCGGACGACTCCTTCTCGCCGACGTTCCTGCGCAACGCGACCGCGTACGGCGCCTCGCCCCGGATGCGGTTCGACATCGTGCTGAACAACCTGTGCGGCGTCGCCTGGACCGTCGGCGAGATCGCGATGACGTCCGACGGCACGCCCTGGCGGCCGCTCGTGCACGGGCTGGACATCGCCAAGGCGATCGGCTGCGTCCTGGCCGCTCCCCGGGACGCGGTGCACAACGAGATCTTCAACGTCGGGGCCAGCGCGCAGAACTACCAGGTCCGCGAGATCGCAGACGCCGTGGCGGCCGTCTTCCCCGGCTGCCGGATGAGCTTCGGGGACAGCAGCGGCGACGACCGCAGCTACCGGGTGAACTTCGACAAGATCCACCAGCGGCTGCCCGGCTTCAGCTGCGACTGGGACGCCTTGCGCGGCGCCCGCCAGCTTTTCGACCTGTTCAGCCAGATAGAACTGGACGAGCCGACCTTCACCGGCCGCGGCCACACCCGGCTCAAGCAGCTCCAACACCTGATCGCCACCAAACAACTGGACGCCGACCTCTTCTGGACCTACTGAGCGAAGTAGGCGCCGGGGCGCGGAGAGGCTGGTACCCGGGTTCCGGTGGTCGCGGGCTGGGACGACGATGGGCCTGTCCATTGATCCTTGCCTTGGAGGCCATTAGTGATCATCGCGCCGGCCGGGCTCGACGGGGTGTTCATCGTCGACATCGAGCCGTTCTCCGACGAGCGCGGCCTGTTCGCCCGGACGTTCTGCCGGGACGAGTTCGCCGCCGCGGGGCTCGACGTCGACGTCTCCCAGTGCAGCGTCGCCTACAACAGGCGGGCCGGTACGGTCCGTGGCCTGCACTGGGCCGGCGCTCCGGTCCAGGAGACGAAGCTGGTCCGGGTCACCAGGGGCGCGCTGCTGGATGTGGTGGTCGACACCAGGCCTGGCTCGCCGACCTTCCTGCGCCATGTCGCCGTCGAGCTGTCCGCGGACAACCACCGGGCGCTGTTCATCGGGGCGGGACTGGCCCATGGGTACCAGACCCTCGTCGACGACACCGAGGCCAGCTACCAGATGAACGTCCCCTTCCGGCCGGGCTTCGACCGGGGCCTGCGCCACGACGACCCGGCGCTCGGTATCGCGTGGCCACTGCCGGTATCGGTGATCTCGGACAAGGACCGCACCTGGCCCCTGCTGTCCGGCGCCGACGTGGACCCGGCGGACCTGGGCAAGGCCGCCGTGGCCAACGCGTGATCGCCGTTTGAGCGCCGGGATGGTCGTGAAAACGCCCCCACGACGACCATCGGAGGGCCAAAACCGCGATCAAGGCCACGCTGGGCCCGGCTACGGCCGCGCAAAGCGCGCATAGCCGTACTGCTCGCTTACCCACGGCGTCCAAACTGCTTGTGCTCGGCATGTGTGTGCGCTGATGTCCGTGTGGTGGGCGATACCATGACCTGCCGAGAGAGTGCGGATCGTTGTCCCCGGAGGGGACCCGGCGGCCGGCCAACTGGTAGCCACCGGCCCTGCGGCCGACGCACTTTCGGCCTGGCTGGGTCACAGACCGCGAGGCCCGGCTGCGACCGGGCGGTGAGGCAGGGGAGCGCATGTCAGGGGCCACCGAGGTGACCACGTGCCGGTCGTGCGGCGGCGAACGGCCGCGGCCGTTCCTGTCGCTCGGGTCCACGCCGGTGGCCAACCGGCTGGTCCGCGCGGACGCGCTGGACGCCGTCGACCCGACGTTCCCGCTCGGGGTCGGCTTCTGCGAGCGCTGCGCTCTCGTCCAGCTCACCCACGTGCTGCCCGCCGATGAGATCTTCGACGCGGACTACCCGTACTTCTCGTCGTTCTCGGACATGCTCGTGCGGCACTCCGAGAAGAACGTCGTAGAACTGATCGAGAGCCTCGGCCTCGGGCCGGACAGCCTGGTCGTCGAGGTGGCCAGCAACGACGGCTACCTGCTCAAGGCGTTCGTCGAGCGCGGCATCCCGGTGCTCGGCATCGAGCCGACACCCGGCCCGGCCGCCGCGGCCCGCGAGGTCGGGGTGCCGACCCGCGAGGAGTTCTTCGGCGCCGAGGTGGCCCGCCGGCTGGTCGACGAGGGCCTGCGCGCCGACGTGATCATCGCGAACAACGTGATGGCGCACGTCCCGGACCTGAACAGCTTCGTAGAGGGCTTCTCGATCCTGCTCAAGGACGACGGCGTCATCAGCGTCGAGAACCCGGGGGTCGGCGCGCTGCTGGACCACACCGAGTTCGACACGATCTACCACGAGCATTTCTGCTACTTCTCCACGATCGCGGTCGACGCGCTGCTGCGCCGGCACGGCCTGGAGCTGGTCGGCGTCACCGAGTTCCCCGAGCTGCACGGCGGCACGCTGCGCTGGCGGGCGGGCCGGGCCGGCGCGGCGGGCCGTCCGGATCCGTCGGTCGCCCGGGTGCTCGCCGCGGAGCGGGCCGCCGGGCTGGACTCGTTCGACCGGTACGGCAGCTTCGGCGCCGAGGTCGGCGCGCTGCAGGACGAGCTGCGCACGCTGCTGTCCGACCTGAAGGCCAAGGGCGCGACGATCGCCGCCTACGCCGCCGCCGCCAAGGGCGCGACGCTGCTGAACTCGACCGGCATCGACACCCGGCTCGTCGACTTCGTCGTGGACCGCAACACCCACAAGCAGGGCAGGTACATGCCGGGGGCCCGGCTGCCGATCCTGGCGCCGGAGGCCCTGCTCGACCGGCAGCCGGACTACCTGCTGCTGCTCGCCTGGAACGTGAAGAACGAGATCATGGCGCAGCAGGCCGAGTACGCGGCCCGAGGCGGCTCGTTCATCGTCCCCGTGCCCCGCCCGGTCATCCTGTAGGCGGGGCGATGGAGCGGCCTGGGCGGCCGCCGGCCCGGGCCGGGGACCCGGAGCGGACCGAGGACCCGGGACAGACCGACGACGTGGGACAGACCTACGACGCGGTATGGACCGAGGACGCGGGATGGACCGGGCGCGCCGAGCCCGGCGGCGGCGACCACTGGGTTCCCGACCGGGTGACGCCCGCGGGCCGGCCGCCCGAGGTCCGGTGGACGCAACGCCGGCCCGATCGCGGCTGGCAGCGGCCGGCCCAGGCGGACCGGGCCGAGCCTGGCCGCTCCCGTGACGGGCGCCCCCGTGAGGGTGTCGACCTGCTGTTGGGGCAGCTGCAGAGCGGCTTCATGGGCAGCGTCACCCAGACGATCGACCTCTCGATGCTGCAGCACCTGCTCGCCGACGAGCAGGTCCGGCGCGACCTGGCCGGCCGGGCGGGCGGCGCGCCGGGCAGCTGGGTCCCCGACCCCGGTGACCCCGAGGGCACCCAGGCGCTGCGCCTGCGGCCCCGGCCCGGCGACCGGGACGGCTCTCGCCCGGACGGCTCTCGCCCGGACCCCGAGGGCACCCAGGCCTTCGTCCGCGACCGGGCCGGCGAGGACCCGCGCCGGGCCAGGACCGATGCCGAAGGCACCCAGCTCCTGCGCCGGGACGGCCTGCCCGCTCGCCCGCCCGAACAGCCCGGCCCGGACGCGGACGGCACCCAGCTGCTGCGTCGCCCCCCGTCCCACCGCCGCCGGCCGGACCGGTCTGGCTACCCGGACCGGTCTGGCTACCTGGATCGATCTGGCTACGAGGACGCCCGTCGCCGTGAACCGCTACTGCGGGATCTCGACGAGGCCGACCCGCCGCGCGGGCCGGCGCCGGACGCCTGGGCCCGTGACGAGGCCGCGTCCAGCCCGGCGAAGGGCACCCCGCGCAGCCGGGCCCTCTGGACCCTGGCCGACCAGCTCATCTCCAGCGGCACCAACTCGGTGCTGATGTTCGTCGTCGCCCGCGAGGTGTCGAAGGTCGACTTCGGGGCGTTCTCCGTCGCGTTCGCCGTGTTCGCGGTCATCATCGGGTTTTCCAAGGCGGCCGGCGCGCAGCCGTTGAGCATCCGCTACTCCGGTGCCCCCGAGGCGGTGTTCGGGCGCGCCGCCGCGCGGGCGACCGGCGCGGCGCTGCTGCTCGGCGTGATCGCCGGTGCCGGCTGCGCGCTGGCTGGCGCGGCCATCGGCGGCCTGACCGGGTCGGCGCTGGTCACGCTGGGCCTCGTGCTGCCCGGCCTGCTGGTGCAGGACCAGTGGCGGCAGGTCTTCTTCGCCCAGGGCCGGCCGGCGGCGGCGGCGGCGAACGACGGAGTCTGGGCCGTGGTCCAGCTGATCGGGGTGACGCTGCTGCTCGAGCGGCACGTCACGCTCGCGGCACCGATGCTGCTGGCCTGGGGAGCGTCGGCGGCCGTGGCGGCGCTGATCGGCGTCGCGCAGGCCGGGTTCTGGCCGGCACCCGGCCGGGCCCTGGACTGGGTGCGGGAACATCGCGACATCAACGGCTATCTGGCGCTGGAGTTCATCACGATCCAGGGCGCGCTGAACGCGAGCCTGCTGATCATCGGCGTGATCGGCGCGGTGGAGCTGGTCGGGGCGCTGCGAGGTGTGCAGACCCTGCTGGGGCCGACGACGGTCCTCGCGATGGGCCTGATCAGCTGGGCGATCCCGGAGTTCTCCCGGCGCACGGACATGACCGCGGCCGCCCGGATGCGCGCCGCCTACCTGCTGTCCGCCGCCGTCGCGTCGGTCGGGATCGTGTGGGGCCTGGGCTTCCTGTTCCTCGGCACGGTCCGCGTCGGCGGGCATCAGCTCGGGCAGACGCTGCTCGGCGACACGTGGTCCCAGACCCACCGCCTGCTGGCCCTGTCGATCCTGCAGCAGGCCGGCGCCGCGTCCACCGTCGGCGTGAGCTGCATGCTGATCGCCCTCGGCCGGGCGAAGAACACCTTCCGGCTGAACGTGATCGCTGCGCCGCAGCTGCTGCTCTACCCGGTCATCGGCGTGGCGCTCGGCGGCGGCACCGGCGCCGTGCTGGGCTTCACAGTGGCGAACTGGATCATGCTTCCGTTCTGGGTCCGGATGCTGCGCGACGCCGCGAAGGAGGCCGAGCGGGCGAGCAGGGCCGCCCGTCGTGGGCGGGGCGACCGTCCGAGCGGGACGGGAGAGCGGCGAGACGAGCGCGCCGGGCCGGTCCGCCAGCCGGCCGCCCGACGCGGCGCGCCGGCGACGAAGAACCTGAGCGTGGAGTGACTCGATGAGGTTGTACGTGGTGTGCCGATCGGTGGGTTCCGAGAACGCGAAGAACCGGCCCGATTTTTACAGCAAAACCATTGCATTGGCCTCGTTGCTGCGTTCGGTAGAAAATGTCGGTATTCCGACGAGGGTTGTCTTCGCGAACGACGGGCCGATCCCGCCGGACCGGCTGGCGATGATGGCGAACGCCGGTGAGGTGCTCCCGATCCGGTGCGGCACCAACCGGTCGTCCTACCGACTGGCGCTGCGCCTGCCCAGGGCCCGTGGCTGGGCGCCCGACGACCTGGTGTGGTTCGCCGAGGACGACTACCTCTACACGGCGGACGCGCTGTCCGCCGTGGTCGCGGCCGCCGAGAAGCTCCCCGGAGCCGACTACTTCACGATCTACAGCCGGCTTCGGTTCGGGGCCGACGCGACCAGGCGCAACCCCACGTACTCGCCGCTGGACCGGGCCGACGGTGACGGCGACGCCGTCGAGATCGGCCGGGTTCGCTGGTACCGCGCGGTCAGCTCGACCAGCACCTTCGGCGCCTGGGTCCACACGATCGTCGCGGACGAGCGACTGCTGCGGTCGGCGCCGTTCGTCGGTGGCGCGTTCGACCACGCGACCTGCCTGGCCTACCAGGGTTATCGCCCGTTCGGTCTGGGCCAGCTCAGTGGCGAGCCGGTGGAGCCCGGCGAGCACCCCCCGCTCAAGCGGGTTGCCCGCCGGGTCGCGCTGACCGGGCTGCGCGGCGCGCTCAACGTCGCCGCGCTGGCCAGGCCCGAGCGCGACCGGCGGGTCCTCGTCGCGCCTGACCCGGACCTGGCCACCCACCTGGAGGCCGGTCTCCTCGCGCCGGGCATCGACTGGGCGGCGGAGGCACGTGACGTGGCGGACTGGCTACGCGCCGCCCGTCCCACCGGCGGCCGCCGGTGACGGGCGCCCCCGTGGCCCGATCTCCCGTCCCTCTCGCGGTCCTGATGCGGCGGCCCGCTCTTGCTCCTGATGCCGAGGCAAGAAGTGCGGTGAACGGGTGACTGGGTGTATTGGCGCGTCGTAACCGCCCTGGGGTTTGGCGCTTGCTCGTCTGAGTTATGCTCGCATTCCAGCCTTCACGTTCGGTAAATCGGGCTCACGGGCTGATCTTCGGGTGAATGATCTTCGGGCGCACGGCCTGATCTGACGACTGAACGCAAGCACGACCGATCGCAGACACGACTGATCGCAGACACGACTGATCGCGAGCACAGAGGCGGAGCGCGTGAGCTCAGCGGGTTCGCAGAGCAGCGACGGGCGGAACGCGCCCGCGCTGTCCCTGCTGCGCGTCCTTGGGCGGCGCTGGTTCCACATCGTGATCGCGATGGTCGTCTGCGGTGTCCTCGGGCTCGCGGTGAGCCTGGTCGCCACCCCGACCTACGAGGCCAGCGCGCGCGTCTTTCTCACGCTCGACGCGAACTCCGACCATTCCCGGACGCTGGAGACCCAGGCCGAGCTGGCGACCTCCACCCAGGCGATCTCGGACATCGCGAAGAAGCTGCGGGTGTCGGAGTCCTACATCGCCGCGCACCTCACCGCCGCGCCCGCCGCCGCCGCGGACTACTTCACGATCACCGGCACGTCGAACAACCAGAAGAAGGCCGACGAGCTCGTCCTCACCGCGCGCGACGAGTACAAGGCGCTGCTGGTGACGTACAGCGGCGGCGGCCAGGCCACTATCAACGACCTGACCGCCAAGCAGGAGGCGTTGCAGAAGGAGGCGAACGGGCCGAACGACCCGTCGGGCGCCATCGCGGACGCGGCGAACCGGCTGCTGGACCAGATCACCACCGCGACGGTCGCGCAGGCCACCGCCACCAGCATGATCGGGCTGGCCGAGCCGCCCTCCGAGGCCGGGAAGATCGCCCCGAAGCCTTTCACCAACCTGCTCATCGCCATGCTGGTCGGCCTGTTCCTTGCCGTCGCCTTCGTCTGGATCCGCTACCTGCGCCGCCCGACAGTGCTCGACGGGCGGGCCGCGGCCGACGCGATCGGCGCACCGCTCATCGTCGGCGGCTCCGGGCCCGCCGCGCCGAGCATCGACACGATCGTCTCCGCGATGGCCGCGGTGCTGTCCCCGACGGTCAAGGTGGTCTCGCTGACCGCGGCGGCCCAGGGCGACCTGACCTCCGACACGGTCGCCGGCATCGCCGCGAGCTGGTCAGACGACCAGGGGGTCGTGCTGGTCCTCGACGCGTCGCCGAGCTCGGACGTCCGCGCGGTGCTGGAGCGGCTGCCACCGGCGACCTCGGGCGCGCTGCCGCGGTGGGCCCACGAGGCCACCTGCATGGCCCGCTCGTCCGGCGGCGGCCGCGGCCATGTCCTCTACAACCGGGTGTCCCCGTCGCGGGCGTCCCGGCCGGGCGGGCTCGCGCCGATCCTCGCCGACCGGGCCCGGGACGTCGACCTGGTGCTGCTGCTCACGCCGTCGCTGACCGACCTGCCGATGACCGCGGCCTCGGCGCTGCAGGCCGACGCGGTCGTCGTCATCACCTCTGGGTTCACCCGTACCGACGAGCTCGCCGCCGTCGCGCGGGACTGGCCGGCGCTGTCAGACCGCATCGTGGGCGTGATCCACGGCGACCGGGGCGGCTTCCGCCCGTCGACGATCGCGGCCGAGAGCCGTGCCGCGAACCGCTCCAGCCCCTCGGGCTCGGCGGACCGGGGCCGCGACCGGGACCGGGACTACGACCGCGGTGACGCCGAGGTGGAATCGACGGACCGCTTCGCCCGCCCGCGGTACTGAGCCCGTCCCGCGGGCGAACAGTTACGGAGTAGTTGGTGGCATACCGGCCGGGTTCGGCGTCGGAGATGGTGACGACGCTGACCACCCGCATTCCGCGGACCTGGGTCATCCCGACCCCGGAGCCGGCGGAGCGCGACACGGGAGCCGACGCCGCCACGCTTCGGCTGCTGACCGTCCTGCTGGCCTGCGAGCTGTTCCTGCAGCGCCTGGTGGTACCGGCCGGCGGCACCGGCGTCCCGGTGATCATGCCCATCACGCTGGTCGGCACGATCATCCTGGTGCGGCGCGGGCAGCTGCGGACCAATCTGGTCCGCAGCCGGGCCTACCTGATCGCGATGACGGCCTGCGTCTTCGTCGCGTTCGTCTCGTTCGCCCGTGGCGAGCAGGCCGCCTCGGTGAACTCGCTGCTGCTGCTGGTGGTCTCCTACGCGCCGTTCGCCCTCGGCCTCGGCCGGGAGCAGGCCAGGGTGCTGCTGCCCCGGATGCTGGACCGGTTCGTGGTCATGGCCCTGTTACTCGCGACGCTCGCCGTCGCGCAGTTCGGGCTGCAGCTGGTCGGTGTCCACTACGTCGACGTGCTCGCCAAGGTCGTGCCGTCCAACTTCCTGGCCCAGAACTTCAACACGTCCTACCCGGTCCAGTACGGCTCCGGCCTCTACAAGTCGAACGCCTTCGTCGGCCTGGAGCCGTCCTACGCCTCGCAGTTCCTCGCCGCCGGGCTGATCGTCTCGGTACTGCGCCGGATCCGGATCTGGCAGATCACGCTGTTCCTGGCGGCCATCCTCTCGACCGTCTCGGGCACCGGCATCCTGCTGATCGGCTTCGCCAGCGTGCTGCTCGCCGTCCACAAGGGCCTGCGGTTCACGCTCACCGCGCTGGCGGTGCTCGTGGTCCTGGTCGGCGCGCTGTCACTCACCCCGGCCGCGAAGATCTTCGCGTCCCGGGCCACCGAGACGAAGTCCAGCGGGTCCAGCGGCAACCTGCGGTTCGTGACGCCGTATGTGCGGACCTACGACAACCTGTCGGCCCGTCCGGAGCGGGCCCTGTTCGGCAACGGCCCCGGTTGGTCGGACCGGGACTCCCAGGCGTTCACCGCGCGGACCGGCCTGCCGCTGAACTACGCGCTGCTGCCCAAGCTGCTGCTGGAGTACGGGCTCGTCGGCGGCATCGGGTTCCTCGTCTTCATGGCGGCCGTGTTCGTCCGCGGCTCGCCGTCGTTCGTGCTGACGGGGACGATGCTGTTCTTCTACGTCGTGCTGTCCAGCAGCCTGCTGAACCCGGTCGTGGGCTACCTGGTGCTGCTGTTGCTGAGCTGGTTCTGTGAGGACCAGCATCCGCTGGCGGCCGACCGGCCGGCCCAGCGCAATCTCCCGGTGCCCGCCCAGCGCGGGTACGCCGACCTCGCCGGCTACCGCTGACGGAGCGGTCCCGGAGGGTGGCCCGGCTACCCAACGATTCTCATCCCTCACGTAAGGTGAGAGTTGTGCTGCGAGCTTCCCGGGCGCGGGACGCGGGTCCCGCTCTGGCCGTCGCGCTGCTGCTGGTCGTCGCCGGGTTGGGCGCCTGCTCGCACTCGGCGCCCAGACGGCCGTCCGCGCCGGTGGCCGTGGCGAACCCGTCGGTCGCGGGCACCGGCGTGCGCTGGGTCTCCGGGGCCAACGGCAACTTCCCGAGTGAGATCGAACCGTGGGCCGCCTGGACCGGCCGCCCGGTCGACCTCGCCATGATCTTCACGTCGCGCACCGACTGGAACTCGGTCGAGTCGCCGGACTGGCCACTCGACGCCTTCACCACGGCAGCCTGGCCCGGCCAGATCTCGATCGCCCAGCCGCTGTGGCCGGACAGCGGAGGCAACGAGCGCGACTGCGCTGCCGGCGCCTATGACGAGCACTGGCACCGGTTCGGCGAGAACCTGCTGAAGTACGGCCGAGGCGACGCGATCGTCCGCCTCGGCTGGGAGTTCAACGGCGACTGGTACGACTGGTACCCGCGGGACGTCAACGTGTGGAAACAGTGCTACCAGCGGACGGTCACGGCGCTGCGCGACACCGCCCCCGACGTGCGGATCGACTGGACGATGACCATGCACCGGGACGACCTGCCGCGCGGTGGCGACGTCTGGTCGGCCTACCCAGGCGACGCGTACGTCGACATCATCGGGATCGACTACTACGACATGTCCCCGCCGGCTTCGACCCAGGGGCTCTGGGACCGGCTGTGCGTCGCCCCGTCCGGCCTCTGTACGGTGATCCAGCAGGCCAGGGCGCGCGGCAAGAAGTTCTCCGTGCCCGAATGGGGGGTTGTGAGCGGCGCGGGCGGTGGCGGCGACAACCCGTTCTTCATCCAGAAGATGTACGCGATGTTTCAGGCGAACGCCGGAATTCTGGCCTACGAGGCGTACTACAACAACGCGGACGCGGACAACGTGCGCTCGTCCCTGCTGAATCCGACCCTGAACCCGCGGTCCGCGCAGCGTTACCTGCAGCTGTTCGGGCCTGGTTGACGCCGGTCCGGCCGCCGGATTCGGCGCGGGCCTCCTCCGATACGCTTTCGCCGTCTTTTGGCGGTGCCCGGCCACTGGGGCTCCTGGGCGACCAGGGTTCCCGGGCGGCTGGCTGACACGGAGGAGTGACCGGATGAGCGAAATCGCGGTCGCCCGGCTGACCGGCGCCGCGGCCACCGTGCGCCGTTCGATGAGCCCCGGAGCGCTGCGCGAACGGGCGCTACTCCCGGCGCGGTCGCTCTACCGGCGGGCCTGGATGCGCCGGGGCCACGACATCACCCGGGCCATGTCCAGGACGTCCTGCCTCGTGGTCGCCCCCCATCCGGACGACGAGACCGTCGGCTGCGGCGTGGCCATCATGCGCAAGCGGGAGACCGGCACCCACGTCACGGTCGTGATCGTCAGTGACGGCGCCGCAGCCGATCCCGCGCCGATGCCGCCCGCCGAGCTGGCCGCGCTGCGCAAGGAAGAGGCGTGCCGCGCCGTCACCCGGCTCGGGCTGCGCCCCGCCGACGTCCGCTTCCTCGACGTGCCGGACACGAAGGTCGCACAGCACGTCGACGAGATCGCCGACCGGCTGGCCGAGCTGATCAAGGAGCTGGCACCGGACCAGGTGCTGATCCCGACGTCCTGCGACGGTCACCCGGACCACGACGCCACCAACGTCGCCGCGCTGGAGGCCGTGCGCCGCGCCGATTTCGCCGGCCAGGTCCTGGAGTACGGCGTCTGGCTGTGGACGCACTGGCCGTGGACCCGCGGCTACGGCACCGAGGGCTACACCGCCCGCCGGCTGCTGCGCGACCCGGTGGACCGCATCCGTGAGGTACGCCCGCTGCTGGTCGCGGCGAAGGGTTACCGCTCCCGCCAGGCGTACGCGCTCGCGGCGCACGGCAGCCAGGTCGGCCCGGCCGTCGGCGGCGGTTCCCTCCCGCCGTCCCTGCTGGCGGCGACGAGGACCCCGTTCGAGCTCTACCTGGAGGTCGGCGCGCTCGCCCATCTCAACTTCCTGCCGACGGCCCGGACCGGCGACGAGGGTGAGCCCGTCCACGTCCCGCTGGCCGACGCCCCGGCGAAGGACTGACTCCCGGCCGGGCCGGGCCGGACCCCGCCTAACGCGCCGAGGCGGCCCGGGCCCGTCCGAACGAGGCGACGGCCGCGCGGTAGACCGCGACCCGGTCGCCGGCGATCTGCGCCGGGTCCAGCCGGGCGGCGCCCGCGCGCCCGTTGCGGCCGATCCGCTCGGCCAGGTCGAGGTCGGTCAGGTAGGGCTCCAGGGCATCCGCCAGCGCGGTCGGGTCCTCCGGCGCGACGACGGTGCCCGCCTCCCACTCCGCCAGGAACGGCGCGATGCCGGTCCGGGTGGTGGTCACCACCGGCCGGCCCGACGCCATTCCCTCGACGGCGGCGATCGAGAAGCTCTCGAACCGGCTGGGCACGGCGACCACCCTTGCCTGTCCATAGACGTCGACGAGCTCGCGCTGGCTGAGGTGGCCGGCGAACACGGTCGGCACGCCCAGCTCCTGGGCCCGCCGCTCCAGCCAGCGGCCGGTCGGCACCCCGTCGAGGTGGCCGGACGTGCTGCCGGCCAGGATCAGCTTCGCGTCGGTCCCTCGGGCCGCGACCAGCGCCAGCGCGTCCAGCAGCACGTCGAGGCCCTTGTTCGGCTCCAGCCGGCCGACCGCGGCTACGACCGCCCCGGTCCGGCTCACCGCCGGCACCCCCCGCCACGGGCTCGCGTCGAACGGGTTCGGCACGATCGTCACGTCCTCGCGGCGCAGCCAGCCGTACGGGCGGACCGTGTCGACCAGGAGCTGGGACGGTGACGTCACCATGGTGGCCCGGTCGGCGGTGATCCGGTCCAGGCGGTCGGCCACCCGGCCGCGCACCGACAGCGGCGGCCCAGCCAGCCGCAGGGTCAGCATCGTCGGGGCGTGCATGTGCACGACGACCGGGCAGGACGGGGCGACCACCTTCATCAGCGCCCGGGTCTCGCCGTCCTGCGTCTCGATCACGTCCGGCTTCAGACCGAGCTGGCGCAGGTAGAGGGCGTAGGAGAAGGTCAGGCTCGCCCGCAGCGCCAGCGAGTCGCGCGGGTAGTTCGGGCCGGTGAGGTGACGGGCGTACTTGCCGAGCACCCGGCTCAGCGGTATCCGCAGCAGCGGGCGGCGGTGGACGTGCACCCCGTCGACCTCTTCGTCGACGATCCGGTGGCCCTGCGCGCAGATGACGTGCACCTCGTGGCCGAGCGCCGCGAGCGCCGCCGAGAGCACCGCCGTGTAGATCCCGGCGCCGTCCCAGACGACCGGCGGGTACTGCTCACAGAGGAACGTGACGAGCAGCTTCCCGTCGACGGTCACGTTCGCACGCTCCCTGCCCCCGTGGTCGATGGCCCCATGCTCGACGGCGCCATGTTCGACCGCCCGGTGTTCGACGGCCCCGCGGTCGGCGCGCTCGGGCCGGGGTGGGCGCAAGCCGCGACCGGGAGCGAAGTCGGCGAGGTCACTGTACAGTTGGTCGCTTTACGCCGCGCCCGCGGGAAACGGCGCGCGTGGGCCGTTTCGTCATCGGACGGGCGCCATGTGGCCTCGCCGGCCGCGGCGCCGCCTGCCCGGCCATCAGTAGGACTTCTTGGCTGGCCGCAGGTGGACCTCGGTGATTTCCGCGTTCGCCGGCAGCGTGAGCACCCCGGCGACCACCTCCGCCACGTCCTCGGCCGCGAGCAGCAGGTCCGGCCGGTAGGCCCGGCCCTCCTGGGCGAACAGCGCCTCCTGCCGCGGGGTCGCCGTCCGGCCGGGATGCACGCCGCACACCCGGATTCCGTCGGCGTTGATCTCCTGGCGCAGGCTGTCGGTGACCGCTCGCATCGCATGCTGGGTGGCGGCGAACTGGCCCAGGTTCGGGCCCGCGTGCAGGCCCTGTGACGAGTTGATCACGATGACGTCCCCGCCACCGGCCCGCAGCGCGGGCAGCAGCTCCTGGGTGAGCGCGTAGGGCGCGCGGACGTTCGCCGCGTACAGCCAGTCGAGGTCGTCGAGCGGTGCGTCGGCATGCGCTCCGTTGGTGTAACCACCGGCGCTGTGCACCAGGATGTCGACCCGAGGCCCGGCCAGGAGCCCGGCGACCAGGGCGCCGCGGGCGTCGTCGTCGGTCAGATCCGCCTGCGCCTGCCGCAGCGCCCCCGGACACCCGGCGGGCGTGATCTCTGCCGCGGCCGCTGGCAGCGCGTCCAGCCGGGACTTGTCGCGGCCGACGGCGGTCACCTGCGCGCCCTCGGCGACCAGCCGCAGCGCGACCGCCCGCCCGATGCCACTGGAGGCGCCGGTGACGACGGCGACCCGGCCCGCGAGCCGGAACTCACCGAGCCTTCCGGCCGGCCGGGTCGTCGCGGTGCCGTCCCCTTCGGCCACGGTCACGCGATGCCCAGCGGGGCCTGCGCCTTGAGCGCCGCGTCGCCGAAGACGAGCAGGGCGTCCGATTTCGGCGGGACCTGGTCGTACTCCAGGCAGAGCTCCTCGGGCAGCGTCGCGAGGTCGGTGGCGCGCAGGTAGTCGCGCATGGTGGTGCCGGTGCAGGCCGAGTCGACGTTGGCGGCGCCGCGGTGGCCGACCACGTCGCCGTGGTGCACGGTCCGGAAGTCGATGCTGAAGCGGGTGCGCCCGGTGCTGTTGGGCACCGACGAGTGCAGCTGCTGGGCCGAGAAGATCATCATTGCGCCCGAGGGCGCGGCGACCCGGGTCTGGGGGAAGAGCTCGATCTCCTCCTGCGGCTTCGGCTGCACCCGGGTGTCGCTGCGGATGTGCTTGGCCGCCGAGGCCCGGTTGGTGGCGTTCCACTCGTAGTAGTCGTAGGTCTCGGAGTTGTTCAGGACCGGGCCGGCGAAGTACTTCGGATGGAAGGCGAGTCCGTTCTCCGGGACGATGTCGAAGATCGGCATCCACCAGTTGAGCTGGCAGAACGGCGCCGAGTACCAGGTGTCCCGGTGCGGGTGGAAGGCGTAGGCGATCCCCGACGTCAGGTAGTCGTCCGAGGTCGACGTGCGCAGCCGGGGCACGTCGAAGTACGTCTCGGCCGGGTCGGCGCCGTGCTCGACCAGCAGCTCGCGGATCAGCTCCTTGCAGCGCGGGTGGTGGATGAACCGCGGCTTCAGCTCGGCCAGCAGCGCCGCGTAGTCCTCCACGGCCATCTCGTACTGCGCCTTCTCCGGGTCGAGGCCGCCGAACGCGTCGCGGATCATCGCGCGGGTGAACTCGACGAGCGCCAGCGTGGCCTGCTTCGGCGCGTAGACGAAGATGTCGCCGGCGAACAGCCTGGCGCGGCGCTCGTCATCGGACAGCGTGGACTCGACCAGAACCGTGCTCATCGATCGTCCTTCCCGGTCATGCGGAACCCTTCGGTTCGCCGGCGAGCAGCCCGACACCGGCGAGGGCGTCGACGGCCGCGGTGACGGCGTCGAACGGGAGCTGCGCGCGCGCGGCGATGTCGAGCAGGTCGCGGCTGCCGTCGGCGAGGTTCAGCACCCAGAGCAGGCCCATCTCGATCGCCTGCCGGTTCATCGTCGCGCCGATCGCCCGGTACAGCCCGCGGCGGCCGAGCTGCGGCTCGCCGTACGGGCTGGTGTTGCGCCAGACGGCGTTGCGCTCACAGATCTCGATAATCCTCGTCAGCACCGCGAAGGAGCCGGCCAGGCTCTCCGGTGTCACGAACGCCAGGTCGTCGGCCGACGTGTGGTACTCGGGGTAGTCGCCGTGTTGGCCGCGCCCGAGCCGGCCGACCGGAAGGTCGAAACCGGGGGAGCAGAACTGCCGCTCGTCGTAGCCGTACGGCGAGAAGTCGACCAGCCGGTGCTCGGCGCCGCTCTCGGCCAGCGCGACGGCGGCGGCCCGGTCGACGGTGCTGTCGCCGCGCCGGCTTCGCTTGTAGGTGAACGCGGACCGGTCACCCAGACCGGTCAGCACGAGGCCGTGCCGGATGCGGCTGGCGGCGTCCCGGTTGCGGGCCAGCCAGGCGATCGAGCCGATCGTGCCGGGGATGAACAGCAGCCGGAAGGTATGGCGGCGGCTCGGCAGCGCGGCCAGGTGGCGGGCCAGCTCGGTGAGGACGGCGATGCCGGAGCCGTTGTCGTTCGCCATCGCCGGATGGCAGACATGCGTCGTCACCAGGAACTCCGCCGGTTCGCCCGGCTCGGTCACCTGGAGCAGGGTCGGCTCGGTCACCGGGAGCAAAGTCGGCTCTGTCGCCGGGAGCACGATCTCGGCATACGTGAGCGAGCCGTCCTCGAGAGAGGTGTCGATCACGACCTCGTACTCGCCGTCGGGCAGCGCCCGCAGCACGGTGTCGGGCAGGCAGAAGCCCCAGTTCTCGTTCCAGTAGGACGTCCGGTACGGAATCCAGTCCGGCCGGTCCGGCAACGAGAACAGGTGCTCGCGCAGCTCGTCGAGCCGCAGCCTGGCCCGAGTCGGCACGCTGTAGCCCAGCAGGTGCAGCGGATGGTCGGCGACGTCCGCCACCCGCGAACCGTCCGGCCCGACCAGGTAGCCGGCGCGGACGTTCCACTCCTTCGGCACCGTCCAGTCCAGCACCGGTGTGCCCGACGGGACCTCGTGCACCTCGAACGGGACGGTGGAGCCGGTCAGCGCCTTCTGGACGAGGTCGAGGGCGGCGCGGACGCCGTCACCGGTGATGGATCGCACCGGAGCCGCCGCCAGCTGGGCGACCAGCTCGTACAGCCGCTCGCCCAGCCCGGCGTCCCGGCCGGCATCCGCACCTTCAGTCATGGTGGTGATTGTCGGTCCCTGCCATCCATCGGCGGTGGGAGGGCGTTCTGCGCCCGTTCCGGACGATCGCCGCTCTCAGTCGGCCCAGACCCGCCAAGGCGCAGCTCCGGCGTCCCACAGCTGGTTGAGTTCGGTCCAGTCCCGGAAGGTGTCCATGCCCATCCAGAATCCGTCGTGCGGGTGGAGGGTGAGCTGCCCGTCGCGGGCCAGCTGCTGCAGCGGCGCGCGTTCCAGCATCATCCCCGGATCGTCGTCCATGTACTTGTCGACGAACTCCCGCTCGAAGACGAAGAACCCACCGCTGACCCAGCCGACCTTCGGCGGCTTCTCGGCGAAGAGGGTGACCGTGTCGCCCTCCGTCTGCAGCTCGCCGTAGCGGCTGGACGGGCGGACCCCGGTCACCGTCCCGATCCGGCCGCCCCGCTCGTGCGCGTCCCACAGGTCGGCCACGTCGATCGCGCCGACCCCGTCACCATAAGTGAGCAGGAACCGCGGCCCGGTCAGATAGTCCCGCACCCGGCGCACCCGGGCCCCGGTGCCGGAGAGCAGGCCGGTCTCGGCGAAGGTGACCTCCCAGTCCTCGTCGCCGATGGTGTTGTGGAACGTGGGGGTGTGGTCGTCGGCGAGCTTCAGCGTGAAGTCCGCGACCTGTTCCCGGTAGTTGAGAAAATAGTTCTTGATGACGTCGCTCTTGTAACCAAGGCACAGGATGAAGCGGCGGAAACCGTAGTGGCCGTATGTCTTCATGACGTGCCACAGAATTGGCTTGCCGCCGATGTCGACCATCGGTTTCGGCAGCTTCTCGCTGGCTTCGCGGATCCGCGTGCCCATGCCGCCGCAGAGGATCACGACCGGGATGTCCGCGGCGCCGGGGACGGTGCGGGGTGGCCTGGAAGCCGAGCTCGGGGATGTCACGGCTGTTGTCTCCCATCGACGCAGGATGCCGGCTCCCGCGCGGTGACGCCCCGGACGGACGCCCGGGACACCGCCGAAACAACCGTACCGTACTGAACTTCTCCCGCCGCGCAGGAAGCGCTGGCGGCTCGCGGGCGGGTGACCTGGGATTTTTTAGTCACCCGGACCGACAGAAAGACCTGCGGCCGGCTTGGACCGGTCCGGTCGCAGGGCTTCGACAACGGCCTATCGGGTGGCCCCGCGACGGGTCGGACCGTTCGTCTGCGTCTACCCGGCGGGTCTTTCATACCGGTTGATTCGTGTCCGGACGGTGTCGCGCGGGCACCGGCTGTTGTGCGTGGGAAGCGACGGCCGGCCGCCGCGACACCTGTCCGGATCACCCGGTTGACGCGGTCTGCCGCGGCTGGACCGGCATGCGCCCGACTGCGCGAGGTATGCGCCGATTATCGTCGTTGTCCAGCCTGTCCCGCGGCCGTCGCGGGGCGGCGTCGCGCCGCGACGGAGGTGGACGTCGGTGCCCCAGCGCGGGACCCAGGAGCACACACGCGAGGCCCGCTCCGGCCAGGAGCCGCCCGGCGGCTGGTACGACCGGCTGGTCGAGCTGTCCGGCGGACCGGAGCGGTTCCGGCGCCGGGTGCTGCCGGGCATCGCGCTCGCCCTGGTCGCCGTCCTCGGGCTGACCGCGTGGGCGGTCACCACCCGCTCGGGCTCGGACGGCGGCGAGGGCTTCGTCGCCGTCGCGCCGGCCACGACGTCGGCACCGACCGAGGACGCCGCGGCCGGGTCGGACCAGGCCGCCGCGCCGACGCGGGCGAAGGCCCGTCCCGCCGCGACCACCGGCGCCTGGCCCACCGGGGTGAACGGCGGCGACACGATCTCCGACGCGAACGCGTTCGCCAGGTTCCGGGGCCGGGCGAACGACGTCGTGGTCCTGTTCACCACCCGCGACAGCTGGTCCTCGATCACCGACCCGTGGATCGGGGACTCCCCGGACAAGTTCGCGAACTTCCCCGGTACCTGGTCGATCAGCTACCCGTTGTTCCCCGACCCCGCCGTCGGCACGCCCAAGTCCCAGCTGCCCCAGTGGTCGGCGGATCACATGGCCGCCTGCGTCCAGCACCAGTACGACGGTTACTACCGGCAGATCGGCGCCTGGCTCAACTCGCAGCCGAGCCGGGCGAACTCGTTCGTCCGCATCGGCTGGGAGTTCAACGGCGACTGGTTCGGCTGGCAGGCGACCGACCCGGACACCTACAAGCAGTGCTTCCGCAACGAGGCGCTGGCGCTGCTGAGCGTGGACCCGCACGCGCGGATCGACTGGACGGTCAACGCCCACACCACCCTGCCGAACAGCACGCACGGCGACCCGTTCCGCGCCTACCCGGGCGACGACGTCGTCGACGTGATCGGCGTCGACACCTACGACCAGTACCCGCCGAGCCCGACGGTGTCGGCCTTCGACGAGCAGTGCGGGCTGCCGAGCCCGACCCCGGGCCTGTGCACGGTGATCGCGTTCGCCTCGAAGCACCGGAAGCTGTTCTCGGTGCCGGAATGGGGCGTCGTCGGCAAGGACAGCGGGGCTGGCCGGGCGGGTGCCGCCGGCGGTGACAACCCGACCTACATCGCGCAGATGGCCGCGATCTTCCGGCAGTACAGCTCGATGCTCGCCTATGAGGCGTACTACAACAACAGCGAGCCGAACAACGTCCGCTCCTCGCTGGCGAACCCGCAGCTGCAGCCCCGCGCGGCCCGCGCCTACCAGTCCCTCTGGAACTGACCCGCCGACCGGGTGACGCGGCCGGTCCAGCCGCCCGACCCGCCGGCTTCCCGGGTCCCGTACGCTGACCATGGTGGCTGACTCGACCTGGCCCTGGCTCTCGCGAGCCTGGCTCTCATGAGGTAGTCGAGAGGGGCCTGGGTAGCCGAGGCGACGCGGACGGCGCGCTCGTGCCAGGCAGTGCAAGCCTTGCGCCCGGACAACGGCGCAGACCGACATCCGCCGTCCGGCGGGCGCCGCCGGACATGGAAGAGGCCCGGGACGGATTCGATGACCCTCGCGCCGCTGCTCGACGCTCTCACCGCCCGCCCGGGCGGCGAACCGGCGCTGGCTCGCGTCCAGGACGCCGTCGGCGCCTCCGGAGGTACCCGTCCGGGTTCGGCGGTTGTCAGCCCGGTTGACCTGGCCGGGCCGCCCGGGCTGCGGCCGTTCGCCGTCGCGGCGCTGGCCCGCTCGGGACGCACGATCCTCGCCGTCACCGCGACCGACCGGGAGGCCGACGACCTCACCGAGGCCCTGAGCAGCCTGCTGGACCCGAGGTCGGTCGCGCTCTATCCGAGCTGGGAGACGCTGCCGCACGAGCGTCTGTCGCCGGGCGCGGACACCGTCGGGCGCCGGCTGGCCGTGCTGCGCCGGCTCGCCCACCCGGAGATCCTGGCCGCCAGCGGCCCGGCCGACGCCGCGGCCAGCCCGCTGGCGGTCGTCGTCGCCCCCGTGCGGGCGGTGCTGCAGCCGCAGGTCAAGGGCCTCGGCCAGCTGGAGCCGGTGCTGCTGCGCAGCGGTGACAGCGCCGATCTCGCGGACGTCGTCGAGCGGCTGGTCGGGATCGCGTACCACCGGGTCGACCTGGTCGAGCGCCGCGGCCAGATCGCGGTCCGCGGCGGCATCCTGGACGTCTTCCCGCCGACCGAGGAGCACCCGCTGCGGGTCGAGTTCTTCGGCGACGAGATCGAGGACATCCGGCCGTTCGCGGTGGCCGACCAGCGCGCGCTCGACGTCCCGGCCACGGGGGGCGGCTACGCCCTGTTCGCCCCGCCCTGCCGGGAGCTGCTGCTGACCCCGGATGTGCGGGCCCGGGCGGCCCGGCTCGCCCAGGAGCACCCGGACCTCGTCGACATGCTTGACAAGATCGCCTCCGGCATCCCGGTGGAGGGCATGGAGGCACTGGCGCCGGTCCTCGTCGACGACCTGGCGCTGCTGCTCGACGAGCTGCCCGCCGGCACCCAGGTGCTGGTGTGCGATCCCGAGCGGGTCCGGTCCCGGGCGTCCGAGCTGGTCCGCACCAGCCAGGAGTTCCTGAACGCCTCGTGGAGCTCGGCCGCACTGGGCTCCCAGACCCCGATCGACCTGGGCTCGGCGGCCTATCGCACGCTGGCCGACGTCCGGTCTCGGGCCGTCGAGCTCGGCCTGCCCTGGTGGACCGTCAGCCAGTTCGGCGCGGTGGCCGGCGCCGACGGCACGGACGGGGCCGACGAGCCGATCGCCTTCGACGTCCCCGACGAGGTGGTCGCCACCAGCCTGCGCCCGCCGCCCGCCTACCACGGCGACACCGCCCGGCTGCTCGCCGACGTCAAGGGCTGGCTCAACGACTCCTGGCGCGTCCTGCTGGTCACGGCGGGCCACGGCCCGGCGCAGCGGCTGGTCGAGCTGCTGCGCGAGGCCGACCTCGGCGCCCGGCTCACCGACGACGCCGAGCTCGCGTCGTCCGTCGTCACGGTCACCCAGGGGCAGCTGGTCACCGGCTTCACCAGCGACCTGCTGCGCGTGGCCGTGCTGACCGAGACCGACCTGGCCGGTGCCCGCGGCGTCACCACCAAGGACATGCGCCGGATGCCGAGCCGGCGGCGCAAGGGCATCGACCCGCTCGCGCTGGCCGTCGGCGACCTGGTCGTCCACGAGGCGCACGGCGTCGGCCGGTACATCGAGATGGTCACCCGCACGGTGGCCGGGGCCAAGCGCGAGTACCTCGTCCTGGAGTACGCGAAGGGCGACCGGCTCTACGTCCCCACGGACGCCCTGGAGCAGGTCACCCGCTACGTCGGCGGCGAGGGCCCGACGCTGGACCGGATCGGCGGGGCCGACTGGGCCAAGCGCAAGAGCCGGGCCCGCAAGGCGGTCAAGGAGATCGCCGGCGAGCTGATCCGGCTCTACAGCGCCCGGATGGCCGCCCCGGGGTACGCGTTCGGCCCGGACAACCCGTGGCAGCGCGAGCTGGAGGACGCCTTCCCGTTCCGGGAGACCCCCGACCAGCTCTCCGCGATCGACGAGGTCAAGCGGGACATGGAGCGCGCGGTCCCGATGGACCGGGTGATCTGCGGTGACGTCGGCTACGGCAAGACCGAGATCGCCGTGCGGGCCGCGTTCAAGGCGGTGCAGGACGGCAAGCAGGTCGCCGTGCTGGTGCCGACCACGCTGCTCGTCCAGCAGCATTTCCAGACGTTCTCCGAGCGTTACGCCGCCTTCCCGGTGAAGGTGGCGGCGATGAGCCGGTTCAACACGGCCACGGAGCAGAAGGCCGCCCTCGCGGGCATGGCGGACGGCACCGTCGACGTCGTCATCGGCACCCACCGGCTGCTGTCCAACGAGACGAAGTTCAAGGACCTCGGCCTCGTCATCGTCGACGAGGAGCAGCGCTTCGGCGTCGAGCACAAGGAGCACCTGAAGAAGATGCGGACGGCGGTGGACGTGCTCACGATGAGCGCCACCCCGATCCCGCGGACGCTGGAGATGTCGATCACCGGCATCCGGGAGCTCTCCACGATTGACACCCCGCCGGAGGAGCGCCACCCGGTGCTGACCTCGGTCAGCCCCTACGACCAGCGGCAGGTCGCCGCCGCGATCCGCCGCGAGCTGCTGCGCGAGGGCCAGGTCTTCTTCATCCACAACCGGGTCGAGTCGATCGACCGGGCCGCGGCCCGGCTGCGCGAGCTGGTCCCCGAGGCGCGGATCGCGACCGCGCACGGCCAGCTCTCCGAGGACGTCCTCGAGAAGGTGATGGTCTCCTTCTGGGAGCGCAAGTTCGACGTCCTGGTCTGCACGACGATCGTCGAGTCCGGCCTGGACATCTCCAACGCGAACACGCTGATCGTCGAGCGGGCCGACAACTTCGGCCTGTCCCAGCTGCACCAGCTGCGCGGCCGGGTGGGTCGCGGCCGGGAGCGCGCCTACGCCTACTTCCTCTACCCGCCGGACCGGCCGCTGACGGAGACCGCGCACGACCGGCTGGCCACGATCGCGCTGAACACCGACCTCGGCGCGGGCATGGCCGTCGCCATGAAGGACCTGGAGATCCGCGGCGCCGGCAACCTGCTCGGGGGTGAGCAGTCCGGGCACATCGCCGCGATCGGCTTCGACCTGTACGTCCGGATGGTCGGCGAGGCGGTCGCGGACTTCAAGGGCGTCGCGCCCGAGGAGCTTCCCGAGGTCAAGGTCGAGCTTCCCGTGGACGCGAGCCTGCCGCACGACTACGTCGGCGCCGAGCGGCTGCGGCTCGACGCCTACCGCCGGCTGGCCGCCGCGTCCGGCGACGAGGACCTCGCCGAGGTGCGCGCAGAGCTGGTCGACCGCTTCGGCCCGCTGCCGGAGGTGGTCGAGAACCTGTTCGCCGTCGCCTCGCTGCGGGTGCTCGCCCGCGGCTACGGCCTGTCGGAGATCACGCTGGCGGGCAAGCAGATCCGGTTCGCCCAGCTCGAACTGCGGGAGAGTCAGACGCTCCGGCTCCAGCGCCTCTACAAGGGGGCCCTGACCAAGCCGGCCGCGAAGACCGTCCTGGTCCCGATGCCGACCCAGACCGGCCGGATCGGCTCGCCGGCCCTGCGGGACAAGCCGTTGCTGGCCTGGGCCGCCGACCTTCTCTCGGCCATCCTCGGCGACGACATCGCCACCGCCGCAACGGTCGCCTCGACGGGTCGGCGTTAGGACCGCGGCTGGCTGCCCACCGGAAGTGGGGTGTCTGGTGGTCAGCCGTGGCGCATCGCCGCGATCGTGGCGGCGCAGCGTTGGGCAGGGCCGGCTGCATCCCCGGGCGTGTTGCGGCTAACGTTGCGTCTGTACTGGTCTCGCCTCTGGGGGGACGTCCCCGTCGGGAGTTTTGTCAGTGAAGCGTGCTCGGATGCTGGGTGCCGTGGTCGGGCTGGTCGCACTGGCGGTAGCCGGATGTACCAGCCACGCTGGTGCGGCCGCGCAGGTCGACGACAGGACGATCGGCACGGATACCGTGCGTGGCATCGTCGACCGCGGCATGTCCGCGTACACCGCCTTCGCGGCCACACATCCCGACGCCGCCTCGCAGCAGACCCCGGTCACCCGGGACGACCTGCAGCGCCGGACGCTCGGCAACCTCGTCGAGTACCAGCTCGACCTGACTGAGGCGCGCAAGCGCGGCATCACGCTCAGCCCGCAGGAGGCCGACGCCTACTACCAGTCGTACGCGATCTTCGGGTCCGGCAGCGTCGCGGCCTTCGAGCAGGCCGGAGCGTCCGCCGGGTTCGCGCCCGAGGACCTGCGGACGATCATCCGGACGTACGCGCTGGAGTCCAAGATCGAGGACGCGATCGCGCCCGACCTGGTCGCGTCCAGCGCCGACGTCAAGTCGGCCTACACCAGCGCGCTCACCCAGTTCGGCGTGAAGTCCCTGCCGCTCAGCCTTACCGAGGCCAGCCCGTTCCTGGCCCGCCAGCTGATGAACCAGCAGCGGGACGCGAAGCTGCGGCCGATCCTGGCCGCTACGGCGCGCACCGACCACGTCTCGGTGAACCCGCGGTTCGGCGTGTGGAGCGCGGACGACATCTCCGTGCTCGCGGCCGACGGCTCGATCGCGACGAAGGGGACCCCGGTGCCGGAACTTAACCTGGCCTCGTGACACCTCCGGTAACCGTGACACCTCTGGTAACGCTGCTCGAGACCAGCGCCCGGGTCGCCCCCGGACTGCTCACCGCCGACGCCTGGGACCTGGTTCGCCGGGTCCCGGTCTGCTGCGCCGATCCCGCGCATCCCCAGCTCGACGCGCTGCGCGCCGCGCGAGTCGACGTCACGATGCTGGCCGAACTGGCCGAGGTGCCGTGGCCGGACGAGCCCGGCGGCTGCCCACTCGGGCCGGTGCGGGCCGTCGCCACGGCGGCCGGCGCGTCCGAGGTCGTGTGGCTGCCGGAGCCGGCGGGTGCCTGGCCCGGCCCGACGGCCGTCGTCGATGCGCACCTGCGTGCCCACGCGACCGGCGAACCGGACGAAGTCCGCCTGCTCGCCGGCACGCACGACCTGCCCGGGGCGCGGCTGCTGGACGTCGTCGCCGTGATGGACCGGCTTCGCTCGCCCGGTGGCTGCCCCTGGGACGCCGAGCAGACTCACCTCTCGCTCGCCCCGTACCTCCTGGAGGAGGCGTACGAGGCGTACCAGGCGCTGGAGGACGCGAACCCGGCCGACCTGCGTGAGGAGCTGGGCGACGTCCTCATGCAGGTCGTCTTCCACGCCCGCGTCGCCGAGGACGCCACCGACGGCCCCGTCGACGCGGGCGGCGGCCGGTTCGACGTCGACGAGGTGGCGACCGGTCTCGCGAGCAAGCTGGTCCGCCGCCACCCGCACGTGTTCGGCGACGTCGACGTGGCCGGGTCCGACGAGGTGGTCACCAACTGGGAGGCCATCAAGAAGGCCGAGAAGGGCCGGCGTTCGGTCACCGAGGGGGTGCCGCTGACCCAGCCGGCGCTCTCGCTCGCCGCCAAGCTGCAGAAGCGGGCCCGCAAGGCGGGCCTGCCCGCCGACCTGGTCGTCGCGACGGTGCCGTCTCCCGCGGGCGTCGCCGAGGGCCCCGGAGCGCTGCCGGTGGACGCCGACCTGGCGGACGTCGTCGCGTCCCACGCGGGCGCCCCCGACCTGGACGAGCGCGGTGTCGGTGAGCTCCTCTTCGCGGTCGTCGCGCTGGCCGCGGCGGCCGGCGTCGATCCCGAGGTCGCCCTCCGGGCCCGGTCCCGCGCCTTCCGGGACCTGCTGTCCGCCGCCGAGGAGTCGGCCCATGCGGACGGCGTCGACCCGGCCGACCAGGACGCGGCCGGCTGGCGGACGCGGTGGAGCCCCGCGGCGTCCTGACCGACGCGCGCCGTGACCGGATCGATGGGCCGGCCGTCACCCTCGGTTGCGGGCGGGTTGGGTTTCCGATGTGCCCGACCGGGCGATTCGGTCTGGCCATAGCCTCGGGTCCATGGAGACGACGCCTCGTCACGCGCTCGCCGAGATCCGTGCGTTGGCCGCGCGGCGCAACGCCCCGCTGATCCTCGAGCTGGACCTGACCACCGACCCGGTCGAGGGGATCGTCGACGACCCGCTCACCGCGCGGTTCGGCCGACGGCGCCAGACCCTGCGCGAGATCGTCGACGGCCTGCGCCGCGCCGCACTCGACCCGAGGACCCGGGTGCTGGTCGCGCACGTCGCGAGCTGCGGGATGCCGATCGCCCGGGTGCAGGAGATCCGCGACGCGGTCGGTGAGTTCCGGGGCGCCGGGAAGTTCGCGATCGCCTACGCGGACACGTTCGGCGAGTTCGGCGGCGGCACCGTTCCCTACTACCTGGCCTGCGCGTTCGACCAGATCTGGCTCGCCCCGCCCGGGGACCTCGGGCTCACCGGCGTCGCGAGCCACACCCCGTTCCTGCGCGACGCCCTCGACCGGCTCGGCGTCGCGGCCGAGCTGGGCGCCCGGCACGAGTACAAGAACGCCGTCAACACGTTCGTCGAGCGCGGCTTCACCGCCGAGCACCTGGAAGCGACGACCCGGGTGGTGGAGTCGTCGGCCGACGAGATCATCGCTGGCATCGTGGCCGGCCGGCGGCTGCCCGCCGACCGGGTGCGCCGGCTGGTCGACGCCGGGCCGCTGTCGGCCCAGGTGGCGCTGCGGACCGGCCTGGTCGACCGGCTCGGCTACCGGGACGAGGTCTACGCCGCCGTCCGACGCCGCGCCGCGGCCAGCGACCCGACCGGCGCCCTGCCGGAGCTCCCCGGCCCGGCCGCGGCCGGCGCGCGCGGCCCCGGCGAGGCGGTGTCGCCCAAGCCGGCCCCAACGGAGGCCGGGTCTGAGGAGGCGACCGCGGGCGACGGCCCCGGCGCCGTGGCTCCGGCCGTCCCACCGGCCCCGGCCGCCATGGCCGCGGGGTCGGCCGCTCTCGGCACCGTGACGGCGGCCTCCGCCGGGGTCGCCGTCGAGGCAGGCCCGCCCGCCGCCGAGCCGGCCGCTGGCGCGGCAGTTCCCAGCGTCGCCGGTGCCCCGGTCACTACCCCGGACGCAGCCGGCACCCAGGCCGTCCCGGATCGACGGACCGCGCCGGTGCCCCTGTACCTGGGCGCCTACCGCAGGTCGGCCGCCCGTAAGGAGGCGTCCCCGCTGCGGCGGGCGGCCCGCTCGTCCGGTGCGGCCGTGGCGTCGCTCCTCGGCCCGGACCGGCGCGAGGCGCGTCGCTCCGCGACCGGCCCGGGTCCGACCGGCCTCGGGAACCTGGACGAGGCCGTCGCCGTGCCAGCGGACCGCGACCCCGACACCGCGGCCGTCGCGCTCATCCACGGCACCGGGCCCGTGGTGCTGCGCCGTACCGGGCCACCGGTCGGTGGGTCGGTGCTGGCGGCCGACGCTGTGTGCGCGGCCTTCCGGGCGGCGGCCAAGGACCCGGACATCGCCGCCGCGGTCTTCCGCGTCGACAGCCCCGGCGGCTCCTACGTCGCGTCCGACCTGGTGCGCCGGGAGGTGGAGCGGTTCCGGGCGACCGGCCGGCCGGTCATCGTCTCGATGGGCTCGGTCGCCGCCTCGGGTGGCTACTTCGTCGCGCTCGCCGCCGACACGATCGTCGCGAACCCCTCGACGCTGACCGGGTCCATCGGCGTCTACGGCGGCAAGCAGGTGATCAGCGGGCTGCTGGACAAGCTCGGTGTGGCGATCGGCGAGGTCGCCCAGGGCGAGCACGCGCTGATGATGTCGGCCCGCCGGCCGTTCAGCCCCGGCGAGCGGGCCAAGCTGGACGAGTTCCTCGACCGGGTCTACGCCGACTTCGTCGGCAAGGTCGCCACCGCCCGCGCGATGCCGCTGCAACGGGCGGACGAGCTGGCGCGCGGCCGAGTCTGGACCGGGGCCGACGCGCACCGGCACGGTCTGGTCGACGAGCTCGGCGGGCTGGAACGCGCGCTGCGGCTGGCCTGGACCGCCGCCGGGCTGCCGGGCAGCCGGCCGTCCCGGGTGCGGCTGCTGCCGCACCGCTCGCTGGTCGACCACGTCCGACCGGCGCGGTCGAGCGAGGACACCGCCGCCGCCTTCGGGGACGGGGCCGGCGCCACCCTGGTCGGCGACCTGCTCGGCGCGGCCCTGGCACTGGCCGGACGGTCCGCGGGCGGTCCGCCCCTGGCGGGCGGGATGGACGCGGCGCTGGCCGGCGCCCTGGAGGCGCTGGCCGGCGGCTGGGCCGGCGTCCTGTCCGGCGGGCACGCCGGGGGCTGGGGCCCGCTCGCGGGGCTCGCGGCCCGCGCCGGACTGCCCGCCGCCGGCCCGCTCCTGATGCCGCCGATCGGTCCGGTCGGCTAGGGCGCCAGGACCGTCAAGATCCGCCCGTAGGCGTGATCGCCGTTTTGGCCCTCGAATGGTCGTGGATCGGGCCTGACCACAACCACCAGAGGGCCGAACTCGCGATCATGCGGCCAGCTCGTGCCGGCCGGCAAGGTCGGGCCCCGGCACGAGTTTGGTTGGTCGGACCAGGTCAGGTGGTCTTGCGGGCGACGCCGACCGAGATCACGGTCGACTCCGTCTCGTCGGCCCGCCACTTCGTCGCCAGCACCACACCAGGGTCGAGCAGGTCCCAGCCGTCGAAGAACTGGACGACCTGGTCGCGGGGACGGGCATGGAAACTGCCGGTCGAGGCCTCGCGCATCAGGGCGTACGCCGCCGCCAGGTTCTCGGCCGGGACGTCGCCGGTCGGCGCCTCGCTTGCCGGCACAGGGTGGGTCAGGACGAGGAAGCTGCCGGGCGGCATCGCCTCGGACAGGGTGCGCACGATCGAGTACGGATCATCCTCGTCGGGCACGCAGTGCAGCATCGCGATGAGCATGAGCGCGATCGGCTGGCTGAAGTCGAGGACGTCCGCCGCCTTGGCGAGGATGTCGGCCGGCTGGCGGACGTCGCCGTGCACGTAGCTGGTCTGGCCCTGCGGGGTGCTGGTCAGCAGCGCGTGCGCGTGGGCGAGCACGATCGGATCATTGTCCACGTAGACGATGCGGGCGTCCGGGGCGGCCCGCTGTGCGACCTCGTGGGTGTTGTCGGAGGCAGGCAGCCCGGTGCCGATGTCGAGGAACTGCCGGACGCCGAACTCGGTGGCCAGCAGGTGCACGGCCCGCCGCAGGAAGGAGCGGTTCGCGCGGACGCTCTCGGTGACCGCCGGCATCGCGGCCATGACCGCTTCGGCGACCTTCCGGTCAGCCGCGTAGTTGGTCTTACCGCCGAGCCAGTAGTCGTAGACCCGGGCGATGTGCGGGATGTCCGTGCGCAGATCGATCGGGGTCCCGCCGGGCCCTCGGACGGTGGCGTCGGAGGCAGCCGACTCGAAGCTCCATTGCCCTTCGCCGCTGTCGACCACTGGTTCCCCACTCTCTGCTGCGCCTGTCGGCACGTGTTGGCTGCCGCCACAACGATCTCCAGGTGACGCGCCCGCGACCTCGAGATTCGGGACCTCGCCGGATATGACGGATCCGACCGCGTCTAAGTCGAAGCGTAACGCCCGATCGGACCCGGATCGCCGGTCGGCACCCGACAGGGCGGCCCGGCTCCCGGGCGCCTCATCGGGTGGACTTTCACTGTGGCGTCGGCGGTGTTCGGCGTGTGGAGGGCCCGCCCGCGCCGTGACGGCGATAGTCTCGCGACCGGCCGGATTCGTCCGGACCTCGTAGCTTGTCCCGTCCGAGCTGGCCCACCCTGGTCGCCGACCCGCGTCGGCTTCCGGCGGGCCGCCTGCCGACCCGGGGGCGACCCCCGACGTCGAGGTTCGCTCGACCGCCACGTCCACCTGGAGGGAACCGTGCCGTCCATCGAGGCTGTAGCGGCCCGCGAGATCCTCGACTCGCGTGGCAACCCGACCGTCGAGGTCGAGGTCATGCTCGACGACGGTACCGAGGGCCGTGCGGCGGTCCCCAGCGGCGCGAGCACCGGTGCGTTCGAGGCCGTGGAGCTCCGCGACGGCGACGACCGTTACGGCGGCAAGGGCGTCACCAAGGCCGTCGAGGCTGTGATCGACCGGATCGGTCCCGCGCTGATCGACCTGGCCCTGGACGCCACCGAGCAGCGCCTCATCGACGCCACGATGATCGACCTGGACGGCACCCCGGACAAGTCGGGCCTCGGCGCGAACGCCATCCTCGGCGTCAGCCTCGCCGTCGCGAAGGCCGCCGCGGCTTCCAGCGGTCTGCCGCTGTTCCGCTACCTCGGCGGGCCGAGCGCGCACCTGCTGCCGGTGCCGATGATGAACATCCTCAACGGCGGCGCGCACGCGGACTCCAACGTCGACATCCAGGAGTTCATGATCGCTCCGATCGGCGCGAGCACCTTCGCCGAGTCGGTGCGCTGGGGCGCCGAGGTCTACCACTCGCTCAAGAGCGTGCTGAAGGGCCGGGGCCTCGCCACCGGCGTCGGCGACGAGGGCGGCTTCGCCCCGAACCTGCCGACCAACCGGGAGGCGCTCGACCTGATCGCCGAGGCGATCCAGAAGGCCGGGTTCACGCTCGGCGACGACATCTCGCTCGCGCTGGACGTCGCGTCGACCGAGTTCTTCGCCGACGGCGCCTACACCTTCGAAGGCGCGAGCAAGAGTGCTGCCGAGCTGATCGACTACTACGCTGACCTGGTGGCGTCATACCCGATCGTCTCGATCGAGGACCCGCTGGCTGAGGACGACTGGGACGGCTGGGTGGAGATCACCACGCGGCTTGGCTCGAAGGTCCAGATCGTCGGCGACGACCTGTTCGTCACCAACCCGGAGCGCCTCGCCCGGGGCATCGCGGCCGGTGCCGCCAACGCGCTGCTCGTCAAGGTCAACCAGATCGGCACGCTGACCGAGACCCTGGACGCCGTCACGCTCGCGCACCGGTCGGGCTACAAGGCGATGATGTCGCACCGGTCCGGCGAGACCGAGGACACCACGATCGCCGACCTCGCGGTGGCCGTCGACTGCGGCCAGATCAAGACCGGCGCCCCGGCCCGCAGCGAGCGGGTCGCGAAGTACAACCAGCTGCTGCGGATCGAGGAGGAGCTCGACGCGGCCGCGCGCTACGCCGGGGCGAGCGCCTTCCCGCGGCGGGCGGCCGGCTGAGGCCCGCCGGCCCGGGCTGATCTCGCCATGCCGCGCCTGCCCCGGCGGACCACGCTCACGACGCGAGCCACCCTGCTCGCGGTGGTGATCTGCGTGCTCGTGCTGACGCTCGCCTACCCGCTGCGGCTCTACCTCCAGCAGCAGGCCGAGAACGCCGCGCTGGCCAAGCAGAACGCGGCGGCGCAGGCGCGCGTGGACGCGCTGAAGGCCGAGGTCGGCAAGTACGGCGACGACGCCTGGGTCCAGGACGAGGCGCGGCGCCGGCTGCACTACGTCCTGCCCGGGGAGAAGACCTACGTCATGCCCGTCGCGCCGTCGCCGAGCCCGGCGGCGGGCAACGGGCGTGGCCGGTCCAGCCCGGACGAGGCCTGGTACAGCCAGCTCTGGTCGCAGACTGTCCCCTAGCGCGAAGGGCGGCCGGGCCCGCCTCGTCGCGGAATCGTGGCGGGCGGCCAGGTCGATAGACTCGGCCGTCGGTCTGGATTTCTCGGCTGGGGGCGGTGCGGGTGGCGGGCGGCGATGCCGCGGCGGAGACGGCGGCTCCCGAGAGCCCGGCGCCTGACGGTCTGCTGGCGGACGGTCTGGCGCCGGCGGCCCCGGCGGACGAGGGCCTGGCCGCGGACCTCGCGGTCGTCGAGCGGCAGCTCGGCCGCCGGCCGCGGGCCGTGCTGCGGGTCGCGCACCGCTGCTCGTGCGGGCTGCCGGACGTCGTCGAGACGGCGCCCCGGCTTGAGGACGGCACGCCGTTCCCGACGCTGTACTACCTCACCTGCCCGCGAGCGAGCTCCGCCGTGGCCCGGCTGGAGAGCTCGGGCCTGATGCGGGAGATGACCGCCCGGCTCGGCACCGAGCCGGAGCTCGCCGCCGCGTACCAGTCCGCCCATGAGGACTACCTCGCCCGGCGGGACGCCCTCGGCGGGGCGCGGCCCCGCCGCCCCCGGGGGGGGGGGGGGGGCGGCCCGGGCGCCGGGCGGGCCGGGG
>NZ_JADWYX010000008.1:98760-123052 GCF_016786355.1 Frankia sp. AgB1.9
GCGGCCGGGCCGCCGCGTCCCCCCCCCCCCTCCCGCCACCCCCCGCGGGGGGGGCGCCCCGGGCCGGCCCGCTGCCCGGCGACCCGGGCGCGGGCGGGATGCCGGACCGGGTCAAGTGCCTGCACGTTCTGGTCGCGCACAGCCTCGCTTCTGGGCCGGGCGTCAACCCGTTCGGTGACGAGGCCATCGCCGCGGCCGGCGACTGGGCCGCCCGCGGCCGCTGCGTCCCCGACGAGCCATCCGACGAGCCATCCGACGACCTGCCTCGCGATCCGAGAGGAGCCCGCGCATGAGCCGCGTGGCCGCCATCGACTGCGGCACCAACTCGATCCGGCTGCTGGTCGCCGACATCGCTCCGGGATCGTTCACCGGAGCGCCCGGCAACGGCGTCGGCGGCCCGAAACTCGTCGAGCTGACCCGGCGGATGGAGATCGTCCGGCTCGGTGCCGGCGTGGACCGGACCGGAGCGCTCGCCCCTGAGGCGCTGAACCGTACCTTCACCGCACTGCGCGACTACGCCGCCGAGATCGAGCGGCTCGGTGCTACCAGGGTCCGGATGGTCGCCACCAGCGCCACCCGGGACGCCAGCAACCGCGCCGAGCTGGTCGACGGCGTCCGCGCCATCCTCGGCGTCGACCCCGAGGTGATCACCGGGGACGAGGAGGCGGCCCTGTCCTACGCGGGCGCCGCCGCCGAGCTGCCCGACGCGGCGACGCCGATCCTGGTCGCAGACATCGGTGGCGGGTCCACCGAGCTGGTGCTCGGGGACACGTCCGGCGTCCTGGCGGCCCGCTCGGTCAACATCGGGTGCGTCCGGATGGCCGAGCGGCACCTGCGCGCGGATCCCCCGGATCCGGCCGAGGCCGCGGCCATCGTCGCCGACGTGCAGGCCGCCCTGGACCTCGCCGAGGAGGTGGTCCCGCTGCGGCGAGCGGCCACCCTGGTCGGCGTCGCCGGCACCGTCACCACCGTCGCGGCCCTCGCAGCCGGGCTGCCCGAGTACGACTCCGAGCGAATCCACCTGCTGAGCACCCCGGCCGACGCGGTCGCGGAGGTCACCGAGAAGCTGCTCGCGATGACGCACGCCGAGCGGGCCGCGCTGTCGGTGATGCACCCCGGGCGGGTCGACGTCATCGCCGCGGGTGCCCTGGTGCTGCGCACGCTGGTCGAACGCGTCGGCCTGCCCGCGGTGATCGCCAGCGAGCGCGACATCCTCGACGGCATCGCGTTCTCCCTGGCCCGATGACCTGGCGCGCCCCCGCTTCCGGGCGCGATCGGGATGCCTGACGACGAGCGGGGCCCGGTCGCGGCGGGGACGGGCTGGCCGGGAGACCCGGCTAACGCGGCGACGCCGGTGGCGCTGACCGCCGGTGACGTCGCCGCGCTGGCGGGAGCGGCCGGCGGCGCGGACGAGCTCGACGCGTGCGCCTCGGTCTGCCGGGCCTGCCCGCGGCTCGTCGACTGGCGCGAGGAGGTGGCCCGGGTCCGGCGGGCCGCCTATGCGGGGGAGCGGTACTGGGGCCGGCCGATGCCGTCGTTCGGTCCGCCGGACGCGCGGGTGCTGGTGGTCGGCCTCGCGCCGGCCGCGCATGGCGGCAACCGGACCGGCCGGATCTTCACCGGCGACCGCAGTGGCGACTGGCTGTTCGCGGCGCTGCACCGGGTCGGGCTGGCCGCGTCGCCGACCTCGACGGCCGCCGGGGATGGCCAGCGGCTGCTCGACGCGCGGATCACGGCGGCGGTGCGCTGCGCGCCACCGGCGAACAAGCCGACCCCGGCCGAGCGGGACGCCTGCCGTCCGTGGCTGGTCCGCGAGCTGGAACTGCTGCGTCCCCGGCTGCGGGCGATCGTGGTGCTGGGCGGGTTCGCCTGGCAGGCGCTGTGGCCGGCGCTCGCCGGCGCGGGCTTCGGGCTCCCGCCCCGGCGCCCGGCCTTCGGCCATGGCGCCCGCGTCGAGCTACCGGCGCTCGACGGCGGGCCGGCCGGGCCGCTGCTGCTCGGCTGCTACCACCCGAGCCAGCAGAACACGTTCACCGGCCGGGTCACGGCGGCGATGCTCGAGGATGTCCTCGGCGCCGCGGCGCGTCACGCGGCCTCCGGCGATGATCAGGGCGCTTCGGTCCGAACCGTGCAATCCCGGTCATCAGCGCTCGACCTGACGGAACGGTCGTAAGCGGGTGCTGACCGGCACGTGACGGTCGGACGGCGCAAAAGGTTCCGGAAGACGTCGGCCGGGCCGGCGAAATACCCCAAGGTCATATCGCGGCCGGGCCTAGGGTCCCGGGCGATCGTGGGCCAAATCACCGGTCACAAGACAGGGTGGCCTTGACCCGCGCCGCGGGGTGGATCGCAGTAAATGGGTATTCGTGGCCCACGTCACTCCGGTGTGGTCCGCCTCGTGGCGCATCGCCGCTCGCTCGGCGGGGATGGCGGGCGTACCGGCGGGTGGCCACGGGTACCGCCTTCCCATGGGGAATGGTCGGGCTCGTGACATCCGAGCAACACCGGCTCCTGACCTTCGAGCAAGATCGGCTCCTGACACTCGAGCAAGACCGGCTCCTGACCTTCGAGCAAGACCGGCTCCGCGCATCCTCGTAGTCGGTGGCGGTTACGTCGGGATGTACACGGCCCTGCGACTGCGGCAACGGCTGCGGCCCGGTGAGGCGACGTTGACCGTGGTCGAGCCCCACTCGTACATGACCTACCAGCCGTTCCTGCCGGAGGCGGCGGCCGGCAACCTGGAGCCTCGCCACGTCGTAGTCCCGCTGCGCAAGGTGCTCCGGGGGTGCGAGGTGGTCAGCGGCCGGGTGACGCGGGTCGCGCACGCCGAGCGCACGGCGTCGGTCCGCACGGTCGGCGGCGACGAGTACGACCTCGGCTACGACATTCTGGTGATGGCTCCCGGATCGGTGGCCCGGACGCTTCCGATCCCGGGCCTGGGTGATATCGGCGTGGGATTCAAGTCGGTTGCCGAGGCCATTTATCTGCGCAACAAGGTGATTGGCCTCATGGACGCGGCCGCGTCCACCCGGAATCCGGCCGAGCGTTCTCGCGCTCTTACGTTCGTATTCATCGGCGGCGGATATGCGGGAATCGAGGCCCTCGCCGAACTCGAGGACATGTCGCGCTACGCCTGTTCCTATTACCCCAACATCTGTCCGGACGACCTTCGCTGGGTCCTCGTCGAGGCGACCGGCCGTATTCTGCCCGAAGTCTCGCCGGCAATGGGCCTTTACACGGTGAAACAGCTGGAGCACCGGGGCATCGAGGTCAGGCTGAACACCCGCGTCACCAGCCTGCGGGACGGCCGGGTCGAACTCGACGACGGCGCCGCGTTCGACGCCGACACCGTCGTGTGGACCGCCGGGGTGCGGGCCCATCCGATGCTCGCCGGCACGGATCTGCCGCTCGACGACAAGGGCCGGCTGCGGGCCAACCCCTTCCTTCAGGTCGACGGCGTCGAGGACGCCTGGACGGCCGGCGACTGTGCCGCCGTCCCCGACCTGTCCGGGCCGGTGGGCTCGTTCACCAGCCCGTCCGCGCAGCACGCGGTCCGTCAGGCTCGCAGGCTCGCCGAGAACCTGGTCGCCCACCTGCGTGGCCAGCCCATCGAGCCGTACTGCCACCGGTACGCGGGTAGCGTCGCCTCGCTGGGCCTGCACCGCGGCGTGGCCGACGTCTACGGCATCAAGCTGCGCGGCTGGCCAGCCTGGTTCATGCACCGCACGTATCACCTCAGCAGACTTCCGACCTTCAACCGCAAGGCCCGGGTCCTGGCGGACTGGACGCTGGCGCTGTTCTTCAAACGTGAGACCGTCTCCCTCGGCTCGTTCGCCGACCCGCGGGCCGAGTTCCGCCGGGCGACCGCCGCCGAGCCCGCACCACGCTCCGCCGCCGCCCGCCCGACGGCGGTCGGCCGGGCCGCCGCGGGGCCGATCGGACCGGTCTGAGGGGCGGGCCAGGCTTTCCGCGGTCGTGGGAACGCCGGGCCCTGGGGCCCGGCTGCCCGTCGGGTGGTTTCGCGGCAGCTGTCGGCCGGAAAGGCGCTGGGCCGGCGGAGGTCGGGCGCCGTCGGCCGCCCATCCGTGGCTTCGCCAAGGGGCTCCACACGGCCGGTCAATGGTCAGTCCGTCCGCCCGGGTCTTAGCCCGCCGCGCCGACGAGAGGAGGTCTGACTGTAATGATCACGCAACAAGCTATGACGGTCCGCGCTGATGTGTCCGCGCGTTGTTCACCTGTGCGTCACGAAGGGTGACGGGCGTGCTGTCCGTCCGACGCCCACGTGATTTCTCCACGTTGTGTTATTCCCAGAACGTACGTAGCGTGGTAGAAATACCAGCGATGTAGGCGAGCCGGTGTATCCCAACAGGTAGAGGAGGCTGTCCTAAAAACAGCTCGAGTGTCGGTTCGACTCCGACCACCGGCACGCGATCGGGGTTCGCGGGTTCGTGAGCCTTGCGGAACGCCCCCGATCTCTTGCACCGCCTTCGTCTTTGCTCGTTCGCGCGCCTTGCCGTGCGTCGCTCCGCTCCTGCGTTGACATTGCCACCGCTTCGCGAGCCCACTCGTCGGCGGGCGGCTTCGCCTGCCGGGCCTCTTTACATTTCTTGACTCTGGGAACGCGGGCCTTTATAAGGCGCCCGTCGCTTTTCGCTGCCGGATGCGTGGTGAGCCGGTTTCACCAGCGCTCCCCGTGCCCCCCGGGCCGCCCTCAATCATGCGTAGAGTGAGGATCTGGCTGCCCTGGGCGATCTGGCGCCCTTCCGTGTTGGCCGTCATTCGGCCGACCCACCGGTCGGCGGACCGTGCCCTTCGGGGACGTCGTCCTTGTGCGGACGGTCCACTGAGAGCGCCCCTCCTGTCCAGCACGGGCGCCGCTGTCCTCGGGGTGAGGTCTTCAGGGGGCCGCGGCGGGACAGCGTGGGGCGGTCGGGGTTCGTGGAATGCGCGCAGGCGATTATCGTGTCCAGTGGGTGCTGGGCGGGGCGGCTGCGGGCGCGTCGCGGGCGGCAGAGCGCCACCCGGCTGGCCAGCGCGAAGGGGAGCAACGATCCACATGGCGAGGACCCGATCGAGCAACCCGGTGTTCACCCACCTGCGGTCCGGGACGCCGGCCTCCGACCAGCTCACCTGGCCGCCGTCCGCGCAGGGCACACCGCCCGGGACGCCGACGCCCGAGGAACTGGCCCGGGTCTACCGGCAGCCGAGTTCGCTCACCATTGATGACGTCGTCATGCACACCCTCGGCCTGTTCGCCATCGCGGGCGTGGGTGGCGCGGTCGGCTGGTACCTCGTGGACCGCGCGCCCGGCCTGGTGTTCGGCGCGGGCATCGCCGCGTTCGTCCTGAGCCTCGTGATCCGGTTCACCGGCCGGATCAACCCGGCCTTGGTGGTCGTCTTCGGAGTCCTCTCCGGCCTCATGGCCGGCGGTGTGTCGAGGCTGTACGCGAACGACTACGCCGGGATCATCCCGCAGGCGATCCTGGGCACCGCGGTGATCTTCGTGACGATGCTGCTGGCCTACCGCAGCCGGCGCCTGCGCGCCACGCCCCGGATGGCCCGGATCGTCGGCAACGTCCTGCTGGCCGTCGTCATCATCAGCATCATCGACGTGGTGCTGCGCCTCACGACCGGCAGCCACCTGCCCGTCATCAACGACGCGACCCCGCTGGGCATCCTGTTCAGCGTCGTCGTCCTGGTGATCGCGAGCCTGCAGTTCATCCTCGACTTCGACGCCATCGAGCGGATGATCGCCGCGCGGGCGCCCCGGTCGGATGCCTGGGTGTGCGCCTACGGCCTGCTGATCGGCTTCATCTGGGTCTACCTGGAGATGCTCCGGCTGCTGTCGAAGCTGCGCCGCTAGGCCAGCTCGCCGGCCGGCCGGCGCGGAGCCTGGTAGCGAACACCGGGCTCCGCGCGTGCCGTTCCTCGTGCGAGCCGTTCCTTCGTGCGTAAGCCTCAGACCTTGATCGCCCGGCGGCGGAGGTCAGCCTCGTGGACGAGGGCCGCGGCGTAGTTGTGCGGAAGGTTGTGCTCGTCGCGCAACCAGTTCACGCGTTCCGCGAACCGCAACAGGCCTGGACCTTCCTCGACACGCTGGAGCCAATGGGCCAGATCATGGCCGGTGACCTTCGGAAGGCGGTCGATGAGACTTTCGTGGGTCTGCTGGGTCTGTACGGAGCGGAACTGAGACATGCGCGCCTCCTGGCTGAACCCGGCGTCAACGGACCATGAAGGGAGGGTGCATCACGACGAACGGGAGGGCAAGCCCCAGCGCCGTCCCCGTCAGGTAACCTGCCCGGATGTCGGAATCGGTGCCCGCACATCCGAGCACACCCGGCTCCAACTTGACGAGCACACCCGGCTCCGGCCTGACGAGCACACCCGGCTCCAACCTGACGAGCACACCCGGCTCCGGCCTGACCCGAGAGGTCAACCGGTTGCTCAACCGACTGCGGAGCTGGAGCCCGGCCGCCTGGGACGTCACGGCCGCGGCGGGTGGCACCCGCGCCCAGCGGACCGCCGCGCTGGCCCAGGATCTCGCCCGGCTCGGCCGCGAGGCCGGATCGGGAGCCCCCGCCGGCCTGCGGCCACCGCCGCTGGCGCCACATGGCCTCCCCGACCAGATCACCCTCCTCGCTGAGGAGCTTCTCGACCTGCTGGGACGCGTCGAACTCGCCCCGGCTCGGCAAGCGGCACTGCTGTCCGAGGCCCACGAGGTGGTCACCGCTGCCCGGCTCGACCTGGAAGGCCCCGGCTTCGGCTTCGCGACCACCCCGCTGCGCTGACCGAGTCTCATCGCCATCTGGATACCCGCTGCTCGGCCCCGTCACCCGCTCTACCCGGGGACGAGCCGGGCGGGCGGGACGACGACCGTTACCGGGCCTGCCTCGGTGACGGCGGGGTCAGCTGAAAGTCCGAGGCGAGCCTCGCGAGCACCGGAGCGGCGACGATCCTGGATCCGTCGAGCGTGTAGTGCACTCCGTCGCGTGTCCTGGCAAGGACGGACTGGCCGGCGGCATCTCGCAGGTAGTCGCTGTAGTGCCCGTGATCGGACAGCTGGGCGCCCAGATCGAGGAACGCCGCCCCGAGAACCTGGTGGACCGCGTCCGCGACCGCGCCGTTGAGCTGCTGGAAGTAGCCGTCCATCCGGCTGGACCGGGCCGGCGGCAGGCTCACCCAGTACACCCGGCGGTGACCCCCGTCGGCCCAGATCCTGAGCACCACCAGTGCCCGGCGCCGGTACTCGTCGACCCAGCCAGGCGAACCGGCGGGCAGGACCTGGCCGTTCGGCATCGTGATGCCCTGGGCGTCGTTGGCCCCGAGCGCGACGACGACGACCTCCGGGTCGCGGGTCGCGACCTGCTCGCGGGCGTGGCTGGCCCAGTCGAAGAAGTCCGGTCGCACCAGCCCGGTGCCGTAACGGGTGTCCGTCTGCGCGCGGACCGTCGCCGGCGCCGTGTTGGCGATCGTGGGACCGAGTGACTCGGTCAGTGAGTCGCCGGTGATCAGCACACGCAGTGGGTCGCCGGCCGTCGGTACCCGCGGCGCCGTGAGCGGTGTCGCGGCCGCGGTCGGCCCGGCGCCGGCCGCGGCCGCGCCCGGAGGCGTGCCTGGTCCGGCGGCGGGCGGTACGAGGCTCGCCGCGGTCGCCAGCTCGGAGGCCGCCGGATCGGCGCCCGCTCCCGGGGCGGGATGCCCGAACAGCGCGTTCAGCCGCTCGTCGGGCCAGTCAAGCCCCACCGTGCTGGTGAGGCGGTCCAGCGGGCGGGCCAGCGCCAGGACGACGTCACGGGCCCGACCCGGGTTCATGCCCTCGCCGGTGTGCACGGCCGCCGGCGCGCGCAGCAGCGCCACCGTCACGAGCGTCCCGGCGACCAGCGCGAACGCCCGCCGCGCCGGCACCGCCGCCGCCGACGCCGACGCGCTCCCGGCCGGTACGGCTGTCGCGGTCGACGCCGGGCCGGCCGCCCCCCGCTGGCCGAGCGGTTCCGGCGGGGCCGCCGGCTGGTCCGAGCCGGGTTCCGCGCCGCTGGCACGGAGGGTCAGCGCTTCGGCTGCCCTGGCCGCGGGGACCTCGTCCGCCTGGGTGTCCACGGCTCACGAGCCTGCCATGCGACTACGTATCGTGTGCATTAGCGACACGGATAGTTACGGTTCATCGTGCTAGATCTGGAACCGGAACTCGATCTAGAACCGGAAGTAGATGAACGGCGCGACGTCCTGGTGCCCGACCGCCGCGTACATGACCAGCAGGAACGCCACGACCCCGGCCACCTGGGCCGGCAACGGCAGGCGGTCGAAGGCGCCCTGCGCCGCCGCCCACCACCGGCCCGGCACGGCCGCGAGCCCCAGGCCGACCGCGATGGCGACGACGACCGTGGGCGTCACCAGGCCGGTCGCGAACCCGCCGGTCCCGAGCCGGCGCAGGATCTCGCCGGCGGTCGCCAGGTCGGGGGACCGGAACAGCAACCAGGCCGCGCAGACCAGATGAAAGGTGAGCAGCCGCCGGGCCCAGCATCCCGCGCCGCGCCGAGCCCCGCTCGGCCACCGGGTCGGCGCCCCGGTCGCGGGGCCGGACCCGCTCCCGTCGTCATCGAGCCCGGAGGCGGTCCCGCTGGGGGAGTGCAGCAGTTCGAGCCCCCCTGTCGCCGCCGCCGGCCCCGGGGAGCCGGCCAGACCCCGCGGGCCGACCGGGGCCGGCAGCGGGCTGAGTTGTCCCGTGCGAGGCAGTGGGATGGCGACCGCGTGCGCGACAGCGACAGTCGGCTCGGGAGCCGGTGCCGACCCGGCCCGTCGGGCCCGGCGCCGGTCGAGCGAGCGTTCCGCGGCGAGGCCGGCGCCATGCAGGGCGCCCCAGCAGACGAACGTCCAGGCGGCGCCGTGCCACAGGCCGCCCAGCACCATCGTGACCAGGAGGTTGAGCTGGGTGCGCCGCGGCCCGCGCCGACTGCCGCCGAGCGGGATGTAGACGTAGTCGCGCAGCCAGCGCGACAGCGTCACATGCCAGCGTCGCCAGAAGTCCTGCAGGCTGGTCGCCGCGTACGGCCGGTCGAAGTTGTCCGGGAACCGGAAGCCGAGCAGGAGCGCGATCCCGATCGCGATGTCCGAGTAGGCGGAGAAGTCGCAGTAGATCTGCACCGCGTAGCCGTAGACCGCGACCAGCACCTCGACCGACGAGTGCTGCCCGGGGGTGTCGAAGACGGGGTCGACGAGCCGGCGGGCCAGCAGGTCCGCGAGGACCACCTTCTTGACCAGGCCGCCGCAGATCAGGAAGACGGCCCGGGTGGCCGGGACGGCGCGGCGGTCGCGCGGACTGGCCAGCTGCGGGATGAACTCCCGGGCCCGCACGATCGGCCCGGCGACCAGGTGCGGGAAGAACGCCTCGTAGACCGCGAAGTCGATCAGCCTGGCCGGCTGGGTGTCACCGCGATAGACGTCGATGACGTACGACAACGCCTGGAAGGTGAAGAACGAGATCCCGATCGGCAGCGCGACCTGTAGCAGCGGCAGCGGGGCCGCGATCCCGAGGTCACCGAGCGTGCGGTCGACGGACAACGCGAAGAACCCGTAGTACTTGAACCAGCCGAGCAGGCCCAGGTCGGCCGCGATCGCCACGGCGAGCACGCCGGACCGGCCGGATCGGCGGCGGGCCAGTACGACGGCCGCCGCCTGATTGATCAGTGTCGAGCTCGCCAGCAGCAGGACGAAGCGGATGTCCGTGTAGCCGTAGAAGAAGTAGCTGGCCGCGAGCATGAACGGCTTCCAGTACCCCGGCCGCGGCATGAGCAGCCAGGACACGGCCAGCACGACCAGGAAGAAGGCGGCGAAGTCGATCGTCGGGAAGATCACGCGCCACCACCCTCGTCACTGTCTGTATTGAGCACACCTTACTCAAAGTGACGTCATGGATGCGTATGGCGCCCCGGTGGGCGGGTGCGGTGCCGATCGGTCCGGGCGTTGGTCCCCTCCGGTGTTCGTCGGCCCGGACGTGGTCGGTAGCGTCGTCCCATGCCGCACAGTGGGGCGTACGGACTGATACTCGCGTTGCACGTTCTGGCCGCGATGCTGGTGATCGGCCCGCTGGTGTTCGGCGGGCTGTTCCTGCCCGCGCTGGCCTTCGTCGGGCTGCGCGCGCTGCCGGTGCTGAAGCCCGCGCCCCTGCTGCTGCGGATCGCCGGCGCCGCCTCGCTCGGCGTCGTCGGCCTGGGGGCGGCGCTGGTACACCGGGGGCCGTTCGGCAGCGTCCGAGGCTATTCGGACGGCTGGATCACCAGCTCGATCGCGCTCTGGGCGATCGCGACGCTCATCACGGTGACGATCCTGGCCGGTGGCGTCGCGACCGCCGTCGCGGAGATCGAGCAGACCGGCATGACCGCGCGGCACCGCCTGCCCTGGCTCGCCCTCGCGGGCGTGGTCAGCACGGCCTGCTGGATCGGGATCGTCTTCCTGATGGTCATCAAACCGGGCATGTAACCGGGCGCTGGTCGGCCGCGCGGCCGCCGCCGTCCTCACAGCTGGATGGCGTGCTGGTAGAGCTGGCGGATCGACGGGCCGAACGAGGTGCCGTAGATCGTGCTGGGGTCGGCCGAGTAGGCGTAGCTGACCACCGCGTCGAGGGTGCCGGTGCCGTTGTGGAACCCGGACAGCCAGGCGCCGCCGCTGGCGCCCGCGGTCATCGGGCACGGCAGGCCGAGCGAGTGCCCGCCGCGCGGGTCCGGCGTGGTCGTGCCCGTGCAGGTCATCAGCGTCGCTCCGTTGAACGGCGGCAGCTTCGGGTAGCCGAGCACCGTCTGCGGGCCGGCGAGCGAGCCGGCCGTCGTCCCGTCGGTGAAGGCGATCTGGAACGCGCCGCCGACGACGTCCTGAAGGTTGCGGCCACCGAGCGGGCGGAACGTGGCGAAGCCGGCGTCCTCGTCGAAGGAGCGCTGGTAGCCCCAGCCGGCGGTGACGGTCAGCTGGCTGGCATGCCAGACCCCGTAGGGCGCGGAACCGTTCGAGTAGCCGGGGATGAAGATGACGTTGGTCGCGAACGAGCCGCTCAGGCCGCCCGAGTGCAGGCAGTGACCGGCGGTCATCACCAGGTCATGACCCGGGCTGGCCACCACCGAGCCGGAGCAGGCGTAGTCGCTGCCGTTGATCGTGGTGAACAGGGCGCCGTCGAGCCGGACCGCCGCGCCGCCGCCGGTGTACGGCATGACGTCGTCCGCCAGCGGCTCCCGGTCCAGCGCGGCCAGTGGCGCTCCTGCCGTGAGCCCCAGTCCTGGCGCTGTGCCGGCCGGGGCGCCGGCTCCGGCCGTTCCCCTTCCGGTCGTGCGGGTCAGCACGTTGGCGTCGATCGCGTTGACGAGGCGAGCCGGCGTCCAGTACTGGGCCAGCTCCTCGTCGCTCTGGGACTGGCGACGGGAGTCGATCGCCCCGCCGGCCGGCGGCTGGGTCGTCTCGGCGGGGGCTCCTGGGGCCAGCGTGGGCGTGGCCCCCGGCGTCGCCAGCAGGCTGAACAGTGCCGCCACCGCCGCGGCCAGCGTCCCGAGCAGCGTCAGCCGACGCCGTCGGTGGCCCCGACCTGGGCGCTGCTGGGCCGGTCGCCGCTGGCCGGGCCGCCCGCGGCGAGGCCGCCGATGGCTGGGCCCGTCGCCCGCGCGGCGGGCCGGACGGCTGGGCTGGCTGGCGTCGTCGCGGTTGGGCCGGCGGCGTGGCCCGCGATGCCGATGGGGGCCCGGTCGTGGGCTCCCGGGCGCGCCTTCGGCGCCTGGCCCGTCCCCGGCCCGTGAAGATCCCACCCCGATCTGTGAGGACATGAAAGCGGAAGGTAGCAGCGGCCGTTGGCGGCTCCGCGGGTTTCCCGGGCCGGGCCAGCCCGGGCCACGAGGGGGCAACCGTCCGAAGCCTCCGGCGGCCAGAAGTTCCGACACCGCAGGGCCTCACCCCCGCCGGGTGAGACCGGCGGGGTCAGGCTCTAACGGTTGGCCCGCCGGCCGCCGCGGGCCTTCAGGTAGTCGTGAACCACGTACTGGCCGAGGGCGTTCGGGTCGGGGGACAGCACCCGCCCGCCGTTGCGCCGGGCCATCTCCTCGACGAACCGGACCAGCCGGGGCTCCGTGTCGAGCATGAAGACGTTGATCCCGACGCCGCGCCGGGTCAGCCGGTCGACCTCGGCGAGGGTGAGTTCCAGCGTCTCGGGCATCGGCGGCCAGGAGAACGCCGCCGACCCGTCGCGCAGCAGATGGGCGGTCGGCTCGCCGTCGGTGACGACCATGATCACTGGCTCGGACTCCGGGTACTTGGACAGCAGCCGCCCGGCGATCAGCAGCGCATGCTGCAGGTTCGTGCCCTGCACCATCTCGGAGTCCAGCCCGGCCAGCTCCACCGGCCGCAGCTCGCGGGCGTAGTCCGAGAAGCCGATCAGGTGGATCTTGTCCTGCGGGAACTTGGTCGTCACCAGTGTGTGCAGGGCCAGCGCGGTCGACTTCGCGATCCCCCACGTCCCGCGCAACGCCATCGAGTAGGACAGGTCGACGAGCAGGCAGACCGCGGCCGACGTCCGCCGCTCCGTCTCGGAGACGGCGAAGTCCTCGACCTTCAGCTTGATCGACATTCCCGGTCCTGGCGGCCCGGCCCGTAGCACCGCGTTGCGCACGGTGCGCACGACGTCCAGCGGCTGGGTGTCACCGAACTCCCAGGCGCGGGTCGTCCCGATCAGCTCGCCGGCGCCGCCGGCGTCGATCTGGGCATGATCGCCACGGGCGCCGGACGAGAGCTGCTTGAAGATCCGCGCCAACGCGGTCTGGCCGATCCGGCGCACGGCCCGCGGTGTCAGCTCCAGCCGCCCGGACTGCCGGGTCAGGAACCCGGCCCGCTCCAGCTCGCGCTCGATCTGCTGGAGCTGGCGCAGGTCGTCGACGGCCGAGCGGCCGAGCGCCGCCGTGATCGCGTCCGGGTCGACGTCGTCCAGCGAGGCACCCGGATAGTCCTGGCTCAGCGTGGCGGCCAGCTCGTCCAGCTCGGCGAGCTCCTCGAGCGCCGACGTCGCGTCGCCCAGGCCGAGGCCGCCCTCGCCGCCCCTCCCGTCGCCGAAGCCGTTCGGCCGGCCGGACGGGCGTGCCCCCCAGTTCAGGTTCGGCCTGGCGGAGCGCAGCGCCTCCCCGAGCTGGGCCAGTTCGTCGCCCAGCCCCAGGCCCTCGACGGCGGCGGCCATCAGCTCGGCCAGCTCCTGGCGCTGCTTGGGGGTCAGCCCTGCGAGCAGGCGGGCGGCGGCGGCCGAGCGCCGGGCCAGGGCGTCGATCAGCTCGTCGAGGCTTTCCGGCCCTTCGGGGAAGAACTCCCCGAACTGCTCCATGAACTCGCTGAACGCCTGGTCGGTGTCCTCGCCCCGGGCGTCCTTGGCGAGCAGCTCGTTGAGCGCGCCGACCATCTCGCGCACCCGGGCCATGTCCTGCGGGGTGGCGCCCTCGAGCGCCTGCTTCATGCCGCGGAACTGGGAGTCCAGCACCTCGCGGCGCAGCAGGTCGGCGATCTGCTCGTAGGTCTCCCTGGCCTGGGGCGACCGCCAGTCGTAGTCGGCCAGGTCGCGCACCGCCCGCGAGGCGTCGCTGGGCAACGCGTCCAGCTCGGCCTCGCGCATCCGGGCCTCGTCGGCCGGGTCGGGGAACAACGCCGCCCGCTCCTGGCCGATGGCGGTGTCCAGCAGCCGGCGCACCTCCTGCAGGGTGCCGTCGAGCCGGCCGCGGGAACGCACCTCGCGGCGGCGCCGGTCGACGGCGCGGCGCAGGTCATCGAGGCCGCGCCGGCCGTTCATGCCGCGGCGCAGCAGCGAGTCCAGCGCCTCACGCGGGGTGCGGCCGTCCAGCACCTGGCGGGACATCTCGTCGAGGGCGTCGGTCGCCGCGAACGGGGACTCCAACGGGTCCGGCCCGCCCGCCCATGGCCCGTACCGGAAGGAGCTGGTGCTCACCGTTGCATCCCGTGCCTCTGTGTCGATTTGGCCAGACGCGGGCCTGGTCGATTTGGCCACACGCGGGCCTGGTCGATTTGGCCAGACGCGGGCCTGGTCACTCGGGCCAGTGGCCTAGCCGCCGTAGACCGTCCTGCCTGGCAGTTCTTCCTTGGCGAGCCGGCGGTTGAGGTGCAGGCCCTCCATCGCCAGCTCCAGCGCCGCGGCCGCCAGGCCCGGCGACTCGGCGCCGTCCACCCCGAGCTTGGTGAGCATTCCGGCCAGGCCCGGAACCGGGCCGACCCGGCGCAGCAGCTCCGCCGCGGTCACCAGGTCCCCGGTCTCCACCGGTCCTTCGCCGTCGAACCGCTTCTGCAGGCCGGCGAGGTCGGTCCCGGCCAGCCGGGCCCGGTACGTCTCGGCGATCGCGCGGCGCAGCAGGTGGGTGAGGATCTCGTCCTCCCGGCCCTCCTCCAGCGCCTCGAACTCGACCTTGCCGCGCACCGCCGGGACGATCGAGGCCAGGTCGACGACGCGGGCCGTCGGCACGTCCTCGCCGGTCAGCGCCGCCCGGCGGACCGCCGAGGCGGCCACCGTCTCGGCCGCGGCGACCGCGAGCCGGGCCGACACGCCGGAGCGCTGGTCGACCTGCGGCGCGTCGCGGACCAGCCGGGTGAACCGCGCGACGATCTCGACGAGGTGGTCGGGCAGGACCGGCGAGCCCAGTGGCGAACCCGCCCAGGCCAGCACCGCCTCCTGCTTGATCAGCCGGAGCTCGTCGTCGAGACGGAGCGGGTAGTGGGTGCGCACCTCGGCGCCGAACCGGTCCTTGAGCGGGGTGATGATCCGGCCCCGGTTGGTGTAGTCCTCCGGGTTCGCGGACGCGACGAGCAGCAGGTCCAGCGGTAGCCGCAGCAGGTAGCCGCGGACCTGGATGTCCCGTTCCTCCAGCACGTTGAGCAGTGCCACCTGGATCCGCTCGGCCAGGTCGGGAAGCTCGTTGACGCTGAAGACGCCGCGGTTGCACCGGGGGACCAGGCCGTAGTGCACGGTCTCCGGGTCGCCCAGGGTGCGGCCCTCGGCGACCTTGACCGGGTCGACGTCGCCGATCAGGTCACCGACGGACGTGTCCGGCGTCGCGAGCTTCTCGCCGAAGCGTTCGTCGCGGTGTCGCCAGGCGACCGGCAGGTCCTCGCCGAGCTCGGCGTGCAGCGCCCGGCACCGGCCGCAGACCGGCGCGTAGGGGTGGTCGTTGATCTCGCACCCGGTGACCGCGGGCGACCATTCGTCCAGCAGGCCGACGAGGGTCCGGATCAGCCGGGTCTTGCCCTGGCCTCGTTCGCCGAGGAAGACGATGTCGTGCCCGGCCAGCAGCGCGCGTTCGACCTGCGGCAGCACGGTGTCGTCGAAGCCGACGATCCCCGGGAACCGGTTCTCGCCTGCAGCCATCCGGGCCAGCAGGTTGTCGCGCAGCTCCGTGCGAACGGAGCGATGCACGTGGCCGGCCGCGCGTAGCTCGCGCAGCGTGGTCGCGGCTGGCTGTCCCCCGGCCGGGTCGGCGGCCGACGGCGCGAAGGCCTTCGGAGCCGGGGTTGCCGGCGACAGGGTTGCCTGCGACGGGGTTGGACGGGGCGGGACCGGCAGATCTACCACCCCTACGACGCTACCGCCCGCCTGCGCCCGGGCCGGCGTGGTTCGCAAAGTCGCCCCGACTTGCCCACCCACCCGCCTGGCCCCGCGTGCCTAAACCCCAGCGCACACCAACAGCGGGACGTCACCACCCAAATTGGGAAACCACCACGACATGTGCCACCACATCTGCCCGTTCCGTCCGTTTCGGCGGGGGCCGAGGACCGCGACCGGCGGGCGGGCCGCCGGGTCCTCGGCGCGCGCGGGCGCTACCGGACGTACGGGACTGGTCGTGCGGGACTACAGAACGTACGGAGCCACCGAGACGATCTCCACCGAGGCGTTGCGGCCGTTCGGCAGGGTGTAGTTCACCTTCTCGCCGGCCTTGTGGCCGGTGACGGCACCGCCGAGCGGGGACGCGGGGGAGAAGACGTCGATGGGCGTGCTGTGGTCCTCGCGTGAGCCGATCAGGAACTTCTCGGTCTCGCGCTCGCCCGGGAAGCGGACCTCGACGACCGTGCCAGGCCCGGCCACGCCGGTGCTGGCCGCGGCCTCGCCGACCTTGGCGTCGCGGAGCAGGTCATTCAGCTGGCGGATGCGCGCCTCCTGCTTGCCCTGCTCCTCCTTGGCTGCGTGGTAGCCACCGTTCTCCTTGAGGTCACCCTCCTCCCGCGCGGCCTCGATCTTGTTGGCCAGCTCGGTGCGGCCGGTGGTCGTCAGGTAGTCGAGCTCGGAGCGAAGCCGGTCGTAAGCCTCCTGGGTGAGCCAGGTCTGCTGGGTCACGCGTCACGCTCCTCGTAGCAAAGCAAATAGTCAGGTTATCAGGACGATCTAGAATCTCGAAGACGACACGCGGTGCCCACGGCTGACGCGCAGGTCCTTCCGGCGCCGCCCTCGTCGGTGGTCGTCAGAAAGCCGCGCCGACCGCAATCGCGCCGCGAACCTCCCGGATCGATGTCTCCGACCCGGCAGGGACCCCGCCAGTCCCCTCCCCAGGTGCGAGGTGGTGACACTGACGGTCATGCGGCGCCTGCCCTGTATGGCAGGGTGGCGGCGTCGCCGGTGCACCGCACCGTGACCCTGTCGGCTGGGACCTCACGGTCCGTCGGCTGGCCTTCCAGGCGCGCCGACCGACCTCACGGCCCCGCCCGGACCTCACTGTCCAGGGACGCGTGCGCGGACGGTGCATTGTGCCACGGCGTTCGGTGACTTTTCCACATGGACCGTGAACTCGGCCACATCCGTACGGGCCGACTCGCGGCGCCGGTCCGGCGTGGCGCGGTCGACCCGCCAGGCAGAAGCCTGCCCGAGGTGGCATGACGTCCGCCACATGCGGCGGTGGCGCGGCCGGGCCGCGCCTGCGTGGCGTCGGACTGTCCTACGGATCAGCCACAATGGTTTTCATGCCGGTGAACCCGGGGGCAGCTCCCTCCTATGACGACTTGCCGGCCGAGCACAGCGGGTCGGCCCGTGGCAGCCTGTCCGCTGACGGCGAGTCCGTCACCGGTCCCGCGACGGGCGGCGGCCTGGCCGCCTCGCCGCACGCGCCGGGCCACGGCCTGCGGCTGATGGCCGTACACGCCCACCCCGACGACGAGTCCAGCAAGGGCGCCGCGAGCATGGCGCGCTACGTCACCGAGGGCGCCGAGGTTCTCGTCGTCACCTGCACGGGCGGCGAGGCGGGCAGCATCCTCAACCCGGCCATGGACAAACCGGAGATCCGGGACCGGATCACCGAGGTCCGTCGGGACGAGATGGAACGCGCCCGCGCGATCCTCGGTGTCCGGCAGACCTGGCTGGGCTTCCTCGACTCGGGGCTGCCCGAAGGTGACCCGCTGCCGCCGCTTCCGGAGGGATCGTTCGGCACGCTCGACCCCGAGGTCGCGGCCGGCCCGCTGGTCCGGCTGATCCGCGAGTTCCGTCCACAGGTCATCACGACCTATGACGAGAACGGCGGGTACCCACACCCGGACCACATCATGACCCACAAGATCAGTGCGGTGGCGTTCGAGGCAGCCGGTGATCCGGAGCGCTTCCCTGAGCACGGCGTCGAGGCAGGTCTGGAGCCCTGGCAGCCGCTGAAGCTCTACTACCACCTGACCTTCCACAAGGCGCGCATCCTGGCGCTGCACGACGCGATGAAGGCTCAGGGGCTGGAGTCCCCGTACGGCGAGCGACTGGAGACCTGGATCGACCGGGCCGAGGACAGCAACCGGCTGACGACCCGGGTCGAGTGCGGAGCCTTCTTCGAGGTGCGCGACCGGGCCCTGCTGGCGCACGCGACCCAGGTCGATCCCGAGGGCCCGTGGTTCCGGGTCCCGCTCGACCTGCAGCGCGAGGCGTGGCCGACGGAGGACTACCAGCTCGCCCGCTCCCTCATCGAGGTCGGGACTCTCCCCGAGAACGACCTCTTCGCCGGGATCCGCTGACGGCCGGCTCGCCAGGCCGCGCTGTGCCGCCGAGGCGTGAATTGCCTGGGTCCGCCCGTCGTCGGCCGTGGCGTAGGGTCGAGCCGTGAACGAGGTGCTTGCGGGGCCCGTACTGGCGGCCAACGAGATCAGCGCCGGCACCGCCGGGCTGTTCGTCGTCGTGCTGCTCTGCATCGCGTCTGGCTTCATCTTCTACTTCATGTCCGGCAGCCTTAAGCGGATGCGGAGCCACGTCGAGGACGGCGACTTCGCAGCGGCCGACGCGCGCCGCCGTGCCGCGAAGGCGGGCGAGGGCGAGCCAGCCGAGGCCAGTCACGCCCAGGCCGCCACCATCCCGGCCCAGTCGACAGGCGCGCCCCCGGACGCCTGACCGGCTGATCCACCGGTCGCGGCGCACCGGCTCGATATTCGGTCGCACCGGTACCCTCGGAGAGAGACGATCTCGACGACGGACCGGCCGAGTGGATGCGACAACGATGACCGACAAGGCCCAGAGCAGCGTGGCCGAGGGTGCGACGACGCCCGCCCCGGCGGAGACCGAGCTGCCGTTCCGATACGGCCCCAGGCTGGCCGGCGAGATCGAGAGCCGTTGGCAGAGCTGGTGGCGGGAGCACGGAACGTTCGCGTCCCCGAACCCGATCGGCCCGCTGTCGGACGGGTTCGACGAGGTCAAGGGCCTGGACCCGTTCTTCGTCCTGGACATGTTCCCGTACCCGAGCGGCGCCGGGCTGCATGTCGGACATCCGCTGGGCTACATCGGTACCGACGTCTACGCGCGCTACCTGCGGATGACCGGCAGACACGTGCTGCACAGCTTCGGCTATGACGCCTTCGGGCTGCCGGCCGAGCAGTACGCGATCAACACCGGTCAGCACCCGCGGGTGACCACCGAGGCCAACATCGCGAACATGCGACGCCAGCTGGGCCGGCTGGGCCTGGGCCACGACACGCGGCGCGAGATCGCCACCACCGACGTCACGTACTACCGGTGGACACAGTGGATCTTCAAGAAGATCTTCGACAGCTGGTACGACGAGGACCTGGACCGGGCTCGCCCGATCGCCGAGCTGGTCGCCGAGTTCGAGGCGGGCACCCGGACGCCCGTCGGGACGCTGCCGTGGTCCGAGCTGGACGCGACCGAGCGCCGGAAGGCCGTCGACGGCTACCGGCTGGCCTACCTGGCCGAAGGCCTGGTCAACTGGTGCCCCGGCCTGGGCACGGTGCTGGCCAACGAGGAAGTCACCGCCGACGGCCGTAGCGACATCGGGAACTACCCGGTGTTTCGCCGCCCGCTGCGCCAGTGGACGCTGCGGATCACCGCCTACGCCGAGCGGCTGATGGCCGACCTGGACCTGGTCGACTGGCCCGACTCGATCAAGCAGATGCAGCGCAACTGGATCGGCCCCTCAGACGGCGCACACGTCACGTTCGCGGCCTTCACCGGTGATCCCGACGGTCCGCCCAGGCCCGCGCTGGCCCTGGACGTCTACACCACCAGGCCGGACACGCTGCCCGGCGCGACGTTCATGGTGCTGGCGCCCGAGCACCCGCTGGTCGGCGCGCTGACCGCGTCGGAGTGGCCCACGGGCACCCCCGCGGAGTGGACCTTCAACGAGGGCCGCCCGGCCGGTACCTCCGACGCGGAGTGGACCCCGGCCGCCGCTGTCGCCGCCTACCAGGAGTTCGCCGGCACCCGCAGCGACCGCCAGCGCGGCGAGGAGGTCGACCGGACCGGCGTCTTCACCGGTGCGTACGCCCGCAACCCGATCACCGGCAAGGCGATTCCGATCTTCCTGGCCGACTATGTGCTGCTGGGCTACGGCACCGGCGCCGTGATGGCCGTCCCCGCCCACGACCAGCGTGACTTCTCCTTCGCCCGCGAGTTCGGCCTGCCGACCCCGCCGGTGCTGGCACCGAACGACGACTTCCTGGCCGAGCACGGGCTGTCGTCGAACGACTCGGTCGACGTCTGGCCGGTGGCCTTCTCGGGCGAGGGCGAGTACCTGCCCGCGCCGCCCGGAGCCCCGGTGCTGACCGGCCTGTCGAAGACCGACGCCGTGAAGGCCACCGTCTCCTGGCTGGAGGCGGCCGGCACCGGCAAGGCCGCCCGATCCTACCGGCTGCGCGACTGGCTGTTCTCCCGGCAGCGCTACTGGGGCGAGCCGTTCCCGATCGTGTACGACGAGACCGGCCTGCCGATCGCCGTGCCCGACGACGTGCTGCCCGTCCAGCTGCCCGAGATGACGGACTTCCGCCCGACCCCGATGGCGGAGGACGACACCTCCGACCCGGTGCCGCCGCTGGCCCGCGCGTCCGACTGGACCACGGTCACCCTGGACCTGGGCGACGGCCCCAGGCAGTACCGGCGCGAGACGAACACGATGCCCCAGTGGGCCGGCTCCTGCTGGTACTACCTGCGGTATCTGGACCCGACGAACGCCGAGCGGTTCGTCGACCCCGAGATCGAGCGGTACTGGATGCCGTCCATCGAGGGGCCGGAGGGCGACGGCGGCGTCGACCTGTACGTCGGCGGTGTCGAGCACGCCGTGCTGCACCTGCTGTACGCCCGGTTCTGGCACAAGGTCCTGTACGACCTGGGCCTGGTGTCGACCAGGGAGCCGTTCAAGCGGCTGTTCAACCAGGGCTACATCCAGGCCGACGCCTTCCTGGACGCCCGGGGCATGTACGTCCCGGCCCTCGAGGTCACCACCGAGGCGGACGGGACGCTGCGTTTCGAGGGCGAGCCGGTCTCCCGTCGCTCCGGGAAGATGGGCAAGAGCCTGAAGAACAGCGTGACGCCGGACGAGATGTACGACGCCTACGGCGCCGACACGCTGCGCGTCTACGAGATGGCGATGGGCCCGCTGGACGCCGACCGTCCCTGGCGCACCGACGACATCGTCGGCCCGCACCGCTTCCTGCAGCGGCTGTGGCGCAACCTGATCGACGAGGCGACCGGCCAGGCCCGGGTCGCCGACGTTGACCTGGACGACGAGGCGACCCGCACGCTGCACCGAACGATCCTGGCGGTGCGGGCCGACTACGCCGGGATGCGGTTCAACACCGCCGTGGCCCGGCTGATCGAGCTGACCAACTTCGTCAGCAAGCACTACTCGTCCGAGGCGAAGCGGCTCCCACGGGTGCTGGCCGAGGCGATGGTGCTGATGCTGGCCCCGCTGGCCCCGCACATCACCGAGGAGCTGTGGACGCGGCTGGGTCACGACGGCTCGCTGGTCCGCGAGCCGTTCCCGGTCGGCGACGAGGCGCTGGCCGCGGAGTCGACGGTGACGCTGCCGGTCCAGGTCAACGGCAAGGTCCGCTTCACTCTGTCGGTGCCCGTCGGTGCCGGCGAGGACGAGGTCAAGGCGGCTCTGACGGCCCACGAGGACTACGCGAAGCACACCGACGGCAAGACGGTGAAGCGCCTGATCGTCGTCCCCGGCCGGATCGTCAACATCGCCGTCGCGTGACGGCCGGCCGTCGGAAGAGGTCATCCATGCGTCGGCTGTCGTGGGTCCCGCTTCAGCTCGGGCTCGTGGCGGTGGTGTTCGCCGCCGGCTGTGACAGTGCACGGCACGCGGACCTGGCCGGCTCGACCGCCGGCGGCGCTGTGACCTCGGCACCAGTCACCACGCCGCAGCCGACCACGCCCTCGGCCGCCGCGGCGACCACGACAGGGCCCGGGTACCAGGTGGGCGCACCCGCCGGAGCCCTGCCGGCGTCAAAGGCCCAGACCCCACCCGTTCGGACCGGCTCGACGCCCCGGCAAGGTGGGACGGCGCCGCCGAGGCCCGCGTCCGCCGGGCAGGGAGGCGAGTCTCCGCCGCCCGCCGGCCTGGATGTCATCCACGGCACGATGCCCCCAGCCGGTGTCACCCAGGACGTTCACCCGCTGAGGGATACAAGTGACCACATCCTGACCAGCCCGGCCGTAAACCCGCCGGGCTGGACCAACGGCAACGGCGCTGTCTACTCGGTTCCTCCATGGACCCCGGGGGCCGGCGACGCGAGCCAGGTGCCCGCCGAGACCGCGGCGCCTCGTGCGACCCCTGCCACCGAGGTGCCGTCTCCTTAGCGATCCAGATGGTGGGAGGGGCGTGATACTCGATCTATCCCGTTTCGGAGACGGGGTGTCGATGGCACCATGGGCTCGTGCCCGACGAACCTAGCCTGCGGACTACCCGGGAGCCGGCCTCCCGGGAGCCGGCCTCCCGGGAAGCCGCGTCCCGGCAGATCCGGCCGGGTTTCTCACTGCCCGAGGGCGAGCTGCGGTGGCGCTTCTCCCGGTCGTCGGGCCCGGGCGGGCAAGGCGTGAATACCGCCGACAGCCGGGTCGAGCTCCGGTTCGACGTGGCCCGATCGCCCGCCATCCCGGGGCCACTGCGGGCCAGGGCGCTGGCCCGGCTCGAGGGCCGTTTGGTGGACGGGTTTCTCGTCGTCACCGCGTCCGAGCAGCGGGCGCAGCTGCGCAACCGCGAGGCTGCCCTCGGGCGGCTGGTCGGCCTGCTGCGCGAGGCGACGGCCCCGCCACCTCGCAGCCGCCGGCCGACGAAGCCGTCCAAAGGCTCGGTCGAGCGCCGGCTGGCCGCCAAACGCCAGCGCTCGGACACCAAACGCACCCGGCGCGCCGGCAACGCAGACTCCGACTGACCGCGGGCGGGGCCGTCCGCGCGGCCGGGCCTCCGTCGCCCGCGCTCAGGCCGGCGTGGGAGTGGCCGAAAGGACGCCCCCCGCGCAGGTGGGGTCCGCCTCGGTGGCGTCGCCGGCAATCAGCCCGCGACCGAACTCGTCCTCGTCGAGGCAGAAGCCCCCGCCACCCGGGCTCGAGACGTACGGTCCGCTGGCCCCGTTCGCGACGTCCCGCGGGTGGTAGAAGGTGAAGTTCTGCACGAACTGGCGGACGACGACGCGCACGTCGGTGCCCCGCCGCAGCTCATAGACGACGGCGAGGTTCGTCTTCACCTGAAGCGTCTCGTACCCCTCGTAGGGTTCCGCGTCGAAGGTGATCGTGGAGGCGATGGGGATTTCCGGGTCGGCGAGCGATACGCCCGGCGCCAGCATCGTGAACATCGTCGAGTTCCCCCTGCCGGTCGGGATGCTCGCGATCCAGTCCCGAATGTCCGCAGCCGAATCCGGCGGGAGGAGCTGGTAGTAGTCGGCAGGGTCGCCCGCCATCGTCCGGGGATCCAGCAGAGCCGCCACCAGCAACTGCTTGGACAGGTCCAGGTCGCTTGCCACCTCGGCGGCGCTGAACCGGCCGGCCGGCGCCGCCGCTGGCAGAACGATCCCGTCCGCGCCGAGGCCGTATTTCGTCAGGTCCAGGCCTTGGAACGGGTCGACCGGCGTGGCTGTGGGGTTCGGTCCGCCCGTCACCTCGGCCGGCGTGGCCGTCGGCTGGCCAGCGGCCGTCGGCTTGCCGTCGTCGGTGCCCTTGATGATGATCCACAGCAGGCCCAGGAGCACGAAGCCGACGACAGCGTAGATCAGGACGTTCGCCGTCGACAGACCGGCAAGCAAGAGCCTTCGCGGGGCCTTGGCCGCCAGCGGTGCCGGCCGCGCGGGTCCGGCCGCCGCACGGAACGGCGGCGGGCCGCCCGCGGGCGACGCTGGCGCCGGCCCATGGCCGGACGCGGTCGGCCAAGGGCCGGTAGCACTCGCCGACCCGACCTCGGGCACGGCTCCCGCGACGGGCTGCGCCTCGGTGACGGCCGCGACATCGGTGACGGGCTGGGGCGTGGGGGCAGACCACGCTGGGTTCGCGGCGGGCGCGGGCGCCGAGCCCGGTAGGCCCGCGTTGCGTGAGTCGGTCGTCGCGACGGATTTCGTCAGCCTGGCCCGGTCACGGCCCTGGGTCGGGCCGGGGTCGGGGGTCGCCCAGCCCGCCACCAGGTCCGCCGCGGTCGGCGGCCCGGCGGGCCGCGGGTCGGTCGCTGCCGGCGGGCCGGGCGGCTGCCAGGGCGCGGGCGCCGGCGGCGCCGAAGGCGGGGCTGGCGGTTCCAGCTCGGCCGCGCCGTCGGCGGCTGAGGTCTGAGGTGTTGGCTGTGCGTTCGGCTCGGCGCTCACTCGGCATCTTTCGACTCGTGGGGAGCGCAATTATGGGGTACCCGGACGATCAGGCGCATCCCGGGCCGAACCAGACGCGACAGGGAGGCGGGCGCGCGGCGTTCACTCCTGTTGACGGGCACCGCGTCGGTCATGATCGCCGTCTTGGCCCTAATGGGAGCTGCCGGGTTGCCGTGGGGCAGGCTCGGTGTCGGTAGCCGCTGGTGGGTGAGCGCTCTTTGGCCCTGGGCTGTGGTTG
>NZ_JADWYX010000090.1 GCF_016786355.1 Frankia sp. AgB1.9
CCCTCGCGGGGGCGGGCCCGGGGGCGCTCGCCCCGCCCGGGCCCCGGGACTGGCGGACCACAGCCGAGTCACCAGCCGCCGAGGCTGGTCTGGCTACGTCAGCGGCCGGCGGCCTCGAGGGTCTCGAACTCCTCGTCGGTGAGCGTGATCTCCGCCGCGGCGACGTTCTCCTCGAGGTGGGAGACTGACTTGGTGCCCGGGATCGGAAGCATCACCGGCGAGCGGCGCAGCAGCCAGGCGAGCGCGAGCTGCGCAGGCGTCGCGCCGTGTGCGGAGGATGCCGCGTCGAGCGGACCGCCCGGGCGGGCGAGAGAGCCGGTGCCGACCGGGAACCACGGGATGAAGCCCAGGCCTTCGCGCTCCGAGTACTCCAGGACGTCCTCGGAGGCGCGGTCCGCCAGGTTGTAACGGTTCTGCACGCTGACGACGTCGACGATCGACCGGGCCTGCGCCAGCTCGTCGACGGTGACCTCGGACAGGCCGATGTGGCGGATCTTGCCCTCTTCCTGCAGCTTCTTCAGCTCGCCCAGCGACTCCTCGACCGGGGTGCGCGGATCGATCCGGTGGAGCTGGAACAGGTCAATGCGCTCCACCTTCAGCCGGCGCAGCGACATCTCGACCTCCTGGCGGAGGTACGCGCCGCGGGCGAGCGGAACCCAGACCGACGGCCCGGTCCGGAGGAGGCCGGCCTTCGTCGCGATCACCAGGTCTTCCGGGTAGGGGTACAGCGCCTTGGCGATCAGTTCCTCGCTGACGTACGGACCGTATGAGTCCGCCGTGTCGATGAAGTTGACGCCAAGCTCGACGGACCGCCGTAGCACCTGGACCGCGCCGTCCGGGTCCGCGGGAGGCCCCCAGACGCCGGGTCCCGTGATCTGCATCGCGCCGTAGCCAAGCCGGTTCACGGTCAGGTCGCCGCCGAGCCGGAAGGCGCCGCTGGCGATCGCCGACGGCTGTGACGTGCTCGTCGTACTCGACATGTTCGTCCCCTCACTGGTCAGACAGGGCCCGCACTCCGCCAGGTCCCCGCCCCGGCCCGTGCGAGCACGGCGTCGCGTGAGCCCACGCTGCGGGCGCTACGCCGACCACCGATCGCTGGCAACCGCGCCTCCGGGGTCAGTGTTCCCAGCTCGACCGGATCGTGCTCGGCGACCGGGCCGGTCTGTGGACAGATCGGCGTCGTCCACAGCCGGCACCGACCCACTTCCCAGGCCTTCCGCGAACGGTCACTCTGGCGGCACGCCGGGTGGCCCACGGTCCGGCGGCGCGAGCACCCATCGCGCACCAGTCCCAACGAACCCCGTGTCCCGGGAGGTCGGCATGCTCGACGCGAACATCACCCTGGTCGGCAACCTCATCGACAACCCCAACCTGAGGATCACCCCGACGGGTGCCTACGTGTGCTCGTTTCGGCTCGCCTCGACGGCGCGCCGGTACGACCGCGGGCAGGACCGTTGGATCGACGGCGCCCCACTGTTCATCGACATCATCTGCTGGCGCCGGCTGGCCGAGCATGTCGCCGCCAGCCTGGGCAAGGGTGACCGCGCGCTGGTGGCTGGCCGGCTCCAGCAGAACGAGTTCCAGACCCTCCAGGGCGAGCGCCGCCGTCGTTACGAGATCTACGCGGAGGCGGTCGGCCTGGAGCTCACCTGGCATCCGGCCCGCATCAACCGGGCCGTCCGTGGCGATGGGACCATGACGGTCCAGCCTGGCCGGACGGACGACAGCACCCCGGTTCCCGGCGGCCCGCTGGACGTCGTCACCCAGGACAGCTCGACGGAGCTCGCGGACGTGCACTGGGCCGACGGGGACCTTCCAGCGGACGCCGCCGACGGGCTCCCGCCGGTCCCCGACCTCGACGAGGTGACCGGGGAACTCATCGCTGGCTGGGCAGCCGTCGGCGAGGACGACCAGCCATGACGGGGACGCTCCTGACGGCCGCCGCCCGACGGGTCCGCGGTCGGCGCGCCGGCCGCCCACTCCCCGAGCGGACCCGCGCCAGCGCTCCCGTGACGAGAGGCCACCTTCGGCCCGGCCTCGCCCGGCGCCGGGGCGGTCCGGCTGGACGGATACGCTCACGCTGGTGGAGAGCGTGCGGGATGACCGGGAAAGGCGGGCCGCGGCGGCCGACGTCCCCACGCAGACCGTGACTCTGCCCGCCGAACGAGACGGCGTGGCGGCCGAGCCCGCGACCGACGACGCCGTCGACGCTGCCCGTGCCGCCACCGCCGAGCAGGCTCCAAGCGCTCCCCCTAGCCCTGCCGGCCCACGCCGACTCGTGGTCGTCATCGGCACGCGGGTGCGAGCCATGAGCCCGACCGGCTGGTACATCGCGGCATTGGCCGTGGTCGCTGCCGGGATAGCGCTGCTGGTCAAGTACCTGCTGTTCCCGCACCTGTCGATCAACAACGACGAGGCGCTCTACCGCCTGCAGGCGCAGACGCTGGCCTCCGGGCACCTGTTCCCGCGGGCCGGGACACCGGTCGGGTCGTTCGCGCCCTGGCTCGCCAAGGGCGTGCACGGCCACTACGTCCTCAAGTACACCCCCTTCGTACCAGCGCTTTTCGCGCTGAGCCTGCTGGTGACCGGTGGCTTCGGCACCGGGCTCGCCGTGATAGCCGCACTGGCCGTCGTCGTCACCTACCGGCTCGGCCTCGCGCTGTTCGACGATCGACGGGTGGCGGCGGTGGCCGCGACGCTGTTCGCCACGTCACCGCTGGTCGTGCTGCTCGACGGCATGCTGCTGGCGTACCTGCCGGTCCTGGTGATGATCGAGCTGGCCGTCCTCGGCCTGCTGCGTGGCGTGGCCGCGGCCCGGGCACCGGCGACGCGGCGCGGCTGGCGGGACCGGCGCGGCTGGGCCCTGGTCGGCGCTGGGCTGGCGGCCGGCATCGCCGCCGCCGTACGGCCCTTCGACGTGCTGACGCTGCTGGCTCCGCTGGCCGTGTGGGCCCTCGTGACCGCCCGCGGCGGGCGGTGGTGGCTGGCCGGGCGAGCGGGCGTCGGCCTCGCGGTGCCGGCGGCGCTGCTGCTCGCCTTCGACGCGGCCGCGACCGGATCGCCCTTCCAGCTGCCGTTCACCTACCTCGAATCCGAAGACAAGATGGGCTTCGGGGTGCGCCGGCTCTACCCGACGGACCGGGCCCACCACTTCACCCTGCCCGACGGCCTGTCGTCGGTCGGCCTGCACCTGTTCCTGCTGGGCGGGTGGGCCTGCGGCGGAGTGGTGCTGCTGGGCTGCGCGATCGGTGCGCTCGCCCGGCGCCGGATCGGCGGTGCGGGGGTCATGCTCGGCGTCGGCGCACTGGTCTTCCTGGCCGGATACGTCGCCTTCTGGGGCGCCTGGAACGCTGCCTTTCTGTGGGGCGGCATCCGTTTCCTGGGACCGTTCTACGTGCTGCCGGTGTTGGCCGTTCTGGTCCAGCTGGGCGCCCGCGGCCTGGTGGACCTCGCAGCCTGGCGCCCCAAGCTAGGCGCCGCCGCGGTCACCGTGATCGCGGGACTGACCTGCCTGGTACTGGCGACAGCGGTCCCGGCCAACGTGACGCTGAGCCGGCATGACCGCGACCTCGACCGGATCGTCGACGCGCTACCGGGCCGCCCGCTGATCTTCCTGTCGGTCGACCCGATCTACCTGATGCACCCGACCTCACTGGCCGCCAACCCACCGGGCCTCGACGGCCGGATGCTGTGGGCGGTGACTCGCGGCGGCGCCCCCGACGAGGCGGTGCTCGCCAACAACGCCGGCCGGCCGGCGTATCTGCTGCGCATCCCGGCCGCGTACAACCGGACCCCGGATGCTCCAGCCGGCGCGCGGCTCGAACGTCTGGCCAACCAGGTCGGTGACGAGGTGACGCTGGACGTGACCATCGACCCGTCGCGCGACCCGGCGAAGGCCGCCCGGCTGGTGCTCACCAGCGACGCCGGCGACATCTCCTACCCGATCGACCCGACGCGGCCGGTTCACGCCCAGCTGGTCATCACCCCGAGCGGGACGACCCTGCGCGGCCTGACGCCGTCGACCGGTCTGCGGGGCACTCCACGGTGGCTGCACCACAGGAAGGCTCCCGCCGCCAGCAAGGCCGGTACCCGCACGGTCGGGCTGGCCCTCTACACGACCCCCACGGCGTCCGGTAGAGAGCAGTGGGTCGACCGGGAGCTCGCACCGACCGTCGTCGGCCGGGACGGTCAGGTCACCGTCCTGGCCTCCACAGGTCAGGTCAGCGCCACGCCCGACCCGGCTGCGCCCCCGATCCATCTGACCGCGGCACGCTGACCAGCCCTGCCGCGGCGGTGCCGCCGGTTTGGCCGCGGCGGTGCCGCTGCAATGGCCGCCGCGGTGCCGCCGGGGTGGCCGCGGCCACCTGGCCGCCCGGCCCGATTCGGGCCCGGCGGACCGAGGGCGGCCGCGGCGAGGAAAAGCAGACCTAGCCGAGAAGGGCTTCGAGGTCCGGGCGGATCTCGTCCGGCGTCACCGAGGGCTCGTAGCGGCGGATGACCTCACCGTCAGCGCCGACAAGGAACTTGGTGAAGTTCCACTTGATCTGGTCGGTGCCGATCCGTTCTGGAAAGGTCGTCGAGATGAAGTCGTAGAAGCCGCCGAACTGCGGCCCGAAGTCCCCGGGGGCCTCTGCCCGCAGATAGCCGTACAGGGGCGCGGCCTCCGAGCCGTTCACGTCGACCTTGCTGAACACCGGGAACGTCACGTCGTACGTGGCCCGGCAGAAGTCCTGGATCTCCGCGTCGGTGCCCGGCTCCTGCTCCAGGAACTGGTTGCAGGGGAAGCCGAGGATCTCCAGGCCCTTGCCCTGCAGGTCCTGGTACAGCGACTGGAGGCCCTCGTACTGCGGCGTGAGACCGCACTTGCTGGCGACGTTGACGATGAGCAGGGCCTTGCCGGCGTAGTCGCCGAGCGAACGGGTTCCACCGTCGGCGGTGGCGACCGTGTAGTCGTAGACACTCATGATGCGGTCCGACACTCCCGAAAGGTCCGAATACTGACAGTCCTGACGTTCAACCCAAAACGCCGACCTGCCCCTGGTCAATTCCCGGCGCGGAACGCCATTTTCTCCAGCAGCGCCCGGCGGTCCGGTGGGACCGGCGTCGTCGAGCCCTCAACCCGGTGGACCAGTACCGCGTCGGCCAGCCCGAGGCACCGGCCGTCGCGGAAGAGTCCGGCGTAGTAGATCACCGAGGACCGACCGATCGGGCCGATGGCGACACCGACCTGGAAGGTGCCCGGGTAGTGCGCCTCGGCGAGGTAGTCGACCTTGGACTGGGCGACCAGGAAATGGAACGGGCCGGCCTTCGCCGAGCCATGGAGGCTGAACAGGCCGAGCAGTTCGTTGTTGAACGTGGCCCGGGCGTCCTCGTAGTACGAGACGACCGCGACGTTGTTGATGTGGCCCAGGTTGTCCACGTCGGCGAACCGGGCGCGGATCTCATGCACCCACGGGTACCGCGCCAGCTCCCTGCGTTCAGGGTCCGGCGTCATCCGTACCGGTGTCTCCACGCACGCTCCCTCTGACTCGGAGGTTCCGTCTGAACGAGTCAGGACGCGGCGGTCACGGCGGCGAGAAGCTCCGACCACAGCGCCGGCTCGGCGTCGTAGCCGCTGTAGAACGTGAGGCGCTCGTAGACCTTGCCGACCTTCGCGACGAGCTTCGGCCCGACCTCGGCGGGAGTGCCGACGACGGAGAACTCGTGCAGCATCTCGTCGGTGATCACGTCCGCCATGTCGTCCCAGCGGCCCTGCTTGGACAGCGTGTTGAGCTCGTCCTGGGCTTCGCCCCAGCCGTGCAGCTCGAGAACCTGGCGGTAGGCGGGCGTCGAGCCGTAGAAGGCGATCCGGGCCTTGGTGCCCTGGATGGCGGCGGCCAGCTCCTCCTCGGTGCGCCCGATGGTGACGAAGGAGGGGCCGTTGATGACGAAGCCGTCCAGGCCGTCCTTGCCGGCCTTCGCCCGGCCGCGCAGCAAGGCGGGGACGGTCACCTGCTCCAGGTACCGCATGGTGGTGAAGGGATGGACGAAGAAACCATCCGCGACCTCGCCCGCGACCTCGGTCATCTTCTCGCCCACGGCGGCGAGGAAGACCGGCGGCGGTCCGTACTCGTGCGGCTCGGGGGTGAAGAACGGCGTCATCAGGGTGTGGGAGTAGAAGTCACCGCGGAAGTCGAGCTTGACGCCCTCGTGCCACGTGGCCCAGATCGCCCTGGTGGCCAGGATGAGCTCCCGCATCCGGGCCGCGGGGGCTGACCAGGGCATCGAGAAACGCCGCTCGATGTGCGGCTTGATCTGGGAACCAAGGCCCAGGACGAACCGGCCCTGCGCGTAGCGGGCCAGGTCGTAGCTCGTCGAGGCGAGTGTCATCGGGGAGCGAGCGAACCCGATCGCGATGGCGGTGCCGATGGTGATCGACTCGGTGGCCATCGCGGCCTGCAGGCACTGCAGGAACGGGTCGTGCTTCGTCTCGGACGTCCATCCCCCGGCGTAGCCGTCGCTCTCGATCTTCGCGGCCGCCGTCCGCGTGGCGCCGATGTCGTCGGACAGGCTCGCGTCGATCTTCATCCGGATTCCTCCCGCTGGCTGCCGTCTGAGCATGACCCGCCGCCGACAACCAGGGGCGCCGGCCCGGCCTGACGGCGTGGTCCCGGCCCACGCTCCCGCCCGGCGGCCAGCTGGGGCAACCGATCGGGTGCCTGCCCACGGTGTGACATCGGCGACGCCCGGCGCCCGCGCCACCAGCAGGCTCGCTCTCCTCCCGCGGCGCCGCACGGCGACGCGGGAGCAACCGCACGGCGACGCGAGGCCGGCGCATGGCGACACGAACCCGCCGCACGCGGCGCAGCACCCTGGAGAACCGGCCTCTGGGGCCGGCATGCCGCCGAGCGCACCGATGGAGGCCGAACGCGCCACTCCGACCGGGTAACGGCGAAGCGCGGGGTGTCGCGCCCGAACCGCCGAACGTTGACTACCTAGCGCAATCAATGGCTACTCTGCGTATACGGTCGCGGCGTTCGTGGTTACAACGGGCCTACGGATGCCAACCAGAGTCATCCGGCCCGGGACGAAGGGATGTTCTGTGCCCCTGGGAGCCGCCGGTGAGCCGACCGAACCCACCTCTGCGCCGGTCTCGGCCGGCGGTCCGGTGGCCAGACGGGGAGGGCTGCCGGTGCCTGCGAGGAGACACCGCCGCCGCGCCCGCGACCCGATCCGGGCCTGGCTGAGCGCCCTTGCGACCGACCCGGCCACCCCAGGCTCCGCCGGCCGCGCGGCGCGGCGCCGACCGCGGCCGAGGCCACGACTGCGGCCCCGCCTGACCAGCCTGGCCGTCCTGGCCGTCGCGCTGGTGCTCGGCGCGGTCGTGACCCCGGACGCCGTCTACGCCGCCTCACCCGGGATCCCCGGTTCGGAGGTGGACCCGGGCACCCTCCCAGGAGTCCTGCGCGGCGCGGCGCCACCGCCGACCATGGACGGGATCGGCCAGGTCCCGATCCTGACGACCACCGCGCCGGCCACCGAGCCACTCGCCGCCGCCGACCTCCAGCACACGATGATCCAGACCGGTGGGATCACCCCGCTCGCCGCCGCCCAGTCGGCCGTCATCGAGGACACCAACGTCGGGGCCGGCGTCGGGCGGGTCAGCTACGGCGGGAACTGGACCGTCTGCGGCGGCTGCATGCCGTCGACCCCGAACCGCTCGTTCGAGTACTCGCTGGCCGCCGGCGACACCGCCACCGTCCAGTTCACCGGCACCCAGGTCAGGATCTACGGGGTCAAGGAGCGGGCCGGCGGCCTCGCCAGCGTGCAGGTCGACAACGGGTCGACCACCAACGTCGACACCTACGCCCCGAACTCCAGCAACGCGCTGCTCTACGACTCGGGAACGCTCCCGAACGGCGTCCACACCGCGGTCCTGACCAACCTCGGGCAGCGCAACGCCGCGTCGGCCGCGTTCGCCGTCTCGTTCGACCGCGCGGAGATCTTCACCGACCCGGGCTCGGGCAGCGGCGGCGGCAGCACGCCGCCGACCGGGACCAAGACGACCATCGAGGACACGGCGATCGGCCCCGACAGCAACCAGGTCGTCTACAACGGGAACTGGACGCGGTGCGGCGGCTGCGTGCCGTCCACGCCGAACAGGTCCTTCCGTTACTCGCTGACCGCCGGCGCCACCACCACCATCCGCTGGACCGGGAACCGCATCCTGATCTACGGCGTGAAGGAGCAGGCCGGCGGGCTGGTGTCCGTGAGCGTGGACGGCCGGGCGACCGCCACCGTCGACACGTACGCGCCCACGTCCAGCAACACGCTGATCTACGACTCGGGCCAGCTGTCGTTCGGTGACCACATCGCCGTCGTGACGAACATCGGCCAGCGCAACTCCGCGTCCGCGGCCTTCGCGGTGTCGTTCGACCGTGCCGAGACCTACACCAGCGCGGACACGGGGGGCGGGGGCGGCACGGGCGGCGGCGGCACGGGCGGCGGCAACCGGTCCGGCCAGCCCTGGCTGTCCGGCGCGAACGGCGACCCGCTGATCACCCCGCAGGACGTCGACGGGTTCTGCTCCTTCCGCGGCGACCTGTGTGACATCGCGCAGGTCTACGTGGCGCGGGACAGCTGGGCCTCGATCGTCCGGCCGTCCTTCGCCGAGACGAACTTCAACGGCTGGCCGGGCAAGCTCGTCCTGACCGTCCCGCCGTTCCCGGAGGACCACACCTCCAACCTGGCCACCTGCGCGACCGGCGCCTACAACAGCTACTGGCAGCAGTTCGGCCGGACGCTCAACTCGACCGGGCGCCAGAACTCGATCGTCCGGCTGGCCTGGGAGGCCAACGGCGACTGGTACCCGTGGGCCGGCACGAACGCCTCCGACTACATCAACTGCTTCCGCCAGGTCGTCAACTCGATCCGCTCGACCACGACCACCAGCCCGCAGTTCGACTGGACGATCAACGCCCACTACTCGCAGAACCCGCCGAGCCACGTCCCGACCGACCTGTACCCCGGCGACCAGTGGGTCGACATCGTGTCGATCGACGCCTACGACCACTTCCCGCCGTCGTTCACCCTGGACCAGTTCAACGACCAGGCCGAGGCCATGGGCGGCATCACCTGGCTGTACAACTTCGCCCGGGCCCACGGCAAGCTGTTCGGCGTCCCCGAATGGGGCGTGGCCTCCGGGTCGGGAGACGACGGCGGCGGCGACAACGCCAGCTACATCCAGTTCATGCGCGACTGGATGGTGGCCCGCGCCGGTCACGGCATGTACTACGAGTCCTACTTCAACAACTGCGAGATGGAGAACGTCGGCTCGAACCTCTTCCGGCCGGTCGGCGATCACTGCCTCTACCAGAACACCGCGGCGGCTACCCGCTACGCGCAGCTGTGGTGAGGTCGGTGACGGCGCGGTAGCACCGCGCCATCACCAGCAAGGCGTCGGCGCGCCGCTGGGCCGGGTTCCGGGCATCACCCGGCCCAGCGGCCACCCGCGCGGCCAGGCGCAACGCGTCCAGCAGCGTGCGGGCATCGTCGACGGGGACCGTCCCGCAGATCGTCACCTGGCCGTCCGGGCCGCCGGCGGCACCGGCCGGGACCGTCAGCAGTGACAGCGACCGGGCCCGTCGGGCGGCCTCGGCGTCACCCGCCACCCCGCGCGGGTCGACGTCGCGCAGCCACCGGTCGACGGCGGCGCGGACCTGGCCCGGGTCGGCCCGGCGGGCGAGCGCCGTGAGCTCCGCCGCGGCCGGCCCGGCCAGCGCGACGAGCCTGGGGGCCGACGCCACCGGGATCGCCAGGGCGAGCACGTGGTCGAGCCCCACATCCCCGCGCCGGAACGCGTCGGCCAGCACGGGCAGGGCGGACAACGCCCGCGCCGCCACGAGCAGCGCGGCCGCGGCGGCCCACGTCAGCCGGGTGCGCTGGGCAAGCCAGCCGGCCGGTTGCGCGGCGTCGCCGGCGGAGCGCGGGCCGGCGGCTGCCGTCCGCGCGCGCGAGCCGGCCGCGGCGCCGACCGCCCGCACCAGCGCCGCCTGCGCGGCCGCCACGACCCCGACCAGCTGGCCGATCAGCTCGGCCGCAGCCTCGGGCGGGAGTGCCGTCGGCTCGATCGCGGCCAGCGCGCGGCGCAGCGCTGCCAGGGAATCCCGCTCCTCCTGGTCCATGTCATCGTCCTTCGAGCCCCCGAAGGTCCGGACGGCCGGGCAGCCGCCAACGCGCCCACTATCGAACGCCTGTTCGAGGATAGGTCAGCCCGGGCGCCGCTTCAACCGGCCGCGCCACCGGGTGGCCGCTGCCGGTCGACGAGAACGTCGACGAGATGGTCCAGCTCGGCCGCCGGGTCGGCGGTGACGCCGGTGTGCACCGGCGAGGTCTGCACCACGGTGCTGCGCGGCGCGGTGAGCCAGCGGAACCGCTCCCCCGGCGACATCACGCCGGCCGCGCCCGCCGCCGGGCCGCCGACACACACCTTGTGCAGCGCGTCCAGATGGGTACGCACCGCGCCGAGGTCAAGGAACGGGTCCAGCGCGGCGAGCCGGTCGCCGTCCAGGAGGCAGCGCAGCTCCAGGTAGCCGGCTCCCTGGCACCACAGCAGCACGCCGACGTTCATGCACTCGCCGCGCTCCACCCGCGGCACGACCCGCACCAGCGCGTACTCGAACAGGTCAGCCACGGCCGTCCTCCCGGGCCCGGGAGAGCGCCGGGCGCAGCCAGGCCGGTGGCGCGGGCCGGGCGGCGTCCGCGGCGGCGGCCTCCCGCCGGGCCGCGGCGATCGTCCCCGGGCGGACCGCCGTCATCGCCTCCAGCCAGGGCCGGTCCCCCTCGACGCGGGCGGTGAGCCAGTCGACGTACCGCCCTGGCTCGACGTCGAGCCAGCTCGCCTGGACCGCGGCCACCACCGGGGCCAGCAGGTCCGGGCCGACGAGCGGCGCGAGCGCGGCGTCGGCGGCCCGCAGCGCGGCGGCCGGGTCGTCGCCGAGGGCCGGCAGCAGCACGTGCTCCTCCCAGCGAGGCAGGACCCGCGGGTCGGGCGGCGGGGGCGGTCCGGACGCGGGGTCCGGCCCGGCCGTCCGGGCGGCCCAGCCGTGGTGGGGGTACAGCGCGGCGCCATGGTCGATGAGCCACAGCCGGCCGCCCCAGACGAGCAGGTTCGGGTTGCGCCACGACCTGTCGACGTTCAGCGTCAACGCGTCCAGCCAGACCACCCGCGCGGCCAGCCCCGGGTCGACCGTGAACGCGAGCGGGTCGTAGGTGATCGAGCCGGGCAGGTAGTCGATCCCGAGGTTAGGGCCGGCGCTGGCCCGCAGCAGGTCCTGGATCTCCTGGTCGGGCTCGACCCGGCCGAGCACCGGGTCGACGTCGATGACGACGAGCTCGGGCACCGGGAGCCCGAGCGCGCGGCCCAGCTCGCCGACGATCACCTCGGCGACCAGCGCGCGCACGCCCTGCCCCGCGCCGCGGAACTTCACCACCCAGGTCCCGAGGTCGTCGGCCTCCATGATCCCGGGCAGGCTGCCGCCCTCCCGCAGCGGCGTGGCGTACCGGATCGCGCGGACCTCTCGCAGCACCCCCGCTCGCTGCACCACTGCCACCACCGATCCGCCAGACCTGGGCCGACGCCGTTCCACCAGGCGCGCCAGCAAACGGGGGCGGGCCGTGCGGCGGGAACCCCGGGCACAGGTCGCCCGCCGAGATCCAGCGTGTCGGCGTCGAAGATTACCCGGGGGGCAGGCCGGCCGCGATCCGCAGGGCCGGCAGGTCCCGGATCTTGATGCGCCGGTAGCCCCACTCGATGACACCGTCCTGGCGCAGCGCACGCAGCGCCTTGTGCACCGTCGGGTCCTTGGCGCCGACGAGGGCGGCGAGCTCCCCCTGGGTCAGCGGCATGCCCAGCGCCCGCAGGCCGCCGACGTCGTCGACGCCGTAGGCGCGGTCCAGCTCGACGAGAACCCGGGCCACCCGCACGGCCACCGAGCAACCGGCGAACTCGACCCGCCGGCGGATGCTGAACCGGGTCTTCGCGACGATGCTGTGGCTGATCGCCGCCGCCGCGCTCGGGTCGGTGGCCAGGTAGGCGGCGAACTCCTCCGCCCTGATCACTTTGGCCAGCACCTTGCCGACGGCCGTGACGGTCGCGGAGCGCGGCTGGGAGTCGATGCCCGCGAACTCGCCGACGACGTCGCCACCGTGCCGGACGGCGAGCAGCGCGACACCCCCGTCCTCGGTCAGCGCCGTCACCTTCGTCCAGCCGCGCAGCAGCACCGCGACGAACGTCGTCGGGTCGCCCTCCCGCATGATCGGGATGCCGGGAGTGAACTCCCGGAACCCACCGAGGGCGAGCATGCCCGCCTGCGATTCCGCCGGCAGCCGGCCGAGCACCGTCTGCTCGGGCCAGCGCCGACCGGACCCGGCCGACCACTGCGCGTGTGCGTCCTGCTCCACCACGGTGCCCCCCGCCGCCGGCGCCGAGCGCCCCGCCGCCGCGTCGCAGATGTCGGCGCCCGGCTGGCCCGTCGCGCCCACCCAGTCCAGCCATAGTGACCTATTTCTGGAACTTGCACCGGCCGATCGGCCAGCCGGGGCGGCGCGAAACCCGGTCCGGCTGGCCCCTGCGTGCCTCGCCACGCCGGTCGGGGCGGCTGCGGCCGGTCAGACGCGGTGCGGCATGAGGGCGTTGGCCGGGATCACGCCGAGCTTGCCCTTCTGGAAATCCTCGACGGCCTGCTCCAGCTCCTGGCGGGTGTTCATGACGAACGGGCCGTACTGGGCGACCGGCTCGCGGATCGGCTGGCCGCCCAGCAGCAGGACCTCCAGGTTCGGGGTGTGCGCGTCCTGGTGGGCGCTCGCCGCGAAGACCAGCCGGTCCCCGGCGCCGAGCACGGCGAGCTGGCCGGTCTCGATGGGCGCGTCCGTCGGGCCGACGGTCCCGGCGCCCGCGAGCACATAGGCCAGCGCGTTGAACTCGGTGTTCCACGGGATGTCGACCCGGGCGCCGGGGCTGACGGTCACGTGCGCGAGCGTGATCGGGGTGTGGGTCGAGCCCGGCCCGCGGTGGCCGCCGATCTCACCCGCGATGATCCGCAGCAGCGCGCCGCCGTCCGCGGTGCTCACCAGGCCCGCCTGACCACCCTCCAGGTTCTGGTAGCGCGGCGGGGTGAACTTGTCCTTGGCCGGCAGGTTGACCCACAGCTGGATGCCGTGGAAGAGGCCACCGCTCTCGACGAGCGCGGCCGGCGGCGTCTCGATGTGCAGGATGCCGGCGCCCGCGGTCATCCACTGGGTCGCGCCGTCGGTGATGATCCCGCCGCCGCCGTGCGAGTCCTGATGCTGGAAGGTGCCGTCGATCATGTAGGTGACCGTCTCGAAGCCCCGGTGCGGGTGCCACGGCGTGCCCTTGGGCTCACCGGGGGCGTACTCGACCTCGCCCATCTGGTCCATGTGGACGAACGGGTCCAGGTCGGCCTTGCTGACCCCGGCGAAGGCGCGACGGACCGGGAAGCCCTCGCCCTCGTAGCCGAGAGGCGCTGTAGTGATCTTCCGGACGGGGCGCGGGATGTCCCCGAGCCCCGGCCCGGCAAGCCGAGGCAACGAGACGGTGTCGGCGGTGACGGCGGGCATGGGACTTCCTCCTTGATTGCACGCGCAACTATCGACCACTGTAACGAAGGTCGACCCCCCAAGCTTCCGCGTCCCCTGGGCGCGATTTCCAGCGAGAGGGCCCGGTCCGGCCGATGTCACGGCCGGGGTCGGACGGACGCCGCACCCGGCACGACGGCCCCCGCCCGCGAGGCACCAATACCTCACTCCGAGTAGCGCCAGAGCACCACGGGACTACGCCGCGTATGGCCAATGCGAGTGATGACCCGGTCCGCGTCGCTCATGACACGCCGGGACTTTGGTAAACACCGTGTGACGATGGACACCGGATGCTCGACGGAACGCTACCTTCGGGGACGTGGATCGCCGATGCTCACGGCAAGAGCGGATCATCCAGGAACGCATCCTGGGCGTCAGCCGGCTACGTGGGCGCCAACGCCCCCGTGACAACCGCGGCGGCGCGCACCTCGCGTCCCGTCCGCCGGACCGTCGCCGCCCTCGCTGACCTGGCCCGCGGCCGTTCTGGTCGCGCCCGACGTACCCAGTTCGGGCTCGCCCGCGTCCCACTCCGGGCCGCCCGCCCGAGCGCCCGGCCACGCCCCGAGCCGGCTCGAAACCCTGTTGCCGCTCCGGCCGTTCCGCCCGGTACTATGGCGAAGCCCGGTCAGGACGGTCTTGCGCCGCCCCTCACCGGGCCGTCTTCGCCGGTGGTCCGGCGAGGCATGGTGGGTGTAGCTCAGCTGGTAGAGCACCGGGTTGTGGTCCCGGTGGTCGCGGGTTCAAGTCCCGTCACCCACCCCAGTTCAGCAGGCGACAGGCCGGCCGCGAGGAAGCCCTCGCGGGGCCGGCCACCGCCGCCACTCCCAGGAGAGTCAGTCCGAGGTCGGGGCCGCCGTCGCGGGTGCCGCGTCGGGGGCGCTGCCGTTGCGCGATGAAGCCGCTGCCAGCTCCGCGTCGGATTCGGCCCGGGTCTCGGTGGCCGCCGCGCGCGCCTCGTCGGTGGTGGGACCGGGCGCGCCGACGAAGACAGTGCGGCGGTAGTAGCGCAGCTCCTCGATGCTCTCGCGGATGTCGGCGAGGGCGCGGTGGCCGCCACGCTTGGCGGGGGCCGCATAGTAGGCGCGCGGGTACCAGCGGCGGGCCAGCTCCTTGACCGACGAGACGTCGATCATCCGGTAGTGCAGGTAGCCGTCCAGCTCAGGCATGTAGCGGGCGAGGAACGTGCGGTCGGTGGCGATCGAGTTCCCGCACAGCGGCGCCCGCCGGTTCTCCGGGACGAGCGTGCGCACGTAGGCGAGGACCTGTTGCTCGGCCTCGGCGACGGTGAGCGTCGAGGCACGGACCGCCTCGGTCAGCCCCGAGGTCGCGTGCATGTCCCGGACGACCGGCACCATCGTCTCGAGAACCGGGTCCGGCGCGGAGATGACCAGGTCGACCCCGTCGCCGACGACGTTGAGCGCCCCGTCGGTCACCAGGCAGGCGACCTCCAGCAGCACGTCCGAGGCCGGGTCGAGGCCCGTCATCTCACAGTCGATCCACACCAGGCGGTCCATCTGTCTGACACTAGGGTTTCCCCGCGTCAGCGTCACGCGGCCCCCACCTGACAGCCACCCTGACGGGCCAGTCCGGGCCGGTCAGGGATTCTGGACCAGGAAGTGCACGGAGCGAGCGCCGATCTGGGTGTTGAGGGGCGTCGCCGTCAACGTGTAGTCGCCGTTCGAGACCTGCGTGGTGCGCCAGCCACCCGGATGCGGGGAGAAGAGGTAGGGCGAACTCTCGGCCAGCCACTGGCCAGGGGCCCCGGCCAGGGTGTAGTTGATCGGACCGACGTCACCCGTGGTGATCAGCGTGATCGCGACGTCCCCGCGCAGCGTCTGCCCGTCCTCTACACCCTGGAACGTGACGATCACCGGACGGAACTCGACCGGCGCGGCCGTCGGGCCCGCGCCGCCGCTGGTCGGGGCTGGCGACGAGGCACCGGCGAGGGCGGGAGACTTCGCCCGACCGCCGTCCGTCTCGGTCTGGCGGTGGTAGTCGATGACCAGCAGCGGCATCAGCACCAGCGCGATGATGAACAGCATCAGGCCCAAATAGCCACGCCTGACCGCGTCCATACTGCTCGTACCCTTCCGTCGGCACCGACCGGAATGTGGTCCCTGGGGCTGTCACTGTAGCCCGCCGGTCCCGGTGACCTTGACACCAGCCCGCCGCCCGACCGCCCGCCCAGGCCGCCGCCCCTGGCCGTCAGTCGGGGGCGGAGGGTCACCTCGGAGCGCGGCCGGGCGACGACGGGCCGGCGCCCAGCACGCAGTCCTCGCAGATGGCACGGACGCCGCCCTCGGCCAGCCGGTAGATCAGACAGCAGCTGCGCCGGCGGAACCGGGCCGGGCCGACCCGCCCCCCGGTGTCGAGCAACGGGCCGCCAGCCCCGCCGCACAGCTCGTCGACGACGCGCCAGGCCGGCGCGGCCAACGCCGGCTCGGCGAGCCCGATCATCTTCGCGGCGCCGGCCACGGCCGAGGCGACGTTGCCCCACAGAACCTTCTCGGACACCGGGTAGCCCTGCCTGACGGCGTCGACGATGGGCGCGACGACCGGGATGAGCGTCCCGGCCGCGAACCGCTCCGCTCCCCCAGGGCCCGGGACGTCGCCTGCGGGAGGCGTCGGCGCGCCAGAGAGGGCTAGGGGGAACGGCCCACCGAGGACGTCGCGCCAGTAGAGCCTGCGTGGGTCGAGCGTCAGCGGGCGGGCGTCGACCACCGCCAGCGCGAGGGCCGGCGCGACCAGCCGGGCGCACAGACCGAGTTGGGCGACGGACACGGCCACCCGCTCGTCGACGGTCTCGGCCGGGCCCGATCGGGCGGCGGCGAGCGCCGCGCGAACCGCGCGGACCCGCCGGTCGAAGGCCCCGGTCGCGGGGTCGGCCAGGTCCGCGACGATCGCCCACCCGGCGGGCGGTGGCCCGCCACCCGGGAGCCGGTCCAGCGCGAAATACGGCCCGAACCGCGCTCCCAGCTCGGCGGGCCCGCCGGCGTCCTCCCGCACGCCGACCATGCTAGGCGCGCCGCAGGCGGACAGACCTGTCCCGCGAGCCCAGCCCGATCCGGTCCGCCCGGTGGGTCAGACCCAGTCAGGCCCGGTCGGGCCCGCGCCGGGGGTCCGGGACAGGCGGGGCGAGGACCTCGAGCCGAGAGCCGACCTCGGCCAGCACGTGGGCCCAGGCGTCCCGCAGGTCGTCGTTGCCGTCGGGGCACAGGTCGTCGATGGAGAGCATGATCACGCTACCTTCGCCGGCCGGCAGGACCTCCCAGGTGACGATGACGGTCGCGTCCACGCCGTCGGGCAGCGGTGCGCCCAGGGTGTAGGTCAGCCGGTGCGGCGCCGTGGCCCGCAGCACGGTGCCGTAGACGTCGGTACCGCCGGCGGTCAGCCGGACCGGCGAGCCGGCCTGCCAGTCGGACACCAGCCGCCGGTCGGGCAGCATGGCGCCCGGCCCCTCGACGCCCGGCTCCTCGTCACCGACGAGCACCCACCACACCTCGTCCGGCCCCGCCGCCACGGACGTGGACAGGAAGCTCGTCCGGAACGGCTCACGCATGGCTCTCATCCCTTCAGCCGCACCTGGCCCCGCTGACACAGGTGGACACGCGCGACGGTGCGCGCAAGGACCATGCTGACCTCCGGATCAGGCCGCTGAGCTGCACTGTCGCGCCGCGGACGTGTAACGACACGGACACCACCCGTTCCGCGCGGCCCGGCGACGCGGGCCGTCGAGCCGGTGGACGGATCGGCACGGACCGGCCGGGCGCCGCCGGTACCGCGACCCCGACCGAGGGCCCGTGGCCATGTGACGAGCCGGTGAAGCCTTGGCGAGATCGGCGGAATCCGCTGGACCGCGGGGCCGGTGCTCATAAGGTTCACCGGGGGGTGATGGGAGGAGGCTGGTGACCACCTACGCGGCGCTGTTGCGGGGGATCAACGTGGCCGGGCACGCGAGCGTCGCGATGGCGGACCTACACGCCGTCTTCGCCGGCCTCGGGTTCGCCGGCATCTCGACCTACCTGCGGTCCGGCAACGTGCTGTTCGGCACCGAGGCGCCGCCTGCCGCGCTGGCCGCGGACATCGAGGCCCGCCTGAACCGGGAGATCGGCGTCCGCACCACCGTCCTGCTGCGCACCCGCGACGAGCTCGCCGCGCTGGCCGCCGCGAACCCGTACCTGGACCGGCAGGACGATCCGACCAAGCTGCACGTCACCTTCCTCGCCGAGGAGCCGGCCCGGGCCCGGGCCGCCAGCCTCGCGGCGCTGGCCGGCGCGGACGAGGAGGTCACGGTCGTCGGGCGGGACGTCTACCTGCACTGCCCGAACGGTTACGGGCGCACCAAGCTCAACAACACCAACATCGAGAAGAAGCTCGCGGTCACGGGGACGACCCGCAACTGGCGCACCGTCGTCGCGCTGCGCGACCTGACCTGCGCCGTCTGACGGTCAAGCGCTCGACCGGCGTGGGGCACCGCGCGAGGATCACGCTGTCCGACCGACGCCGCTACCGGCTCTCGCGAGCGCCGACGGACCGGATTTCGCGGTAGGTGTCGGTGTCGTCGCCTTTGCGCGCCGGCCGGGAGGGTTCACGATGAGGCGTGGTTGAGCGCGGGCAGGCTGCCGGATGGTCGGGCGGCCGGGTGGTCGTCATCGGTTCGATCAACATGGACGTCGTCGTCACGGTGGAGCGGATGCCGCTGCCCGGCGAGACCGTCCCCGGCGGCTCGGTGCACCAGATTCCCGGCGGCAAAGGTGCGAACCAGGCGGTCGCCGCCCGCCGGCTCGGCGCCCCGACGGCGTTGGTCGGCGCGGTGGGGGCCGACGGGTTCGGCGCGGTGCTCTCCGGCTTCCTGGGAGCGGAGCGGATCGACACCTCCCTGGTCCGGATGGAGCACGGGCCGTCGGGCACGGCCCTGATCACGGTCGCCAACGGCGGCGAGAACACGGTGATCGTGGTGGCCGGCGCGAACGGCTCGGTCAGCCCGGCCCGGGTGGCCGAGGCGACGATCCGGGCCGGCGACGTGCTGCTGCTGCAGGACGAGATTCCCGGCGAGACGAACGAGGCCGCCGCCCGCGCGGCCAGGGCCGCCGGGGCGAGGACGGTCCTCAACCTCGCGCCGTTCCGGGCGCCGAGCCCCGGGCTGCTGGCCGCGACCGACGTTCTGATCGTCAACGAGACCGAGTTCGCCGAGCTGGTCGACGCCCCGCGTGCTGGCGCCGCGGCGATCGCGGAACGGCTGCGCAGCGGGCTGACCGCCTCGAACGGCCAGCCGGTCGGCGACGTCGTCGTGACCCTCGGCGCGCAGGGTGCGCTGGCCCGGATCGGCGGCGAGGTGGTGGCCCTGCCCGGCCGGCGCGGCCCGGTGGTCGACACGACCGGCGCCGGAGACTGCTTCTGCGGCGCTTTCGGCGCCTCGCTCGCCGCCGGCCTGCCGGCCACCGCCGCCCTGGAACGGGCCAACGCGGCCGCTGGCCTCGCGGTCGGCCGCTTCGGCGCCGGACCGGCCATGCCCACCGCATCCGAGGTCGACGCCGCACTCAGCACCGTCTAGTGCCGCGAATGGCCACAGCCAGCTGGCGTGATCGCCGCTTCCGCCCTCCAGTGGTCGTGAATCGCGCCCGGCTGCAACCACTGGAGGGCCGAAACGACGATCATGAGCGGGACGCGACGCGGGCCACCGTCGCCGAGCCCGCCAGGCGCGCTGCTACGTCTCCGGGTAGAGCGAGTAGGACGGGAAGTTGCCGTAGAGGTGCTCGTGGGGGTCGGCGCCGACAGTGACGGCATGGACGAGGTGTTCCCCGCCGACGAAGGCACCCTTCCAGGAGGCGCCCCGGCCGCCGAACGGCTCCGCGCGGTCGCCGCGGGACCGGGGCTTGTTGATCCCGATCTTGAAAGCGGCCAGCTCGGCGGACATCCGACGGGCCTTGTCCTCGTCGTCGCAGGCGAGTGAGGCGACCAGCGCGCCGTTCGAGGCGTTCATCGCGGCCAGCAGCTCGGCCTCGGAGTCGACCAGCACGATCGTGTCCACCGGCCCGAACGGCTCGGCGTGGTGCAGCGCGCACGAGGTCGGCGGGGACAGGATGGCCGTCGGTGTGGCGTAGGCGGCGGTGTCCTGCCCGGCGAGGAACCGGCCGTCGGCCAGGCTGCCTCGGTAGAGCGGGACACCGCCCTTCATGATCGCCTCGTCGACCCGACTGGCGAGCTCGGCGGCCTTCAGCGAGTTGATCAGGGGACCGAAGTCGAGATCCGGCAGGTCCTCGTCGTCGGCGCCGACCGCCAGGGGATGGCCGAACCGGATCGACTCGACGACCGGCAGGTACATCTTCAGGAACTCGTCGAACAGCTGGCGCTGCACCACGTAGCGCGGATAGGCCGTGCAGCGCTGCTTGGCGTACTCGAAGCCCTTGCGCAGGTGCCCGGCGAGCAGGTCCCACTGCGAGAACTCCCAGATACCCCAGGCGTTGAGCCCCTCCTGCTCGAGGAAGTGCCGCTTGCCGGTGTCGACGAGCGCGGCCGCGACCTGGCCGCCAGCCGAACGGCCGCCGACGAACGCGAGCGCGCCGATCTCGGGCGCCCGGACCAGCGCTCCGGACAGCCGCGAGCCGGGGCCGGACACGAGCGAGACCGGCAGCCCGGCCCGGTGTGCGAGCGCGCAGGCCAACGTCAGGCAGGCCGCGCCGCCGTCCGTCGGCGTCTTCGCGATCGCGGCGTTGCCTGCGAGTACCTGGACGAGCATGGCGTGCATGAGCACGCTCATCGGGTAGTTCCAGCTGGCGATGTTGCTGACCGGCCCGGGCAGCGAGGTACGTTCGGCGACCATCCCGCCGATCTCGTCGAGGTACCAGCGGACGCCGTCGATCGCCCGGTCGACGTCGGTCCTGGCCAGCCGCCACGGCTTGCCGATCTCCCAGACGAGCAGCTGCGCCAGCGTGTCCCGGTGGGCGTCGAGGGCGTCGACCGTGGCGGCCACCCGGGCGCTGCGTTCGGCCAGCGGCACGTCCCGCCAGGCCCGGTGGTCGGCGAGCGCGGCGCCGATCGCCTCCCGGGCCTCGCCGAGCTCGATCATCGGCGGACCGGCGATCGGGCGGCCGTCGACGGGCGAGACGCTGCTCGACAGCGGGACACCGGTCGGGCGCCAGCTGCCGCCCCACAGGTTGAGCAGCCGGCCGTCGTGGAACGCCTCGGGCGCCGCGGCCTGGGCCCGGGCGAGGACGTCGTCCCAGCCGGTGCCGGGCTTCAGCCGCAGGCGACGGCTCGCGGCGGGATCGGCCCGGCCGGCGGGCTGATCGCCGGGGACGGTGCTGGTGGCGCGACGCGCGCCCGCGGCGGTAACCATGTCTGCACGGTGCGCCAGATCGCGCCCGGACGCCATCGGGGGCATCCGGAGTCGATCAGCCAATGGGTGCGCGGATATCGCTGTCGCGTGCAGACACGCGGACCCCGCGGCAGGCTCGCGGCAATTCGGCATCCAGTGCAGAAAATGCGTAAAGAAGTCTCATAGAAAGAGGCGGCCTGGTTACGGGCCCGGCGATCAACGGACAGGGCTGCTTGGGACGGACGTCACGCCGGTCCGTGTGAATCCAGGGAACCGTCCCGTCTCGTCGGTGTTGTGGCAAAAGATTCCGGTTCACAGAGGTATCATCCGGTCATGTCGGAAGCGTTCGGCCCGGAGGCGGCCAGCAGCGGGCACAGCCCGCTGGCCAGCACCATCGCGCGTCGAGCGACGCTACCGACGGACATCTTTTGATGACGCGGGATTCAGCCCGGCGGAGCCACCGGGACTCGCGGCATGACACGGCACGAACGTCGACGCAACCACTGGTACACGTCTCATCACGTAGAGTGGACAGGTACTCGAACCGCTATTCGCCGGTAGTCCCATTAGTTACTTCCGAACGATCCGTTCGTAGATTTCCGGGTGTGTGATGACGGCCAGTGTCGTTCCGCCGTCGGCCGCCGCCGAGGCCGACCCGATCCGTCAGACGAGTCCGATCCGGGTTCTCGTAGTGGACGACCATGAGCTCTTCCTCCAGGGCCTGCAGACCGTCCTGGAGATAGAAGATGACATCCGGGTAGTCGGCCGCGCCGGCAACGGCCAGGAGGCCGTGTCGCTGGCCGCCGGGACCACGCCGGACATCGTGCTCATGGACGTCCGGATGCCGCTGCGTGACGGGATCGCCGCCACAGGGGGCGTGAAGAGGGCCGTTCCGGGCGTGAAGATCGTCATGCTGACGGTCAGCGACGAGGAGAACGATCTCTTCGAAGCGATCAAGGCCGGCGCCGTCGGGTACCTGCTCAAGTCGATCCCGCCGCACGAGGTCGCCGACGCCGTCCGCTCCGTCCACCATGGCCAGAGCCTGATCAGCCCGTCGATGGCGTCCAAGCTCATGGCCGAGTTCGCCAGCATCGCCCGTGGCACGGACGACCGGCCCCGGCTGCACACCCCGCACCTGACCGCCCGTGAGCTCGAGGTGCTCAAGCTCGTCGCCGAGGGCCGGGCCAACCGCGAGATCGCGCGCAAGCTGTTCATCAGCGAGAACACGGTCAAGAACCACGTCCGCAACATCCTGGACAAGCTGCAGCTGCACTCGCGGATGGAGGCCGTCATGTACGCCGTCCGCCAGGGCCTCTTCGACATCGAGTAAGACCGCGGGCCGGCACATCGGCAGGTGGTCGCTCTCGCGCCGACGAAGGTCTGCCGGTGTCCGGGCCGCGCGTGTCACGATGTTGTGGGCGGCAGCGGTGCATCCGTCGACGAGGGTGCGGCACCGGCCCCGGGAGGTCAGATGGCGAGCGCGGCCAGGGCACGGCGGGCGGCAGGAACAGCGGCCCTGGCCGTGTCGACGGCGACAGTCGCGGTGTCGGCGGCCGCGACGGCCGCCGTCGTCGGCTCGGTGGCCGCCGTCGCGTTCACCGCGCGGGTCGCCGCCGCGGTGGCCTCGGGCGCCCTCTCCGCCGCGTCCGGGCCCGCCGCCGCCGCGTCGTCACGGGCTGCCGCAGCCACCGCGAGCATTACCACGGCCACGCCCGCGACCGTCGCCGCCGCCTCGGCGGCCCTCGCGTCGGCGGCGATCGCCGTCCGCGCGCGCTCAGCCGCCCTCGCCGGCCGTGTCGACAGCCGGTCCGGGGCATCCTCGGACGGGTGAGCTTTCGACGTTTTCCGCCCTTCGCGCGCCGAGCGGCCCGCCCAGCGGCGCCGGGCCGCCGGGTTCTGATCACCGGTGGTGCGCGGTCCGGCAAGTCCCAGCTGGCCGAGGACATGCTCGCCGGCCGGGCCCAGGTCGTCTACCTGGCGACCGGAGCCGTGCCCACAGCCGACGACCCCGACTGGTCGGCCCGGGTCGCGACCCACCAGGCACGCCGGCCGGCAAGCTGGACCACGGTCGAGACCGCTGACGCCGCCGGCATCCTCGCCACCGAGCCGGCCGTGGCCGGTCCCCGCGCGGTGCTTTTCGACTGCGTCGGCACCTGGCTGACGGCCGCGATGGACGCCAGCGGGATCTGGACCGCCGACGAGGCCGGCGGCGCCGCTGCCACCACGGCCGACGCGGCGCTCGCCCGGGCCCAGGACGGCCTGGTCGCGGCCTGGGCCGCCACGACGATCGACGTCGTCGCCGTGACGAACGAGGTCGGGTCGGGAGTCGTCCCGGCGACCAGGTCCGGCCGCCGGTTCCGGGACGAGCTCGGCCGGCTCAACACCAGGCTGGCGGCGGTCGCGGACGAGGTCTGGCTGTGCACTGCCGGCATTCCGCTACGTATCCGCTGACTTCTCCGGCCATCGCAGGAGTGTCGGGCTTGGGCGGCCTGCCCGAGATGAGGCAGGATGATCAGGGACCACCTGGCGCGGAGCGTGCATGGGCACGCGAAAACCACCTTGTACGTCGATACCGTCGAAAGCGGCGGCAGAGGAGGACCGGCCATGACGACACCGGACGGTGGTGGCGGCCCCGGCGACGAGCCCGGCTACCCGAACGAGCGCTATGCGGGCTTCGACCCCGGCGACGACACCGGTAACTACACCCAGCCCCTCGGCGGCCCGGCACCCAGGCGCCCGGCACCCGGCACCCCGATACCCGGCGCCCCAACAGCCGGGAACGCCGACGGTTGGCGACGCGGCGACGTCGAGGACGTGGGCGTCGAGGGCCTGATGTCCTACGGCGACCAGGACGTGCCCGACCAGCGTCAGTCCCGCCGGGGCTGGAAGGTCCCGACCAGCGGCGGTCACCGAGCCCGGCCGGGCGCCGACGGCTATCCCGCCGACGCCCCCTCGACTCGGCCCAGCTCGGGGCAGCGGCCGCCCACCCAGGCAACGGCGGCCTTCGGCCGTCGGGTCGGCGACGGTGTCGGCTGGGTCCGCGAGCGGGCCGCCGGTGGCGTCACGGCCCTGCGCGGCCGCCGGGCCGAGACGCCGGCGGCGAGCCGGCGCCGGGGCGCGGGCGGCGAGCCGGCCGCGCTGCGCGCGCTCCCGCTCGCCGTCGGCATGTTCACCGTGATCCCCGTACCGGCCAACCGGACCGGACGCGACGCCGTGGACACGGGACTCGCCGGGTGGGCGCTGCGCTGGCTGCCGGTGCTGGGCGGGCTGCTCGCTCTCGTCGGCTGGGCGGTCTCACTGATCTTCTGGCGTGGTTACGGCACGGGTGCCGGCTTCCTCGGCGCGGTGGCCTGGGTCGGCGTCATGGCCCTGCTCACCCGGGGGCTGCACCTCGACGGGCTGGCTGACCTGGCAGACGGGCTCGGCAGCCGACGGCCCGCCGAGGAAGCGCTGACGATCATGCGGCGCTCGGACATCGGGCCGTTCGGGGTGACCTCGCTGATCGCCGTCCTGCTACTGCAGCTGGGCGGCGTGCTGACGGTGATGGCGTCGGCGAGCCGGGCGCAGGGGCTCGTGGTCCTGGTGGTCGCGGCGGTGGCCGGCCGGCTGGCCGCGCTCGACGCCGCCCGCCCGGCTGTACCACCGGCCCGGCCCGGCGGCTTCGGCGCGCTTGTCGCCGGGACCGCCCCGGCCAGCGTTCGGGCGGCCGCCGTGGGCGCCGCCCTGGTACTCAGCTGGCTGTTGCTGGCGCTGACCTCGACCAGCCTCGCGCGGGCCCTGTGGCTGCCGTTCGCCGTCCTCGTGGGGCTCGCCGCCGGCCGGCTGGTGACCTGGCACAGCGTCCGCCGGCTCGACGGCATCACCGGCGACGTCTTCGGCGCCCTCGTCGAGATCACCACGACCGTCACCCTGCTGACGGTGGGGGCGATCATCGCCTGGGGCGGCATCTAGCCGCACGCGACCGGCGGGGCCGGCTCCCGCGCTCAGTCGCGGGGCCGGTCCCGGTCGGGGACGCCGCCCGTTCGGACCGCGGTTCGTCGGTCACGTTCGGCCGCCGCGGACCGCGGACCTTCGGTAACGTCCGGGCCGGACCGAGGGAGGCGCCAGATGAGTCCCGAATCGCCGGACACGGCTGCGCTCGACGCGTTGATCGCCCGTATCGAGGCGACCGACCCGACCGTCGCCCAGGCCGCGCGCGAGCACCAGGACCGGCTGACCAAGCCGCGCGGCTCGCTCGGGCAGCTGGAGGACGTGTCGGTCCGGCTCGCCGCGCTGGCCGCGGTGGTGCCCGCGCCCGTCCCGGCCGCCCCGGCCGTCGCCGTGTTCGTCGGCGACCACGGGGTGCACGCCCAGGGCGTGTCTCCGTGGCCGCGCGAGGTCACCGGGCAGATGGTCGCGAACTTCCTCGCCGGTGGGGCGGTCGTCAACGCGCTAGCCCGCCAGGTCGGCGCGACGGTCCGGGTGGTCGACGTCGGCATGTCGCAGGAGGCCGCGGCCGTCGTCGCCGCGGCACCTGGGCTGGACCGCCGCTCGGTGCGCGCCGGCACAGGTGACATCACGGTCGAGCCGGCGATGAGCCGGGCCGAGGCACTGGCGGCGATCGCCGCCGGGGCCGCGGTCGCCGAAGGCCTGCTGGCCGACGGGCACGACCTGCTGGTGACCGGCGACATGGGCATCGCCAACACCACGCCGTCGGCCGCGCTCGTCGCCGCGCTGCTCGGCTCCGATCCGGCCGCGGTGACCGGGCGCGGCACCGGCATCGACGACGCGACGCTCGCGCACAAGGTCGACGTCGTGAGCCGCGCGGTCGGGCGCGCCACGGCGGACGGCGTCACGGCGGACGACCCGCTCGGGGTGCTGGCGGCGGTCGGTGGCGTGGAGCACGCGGCGACGGTCGGGTACCTGCTCGCGGCCGCGGCCGCCCGGGTGCCGGTCGTGCTCGACGGGGTGATCGCCTGCTCGTCCGCGCTGGTGGCCGCGCGGCTCGCGCCCGCCGCCCGCGCGGCGATGTTCGCCGGCCACCGGTCGGTCGAGCCCGGAGCGTCCGCTGCCCTGGCCGCGCTCGACCTGGTGCCGCTGCTCGACCTGGGCATGCGGCTGGGCGAGGGGTCCGGAGGGGTGCTGGCCGTGCCGGTCATCCAGGCCGCGGCCCGCATCCTCGCCGAGGTCGCCACGTTCGACGGCGCCGGCGTCACCGACAAGACCGCCGGGCAGGAGTAGTCCCCGGCCGGCTCGGCCCATCCGCTCGACGGGATGTCCGACGTGCCCGGGCCCCGATCACGGGGCCCGGGCACATGGTCAGCGAGCGTCGTCGGTGGCTCCGCGTGGCGTCGCCGGCTGGTCCTTGAGGCCGGCGCGCGCGGCGGTTCGGCGCGGTGCGCCGGACCTCGCCGCGGCACGGCCGGAGCCGGCGGAGGCGCCCGCCTTCGTTGCCGTGATCGTCGCGGCCTTCGTGGGCCCTCGCTTCGCGGTCGCGGCCTTCACCGGCCCAGGCTTCACCGCGGCGGCCTTCAGGGTCGCGGGTCTCGCAGTCGCGACCGCCTTCACAGGCGTGGGCTTCACGGCAGCAGCCTTCCCCGCTGTCGGCTTCGCGGGTGCGGCCTTGGACGTCCCGGGCCTCGCTGCCCCGGCCCTGGCGGTCCCGGCCTTAGGGCTCGTGGCCTTGGCGGTCCCGGCCTTGGCGGCCGTGGCCTTCAGCGGCGTGGGCTTCACGACCCCGGGCTTCCCGGCTCGCGTCTTCGCGGGCTCGGCCCTCATGGTCACCACCCTCGCGGTCGCCGCCTTCGGGGTCACCGTCCTCGGGATTGCTCCCTTCGGGGTCGCCGCCTTGCGGGTCGCTCCCTTCGGGGTCACCGCCTTCGACGTGACCGACTTCGAGGTGACCGATTTCGAGGACTCGGACCTCGGCGCCCCGGGCCTCAGGGAGCCGGCCGCCGTCGAGGACGGGGTCACGGCCCGGGTGTTCAGGCGGCTGGCCGCGGTCCCGACCGCGTCGGCGGGGCGGGCGGCGGGACGCCGGGCGACGCGCTGGGCCGGCGCGCCGTCGGGGATGCCGGCATGCGCGCGCCAGGTGCGGGCCAACGCGCGGCCGGCCAGATCAGCGATCCTGGGGTCGTTCCAGTACCAGACGTGCGACAGCGGACCGCGGGCCGCCCACCAGGGCCCCACCGTCATCCGAAGGTCCTCGCGGACCGCGAGCCGGTACTCCTCGGACAGCGGCCGCAACGGCTGGCTGACGAGGTCATACGGCGAGTAGACGTTGACCCAGCCGCCGGCCCCCGGCCGGCCGGGGGCATCCCGCCGCCGTGGGCTCGACAGCCGGCCATCGGGCTCGCCGTCGAGACCGGCCGCGGCCGGCGCAGGCACGAGCAGCGGCCGGTGGAAGCCGCGCGAACGCAGCGAGTAGAGCCCCAGCGGACTGCCCAGGGTGATCAGGTCGGTGAGGGTCTCGCCACGCTCCAGCGGGGACGGCGCCGGGCCGATCGCCAGCCGCGTCGCAGCCGGGATCAGCCGGCGCGGTTCCGGCCGCTCGTCGGCCGCGCCGCGCAGCTGCGGCGGTACCCGGCCGGGACCGGTCGGGCCACCGGCCTGGGCGAACGGCCCGCCGCGCGGGTACTGGCCGTGCTCGACCTGCAGGTCATAGAAGTAGTTGCTCGCGATCACCGAGCCGAGGCTGTGCCCGAGGACGCACAGCGGCGCGTCCGGGCCGGCCGCGACGGCCAGCTCCCGCAATGCCACCGCGACCCGGGTGTGGATCGCGTCGTAGACGGTGTGGTCCCGCTCGCCGGCGATCTGGTAGGCGATCGCGTCGCCGGCGAACTCGGTGGTGACCCAGCGCAGCGTCGGCCACGGCAGCGGGCCGGCGAACGGGACCCGCGGCAGCAACGCGGACGACGACAGCGCGAGCATCGCCAGCCGGGAGCCATGGTCGACCCGGCTCGTCTGGCGCTTCAGCCAGCGCACATAGCGCGCCTGGCCCGGGCCGAAGCAACGCTGGAACAGCTCGTCCTCGGCGGACTGGAGCACCGGCGCCCAGAAGGTCGGGCGCACGATCAGGGCCTCGTCCGGGTCGGCGCCGGAATGCTTCGCGAACGCCCGGCGCAGCAGCTCGACGGCCCGGTCGCCGTAGCCGGCGTCGGCCGTCTCCACGCCGTGGATCAGCGTGACGGCGATCCGCGGGGTGGCCGTCATCGGGCCACCGCCGCCCGGCGCGCACCGGCGCCGCCCGTTGGGGCGCCAGGCGCGGCGCCCCGCACCGCCGAACCGGCCGGACCGGCGGCCTGAAGCGGCACGTCGACCGCCGCGGACCTCGGTCCGCTCGCGCCGACCGACCCCTTGCCAGGCGTGCGCTCGCCGGCCGGACGGCTGGTCACGCCACGGCCACCGCTCGACGCCTTGGCACCCGCGCCGCCGGCCTTCGCCGTACTCGCCCGGCCAGCAGCCTTCGCGGTCGGCGCCTGGCCAGCTGCCCTCGCCGCGGGCGCCTGGCCAGCGACCTTCGCCGTGGTCGCCCGGCCGGAGGCATCGGTGGTCGTCGCCAGCCCGGCCGCCTTCGCCGTACTCGCGGGACCCGCGGCCTTCACCGTCGTCGCTCGGGCAGCTGGCTTCGCCGTCGTCGCGCGGCCAGCGGGCTTCGCACCGCCCGTCTGGGCGGCGGCCCTGGGCGTGCGCTGAGGCGCGGCCGCCTTCGGCGTGTCGGTCCCGGTGCTCTGCCGTGCCTGGGTGGTGGCGGTCTTCGTGCCCGCCGCCCGGCTCCCGGTGGGGGCCGTCGTGGACGCCTTCATCGCCGTGGATCCCTTCGTCCCGCTGCTCGTTCTGGGGGCGGACGTCCGGCGGTCCGCGCTCGTGGCCGCTCTGGACACCGACCCACCGCCGGACACCGAACCGCCGCCGGACGCCGAACCGCCGGCCCTGGCGGACGTCGTCGACCGGGCCGTCCTGGTACGGGTCGTGCCGGAAGGAACGACGAGGGCACGAGTGCCCGGCGAGGTTCGCGGCCGGGGCACCGTCCTGGCGCGGCGACGGCCGTCGGCGACCATCCGCTGGGCGGCCCGGTCGGCGAAGGCCGCGATCGTGAGCGCTGGCGCCGCGCCGACCGGACCGGGGAAGACCGCCCCGTCCACGACGTAGAGGCCGGGGTGTCCGAACACCTGCCCGAACTCGTCGACGACGCCGTCCCGCGCGCTGGTTCCCATCGACGCGCCGCCGAGCGGGTGCGCGGTGGTCCGCTGGTTCGCGGTCCCCGGGCCAGCCTCGAAGCGGCCGCCGAGCTCGGCGGCCAGCTCGGCCATCGTCGCGCGGACCCGCTCCAGGTACTCGTCGTGGCTGGCCCCGGAACGCTCGACGGCGAGCCGGTCACCGTCCAGGCGCAGCACCCCGTCGGTTCCGGCGCGGCCGACCGCGAGCAGCGCGAGCAGTGGCTCGGCGCCGGCACCCGCGTCGGCCAACCGGGCGAGCCGACCCCGCAGGTCGCCGCCCGCGCCACCGAACAGCCGCGTCGCCACCCAGTCCCGCGCGTCCTTGGCCAGCCGCAGCGAGCGGCCGACACCGGGCAGCCCCAGACCGGCGGGCAGACCGGGCAGGCCGAGGCCACCGGAGCCGTGCAGGGCCACCTCGCGGGCCGCGAGCAGCCAGGACAGGAAGGCCGGGACGCCCGCGTCGTGCAGAACGAAGCCGGGTCCGGTGCCCTGGAGCGCGGCCGGCAGCTGGACCGCGCCGGTGATGGTCGGGGCGCCGCCGGCCGGCCAGGCCGGCCGGTCACCGTGCCGGGCGCCGACGACCAGCCCGAGCACGTCGCCGTTGCCGCTGAACTCGTGGCCCAGCAGCGGGCTGACGGCCGGAAGGCCCGGGCGGGCCCGCAGGAGCAGATAGGTCGAGCCGAGCGCACCGGCCGCCAGCACGACTCGGGAGCAGCGCACGGCCCGCATCGGCAGGGCGACGGTGTCGACCGGCGTGCCGTCGACGGCCCGGTGGTGCTCCACGTAGCTGACGACCCAGCCGCCGTCACCGTCGGGCGCGATCCCTCGCACCTCACAACGGGTCCTGATCTCCGCGCCGTGGTAGGCGGCCGCGGAGAGGTAGGTGTGGTCGAGGCTGTTCTTGGCGCCGTGGTTACAGCCGAGCACGCAGTCGCCGGCGAGCTGGCAGGTGGTGCGGGCCCGGCCGTGCACGTTGCCGTAGGCGGCCTCCGGCAGCGCGAGCCCCGGGGCGGTCGTGCCTCGCACGCCGAAGCTGACGGCGAGCGCGGGCGCGTGCCAGTCCAGTCCGGCGCGCTGCGCCGCCGCGCGTACCGCGACGGGACGCCCGGCGTTCTCGTAGCCCGGCCGGCCGGCCGGGAACGGCGTCGCGCCGAGCATCTTCTCGACGGCGTCGTAGTGCTGCTCCAGGTCGCCGCGCCGGAGCGGCCGGGGGGGGCGGGGGGGGGCCCGGGGGGGGGCGGGGCCCGGGCCTGCGCCACGCCCCCACGCGCCGGCCCCGCGGGCGCCGGCCGCGCCGGCGCCCGGCGAGTCCGCTCGGGCGAACCAGCGCTCCTCGGCTCGCTCCAGCGCGTTCGCGAAGATCAGCGAGCCGCCACCCAGGCCGGCGGACACCACGGCGTCGCTCCCGCCGAGGGACCAGACGTCGAAGAGCCCATGCCTGCCGGCGTCGGGGTCCCAGAAGGCCCCGGCCAGCTCGGCGGGCGAACGAGGAAAGGAGCCCGGCGGGTACGCCCGGCCACGTTCAAGCACCAACACGTCGCGCCCGGCCTCGGCGAGCCGGAACGCGGTGACCGATCCACCGAAGCCCGACCCTACGACGACGGTCTCGACCTGTTCGGGCGCGGACTTGCGGACCATGCGGCCTCGGCCCCTTCGCTGCGACAGTCGGTCAGCACCGATTCGTAGCGCACGGTAGTCGACCGGATGCCTTCTGTCGAAGGGGCGGGGACCCGCGCCGAGCGTCGGCGCTCCGCGTCTCGCCTCAACCCGCTGCGCCCCAGCGCATCATCACGTCGCCGAACCCACAGGACCGGCGGCCGGTCGCAGGGGCGCCCGGTCCCGGCAGGGCCATCTCACGAGGCCGGTCGCGGCGCCACGGCCCGATGGCGGCGAAGGGCGCCGACCGAATTGAGTCGGCAAGCCGACTGGAGTTGGCGGCCTGGCCGAGTTGAATGAAGTGGCGGAGCGCACGGACCGTGGCGTAAAACACCCGGAGCCGCCCAGGCAATCCTGGCCGGCTCCGAAAGGTGCGCCGCCGCCGGCGTCGGCCGGCGGGTTTACGCGGGCCATCCGAGCGGCGTCTGACGGCCGATCGGATGGCTGTTGCCAGGCCTCTTGCCCGGCCGCATTCGAGCCGAATGGCCCTCCGTCCGACAACGGCCGTCGGGTACTCGGGTAAAGCGGCTATCGAGAGGACGAAGAAAGGTGACAGAGGCCACTGGGGAGCCGTGGGCAGGCCGCCCACGGCTCGACTGGCGTTCTTACCAGGCAGCGCCCTGGCGGAAGAGGATGACCTCGATCTCCTGCCGGGCGTTCGGCGAGAGGGCGTCCTGGGACAGGTAGCTCTCGAGGGCCCGGCGCTCGCGACGGGCGGCACGACGGGCGCTGGCAGTGGTGAGCAGGCGCTCGATGGGGGAAGTCTCGTTTCGCATGTCTGGCTCCTGGGACAGGTGTGGCGGCTAACGCTTTCCGATGGCCGCAACACTTATTCTGAACCTTCTTTCCAGAGTTTTCGAGCTTCCGCGACGTGAGCTGGAACGCATACCAGAAGCGTGCGCACAACGCCATCGGTGCCACGTGTCCCGGACCACAATCACCTGGGAATACCGGCCATTTCAGTGGCGCCAGTCACAGGCTTTCCCATTCCGTCCGCACTCCGCGCATTCCTTTGGATTGGCCGTCGCGGGTCCGCCCGTCCGACGCCTTCGCGCAGGTCATCGCCGGGAACAGAGCGAGCGCCGCGGGCCGCCGATGAGCTCGGTCCGGCGGTATCGCCGGGGCCGCCCGCGTCTCGACCGGTCAACAGGGCCCGCCAAGGCGTCCCGCCACCGAGCGTGACCACGCAGCGCCATCCCCGCCGGCTCAGGGGGCGAACCGGCCAAGGCAGAGGGCCAACCGAGGACAACACGGCGAGCCGCGTCACAGCGTCGCCGTTCCTTTACTCTCTGGTAGAAGTTCGGTGCAGGGGCGAACGGCCAGACCGGCGAACCGCGGTGACGCGGCGCCGACGCGACGGGAGGTTGCGTGTTGCGCCACCAGCTCCGGCGGGTGGCCGCGGCCATCGCGGCGGCCAATGACGAGGACCTGCTGCGCCTGCGCGGGGACGGGGACCCGGCCGAGAGCCGGGCCGGGTACCGGTGGCGCTCCGTCGGCCGGCTGCCCGCGCCGCGCGAGTCGCCCGACCACGCGGGCCACTGGCACCGCGGCGCCCGGCCGGCCTCCGACGCCGTCTGATCAGGGTTTCCGGCGACTCCGCCGGCCCGAGCATCGCCCCTGTTCGCCCGATGGGTGGCCGCCCAGGGTAGTGACGGTCACGCCAGACCCAGCCCGACCATGATCGACCGATACGTTCACGTAGGACGTTCGACGAACGTCGCCTGTCTGGTCCAGTCCCCTCGCGCGCACGGATGCTCGGCGCGCCTCTGTCGACGGACGCGCGGCCCGGCGACGGTGGACGTGGGGCTGGCAGCGAGGGCGGTGGGCGAGCGATGAGCATGGTGGACGGACCGAACAGGGTGGACGGACCGAACGGGGCCGAGGCGGTCAGCCTGGACCCGGCGCGGAGCGCGGGCAGGTCGTTCGACGACGGGACCGTGCCACCGGGCCAGGCCGGCGTCACCCTGCTCGACCTGCTGGATCTGGAGGAGCTCGACCGGGACCTGTACCGCACCACCGCCGTCTTCGACGAGCCCTACTCGCTGTTCGGCGGTCAGGTCGCGGCCCAGGCGCTGCTGGCGGCCGGCCGGACGGTGCCGGACGACCGGATGCCGCACTCGCTGCACGGCTACTACCTCAGCCGGGGCAACGCGGCCCGGCCAGCGATCTTCCGGGTGGAGCGGGACCGGGACGGCCGGTCGTTCTCGGCGCGCCGGGTGGTCGCGATCCAGGGCGGCCAGGTGATCTTCAACATGTCCTGCTCGTTCCACCGGCCGCAGACCGGCCTCGACCGCCAGTCCGGGCCGCCGCCGGCGACCGAGTCGCCCGCGTCGCTGCCGCGGCTGCAGCTCCCCCGGCTGTTCGACGTGGAATGCCGGCGCCCGGCGCAGCCGTATCCGGACGCCGACTGGGAGACCAGGTTCTGGGCCCGCGCGACCGTGCCGCTCACCGACGACCCGCTGCTGCACGCGAGCGTGCTGACGTACCTGTCCGACGTGTCCGGCGGGCTCGCCGCCTGGCACGACGGACGCTCCCACTCAGGCGCGAGCCTCGACCATGCCGTCTGGTTCCACCGCCCGGTCCGGCTGGACGACTGGGTCCTCATGGACGTCACGCCGCTGTCCGCCGCCGGTGGCCGGGGCCTCTACAACGGCACCATCCACTCCGGCGACGGCCGGCTGGTGGCCACCATCGTCCAGGAGTGCCTGTTCCGCGACGTCGCCTGAGCGACGCTGGGCCGGGACCGGTTCGAACCGCAGCTCGGGCCCGCCGACCCGGCCGAACCGCAGCGCTCGCACGTCGGCCAGGTAGTTCATCCGGGTCCGCCACGGCCCACGCTCGCCCTGCCTGGGCAGCTCGGACGCGCCTCGCAGCACGTAACCTGAGCTGAAGTCGAAGTAGGACCCCTCGCCCGCCTCGCCGGGCGGATCGGCCGGCTCAGGGACGAAGGCCTGGAGCCGGTGGCGGTCCAGATGGCGCAGCAGGCGGGCGAGGTGCTCGCCGACGAGGTCGACCTTCAGCGTCCAGGACGCGTTCGTGTAGCCGAAGGCGAAGACGAAGTTCGGCACGCCCTCCAGCATCAGGCCCTTGTACATCCGCCGGTCCGGCACGGGCACCAGGGCACCGTCGACCGTGAGCGGGATGCCGTCGAACATCTTCAGCCGCAGTCCGGTCGCCGTGACGACGAGGTCGGCGGCCAGCTCGGCGCCGGAGCGCAGCCGGACCCCGCCGTCGACGAACGTGTCGATCTCGTCGGTGACGACGTCGACGCGTCCGCCCCGGATCGCGGCGAACAGGTCGCCGTCGGGCACCAGGCACAGCCGCTGGTCCCACGGGTCGTAGCGGGGGGTGAAGTGCCGAGCGACGTCGTAGCCGGGCGGCAGCGCCCGCGCGACCCGGGCGAGCAGCGTGCGGCGCACCAGCTCGGGGCGCCACCGGCTCAGGCGGAACAGCAGCTGCTGGCGCACGATGTTGCGCCACCGGACCAGCCAGGCGGCCCAGCGGTCGGGCAGGACTCGGCGCAGCCGGGTCGTCGCCGGGTCGACCGCCGGCATCGAGACGACGTAGGTCGGCGACCGCTGCAGCATCGTGACCCGGGCGGCCCGTTCGGCGAGCGCGGGCACCAGCGTCATCGCGGTCGCGCCGCTGCCGATCACGACGACCCGCGCGCCGGTGTGGTCGAGGTCGTCCGGCCAGTGCTGCGGGTGCACGACCCGGCCGGTGAACGCGGCGCGGCCGGGGAAGTCCGGCTCGTAGCCGCGGTCGTAGTGGTAGTAGCCCGTCGCCGCGACCAGCACGTCACAGGTGAGCTGGATCCGGGGCGGCCGCTCGCCGGGCGGCACCGACGGCCCGCCGGCGCCCTCGTCCGAGGGCCCGGCCCGGTCGCGGGTGAGCTCCACGTCGACGGTCCAGCGGGCCTGCTCGCTCGACCAGCTGGCCGCGACGACACGGTGGCCGTAGCGGATTCGTTCGTCGATGCCGTGCTCGCGGGCGGTGTCGGCCAGGTAGCGCAGGATGGCCGAGCCCTCCGCGATCAGCCGGGGCTCGGTCCACGGCCGGAACCCGTAGCCGAGGCTGCTCATGTCCGAGTCCGAGCGGACGCCGGGGTAGCGGAACAGGTCCCAGGTGCCGCCCAGCGCGCCGCGCGCCTCCAGCAGGGCGACGGCCCGGCGTGGGTGGTGGTCCTTGAGGTGGACGGCGATCCCGATGCCGGACAGACCGGCCCCGATGATCAGTACGTCCAGGTGCTCGACCGGTCGACCCACCATTGCCGCCCCCGTCCGCTGACCTGCCTCATTGCGGCAAGTCCATTCGAAGACGACGGTAGGTCGCTCAGCGGCCCTTCGGGCGGAATCCGGGCGGGAACGCGGACATCGGCCCAGGTCGGACGCCCTGGGCGAACAGATGGAAACCTTTCGCGTCCATCAGGTGACTATCGGTCAGCGGCACGGTGGCGAACGGCCCTACGCCAGAGCGGCCGCGGCGGCTCAGGCCGTCTCGGCGTCGAGAGTGGGCCGGCTAAGCGCCCGTGAGCTGTCGCCCTGGCGCAGGAACTCCTCGAAGCTGGGCGGCTCTGGGAGTGGTCGTCCGTCGGCCGCGGCGCGCAGCTGGTCCACCAGCGACGAGACGTACCACCGCCGGAACGCCCAGTGCTGCGGCGGCGCCTCCAGGGTCAGCAGCCGGGCCTGCCGGGCGTACTCGTCCGCCTGGTCGAGCGCGGCCAGGTACCGTTCGCCGGCGTCGGCGGCGCTCGCCGGCAGCGAGAGCTCCAGGCGAGTGCTTCGCTGCCCGGCGGCCGCGGCCTCGATCGCCTGCTGACGGATGATCCGCCTGGCCTCGGCGAACCCGGTGGTCACCTGGCTGATCAGCTCGGCCAGCCGGGGCGGGACGGCCGAGCTCTCCCCGCTGGTCGCGCCCGACGCGGCCAGGGCGAACTCCCGCACGATGTTGTCGACGTGGCTCTTCGCCGCGAGCAGCAGCTCCGTCGAGACGTCCCCGAGGCAGACGCGGTACCGCGGCTCCGCGGTCGGTTCGGCCTGGCGGGGCGACCACGGCTCGGCCGCGACCGGCGACAGCGGCGTCACGGGTCCGGCGGCCGGCCGCGCCGGGGTTGGCGCGCCCAGCGGTGGCGCCGTCGCTTCTGGCGCCGTCGGCTGGGGTGCCGTCGGCTGGGGTGCGAGCGTCAGCGGCACCGGCTGGTCGGCGAGATCGAGCTCGGCCCACACAACCTTGCCATGACCGTTCAGCAGAGTGCCCCAGCGCGCGGCGAGGCCGGCCACCAGGGCGAGGCCGCGGCCGGTCATCAGGTCGGCGGCGCCCCGGGCTTGCAGCGGCGCCACCGGGCTCGTGTCGGCCACCTCCAGGCGCAGGCAGTCGGGCCGGGCGACGACCCGCAGGTCGACCGGCGGCGCTCCGTGCAGAACCGCGTTCGTCAGAAGCTCGCCGGCCAGCAGCTTCACGTCCCCGACCAGGTCCCGGACCGGCGGAGACCCGTTCGCGAGCCCGGCACCGAGTACCCGCCTGGCCCGCGGCACCGCGTCCGGGGACGCGTCCACTCGTAACTGCACGAGGACCTCATCGTCGGGTCGGCCGCCACCGCCGGGCGGTTCCCCTTCGAAGACCGCGCCCTGCGGGCTCGTGTCGCGGTCGGTCACTCGCGTCCCCTGGCCGGCGGACCACTGGACAAAGCGCGCAAAGGTCTTCCCCGTCGCTCCGTAGGTCCTTCAGGATTATTTCCGTGCTTTTCCCGGCCTACCCGGTCGAAGGATGGGCGAACCGCCGAGTCGCCTCCATGACAGTCAGTCCGATCCGTGGACAGCGGCCCCAGGCGGCTCAGTCGTCGACGGTCACCAGCAGCGTCGTGCCGAGCGGCAGGCTCGCGCTGGACGGGCCGACGCGCAGCTCGAACGCGCCGGGCTCCGCCAGCCAACCGGCGTCGGCGCCGGCGGCGGCGGGCCGCCAGTGCTCGAAGACGCGGCCGGTGAGGCGGACGGGAACGGTCACGGCCTGGCCGGCGGCGGCGTCGACGGCCGCGAACCCGGCGAGCCACAGCGCCGGGCGCTCCACCCCTGAACTGGGCCGGCTCAGGTAGGCCTGGACGACCGTCCGGCCGGGACGCGCGCCGGTGTTGCGGACGGTGACGTTGACCTGGGCCGACTCGCCGGCCCGGACGACAGCCGTGGCGTCGAGCGCCTCGTACGACCAGGTGGTGTAGCCGAGCCCATGGCCGAACGGGTAGGCGGGCGCCGGCCCGTCCCGCCTGGCCCAGCCGCGGTAGCCCAGGTGGACGCCCTCGGCGTAGTCGAGCGCCCCGTCGACCGGGGTGACCGACAGGACCGGGCAGTCCTCGGCCCGGTCCGGCCAGGTGGTCGGCAGCCGGCCGCCCGGCTCCGCCCGGCCGAGCAGCACGTCGGCGAGCGCCGCGCCGAACTCCTGGCCCGGGAACCAGGACAGCAGCACCGCGGCCACCTCGTCGCGCCAGGGCAGCGCCACGGGCGCGCCCGCGTTCACGACCACGACCGTGCGCGGGTTCACCGCGGCGACCCGGCGGACCAGCTCGTCCTGGCCCTCCGGCAGCGCCAGCCCGGTGCGGTCGACGCCCTCGCTCTCGGCCCGGTCGGAGGTGCCGACGACGACCACCACCGCGTCAGCCGCCGCAGCCAGCTCGACGGCCGACTCGAACTCCACGTCCGGTGGCGGCGAC
>NZ_JADWYX010000091.1 GCF_016786355.1 Frankia sp. AgB1.9
ACCAGGTGACGGGCGATGTGGCCGGCGAGAGCGCCGGTACCACCAGTGATCAGCACCGTACCCCCCCGATCCAACGAGACGGGCTCCTGGACGGCGACCGGCGGCTCGACGACGAGACGAGGCACGAGCAGCCGACCGCCGCGTACCGCGAGCTGCGGCGCAGCGCTCTCCAGCGCACTCGCGATGGCAGCCGCCGACGCTGGGTCGTCGTCGATGTCGAGTAGCGCGAACCGCCCCGGATGCTCGGAGATCGCGCTGCGGACCAGGCCCCAGGTCGCCGCGCCGACAAGGTCGAAAACGTCCTCGTCCTCGCCCGCCGCGACCGCGCGTTGCGTCGCGACGACCAGCCGGGACGCCATGAACCGGTCGTCCGCCACCCACTCCTGCGCCAGCAGTAGCACAGCCTCCGTGGCCGCGTGGACGTCGGCGAGGTGGTCCTTTCCGGCACCGTCAGACGGTGCCGCCGCGCCGGGCGGGCTGGCTGCCCCGCCGGGCGCGGTGGGAGCGGGCAGCTGGGGGGCCAGGACCACAGAGGGCACGGGAGCACCGGCGGCGACAGCGACGCCCAGCGCGGCCAGATCGGTGTAGGTGGGTAGCCCGCCCCCGTCCTTGCCGTCCGACCTGACGATCGCCCAGGAGCCGTCGGTGCGCGGCGGCGCGGCTTCCGTCGAACCCGGTGCCGAGAGCGGCAGCCAGGCCAGCCGGTGCATGGGGAGCCCGAGCGGCGCCCCCGCGGTGGCCTCGCCGTCGGTCACCGCATCCACCGTCACCGCGTCGACCTCGAGTACTGGGTCACCGGCGCCGTCCGACACGGAGAGGCGCGCGGTGTCCTGACCGGTGCGGGTCAGCCGGGTCCGGAGCGCCCCCGCGCCTGCCGCGTGGAGGCGCACGCCCCGCCAGGAGCGTGGCCGACGCGCGATCCCGTCACCGCCGACGCCCGCCGCGGACATCGACGCTGCCAGCACGGCGGTGAGCAGAACGGGATCGATCACATGCCGCCCGGCGGCGTCACGCCTGTCCTCGGTCGCCTCGGCCTCGGCGAAGAACCCGCCCTCGCCGCGCCACACACCGACCAGGTCGCCGCCCGCGGGTCGGCCGGCCGCCGCGGGGGGATCGCCGGCTGCCGCCTCTGGCTGGGCGTCGTCGATCTCGATCGGCACGGCGCCGTCCGGCGGCCAGGCGACTTCCCGGTTCACGTCCGGGGTGCCTGCTGAGGAGTGCGGCGTCAGGACCGTGCCGCGGGCGTACCGCGTCCAGTCGCTCGCGCCGGCGCGCGCGGGCCGGGCGTGCACGGTCAGGCCGCGGGTCGAGTCTTCGCCCGACGCGCTCACCGCGACCTGGACCCGCAGCGGCGAACCACCGGCGAACGGCAGCCCCGAGTCGACGGTGAACTCCTCGAACCTCGACAGGCCGGCGAGCTGGGCGGCGTGGAGGGCGAGGTCGAGAAGTACGGCGGCGGTGCCGAACAGTGCGTTCTGGCCGGTCTGCTGGGCGAGCCAGGCGTGGTCCGCCGGGTTGACGGTGGCGGTGAGGATGACTCCGCCGTCGGGGGTCTGGACGGTGTGCTCGACGAGCGGGTGCTGGCCGGGTTCGGAGGTGCGGGTGTTTCGGGGGGCGGTGAGCCAGTGGCGGTCGCGCTGGAAGGCGTAGGTGGGTAGTTCGATGTGTTTGCCGGTGGTGTTCCAGCGGATGGGGAGGCCGTACGTGTGCGCCTGCGCGGCTGAGTGGAGGAACCGGCCGAAGGTGCCGTCATCGCGGCGGAGTGTTCCGACGGTGAGTGCGTCGCCGAGTGTTTCCTCGATGGCGGTGGTGAGGACAGGGTGGGGACTGACCTCGATGAAGGTGGTGTGCCCTGCGGCGTGCAGTGCCTGTGTGCCGTCGGCGAAGCGGACGGTGTTTCGCAGGTTGCGGTACCAGTAGTCGGCGTCGAGTTCGGCGGTGTCGAGGAACGAGGCTGTGAGGGTGGAGAAGAACGGTAGGTCGGAGGTGCGGGGGCGGAGTTGCCCGAGGACGTCGTGTAGTTCGTCCCGGAGGGTTGCGACGCCGGGGTGGTGGGAGGCGTAGTCGACGGGCAGGACTCGGGCATGGATGCCCTGTCCGTGGCAGTGTGCGACGAGTTTCGTGAGGTGGTCGGAAGGCCCGGAGACGACGGTGGTGTGCGGGCTGTTGATGGCGGCGACCGCGAGTTCCGGCGCGATTCGGGTGATGTGTTCCTGGGTGGTGTGGGCGGGGAGCGCGACGGAAGCCATTCCGCCGTGTCCGGCGAGTCTTCTCAGTGCCTGGGCCCGGAGCGCGACGACTCGGGCGGAGTCTTCCAGGGTGAGTGCGCCGGCGATGGTGGCGGCGGCGATCTCTCCCTGGGAGTGGCCGATGACGGCGGCTGGCTGTATGCCGTGGGCGCTCCAGAGCGCGGCGAGGGAGACCATGACGGCCCAGAGCGCTGGCTGGACGACATCGACGGCGTCGAGGCGGCTGCCGGGCCCGGTGCCCGTCCCGGAGGGTGGGTTACGGAGGAGCTCGGTCAGTGACCAGGTGGTGTATGGGGCGAGTGCGGTGGCGCAGGCGTCGATGCGTTCGGCGAAGGCCGGGGACGCGACGAGCAGGGAGCTGGCCATACCGGCCCATTGGGTTCCCTGGCCGGGGAAGACGAGGACGGGGTTTTCGCGCGGGCGGGAGGTCCCCCGGGTGACGCGGGCTGTCTGTGGCGTGCGGGGATTGGCCGCGAGGTCGTCGAGACCGGCGCGAAGTTCGTCGCGGGTGTTCGCGACGATGACGGCGCGGTGGTTGAAGGTGGTTCGGGTGGTGGCGAGGGAGTGGGCGATGTCGGTGAGCGGGAGTTCGGGCTGGCTGTCGAGGTGGTGGCGTAGGGCGCTGGCCTGAGCGGCGAGGGCGGCGGGGTTCTTCGCCGACAGCGTTACCGGTACGGGGAGTGCGGCCGGTTCGGGTGTGAGCGCCGTGGTGCTGGCGGGTGGTGTGTCCGTCGCGGGGTCGGCGCCGGTCGTCGAGGGACCGGGGAAATCCTCAAGGATGAGGTGGGCGTTGGTGCCGCTGATGCCGAAGGAGGAGATGGCGGCGCGTCGGGGGCGATCGCGGGAGGGCCAGGGGGTGGGGGCGTCGAGGAGTCTGACGGTGCCGGTGGTCCAGTCGATGTGCCGGGTGGGGGCGGTGAGGTGGAGGGTGTGGGGAAGGTGGCGGTGGTGGAGGGCCTGGGTCATTTTGATGATGCCGGCGACACCGGCTGCGGCCTGGGTGTGGCCGATGTTGGATTTGAGGCTGCCGAGAGTGAGGGGGTGGTGGGGGTCACGGTTGCGGCCGTAGGTGGCTTGGAGGGCTTGGGCTTCGATGGGGTCGCCGAGGGTGGTGCCGGTGCCGTGGGCTTCGACGGTGTCGATGTCGTGGGTGGTGAGGCCGGCATTGGCGAGTGCTTGGTGGATGACGTGTTCCTGGGCGGGTCCGTTCGGGGCGGTGAGGCCGTTGGAGGCGCCGTCCTGGTTGATGGCGGAGCCTCGGATGACGGCGTGGATGGGGTGGTTGTGATGCAGGGCGTCGGAGAGTCGTTCGAGGATGAGGAGGCCGGCGCCTTCGGCCCAGGCGGTGCCGTCGGCGGTGTCGGCGAAGGGTTTGCAGCGGCCGTCGGGGGCCAGGCCCCGCTGCCGGCTGAATTCGATGAACATGCCTGGTTCGGCCATGACCGTGACGCCGCCGGCGAGAGCGAGCGAGCATTCGCCGCTTCGTAGGGACTGGGCGGCGAGGTGTACGGCCACCAGCGAGGAGGAGCAGGCGGTGTCGATGGTGAGGGCGGGACCTTCGAGACCGAGGGTGTAGGCAATTCTGCCGGAGGCGACACTGCTGAGCCCGCCGGTGAGGCGGTAGCCGTCGTGGCCGTCGGCGGGTTCGTGAAGACGCGGCCCGTAATCCTGGGTCGACGCTCCAACGAAGACGCCGCTGCGGGTGCCCCGCAGGACGCTGGGATCAATGCGGGCGCGTTCTAGGCCCTCCCAGGCGATCTCGAGCAGCAGTCGTTGCTGGGGATCCATGGCGAGGGCTTCCCGGGGGCTGATGCCGAAGAAGTCGGGGTCGAACTGGTCGGCGTCGTGGAGGAAGCCGCCTTGGGTGACGTAGGTGGTGCCGGGGCGGTCGGGGTCGGGGTCGTAGAGCTCGTCGAGGTCCCAGCCGCGGTTCGACGGAAAGTCGCCGATCGCGTCGACGCCGTCGCAGACCAGCCGCCACAGTTCCTCAGGTGAGGTGACCCCGCCGGGAAACCGGCACGCCATCCCCACGATCGCCACCGGCTCGTCAGCCCCGGATCGAGCGCCGGTCCCCACCTCGGTCGGGGTGCCTGTGCCCAGAAGCCGCTCCCTGACGTGGCGCGCGAGTGCCAGCAGTGTCGGGTGGTCGAAGACAGCCGTCGGGGACAGCGGCAGACCAGTCGACGCGTAGAGCAGTTCCCGCAGCTCCACCGCGGACAGCGAGCTGACTCCGAGGTCCTTGAAGGTGAGGGCCGGATCGATCTCCTGCGGCGAGGTGTGGCCGAGCACCGCGGCGGTCCGGGTTCGCACCAGGTCGAGCAGGCTGCGCTCCTGCTCCGGCTGGCCCAGCCGCAGCAGTCTCGCGGCGAGGCTCGCCCGCACGACCTCCGGTCCGTCGTCGGGAGCGCCGGCCTCACCGAGCTGCCTGTCACCCAGGGCCTCGGGTGGCACCGCCGCGGCGGATGCCGGCGCCTGCTCGGACGCGCCGAACTGCTCGGGAACGGCGGCGGCCGCCGGCCCCTGCGCGGTTCCGTCGAACCAGTGGGCGCGGCGTTGGAAGGCGTAGGTGGGTAGGGGGACGGGGGGTCCGGCGTTCGGGAACACGGCGTCCCAGTCGGGCGAGGCCCCGCGCACGTGCGCGGCGGCGAGCGCGGTCACGACGGCGCGTCGCTCGGGCATCTCGGCACGCAGCAACGGGATCGCGGCGCTCGGCGTGCCGTCCCGGGCCGGCAGGAGGTCGCGGGCGAGGGCGCTGAGCACCTCGCCTGGCCCGAGCTCGAGGCAGGTGGTGACACCCTCGTCGTGCATTGCCAGCACACAGTCGGCGAACCGCACGGTCCTGCGCAGGTGGGCCGCCCAGTAGTCCGGCGAGGTCAGTTCCTCAGGCGCGGCGACCCGGCCAGTCAGGTTCGAGACGACCGGGATGGTCGGCGGCCGCAACGGCATGGTCGCGACGATCGTGCGGAACTCGCCGGCGACCTCCTCCAGGTGCGGGGAGTGGAAGGCGTGGCTGACCCGCAACCGGCTGGTACGCCGGCCCAGCGCGGCGAAGCGGGCCGCCAGTTCCTCCACTGCCTCGAGGTCTCCGGAGAGCACCACGGACCGCGGGCCGTTGACGGCCGCGAGCCCCACCTCGGCCTCGCGGCCATGCAGGTGGGGCGCGATCTCCTCCTCGGAGACCTGCACCGCGATCATCACGCCGTCCGAGCGGGCGGACTGGATGAGCCGGCCGCGGGCGGCGACCAGCGCGGCGGCGTCTGCCAGCGGGAGAACTCCGGCGACGTGCGCCGCGGTCAGCTCACCGACCGAATGGCCGGTGACGACGTCCGGGACGAGCCCGTACCGGCTGACCACCCGGAACAGCGCGGTGCCGAGCGCGAACAGCGCCGGCTGGGTCCACGCGGTCTGGTCGAGCAGCGCCGCGTCCGGGGAGCCGGCTGGTGCGAACAGAACGTCGCGCAGCGGCCGGATGTGCGCGCCACCCGAGGCGAGATGCGGATCGAGCTGCGCGCAGACCTCGTCCAGGGCGTCCGCGAAGACCGGGTCGGTTTCATAAAACTCGCGACCCGCCCCGGCCCGCTGGCTGCCCTGGCCGGGGAACAGGAACGCCAGGGCGCCGTCCTGCCGGCGTCCCCGCAGGACACCGGCGGCCGGCGTACCCGCGATCAACGCGTCGAGGCCCCGTTGGAATCCGCCCCGGTCCTCGGCGACCACCGCGGCGCGGTGGGGGAACGCCGTGCGCGTGGTGGCGAGCGCATGCCCGATCCGGCTGTCGGACATCTCGGGGTGGGCGAGCAGGTGTGCGCGCAGCCTGGCACCCTGCCCCACCAGGGCCTGCGCGGTATGGCCCGACAGCACCCAGGGCAGGGCCGGGCGCGCGTCCGAAGGGTCATCCGCGTCGAGGCCGGGGGCACCGGCCGTGTCCGCCCGCTCCTCCGCGAGGGCGGATGTCGTTCCGGGGCCGGCCACCGCGGTGGCAGCCGGTGTGCTGGGTCGCCCGGCCGGATCGGCCGGTGCCGGGACGTCCGAGAGGATGAGATGGCAGTTCGTGCCACCCATGCCGAACGAGCTGACCCCGGCGACCAGCGGGCGGTCCGTCCAGGGCCAAGGGCCGGTCCGCGTCTGGACGCGCAGGCCCAGCTCGTCGAGCGGGATGGCCGGGTTCGGGCGCTCGAAGTTCAGACTGGCGGGCAGCTCGCGGTGGTGGATGGCGAGCACGGTCTTGAGCAGGCCGACGATCCCCGCGGCGCCTTCCAGGTGACCGACGTTGGTCTTCGCCGAGCCGACCCGTAGCGTGTGCGAGCCCGCACCGGCGGCCCGGCCGAGCGCCGCGGCCTCGATCGGGTCGCCGACCCGGGTACCCGTGCCGTGCAGCTCGACATACTGCACGGCATCGGCGTCCACTCCGGCCGCCGCCCGCGCCAGGTCGATGACCTCCCGTTGCGCGGCGGGATTCGGGACCGTGAGCCCTTGGGCGTCGCCGTCATTGTTGACGGCGCAACCCCGGATCACGCAGTAGACGCGGTCACCGTCGGCCAGCGCGGCTGGCAGCGGCTTGAGGAGCACGACGGCCCCGCCCTCGCCGCGCACGTAGCCGTTGGCACGTTCATCGAAGGTGTAGCAGCGGCCATCCGGCGACAGCGCACCGAACCGGGCCGCCTCGATGGTGCCCTCCGGCGCGAGCGCGAGGTTCACCCCGCCCGCCATCGCCAACGTGATCTCGCCGCGGCGCAGGCTCTCACAGGCGAGCTGGACTGCGACCAGCGAGGAGGACTGCGCGCTGTCCACGTTGAGACTCGGACCCCGAAGCCCAAGCAGGTAGGAGACCCGGTTGGCGATCAGGCCCCGGCTGAGTCCGACCAGGGAGTGCTGATCGATGGCCGCCGCGCCGCGCCGCCTGACCAGCGAGGCGTAGTCGTCTCCGATCGCTCCGACGAAGACACCGGTCGCGCTGCCGCGAAGGGAGGCGGGCACGACCGACCCGTCCTCCAGCGCCTCCCAGGCGAGCTCCAGCATCAGTCGCTGGCGCGGGTCGGTCGCTGCCGCCTCACGCGGCGACATCCCGAAGAACCCGGCGTCGAACTCGTCCACCCGTTCGAGGAGCGCCGCGTACCGGATCTCGTCGCCGGCACGCCGCCACGGCGGTATCTCGGAAACGGCGTGCCGGCCGTCACGCAGCATGGTCCAGAAGGACACCGGATCGGGCGCACCGGGCAGCCGGCAGGCCAGGCCGATGACGGCGATCGCGTGGTCGTCCTCGAAGCTGGTCAACATCGTCTCGAGCGCTGCCTCTCGGGTCCTCGGCCGTCGTCCTCGGCCTGATCTGGGTGCGTGCCGAACCGGACACACGCCCGCGAACCGGTTGCGAGGGCATGGTTGCCAGCCGCGCTAAAGCCGGGCTTAGCGGCACCGGCGCTTCCAGCGCGCCGGAACCCGCTCGCGATGCTTCAGGACCGCTTTAGCGGCCGACTCGACGCTGGGCCCGCGCACCGTCATCGAGGGCACGCCCACCACGTGCCGGCGAAGGAGAATGCCATGAGCGAAAACGTCGCGGGCGGCGGACGTGTCGTGATCGCCGGGGGCGGCCCGGCGGGACTCATGCTCGCCTGCGAACTCGGTCTCGCGGGCGTGGACACCGTCGTGGTCGAGCGTTTCCCTGAGCCGAGCGGCTACTCGCGGTCCCTCACCCTGCACGTGCGATCGCTGGAGGTCCTCGACCAGCGCGGCCTGAACCGCTTCAAGCAGTATCCGGCGGTGAAGTCGTACAACTTCGGACTCGTCGAGCTGCAGGAGCACATCGACACCAGCCTGTTGCCGCTGCTGGTCCCGCAGCGCGACGTCGAGCAACTGCTGGAGGAGCGGGCACTGGAGCTCGGCGTGGACATCCGGCGAGGCGAGGAGGTCGTCGGCTTCGCCCAGGACGACGACAGTGTGACCGTCGAGATCCGGCGAGCCGACGGCGTCGAGTACCAGCTGCCCGCCGCCTACCTCGTCGGCTGCGACGGCGGCTCCAGCACGGTGCGCAAGGCGGCCGGGATCGGCTTCCCCGGCACCGCCTCGACGCAGAACGGGCTGACCGCCGACGTCCTCACCCCGCTGGACGTCAACGTGTTCATCATGCCGACCCTCTCGCAGAATGGCCTGGTCGCGGCCATCCCGCTGCAGCCGGGTCTCTACCGGGTGACGGCGCTGCAGTTCGGCACAGAAAAGACCAGCAACGCGATCCCACCGACCCGGGAGGAGTTCCAGGAGCGGTTCCGGCTGTGTGCCGGCTACGACCTGGAGATGCTCGAGACGGCGGAGATCCGCTACCTGTCGCGAGTCGGCAACGCGACCCGGCTCGCCGACAGCTACCGATCCGGGCGGGTCTTCATCGCGGGCGACGCCTGCCACATCCACCTGCCGGTCAGCGGCCAGGGGCTCAACACAGGCATCCAGGACTCGCTCAATCTCGGTTGGAAGCTGGCAGCGACGCTGCAGGGCTCGGCGCCTGCCGGCCTGCTCGACACCTACGAGTCCGAGCGCCGGCCGGTGGGTCAGCGGGTCTGCTGGAACACCAGTGCCCAGGACGCCCTGCTGCACCCGCTCGACCGGGTCGCGGCGCTGCGCGAGCTCTTCGGTGAGCTGATCCGCCTGGAAGCGGTAAACACCTATCTGATGGACATGCTGACCGGCGTCGGCATTCGCTACGACATGACGCCGAGCTCCCTGCCCGAGGCCACCGCGAGCCGCCAGGCGGACGGCCAGCCGGTGCCGGCGCACCCGCTGCTCGGCCTGCGCGCGCCGAACGCGGCGCTGACGACGCCCACCGGCCCGACGACCATCGCCGACGAGCTGCACAGCGGCCTGCCGGTGCTGTTCTTGCTGGGCGCGGACGACGTGGCGGCCCGCTGGACGGACCGGGTGCGGGTGGTCACCGCGGAACCGAGCCCGGAGATCGACGCGTCCGTCCTGCTCGTGCGTCCGGACGGCTACGTCGCCTACGCCGGTGGTGGCCCCGAGCAGGACGGACTGATCGCCGCGCTGCGCGCCTGGTTCGGGGAGCCGACCACGGTGGCGGCGTGACCGAGACCGGTCCGGAGCCGAGCCGCACGGTCGTGGTGGCCGGCGGCGGCCCGACCGGACTGCTGGTCGCCTGCGAGCTGGCCCTCGCGGGCGTGCACGCCATCGTCGTCGAACCCGACGGTGCGAAGCCAGATCACTCCGCCGGCATGGCCATACACGGCCGCACGCTCGAGGCCCTCGAGCAGCGCGGCCTGACGGAGCGGCTGCGCGCCGAGGGACTGATCCCCTGGCCTCGTACCCCGTTCGGGTTCCTCTGGCTGGACGTCGACGTGGTCGGGCCGGAGGACCACACCTACGGCATGGCGCAGTGGCGCACCGAGCGGGTGCTGCGGGCGCGTGCCGGTGAACTCGGCGTCGAGATCCGGACCTCGCAGCGTGTGACAGGCTACGTCGAGGACGCCGACGGGGTCACGGTGACCGTGAGCGCGGCCAGCCCGGCGGGCCCCGCGCCGGGCGCCGCCACGGTCGAGGCCGCCTACCTGATCGGCTGTGACGGCGCCTTCAGCACCGTGCGCCAGCTGGCGGGCATCGCATGGGACCGGCATCCGCCGTCGGCCTACGGAGGTGTGCTGGGGGACCTGCCCGTCGAGAACGGGGTTCCCGAAGTCCTCGACGCTGGTCTGCATCCGGCAGGCGTCTTCGGCGCGATCCCGATCCCGCCCGACAAGCTGCGTCTGATGACGGTGGAGTTCGGCGGCGTTCCCCCCGGGCCCGGTGAACCCGCGCCAGACGCGGCGGAGCTGCGGGCGAGCGTCAAGCGGATCGTCGGGCGGGACCCCGACCTGCGAGATCTGGTCTTCCAGGCCCGGTTCGGGCACGAGAGCACGTTCGCCGACACCTTCCGCCGCGGCCGGGTCTTCCTCGCCGGCGACGCGGCGCACGTGCTGTTCGTCTCGGGCACCCAGGGGCTGAACCTGGGCGTGCAGGACGCGCTCAATCTGGGCTGGAAGCTCGCGGCCGAGATCAACGGCTGGGCGCCGCCGGGACTGCTCGACAGCTACGACGCCGAGCGCAGGCCCGCCGCGGTCAACGCCTGTCGGCACGCCCGGGCGCAGCTGGCGCTCATGCACCCGCTGGACCGGGTGGCGCCGCTGCGCGACCTGGTCGCCGAGCTGCTCAGGTTCGACGAGGTCAACCGCTACCTGCTGCGGATGCCCACCGAGGCGCGGTACCCGTCGCCGCCGCCGGGCGGATCGCCGTTGGTCGGTTACCGGCTGCCCAATGTGCCACTGGACACCGCTGACGGACGGATCCCCGCCGCCGCTCTGTTGCACGCCGCCCACGGCCTGGTCCTCGAGTTCGGGACGGACGTCGCCGCACCGCCCCGGCTGGACCTGCGCGGCTGGGCAGGCCGGTTCGACGTCGTCCGGGCTCGCCACGACCTGGCCGGCGACGCGGCGGTGGGGCACGCCAAGCTGGTGGTGGTCCGGCCCGACGGTCACGTCGCCTACGCGGGGGCGCCTCATGACGGCCAGGACGCGCCGGCTCTCGCGCAGGCGCTGAGTACCTGGTTCGGCGATCCCGTCGGCACGCGGTGCTGAGCCGGAGCCCCGCCCGTCCCGAGACGGCGAGGGCCACCCGCCGTCTCGGGCGGCGCGTGCCGGCTGGCGAGATCCGACCGGTCCTCGCGCTGATCGCCCCGAACGAAGACCCGACGCCCAACCGGGCACGCAGCGCCGGTGGGAGGCCCATCGACGGGGTGAGCAGGCCGAGATGACGCGGGCCATGCGGATCGGCGCGTGGCTGCTTAGGCTGCTGCTCCAGTGGTCGGGCCATGTCGCCGTGCACCGGGTGCGGGCCGCCCGGGGGACGGTCCTCCTGTTCGCGTGGCCTTTTCCGCTGCTTCAGCTGGCGATCCTGGAGGATCCGGGCAGCCTCGATCCAGGTTCGACCGGCCGGCACGACGCCGGCCAGGCGACCGACGACGAGGGGCCTCCCACCACGCGCGGCGAGCCAGGCATACGCCACGAGCCACCACCGGGCCATCCGGAGAGGGTGTGCCGCGTGCCCCCGAGCGAGACCGAGCTGTCGCTGTGGCGGCAGATCTCCGCTGGTACGGTGCCGGAGGACGGCCCGCCGAAGCCGTGAGCACTCTCCGTCGCGGGAGGCGCGGCCCCTCGCCGCGTTGAGGCGACGGATGCCGCTGACGCGACCGCCGGCCGCCGACCACCCGCGCGGCTGCTCAGCGCGAGACCAACGGCATCAGGACCTCGTCGACGATCGCGAGCAGGTGGTCGTCAGGAACCGAGGGCCCTTGGTTCACGACGTAGTGGACGATCATCGCTGGCCCGACGGTCGCCACCAGTGCCGCGTCCATTCCCGGGCGGAGCTCGCCTTGCGCGATTCCCCGTCGCAGCACCTCCAGCGTGAGGTCACCGCACGGGTCCATGACCCGCTGTCCCACGACCGCGTGCATCAGGCCGCCGGCGGTGGCCGCCTCGCTGCGCACGACCTGGAAGACCGTGCCGTGCGTGAGGGCGATGGCATCGCGGATGCATCGCAGCAGAGCGAGCAGGTCCTCCTTGACGGAAACACCCAGCCGGAGTTCGGCCGGGTCGGGCAGGACGCTGCTGAGCGCGGCGGCGACCAGCTCGTCCCGGTTGGCCCAGCGCCGGTAGAGCGCGGCCTTCCCGGTCCCGGCCGCGGCAGCGACACCCTCCATGGAAAGACCGATGTAGCCGACCGTCCGCAGCTGGTCGAGAGCGGCGTCCAGGACGGCTTTCTCGAGGACCTTTCCTCGCCGCCGCGTGCCGGAGCCTCCGCCTGATCCGGGGGTACTGACGCTGGTTGTGATCGCGAGCCCTCCAGATTCCTCGCAGAGGCGTTCCTTGCGAACCATCATCCGCAGGATCTATAGTGAACGCGACCGTCTACTATCTCGCCAGCTTCCGCGTCTTGACCTAGGGAGGGTACTGTGTCCACCACGTCGCCGCCCAGCGGCACCACGGGCGCCGCCGGCGCCATCAACTCACGGCGCAAGCCAGGCATCGCGCTCGTGGTGATCGTGCTGAGCCAGTTCATGATCGGTCTGGACGGGACCGTCGTGAACATCGCACTGCCGAAGATCCACGAGGCTCTCGGCTTCTCGTCGACCAGCCTGGCCTGGGTCAGCAGCTCGTACACCCTGGCGTTCGGCGGTCTGCTGCTCCTCGGCGGGCGCATCGGCGACATCCTCGGCCGCCGCAAGATCTTCATCGCCGGTCTGGTCCTGTTCGGCGCGGCCTCGGTGTTCGCCGGTCTGGCCAACTCCGCCGAGTCGCTGCTGGTCTGGCGCGTGGTGCAGGGCCTCGGTGCCGCGATGGCCGCGCCGAACTCCCTGGCCCTGGTGACCAGCAACTTCGAGGAGGGTCCCGAGCGCAACAAAGCCTTCGGCGCCGTGGCCGCTTCGTACGCCGCCAGCCTCGCCCTCGGCCTGATCGCCGGCGGCCTGCTCACCTCGAATGCCTCCTGGCGGTGGGTCATGTTCATCAATGTCCCGTTCGCCGCGCTGGTCCTGGTACTCGCCCCGTTGTTCGTGGTCGAGGCGGACCGCCACCCCGGCAAGTTCGACCTCGGCGGCACCGTGCTCTCGGCCGCCTTCATGACCGCCGTGGTCTACGGCCTGCTGCGCGCCGCTGGGAGCGGCTGGAACAACGGCGTCACCCCGGGCCTGCTCGCCGCCGGCGCGGTGCTGCTGATCGCCTTCCTGGTCGTCGAGAGCAGAGCGAGCCAGCCGCTGATGCCGCTCGACCTGTTCACCAGCCGCAATCGTGCAGGCGGCTACTTCAGCCTGATCGGCCTGGTCGGGACCATGTCCGCGATGAACTACTTCGTCAGCCAGTACCTGCAGGACGGGCTGCGGTTCAGCCCGGCGTCGGCTGGCTTCGCCTTCCTGCCGATGGCCGCCGCAATCCTGTTCGCCGGCGCCCAGGCCTCCAGGCTGCTTGGCAAGGTCGGCGCCAAGCCGCTGATCCTGGTCGGCATCGTGCTGATCGGCGGCGGCATGGTCTGGCTGTCCCAGCTCTCGGACTCCACCACCTACGTAAGCGGTGTGCTCGGCCCGATCCTGCTCTTCGGGATCGGCGCCGGCCTGGCGTTCACCGCCATCTCCGCCATCATCCTGGGCGACGTCTCCGGGAGGAACGCCGGTTCCGCGGCGAGCGTCCTCGAAATGATTCAGTGGATCAGCTTCACCCTCGGCATCAGCGTGCTGGTCACCGTCTTCGGTCCGGTCCGCCGGCACGCCGCCGCGAAGGCCCCAGGCAACGCCAAGCACGCTCTGGTCGAGGGCATGAGCGCCGCCTTCGCCGCGTCGCTCATCTTCGTGGCCCTCTCGATCGCGATCGCCCTGATCGTCATCAAGCCGGCCGCCGCCGCAGCCCCCACCGCGGCCACCGAGGAGACTCCGGCCCAGGCCGAGCCTGCCGTCTGACCGCCGGCACCCGGACCACCGATACTCCCGGCCACTGAATGGCCGGGGGTATCGGTGTCCGCGGACCCTTGCTGTCGCTTTCGCAGACGTCCCGAAGTCGCCGGCTCGGCTTCGTGAGATAGGAAGTGAACTCACTCATGGTCAACGGGAAGTTGGGGCTTGGAAAGCTCGGCCTGTGGACGAACCAGTTTGATGATCTACCAATCTCGCAGGTCCTTGCGGCGACCGTCGAAATCGAGGAGCTCGGCTACTCCGCTCTGTGGCTCGGCGAGGTGTCCGGACGCGAGGCGACGACCCAGGCGGCGCTGCTGCTGGCGGCCACCTCCCGGATGACCGTGGCGACCGGCGTGGCCAACGTCTACGGCCGCGACTCGGTGACCATGGCGCAGGCGCAACGGACGCTGCTGGAGGCTTTCCCCGGCCGCTTCGTGCTCGGGCTCGGGATCAGCCACCCATGGCTCGTCGAGCAGGTCCGAGGTCTGACGTTCGGCCCGCGGGTGCCCACGATGCGGGCGTACCTCGACAAGATGGACGCCACGCATGTCGGCCCGCCCGAGGCGGAGAAGCGCGGCCCGCGGGTGATCGGCGCGGTCGGGTCCAAGATGCTCACGCTGGCCGCCGAACGAGCCGACGGCGCGCTGCCGTTCGTTGTGCCTGTCGAGCACACGGCGCAGACCCGTGCACTGCTTGGTCCGGACGCCTTCCTCGGCGTGATCCAGGGCGTCCTGCTCGGACCGGAGAACGCCAACACCCGTCAACTGGCCCGCAACTTCGTCGCGGAGTCGCTGCCGAACCGGGCCGACATGCTGCGCGCACTCGGCTACTCAGTCGACCTGACCGGCCCAGGCGCCGACCGGCTGATACGCGCGATGGTCGCCTGGGGCGACCAGGACGCGATCACCCGCCGCGTACAGGAACATCTGGACGCGGGTGCCGACCACGTCGCGCTCTCCGTGATCGGCACTCCGCCGAAGATGCTGCCCACACAGGAATGGCGCGCACTGGCCGGACTGCTCGGCTGACCGGCCACGCCGTCCCACGGTCCGAATACGTGGGCTGCGGCCCCGACATCGTGCCAGGGGACAACGGCCAACCGCCGGGGGCCGCGGCCGCCGTATTAGCGCCGTTTTAGACGCCCAAGTCATTCTCTCGGAACCGACTGCCCCACCCCGAAGACGACCTGGAGCTGGGATGAGTCTCACCTACGTCCGTGTGTGCGCGCTCGCCGATGTGCCCGAGGACGGAGCGCTCGCGCTCGATGTAGCTGGAACCAGCGTGGCGATCGTGCGCAGCCAGGGTGAGGTACACGCCATCGAGGACCGGTGTACTCACGCCGACGTCCCTCTGTCCGACGGCGAGGTCTACAAGGGTGCCGTCGAATGCTGGCTGCACGGCTCCTCCTTCGACCTGCGTACCGGCAAGGCCACCTGCCTGCCGGCTACCACTCCCATCGCGGTGTTCCGCGCCCAGGTGGTGGACGGTGAGGTACTGGTCAGCCTGGTGAGAGAGAACTGACGGCAAGGGTCCCCGTCGGGCACTTTAGCGGAACCAAAGCGGAAGGCACGAGCATCGTGCCAGGCACACCAACCTCCACTCACCGAAGGGGTTCTGCGTGACCGAGTCTGCCGCGCCCGAGGTCAATCCGTACAAGTTTCCGTTCCCGGAAGGGCCCGACCGGTTCCCGTTCCCGGACGGCCCGATGTCCAGCCCACCCCCGGAGTTCGCGCGCCGGCGCCGCGAGTGTCCGGTGAGTGAGGTGACCCTGCCGATGGGTGACAAGGTTCTTCTCGCCGTCAAGCATGGCGACATTCAGTCGATCATGAGCGACGACCGCCGGTTCGTGCGTGACCTTTCGGAGCCCAATACTCCGCAGTTGTTCCCCAACATGGAGGTCCTCGAGGACCCGACCATGTTGATGAACATGCACGGAGACGACCACCTGCGCCTCCGCCGGATCATCAGCCCAGCCGTCAATCCGCGCCGCATCGACGAGTGGCGTCCCGAGATCCGCGAGATCATGAACGAGATCCTCGACGAGATGGAGGCCAAGGGCTCTCCCGCGGACCTCATGAGCGAGTTCGCCGGCAAGGTGCCGATCCGCTTGGTGCTGCGCCAGTTCGGCCTCCCGGACACGGATGGCGCCCTTCTGCGGCGCTGGGTCAGCACCTGGCTGTCGGTCGCGATGCCGGAGGAGATGGCCGCGGTGCGCGAGGAGTTCACCGCGTGGGTCGTGGCGACGGCCGCCCGATCTCGGGCGAACCCGGGCACCGCGCTGATCGACCGGCTGGTGAACGCCCAGGACGACGGCGACCGGATGTCCGACCGTGAGCTGGAATCGATGATCCGCTCAATGATCGCCGGCGGCATCGAGAGCATCGGCAACGGCATCAGCCGCTCCGTCTTCACCCTGCTGCGCGAGCGCGAGCACTGGGAGCACCTCCTCGCCAACCGCGAGCTGGTGCCGACGGCGGTCGAAGAGCTGATCCGGGTCAACCCGCCCGGCGGAGGCTCAGTCGGCCTGATGCGCAAGGCGGCCGAGGACGTCGAGCTGCCTTCCGGGGCCGTGATCCGCAAGGGCCAGTGGGTCCTCACTCCGGCCGTCGCTGCCGGGCACGACCCGGAAGCCTTCCCCGAGCCGGAGAACTATCGCCTCGACCGCCCGAAGCTGCCGTCCACCATGATGTTCGGTGCTGGCCGCCATTTCTGCCCCGGCGTGCACTTGGCCAAGGCGGAGATCGAAATCGCCCTGGACGTGCTGCTCGAGCGCTTCCCCAGCCTGCACATGACGGTGGCTCCGGAGGACCTGCCCTGGAACAACAGCACCTTCACGATCGGCCTGCCCTGCCTGCCGGTTGCGTGGTAGCCGGGACCAGCACAGGAAGGATACGCCATGTCCGAGCAGCCTCAGATGGATGACACCCCGGCACAGTTCCCCTTTCCGGATGGCCCACTCGCCGGGCCGCCCCCGGAGTTCGCCCGCAGAAGGGAGGTGTGCCCGCTGAGCGAGGTCACCCTGCCCACCGGTGACCGGGCGATGCTCGCCCTCAGGCATGCGGACATCCAGCAGATCATGAGTGACGACAAGCGCTTCACCCGTGATTTCTCCGCGCCGGACGCCCCGCGCCTGTTCGACAACATGCTTCTACTGGAGGACCCGTCGCTCCTGATCAACGTCCACGGAGAGGACCATATCCGGCTGCGCCGAATCACCGCCTCGGCTTTCACGCCGCGCCGGGCCGAGGAGTGGCGTCCGGAAATCCGCCGGATCATCGAGGAGCTGCTCGACAAGGTGGAGCAGGCAGGTGCTCCGGCCAACCTGATGGACTTTGCGTCCGAGCTGCCGATGCGGCTGATCTGCCAGATGCTCGCCATCCCAGTGGAGGACGGCGAGCAACTGAGGAAGTGGGTCGCCGCCTGGCTCTCCTTCGCCATGCCCCGCGAGGAGCTCGACCAGGCGGCACTCGAGTTCGACAACTACGCGCTCGCGCTCGCTAACCGTCGACGGGCCAATCCCGGTGATTCGCTGATCGACGATCTGATCAAAGCGCGGGACGTCGACGACCGCCTGTCCGAGGGCGAACTGGTGTCCGCGATCAGGAGCTTGATCATCGGTGGCAACGAGACCATCGCGAGCTCGCTCAGCCGGATCGTCTTCAGCCTGCTGCGTGACCGGGACTCCTGGGAGGCGCTGAAGGCAGACCGGTCACTGCTCCCGGTGGCAGTCGAGGAGCTGCTGCGGCACAACCCGCCCGGCGGCGGGGGCAGCGGGTTGATGCGACTGGCCACCGAGGACGTGGAACTCGTCTCCGGCGCCGGCACGATCCGCAAGGGCCAGGCCGTCTTCACGCCGCTGGTCGCCGCCGGGTACGACGCGGAGGCATTTCCGGAGCCGGAGCGGATCAGGTTCGACCGGCCCAAGTCGCCGGGCACAATGCAGTTCGGCGCGGGGCGCCACTACTGTCAGGGCGCGCACCTCGCCCGGGTCGAACTCGAGGAGTGCCTGACGGCGCTGCTGGACCGGTTCCCGAACCTCCACTTCGCCACCGCCCCCGAAGACCTCGCCTGGTCCGAGGGAAGCTATGGCATCGGTCTGCCCGAGTTGCCGGTCGCCTGGTAGTCCGAAACGAAGAGCCTGTGCCCCGGGGGCCGATCCCGGGGCACACGTTTCGCGTGCAGGGTCCAGCGGTGTCAGGAGATCCACAGCCGGACCTGGTGTTCGTCGACGGCGGTGAGTCCTTTTCGAACGCCTGGCCGGGATAGGCACGGCTGCTCCGCAGGACCGGTCACGAGACGTGTGACGCCGGCGCGGGCGTCGTGACGGTCGCTGTGGTACCCGGGTTCCGCAGTTCGTGGTACCACGAGGGCGACACGGGACCGTTGACGTCGCGGCTGGTCATGCCGCCACCTTCTCCAGCTGCCAGAGCATCTCGTCGAGCCAGCTCGTCCCGGCTGCGGTGACCAGGAGCGACGGCCGGCCGACCTCGACGTGGGCCGCGGTCTCATCCAGCCGCGGACACTGGCTCACCGGGTGCGCCACGCGCAGAAGAATGCGCTGCCGTTCGCACCAGCCTGCGTGAGCAGACCGCGGCTTTGCGCGTGGCCCTGGACCACGGCCAGGCGGGCCGGCCCGAGGTGGAGCGGCTGCTGCTGACGCCGGCGGACACCCGGCTATTCGTCCCGCTGCAGGTGATGCTCCGGGAGCTGCGCCCCGGGGATCGGCTGTTGGGCACTCCGGGACGGGGTGGACCTTGTCGGAGGCGGCGCTAGAAGGTGAACCAGGGCTGGGGCAGGTACTGGACGACCCCCTCGCAGATGCACGCGACGAGGATGCAGCCGAGGCCGACCGCGACGGCGATCCAGCGCGAGACGCCGGCCGCGACGATCCCGCCGACGAATGCCGGCAGCGAGCCGAGCAGCCCCATCTTCAGGAAGAGGCCCGCATGGGTCCGGATCTCGACCGGACCGCCCCAGTCGACGTTGTAGTGGCGGTCGAGGCCGGCGGCCCACCGCAGCAGATAGAGCGTCAGGAAGAAGCTCGCGAGAGACCCACCGCCGATCGCCAGAACATTGCGCAACCGGCTCCAGGTCGAGGACGGTGTCGGGGACACGACATCTCCTGTCGTCATGCCCAAGCGCGATCTCTGGACGGCAGGGGTGGGGGCCGATGTCCTCATCGGCTGTGAGATGGGCATGGAAGTCAGTATTCTTGCCGGCTCCGGGAACCGCCTGAGCGCAAATACTCAACTTCGCCGCATGGTGGACCTCGGCGACCTGGTGATCGTCCCAGTGTCGCGCCCCGCCTCGAACCTGCCGGGACCGCCTCAACCGCGACATGCCCTTGCCTGTGAAACGTGGCAGTACCGCGTCACCGCTGGGGCGGACGTGGTGGACGCGACCAAGACGCCCATCGCGCGCGCTTCTTCCGGCCAAACCTTCTACCGCTCCCTCGACCCCACCGTCCAAAAGGCCCCATACCGCTATTGCGGAACTCTTGGCTACGGCGGCCCAGCAGGTTACGTGCTCCAGGAGAAGCTGCAGTTCGTCCAGGAGATCTGCGGCCCGAGATGGGCCCAGTACGGATCAGAAGGTTGGGGATTCGAGTACCTCCGAGCGCACCCGGCTGACCTGGGCGTTTGCCGCACCGCCGGTCTGCACCCAGGTTGCGCATCCTTATAGTTACTGGTGGCCGCCGCGGAGGAGACGGTCCGCGTCCGTCCGGACCGCGCCGGGCTATTGCGCACACTCGTCGGACGCCCGGCGCGCGGCCGCGATCGCCCGCACCAGGTCCGCCTTCGACGCGTCCGCGACGACTCCGATGACCGACTCGTCCGCCGGGTTGATGTTGAGGTAGGTGGCTCAGGCTGGCGGCCACCGGTAGGCGCCGAAGACGGGGGCGGTGACGACGCCCGGCGGCGCGGCACGCACCTCGGGGATCGCCCGGATGGCGGTGGTGGCGACGGCAAGCTGGCCCCCGGCGACGCCCGGTAGGCCCTCAAGGTGGTCGTTGCCGATGCGGAGCTCGAGTCGCAGAGGTGGGACGCCCTCGACGACGACCCGCACGAGGAACTCACCGTCGAGGCGGCATGGAACCGGGCGCCCGAGCGGCGGCAGGCGGCCCGCACCCGCTCGTCGACCGCGGGGCCGAAGGTCGGAAGGTGGTTGTAGGACGTCGTGGTGATGACGTCCTTGCCAGACTCGAGCAGGGCGACGATGTCGTCGGTGTTGGTGTTGTGGGCGAAGGCCTTGCTCGCGGCGTGCAGCACGAGGTCGGCGTCGAGCGCGAGAATCGACGTCCTGTCGTCGGTCGCGAGCACCCCGACCAGCGTGCCGGCGTCCTGGCCGACCTTGCCGGGGCTGTAGACGAACAGGCCGACGAGGTCCAGGTCGGGGCTGTCGATGACCTGTCGCAGCTGGGCGGACCCGACCGCGCCGGTCGCCCACTGGACGACTCTGGTCATGGCGTGACGGGTGGCTCGATGAGGCCCTCGATGGTGGCGTGCAGGACGGTGCGGCTGCCGTCGGGCAGCACGCGGCGCGCGACGAGGAACTCGCTGCCGACCCAGCCATGGCGGATGTAGCGACCGAACCGCAGGCGGGTTCCGGGGGCGCCGCTCGCGGCCGGCACCATCTTGATCTTCTCGAGGGCGTCCTTGACTCCCGGCCCGGTCAGCGGGCGCGCGCCGGCGATGGCCAGCAGCATCATCCGGGCCACGTCGTAGCAGTAGACGGGGAAGAAGTACGCGGGACGCCGTCCGTGCTGTGCCTCGAACTGGTCGAGGAACGCCTTGGCGGTCTCGTTGCGCTCGTCGTACTGGTCGAGGCCGATCCAGCCGGCCAACTGGTTGCGCCACCAGTCGCTGACCGCGGCGAACTCGAACGCGGTGGTCGTGTAGCGCGGCGGCAGCCAGCCGATCTCGGCGAGCGCGTCGTTCATGCCGGGAATGCCGAGGCCGAACCCGACATGCAGGATCGCGTCCGGCCGCTCGACGGCGAGCAGCTTCATCGCCGCGCCTTTCTCGGCCTGGACCTGCGGGATCGGCACCTCCGCGGTGATGCGCAGACCCGCCTCCTTGCAGGCCACCCGGGTGGTGCGCAGGTACTCGTTGCCGATCAGGGAGTCCTCGAAAGCGATACCGACGCTGCGGGCTCCGTCGAGGGCGGCGACGGTGGCCATGATGATCGGTTCTTCTTCCATCGACCCTGCAGGCAGGCCGAACACCCATTCGCCGAGCATCGTCTCGGACGCACCCATCGTGATGCAGGCGACCTCCGCCGTCGCCTCGACATGATCGCGCAGGGCGACACCGTTCTCGGACACCCACGGGCCGAAGATCACCAGGGCGTCCTCGGCGACCAGCTCGTCGAAGGCGTCCCGCACGGCACGGAAGGTTCCGTTCGGCAGGCCCTGCACGGCTCGGACGACGAACTCGACCGGCCGTTCGAGCAGGCCGCGGGCTAAGAAGTCGTCCACGACAAGCTGCAGCGACGGCAGGATGTTCTCGTCGTAGCCACCGTCGTCATCCAGGTAGTCGATGAGCAGGCCGATCCGCGCCGGCGTCACCACACTCATGCCAGTCTCCCCACGAAGTTCGTCACGTCGGCCAGGTCGAGCACGCCGGTCGCCGCAGCCCGGACGGCCGGGATCGCGTGGACCGCGTGCATGGCGGTCGCGAGGCACCCCATCTCGGAGTGGTCCTCGCCTTTGGTTCCGAGAACGAGGGTGCAACGAAGGCTCGGCGTGCCGTCCAGCTCGATCTGGTAGCCCTCGCCGGGTGCCGACCACTCCGGCCGGATCCGCGGTGCCATCCAGGTCACGTGCTCGACGGCGATGCTGACGGGGCCGCAGTCGGCCAGCACGCCGAGCCGCATCGCCCCGACCGTCCCGGCCGGGATGGTCCCGGCGGCGACGGTGAGCTCGGTGTCGGTGACGGCGACCTCGCGCACGGGCCGCACCGAGCGCAGGTCAAGGCCGAGGGCCTTGGCGAGGATCCTCGCCGTGCTGGTGAAGACGCCCGCGGCGCGGCTCGGGTCGCTGAGCGCGGCGGTCGTCGAGTCCGGGGCCTGGCCATAGCCCATCACGTCGAAGATCAGCTGTGTGCTCGGGTACGCCGCATAGGACAGGTGTTCCCGCACGGAGATCCGGTCGCACCCGAATGCCAGCCGGGACAGCACCGGGGCGACGGCCTCGCCCCAGAAACCGGGGAAGAGACCGAGGCCGAGGAAGCTGCTCCCGCCCTTCTCGCAGGCGGCCGTGAGGGCCTGGTGGTGTTCGGGGCCGAGAGACTGGGCGTCGATGAACGGGCTGCCGGTCGCGATGACGTCGGCGCCGGCCGCCAGCAGGTCGACGGCGTCGCCGACACAGGCCGCGACGTTGTTCTCGACGCGGGCCATGTAGAGCACGACGTCAGGGTCGAGAGCGAGGACGTCGGCCTTGCTGTCGGTCGCTCGGATTCCCGTCGGCGGCCGGCCGGCGAGCTCGCCCGCGTCGGTGCCCACCTTGTCGGGGCCGTAGACCCGGACGCCGACAAGCTCCAGGTCCGGTGCGTCGATCACGGCCCGCAGCGCCAGGCGGCCGGTCGTTCCGGTCGCCCACTGCACGACGCGGCTGCTCACGGCGCCCACGACAGCTTCAGATCGGGGACGTAGCGCAGCGGCGGAAGGTAGGTGACCTCGTAGCCGGGGGTGAGCGTGTACTCGGGAATCCGCCGGTGCCATTCCCGCAGCGCGATCCGCAGCTCGCGGCGGGCGAGGTGGGACCCGAGGCAACGGTGCACGCCGCCGCCGAACGCGAGGTGGCGGTTCACCGTGCGGTCGAAGCTGACCGTGAGCGGGTCCGGGAACTCGGCCGGGTCGAGGTTGGCCGCGCCGAGGTTCACCATCACGTGGTGGCCGGCGCCGACCGGCTGCCCACCCAGGACGGTGTCCTGCCTGGCCCACCGCACGACTGACGGAACCGGGGTCTCCCAGCGCAGCAGCTCTTCGACCGCGACCGGGATGACGTCCGGATCCTCTACGATGCGCCGCCGGTGGTCGGGATGCTGGGCGAGAAACGCGAAGAAGCACGTGAGCGAGTCGGTCACCGTGTCGAGCCCGGCCGTGAGCAGCACGAAGCAGATCGACAGGAGCTCGTCGCGCCGGAACCGGCCGCTTTCGGTCTGGGTGCTGACGAACAGCGAGAGCAGGTCGTCGCGCGGCGCCGCGGCACGCTCGTCGAGGACGGCGCCGAAGTAGGCGTAGACCTGCTGCGCGGTGTCCCGCTGGATCGCCGAGCGCTCGTGCGGCGGCATCGAGGGGTCACCCGGGCGCAGCAGCCCGTCGCGGAAACCGACGAGGGTGTCGAGCTCCTCGAACGGCAGCCCCAGCATCCCGAGGAAGACCGACGACGGAAACAGCTCGGCGAGCTCGGCGGTGAAGTCGCAGGACCCTCGCTCGACGAACGTGTCGATGAACCGGTTCAGCCGGGCGGCGATGTCCTCCTCCATCGCGATGACGCGCCTCGGCGCGAAGAGCGGATCCAGGAACTTGCGGTACACGGAATGGTCCGGCGGGTCGATGCCGAGTGGGATCAGCGGCAGCGTGTTGCCCTGCTCGATGAGGTCCTTCGAGGAGTACAGCGCCCTGTTGCGCAGCGTCTCGTCGGCCAGCGCTCGGCTGTTCGCCATGACCCCGTCCCCCAGGCGGATCGCCCCCTCGGCGACCAGCAAGTGGTTGGCGGGTTGCGGCTGCGTCGACGTCGCCGTCCCGCCGAAGCTGGCCACGAGGTTCACGAAGTCGAGCTTGGCGACCGGACCGTCGGCCTGCGTCATCCACGCCCCTCCCATTTACGTTAGACAGTCTTACGTGAGACCCGTTAACGTTAAGCTGTACGGTAGGGACAGTCCAGCCGCGACCTCCACGGGGAGTACGTGACCGACACCGAGCCGGCCTCGCGCAAGCCACGCGGCAGGCCCCGCGACCCACATGTCGAATCCGTCGTCCTCGACGCCACCCGTCGGCTACTCGGCCAGAACGGCTTCGCCGCCACCACGGTCCAGGAGATCTCCCGCCGATCCGGCGTCAGCGTCCCCGCCATCTACCGCCGCTGGCCCTCCCGACTGGCCCTCATCGAGGAAGCCGCGTTCGCGACGCTCACCCACACGACCCTGGAGCCCACCGGCGACCTGCGAGACGACCTGCGCGAACTGGTTGGCGCGTTCGAGGCGAGCTTCGACACCCCCGCGGCCCGCGCAGCCATTCCCGGCCTCGTCGCCGCCTACCAGCGCGAATCCCCGCCGCCGGCCCAGTGGCTGCAGTTCTCCCTGCGGCCGCACTTCTACGCCATCGTCAAAGCCGCCGGCATCGACCCCGGCCTCGACGTCGACGAGATCTTCGACGCCATACACGGGATCATCCTCGGCCGGATCTTCATCCCGCTCGTCGCCGCGCGCCGAGGCTCCGTCGACAACATCGTCGAGATGACCGTCCGCATCCTGACAGCGCCGGCGCACGCGGAGCCGCCACCTTCACCAATCGGGCCTCCGTTACCCGCGCGGGACGCCGACGTCGTTGGAGAGTCATGACCGTCCCCGTACCTGTCACGTCGTCGGCCGCGGTCGACGCCTTTCACACAGACCCGCACGGCCCATTACCCGGGTTCGCTCGGACCCGGGATGACGCGCCATGACGACCGACACGCGGGTAGTCGTCCTCGGAGCGTCCAGCGGGCTCGGCCGAACCATCGCCCTCGGTCTCGCGCGCCGAGGTGCCCGGGTCGCGTTCCTCGCCCGTCGCAAGGAGCGCCTCGACGCGGCGGTCGCCGAAGCGGGCACGACCGCCGTCGCCGTCACCTGCGACGTCACCGACGAGACGTCCTGCCGAGACGGGATCGCCGAGTCGGCCGCGGCCCTCGGCGGCATTGACGCCCTCGTCTACGCGACCGGGATACTGACGGTCAGCCCGATCGAGGACGTGCACGCCAGCACCTGGGCCAGGCTGTTCGCGACCAACGTCACCGGGGCGGCCCTCGCCACCTCGGCCGCGTTGCCCTTTCTGACGGCCTCTCGCGGCGCGGCCGTCTACCTGTCATCCGTGAGCGCCTCGCTGACCCCGCCCTGGCCCAACATCGGCGCCTACGTCACGTCCAAGGCCGCCCTCGACAAGCTCGTCGAGGCCTGGCGAGCCGAACACGGCCACATCCGGTTCACCCGGCTGACTGTCGGCGACTGCGCCGGCGGCGACGGCCACAGTGCCAGCGAGTTCGTCAACGACGCTGACCCGACGCTCATCACCGACGCCGTCAACGAATGGCTGCGCCTCGGCTACATGACCGGCAACCTCATCGACCCGGACGACCTCGTCGACGCCGTCGACACCGTCGTCCGCTGCCGCAGCGCCATACCCACTCTGACGCTCACCCCCACCAGCTCGCCATCCACCACCCAGGACGACTCGAAACCAGTCCGCATCAGCGCTCTAGACGAGCTGGTGAAAGCGGTCCAGCCCCAAAGAGGGAGTCCTGAGTCCTGACGGCCCCAGTCCCACTTGCGGGGGCCGCACCTCCCGAGAATCCCTGTATTGGCGGCAGCCGCTGAATGCCTCCGTCTCGCTGGAGTCGGGCTCAGCCCTTGCCTCTCTCAGCCGACGAACAATGACGGTCGCCCCGACGCTTGGCCAGAGGCCAGCCGCTTCGAGATCGCCCCCGACTACGGCCTCTGGCTCAACCGCCCCAAACCCAGCCCACTGCTCAGTGTCGATCGTGAGGAAGTCGCAGGCCAGCACGCCTCGGGCCTGGTCGCGTAGGAACTGCGACCAGCTCGGACCGCCGTCGCGGCGAGGGGCCGGGCCCAGGCCGTGGCTGCGAAGGAGGCCGAGAAGCCTGCGCATGGGCAAGGGCACCACTGCCGATGCCATGCCCGTCATGATCCCCGACGTGCTCGTCCGCGCAGCTCAGCGCCCTGACCGTCCAATTGCACCCCAGACGGCCCGACGGCGCACGAGAGCGGTGCCGACGATCCCGATGTTGGTCACGCAGACCGCACTGGGCGGTGGGCGCCGACGGAACGGCCCGGTGCTGGCCGCGTCCGCCTACCAGGCCAGCCTCAGTCCTTCCCGGGCGCCGATCGTCTCCAGCCGGTGGGTGAGCGCCGTCTTGATCTGTTGCAGACTGTCGGCGTCCGTGGCGTCGGCCGAGAGGATGAGCGCGTCGTCATTGGCTTCGAGCCGGCAGGTCCCGCGGTCGAACTCAAGCAGGGCAGCGTTTCCGCTCAGGGTCACGGTCCGGATCTGGGGCAGACCAGCACTGCTGTGTCGTGCTTCGTGGCGGTGTTGGATGGCGTTCAGGTGGCCGCACAACTGGGTGAGATATCGGGCCGCTCGGTCCGTGGCGACGCGCCCGTCGGCCCTGGGCGACTCAGGCGACATCGCGTCGACCGGTCGCCAGCGTGGCGGCGGCGAGCGCCGCGACCGTGTACGCCACCAATAGCGCGCCCGCCATACCGGGGGTGCGCAGCGCGCCCGCGCGGTCCTGCCCGGCGAGGGCCTGGGCAAGAGCGCCGGGAACGAACCGGTGCACCGCGGGCAGGTCTGTCAGCAGGTTCTCCACGAACAGCAGCCAGGCGAACAGCGTGACGAGAGACGGTACCTGCGCGCGGATGACCGCGCCTACGGCCAGTCCCACGACGGCGAGCAGCCCGCCGCCGAGCGCGCCACCGCCGAGGAGCTGCGCGTAGTCGCTGGCGGTGAGCCGGACGCTCAGCCCGCGCAGGTCCAGTGCAACCGAGCCGACGGTCGCGACGGTGCCGGTCGCGACCAGCCCGACGAGCAGCCCGGCGGCGAACACCGACACCGTCTTCGCCCTGATCACCGTCGCGCGGCGCGGAGTCGCCAGGAAGGTCGGGCGGATGGTTCCGGTGCGGATCTCGGCCGTGATCGACAATGCGCCCAGCAGGGCGGCGAACAGCACGCCGAGGTTGACGGCGACGTCGATGAAGATGCCCCGTTGGTCGGATCTCGTGGTCAGCTGGCTCGTCGAGAGACCGTAGGCGTGCAGTGCGACGGCGAGCGCGGCAAGCCCGACGAGCGTGGCCAGGATCGCCGTCGCCGTCGGCGTTGTGGTGAGCTTGGCGAGTTCGGAACGTAGCTGGCGCCTCATGCCGTCGCCGCCGCGGTGAGCGTGAGGTAGGCGTCTTCCAGGGAGCCGTCCTGGGCGAAGTCGGCGATCGGCTGGTCTGCGACGAGCCTGCCGCGATTGATGATGAGGACGCGGTCGACGGTCTGGGTGACCTCGGCCAGGACGTGGCTGGAGACGAGCACGGTTCCTCCCTGGTCGGCGAAGGTGCGGAGCAGGGCGCGCAGCCAGTGCACCCCGGCTGGGTCCAGCCCGTTGATGGGTTCATCGAGGACGAGAAGCGCCGGGTCGCCGAGCAGGGCGGCGGCGAGGCCGAGCCGCTGGCGCATTCCGAGCGAGTAGGTCCGCACCGGTCGGCCAGCCGCGTCGGTCAGTTCCACGGTCTGCAGCGCCATCTCGACCCGGGTGCGGTCGATGCCGGCGGCGAGGGCGAGCACGCGCAGGTGGTCGCGGCCGTTGCGGGCCGGGTGGAAGTCGGCGGATTCGAGAATGGCGCCGACGGTGCCCGCGGGGTCGGTGAGCTCGACGAAGGGCCGGCCCAGGACGTGGGCGGTGCCGCTGGACGGCGCGGCGAGTCCGAGCAGCAGCCGCAGGGTGGTCGACTTGCCGGCGCCGTTGGGCCCGAGGAACCCGGCGATCTGGCCGCGGTCGAGTGCGAACGTCAGGTCGTCGACGACGGGCCGGCCGCCGTACCGCTTGGTGAGCCCCTTGACGGCGACGACCGGTGCCGGGCGGCTCATGGACGCCGCCGCCGCACCACGAGAACCACGACGAGCGCGACCACGACGACAACGCCGATGATCGCGATGTGCAGGACGGGGTGGTCCGCGAACCCGGAGGCGGTCGTGGAGGCCGTCGGAGCCGAAGTCATCACCCCGCGAACGCTAGAGACGCGGGCAGCGCCGGAAAACGCCCCGACGGCTGATCTCGGATGTCCCCACTGCGTCCACTCACCTCCCCCCACAGGGGGATTCGGGGACCGCGAAGGGGAACTACGCTCGCCGGGTGGCGACCGAGGCCGGCTTGTGGCACTTCTTCACTTCCCCAGCCGCCGCGCCGGCCCGGCGGCGGCGCCCGCGCGTCGTCGACATGGTGATCGCTGCCGCGACGTTCGCCGGCTGGTTCGTTCTGCTGTCCCACGGTGATCGTTTCGAGACGGCGGATCTGGTCCTGCTGGTGGCCTCGACGCTCCCGCTGTCCGGGTGGCGGATCTCGCCGACCAGTGCGTTCGCGGCCAGCGCGATCGCGGCGCTGGGCCTGGCCGCGCGCGGCCAGGTGCTGTGGCCGCCACTCGGGCCCGCCGTGGCCCTCTATCTCCTGGCGGCAAGCAGGGACACGGCCACGCCGTGGTCGCGGCGCGGCGCAGCCACCGTGATGGGCCTACTCGCCGGCTACCTCACGATCCTGGTCGCCGCTGTCGGCTGGGTGGCGAGCGACCTGGCCCATCTGGTCCTCGGCGCCACGGCCGCATGGTTCGCCGGCGAACGCAGCCGGCTACGCCGCCAGCAGATCACCGACCTGCACGACCGGGCGCACCGGGCCGCCGAGTCGGCCGCGGCGCAGCTGCGGCTCGCCGTCGCCGAGGAACGCGCCCGGATCGCCCGCGACCTGCACGACTCGGCCGGACACGCGCTGAACGTCATCGCGGTCCGCGCCGGCGCGGCGCGGCTGCGCGGCGACCCACACCGCGCGCTGGCCGCGTTGTCCGACATCGAGACCGTCGCCCGCGACACGGTCGCCGACATCGACCAGATCATCGGCTCCCTGCGCGCGAGCGAGACGCGGCCCGCCGCCGGCGAACCGCCGATCGGCCTCGCCTCCGCCGATGCTCTCATCGCGCAACACCAGGCGGCCGGCCTGCGGGTGACCATCTCCCGACAGGGCGACCAGAGCGCCCTCGGTAGAACCGTCGACCAGGCGGCGTACCGCATCCTGCAGGAAGCGCTGACCAACGCCGCGCGCCACGGCACCGGAACCGCGACCGTCACGATCTGCGCCGACGCCGGGGGCCTTGTGTTGACCGTGACCAACCCGGCAGGCGACGCCGCGAGCGGCACCCTCGGCGGACACGGCATCCCCGGCATGCGCGAACGCGCCCACCTGCTCGGCGGCACCCTGAGCGCCGGCCCCAGCGGCGACGAGTTCCAGGTCATGCTGCGGCTGCCCCACTCCAGGCGAGCACCGTGACCAGGATCGTCATCGCGGACGACGACCACCTCATGCGGGCGGGACTCGTCGAGCTCGTCACCGTCGACCCATCCATCCAGGTCGTGGGCGAGGCGGCCACCGGCCGCGAGGCTGTGACACAGACCCGACGCCTGCGGCCAGACGTCGTGCTCATGGACGTCCGCATGCCCGACCTCGACGGCATCGCGGCCACCCGCGAGCTGGCCAGCCGCGCGCCTGACACCCGCGTCCTGATCCTCACCACCTTCGAACAGGACGACTATGTGTTCGGCGCCCTGCGGGCCGGCGCCTCGGGCTTCCTGCTGAAACGAACCCGCCCCGAGGACCTCATCGCCGCCGTACACACCATCGCCGCCGGCGACGCCCTGCTGTCCCCGTCCGTGACCCGCCGCGTCATCGACCGCCTCACCCGCCAACCCGTACCAGACCTGGCGGGCACACGGGCACTGGGCGACCTCACCCCCCGTGAGCGCGAGGTCCTCGAACTGATGGCGCAAGGCCTGTCCAACCGCGAGATCGCGCGACAACTGGTCGTCGAGGAGTCCACCGTCCGCACCCACGCCAAACGGGTCCTGGCCAAGCTCGGCCTACGCGACCGCATCCAGGCAGTGATCTTCGCCTACGAGAACGGAATCAACCAGCCCGGCCGGAAATGACCAAGGAAGGTCACCGGTACCGACGGAACGCCGTGGTCCGCACGACGTCGTCGTCGATGCCTCCGCCGGGCGACAGGTCATCAGTTTCGTATTACGATTGACGCGTGGAGATCCACCGGTCGGCCCGCAAGCATGGCGTGGCCGACGGGGACATCCGCCACGCCACCGAGCGGTACCTCGTCGCCTACTCCCTAGACGACGACGGACCGCCCTGGCGCGAGTTGAGGCTCGGCCCAGCCAGGGCCGGCAACCTGCTGGAGATCGTCGTCCTGCTCCTCGACGACGGCACGGAACTCATCATCCACGCGATGCGGATGCGTCCCAAATACCGGGATCTCCTGCCGTGACCAAGGAGAACATGACGATGACCCCTGAGAAGGAGCAGAGCCGCACCACTCGCGGCGTACCCGTCACCACCGAGATGATTGACGAACTCGCGGCCGAGGCCGAAACCGGCTACGACGTCGCCGCTCTACGCCGTCGAGGCGGTAGACGACCACTCGGCTCCGCGCCCGGCGAAGTCGTCCCCGTCAGACTCGAGCCAGAGCTACGCGAAGCCCTCACCGCCCGCGCACGCGCCGACCACACCAATGCCAGCGACGTGATCCGTCAGGCACTCCGCGCGTGGCTCGACGTCGCCTGATGTCGGCGGCGCCCGCTCGGCCTTCCGGACGACAGCCAAGCTGACAGCCGAGCCCGCAGACGCGAGCGGACGTCCACGGACATCGGTGGATCGTCCGAGGTCAACGAACGCAGGGTCGCACGCCCGGCAACCGGCGACCTTGGCCTCAAACCACCACGTCGTCGTCACGCTGCTGGCCGACCGGCAAGCGCGGCGACGACTGGCCGCGCTCGCATCGGGATCACGCGGGCGACGATCCGACGCTGGCAGCAGGAAGGCCGCTCAGTACAGACAGTGTCGGGGCGCTGGATGGTTGTGATCAGAGCCGCCATCGACGACTCCGGGCTCAATGACGGTGGAAGACGATGTCCTTCGCCTCGCGGGCCGCGTAGTACACCAGGACGTACCCGGCGGCCGGATCCGCCCACCACCAGCCGAACGTGGCGTTGAGGACAAGGCCGAGCAGCACCGCGGTTGCGAGCAGGCCGTCGATCAGCGTGACCCGACCCTCCGTCGCCAGCACCGGGTTGCCCAGCGCGGCGCCCGTCCGAGACTTCCCCACCGCGAGAGCGAACATCACCGCCGCGGTCGCCGCGGTCCAGACGATGCCCAGCGGCGAGTGATGCGGGCGGAACCCGGCCACGAGCGCCCAGGTGGACTGCACGAGCAGGTAGCCAGCCAGCAGAGCGAAGCCAACCCCGATCAGACGCAAGGCGCGGCGCTGACGCTCCTCGCCGCTGCCGGACAACTCCCACAACACCACGGTCGAGGCGCCGATCTCGATGAGGGAATCCAGACCGAACCCAGCGAGCGCCACCGAACGCGCGGTTAACGCAGCCACCAGAAGCACCGCGATACCGATGACGTTCCAACCGAGGGTGGCGTACTCCAACGCAACACCGCGGCGCAGCAGCCTGCCAGACATCTCCACCGTCGTCACCGACCCACCCTCGCAAAGACACCGGCGCGACCGGGGTACCGCTGGCCACGAATCCAGGGCTCAGGCACAGGGTGTAACGCCCGGTACGCTCTGCGCACCGGGACTGGCGGCGCGGCGGCACAGGTGGTCCAGCAGCTCGCGAACGGCACCCGCGAGCCGGGCCTTGCGCCGGTGTAGCGCGACCATGTGAACGGTCGCATGGTCTCCAGCAATCGGACGAGTGTGGATCAGTCCGGTCCGCTCCAGCGGGTCGCCTCGCACGCTGAAGTCGGGAAGGATGGTCAGGCCGATCCCTTCGGCGACCATGAGCTTGCCCATCTCGGCGCCGTCGGTGGAGTTCCAGACCGCCGGTTGCTCGGCGCCGAAGAGGCGGTGGGCGAACCGGTGCATGAGGTAACCGGCGCGCATCGCGATGAACCGCTCGCCGCGCAGGTCCTCGACGGTGACCGCGTCCTCGTCGCACAACCGGTGTCCCGCGGGGAGGACCACCACGGGCCTGCCGACGCACAGGACGATGACGTTCATGTCCGGCGGTGCGTCGTCGCCGTCCAGCAGGTTGACGAGCCCGAGGTCGAGTGTCCCCTCCTCCAGGCCGGTCTGGATCTCGTCCTGCTGCAGGTTGCGGACCTCGACGGTGGAGCCCGGCCACTGGTCCTGGAAGCCGTGGATCGCGGGTAGCAGCAGCGAGGCCGTTCCGGCGTTGACCGTCCCGATGCGCAGCTTGCGGCGGGCCGCGAGGCTGTCGCCGGCGGTGGCCTTCAGCCGGTCGACGGAGTCGAGCACATCGACGATGGGTTGCAGCAGCTCTCGTCCGGCTTCGCTGATTCGCGCCCCGGACCGGTGGCGGTCGAGCAGCTCGACGCCGAGCTCGCGCTCGAGCTTGCTGATCGCGTCGCTGAGCGCCGGCTGCGAGACGTGCATCCGCTCGCTGGCCCGGCGAAGGGAGCCGAACCTCGTCACGGCCGCGATGTACTCAAGCTGTTCGATGCGCAAGGCGGGCTCCGTGATCGACGAATCCGAGTGGGGGATAGCCGAAGGCTGGCAGTCCGGGCCTCACGTCCGCTAGTCAACTTAGTCTATGGTTTAGCTAGACAAGCGCGACTGCAACACAGCCGTCGTGTGCCGGTAGGAGGACGTAGACATGGAGCGCCTGGGCCTGGTCGCCCGCCGCCACGTCGACCTCCTGCGTACCGCCAGCTGCCTCTGTTGGTGAGCTGAAGCACCCGCGTGCCGCCGTCCGATGACGTGACGGTCTGAGCCGCCGCACTTCCACCGGGTAGTCCTGATCCGCCAGCCGGACTCGACTGCCCAGGTCTTCTCCCGGCCGTCCTCCTTCGGCCGTCCTTCCCTGCTCGCGCACGCGGTCATCGTCGTCCGCCTGACTTCAGGCTGCCTCGTCCTGTGGAGAACCCATGTCCCGCCCCGTTCGCCCGCTTGCCTTCGCGGCCTTCGTGATGAACACGACCGGCCACATCATCCAGGGCACCTGGCGTCGCCCATCCGCCCACCAGACCGACTTCAACAGCCTCGAGCACTGGGTGAACCTCGCCCGCATCCTGGAGAAGGGCAGGTTCGACGCGATCTTCTTCGCCGACGTCGTCGGCCTCTACGCCCCCTACCGCGGCGACGAGCGCAAGTACTTCGAGGCCGGCCTGCAGGTACCGAGCAACGACCCGTCGGTGCTGGCCAGCGCGATCGCCTACGCCACCGAGAATCTCGGCATCGCGTTCACCGCGTCGATCCTGCAGGAGCATCCGTTCAACTTCGCCCGGCGCATCTCCACACTGGATCACGCCAGCAAGGGCCGGATCGCCTGGAACATCGTCACGAACTACCTGCCGAACGCGTCGCGGAACTTCGGGCTCGAGGGACTCACCAAGCACGACGAGCGCTACGCGTGGGCGGACGAGTACGTCGACGTCACGTACAAGCTCTGGGAAGGGTCATGGGAGGAGGACGCTCTCCGCCAGGACCGTGAGAGCGGGATCCACGCCGTCTACGACAAGGTCCACCGGATCAACCACGAGGGTCCGCGTTACAAGGTCGAGGGCCCGCATCTGGTGAGCCCGTCGCCGCAGCGCACGCCGCTGCTCTTCCAGGCCGGTGCGTCGGAGGCGGGCCGGGCGTTCGCCGCCCGCAACGCGGAGGCGGTGTTCATCACCTCGCCGAACATCCAGGCGGCCGCCCGCGACACCGCCGACATCCGCGCCCGTGCCGTGGCCGTTGGCCGACTTCCCGACGACATCCGGTTCTTCCAGGGTCTCTACGTCGTTCCCGCCGCCACGGAGGCCGAAGCGAAGGCCAAGGCGGCCGAACTCGACGAGTGGATCGACTACGACGCGCAGCTGTCGCACATGTCCGGCGCGATCGGCATCGACTTCGGGCACGAGGACCTCGACACCCCGGTCGGAGAGATCCGCACCGAAGGCGTACAGAGCATCGTCGGCTGGATCAAGGATCTCGTCACCGACCGGCCGGCGACCCTCCGCGATGTCGCGCATTACACCGCGACGAACACCCGCATCGTCGGAACGCCCGAGCAGATCGCCGACCGACTCGCGCAGTGGCAGGCCGCCGGGGTCGACGGCATCAATCTCATCAACGCCGAGATCCCGGGAAGCTACGCCGAGTTCGTCGACCACGTGATCCCGGTGCTGCGGGAACGCGGTCTCGTCCAGCGGGAGTACCGGCCGGGCACGCTGCGCCAGAAGCTCTTCGGCGGCGGCGATCGGCTCCCGGACCGCCATCCCGCCGCGCGCTACCGCGGCGCCTTCACGGCGCAGCCGGTAGGGCGGTAGCGCACGGTGGCCGAGAAGAAGCGCCTCATCCTCAACCTGTTCGAGATGAACTGCGTCAGCCACATCACCCACGGCCTGTGGCGGCTGCCGGACAACAACCGGGAGCGGTTCAACGACATCGAGTACTGGATCGAGCTGGCGAAGCTGCTGGAGGACGGCGGTTTCGACGCCGTGTTCCTCGCCGACGTCGTGGGCACCTACGACGTGTTCCGCGGCTCGGCGGACACCTCGATCCGCGAAGGCCTCCAGATACCGAACAACGATCCGGCCGTCGTCGTGCCGGCGATGGCGGCGGTCACCAAACACCTCGGGTTCGGCATCACGTTCTCGACCACCTACGAGCCGCCGTTCGCCTGGGCTCGGCGGCTCAGCACCCTCGACCACCTCACCAAGGGCCGGGTCGGCTGGAACATCGTGACCTCCTATCTGCCCAATGCGGCCCGCAACTTCGGGCACTCCGGCGAGGTGGAGCACGACCACCGCTACGAGATCGCCGATGAGTACCTCGACGTCCTCTACAAGCTGTGGGAAGGCTCCTGGGACGACGACGCGATCCTCGCCGACCGCGAGGGCAACGTCTTCGCGGATCCAGCGAAGATCAGGGCGATCTTCCATCACGGCAAGCACTTCACCGTCGAGGGGCCACACCTGCCGTCGCCCAGCCGGCAGCGCACTCCGCTGCTGTTCTCCGCGACGGCCTCCGCCGCGGGCACCGCCTTCGCCGGAAAGCACACCGAGGTGGTCTTCACCGGCGGACCCACCAAGGAGTTCGTCCAGAAGACCATCGAGAACGTCCGCGCCGCCGCGGTCGAGGCCGGTCGCGCGGCGCACGACGTCCGCTTCGTCGCGATCGGCTCGGTGATTGTCGGGCGGACCCAGTCCGAAGCCGAGGCGAAGCGCGCCGAGTTCGACCGGCTCAGCAGCGTCGACGGCCAGCTGGCGCACGCGGCACTGCCCTGGGACCCGACGGCCTACCCGCCGGAGACGAAGCTTGGCGACGTCATCGGCGAGGACGACGGCGGCATCGGTCGCTGGCGAGACGTCGACGGCGAGCAGACCGTCGGGGAATTCCTCGCCGGCTTCAGCCAGGCCGGCCGGGGGCCCTTCGCCACCACCGGCACGCCCGAAAAGGTCGCCGACGACATCGAGTCGTGGCTCGACGACGTCGGCATCGACGGCATCAACCTGCTCCAGTACCACTCCTATGACACGGCCAAGGACTTCATCGAGCTGGTGGTCCCGGTGCTGCGCGAGCGAGGGCGGCTGCGCACTCATTACGACGAGTCGGAGAGCCTGCGCGACAGGGTCTTCGGCGCGGGCGACCGGCTCCCTGACCGTCACTACGGCGCCCGCTACCGAGGCGGCACCCATCTTCCCGCCGATCGGGCGGCAGCTTTTTCAGGCTGACTACAGCCGCGCCGAAATTTTCCAATAAACAGAGAAGAGAAAGAATTCAGATGAAGACGCTCAGACGCCGACGCGGCGCGGTGCCGGGAACCGCCGCCGTCCTGGCGCTAGTGACCGGACTGGCTGCCTGCGGCGGCGGCTCGTCGAGCAGCGCCGCCGGCTCGTCCGGCAAGCCCGTGCAGGGTGGTGTCATCTCCTACGCCCACGTCCAGGAGCCGCCGTGCGTCTTCGGCGGGTGGATCCAGCAGGCCTACATCTCCCGCAACGTCCTCGACGGCCTCGTGGCCGAAGCCGATGACGGTTCGGTCGTCCCCTGGCTGGCGACGTCGTGGGAGAAGTCCGCCGACGGCCTGAGCTACACGTTCACGCTGAAACCGGGCGTGAAGTTCACCGACGGGACTCCGCTCGACGCGGCCGCGGTCGCCTGGAACTTCGACTTCTGGGAGACACCGCCGGATCCCACCAGCGGCAACTCGACGGCGAAGGTCTCCCTCGACCCGTACTACAAGGGCGCGAAGGCCATCGACGCGACGCACGTCGAGATCGACCTGAACAAGCCCTACGGCGAGTTCCTGCGGCTCATCACCCAGGGCTACTTCGGTATCCAGTCGCCGACCGCCTTCAAGAAGGAAGGGCTCAAGAAGAACTGCGAGCAACCGATCGGGTCGGGTGCATTCACCGTCGCGCAGTGGAAGCACGGTGAGGAGATCGTTCTCAAGCGGAACCCGAACTACACCTCCTGGCCGGCGAACGCCAAGCACAAGGGCGCGGCCTACGTCGACGAGGTGGACTACAAGTTCGTCCCGGACAACGTCTCGCGGTACGCCTCGCTGGGCACCGGTCAGTCGCAGGTCGTCTACGAGGTCCCGACCGCCCAGTGGAAGGACGCGCAGAGCAAGTACCAGACGATCAAGTACATCACCCCGGGCCATCCGCCGTCGTTCTTCCTCGACACGACGGACGGCCCGTTCGCCGACAAGCTGGTCCGCCAGGCGTTCGCCTACGGCGCCGACCGCAAGGGCGCGGTCGAGGCCAGCTTCCACGGGGTCATTCCCTACGAGGGCAACCCCGCGGTGAGCCAGTCGACGCCGGGGTACAACGCGCAGGCCGCCCAGGACTACCCGTACGACGCGGCGAAGGCCAACGCGCTGCTGGACCAGGCCGGCTGGGTCAAGGGCGCCGACGGCATCCGGACCAAGGACGGCAAGCCGCTGACCATCAGGATCCCCTACGGCGCCGGAGTGATCCTCCCCCAGGAGGCAACGGCCGCTCTGCAGATCCTTCAGCAGCAGTGGAAGCAGGTCGGTTTCGACGTCAAGCTCATCCCGTTGACGCAGGCTGACCTGTTTGCCGGAAAGGACTCGGCGCCAGGCACCTTCGACGCCTCGCCGTCGTACTGGACGAGCCCGAGCCCGGCGATCCTCTGGATCGTCTACCGGCCGTCGACGAAGGCCGAGCCCAACGGCAACAACGGTTCCTTCTTCAACGACGACCAGCTCTCGCAGGTGATCCAGTCAGCGAACGCCGAGCAGGACCCGGCGAAGTCAACTCCGCTCTACCAGCAGGCGCAGCAGATCGTCCAGGACAACGCGGCCGGCGTCGGGTTCTACACGCAGTACTCGCTGTACGCCTACTCGAAGAACCTGCACGACTTCTGGCTGGAGCGCAGCCAGGGCGAGCCGGTCTTCGCAGACGCCTACTACACCAAGTAATCAAGAATGACGACACTCCTCGAGGTCCCGGAGCCCGCGGTCGACCCCGCGGGGGGCGGGGGGGTTTTGCCCGCTGGCGCGGGCGGCGCTGGTGAGCGGGG
>NZ_JADWYX010000092.1 GCF_016786355.1 Frankia sp. AgB1.9
CCCCCGCGCCGGGGGGGGCCGCCCGGCGGGCGGCGGGGAACGCAACCGCTCCGAGGGCTCCGGTTATTCCGCCGGGTTGTTCGGCCCAGTCGGGCTCCTCGTCGGCGGCGCGCTGGTTGGCGGCGACGGCCCGCAGCCGGTCCACCGCGCCGGGCATGGCGAACTGGGCGGCGCCGAGCCCTTCGACGAAGTAGCCGCGGCGGGCCCGTCCGGCGTCCTCGAAGGCGGACAGCACCCGGTAGACGGCGGCGAACCCGCCGGGGGCGCGCTCGGCGACGACCGCGCCGCGGGTGACGAGGCCATGCCGGTCGAGCAGCGTCTCCGCCAGCGCGTGGGCCCGGCGGGTCGGGTCGGTGTCGCGGGGCGGCAGCAGCGACCAGCGTCCGGCGACCATGGGCGGGCCACCGCGGCGGGGGGTCGCGGCCCGGCCGGCCCCTCGTCCCGCCCCGGTGAGGCCGGCGCCGTAGCCGGAGGCGAACCGCATGGTGGACCGCCGCGGCCGGGGCGGAGCGCGGTGGGTCGTCGCCGAGCCGCCGGACAGCCGGGCCCGCAGTGGGGCGAGCGTGTCGTTGGTGATCAGGCCGGCCCAGACGAGATCCCAGATCACGCCCGCCAGCACGGTGTCGTCGAGGCTGCCTACCCGGTCGGACAGCGTCCGGAAGAACAGGGCCTGGTCGTCGGCGAGCGCGTCGAGCACGGCCCGGTGCAGCGGGGTCGCGGCCGCATCATCGATCGCCTGGTCCGGCCCGTCGTCGTCGGTGCGCGGGTGTTGGCTGTCGTCGGCTGGCCGCCCGCCGGTCTCGCCGGTGGCCAGCGCGGCGAGATCCACCGTCCCGCCCGGCGCCGCTCGTGAGGACGGACTGAGCTCGCCGGCGTCACCGGGTCGCGCCGCCAGGGTGGGCAGCAGCAGCGGGGCGGCGTCGGCGAGCACCAGCGTCACCCAGCCGTCGTCGCCGGGGAGGCCACCCGCGCCGGCCCAGAGCACCTCGCCGGTCGCGCACAGCTCGTCGAGCATCGCCGGTGAGTAGTCCGCGACCCGGGCCGGCAGGACCAGCTGCTCCCAGGCGCTCGCCGGGATCAGCGCCCCCTGCAGCTGCTCGACCGCCCGCGCGACGGCGTCGACGCCGCGGGACCGTCCCGCCGTCACCGCCTGCCAGGCCGGGAGGAAGGCGCCGAGCGCCCGCGGCGGCACGGCCTCGACCTCGCGGCGCGACGCGGCCAGGCTCCGGCGACGCAACCGGCGCAGCACCTCGGCGTCACACCACTGCTCCCCGGTCCGGCCGGGCCGCAGCTCGCCGCGCACCAGCCGGCCCGCGCCCACCAGCCGTTCGAGCGCGCCGACGGCCACCGAGACGCCGAGGCCGAACCTGGCGGCGAGCTCCTCGGCGTCGAACGGGCCGCGCGTGCGGGTGAAGCGGGAGACCAGGTCGCCCAGCGGATCGCGGACCGGCTCGGTGAACGCGGCCGGCACCCCCATCGGCAGCGGCACCCCCAACGCGTCCCGCAGCCGCCCGGCATCCTCGACCGCGACCCAGCGCTCCTCGCCCGCGATCCGCACCTCCAGGGCCCGACCGGCAGCCGCCAGGGCCCGGAGCCACTCCTCGGTCGCGCCCCTGGCCAGTGCCTCGGCGGTGGTCAGGTCGCCGAGCACCCGCAGCAGGTCGGCGGCTCCCTCGACGTCGCGGGCCTGCCGCTCGGGCGCGAGCCGAGCCAGCTCCGCCTCGACCTCGGCGAGGGCCGTCGGGTCGATCAGCTCGCGCAGGTCGGTCTCGCCGAGCAGCTCGGCCAGCAGCCGGCTGTCCAGGGACAGCATCTGCGCGCGGCGCTCGGCCAGCGGTGCGTCGCCGTCGTAGAGGAACGTGGCGACGTAGCCGAACAGCAGGGAGCGGGCGAACGGCGACGGCGCGGGCGTCTCCACCTCGACCACCCGCAGCCGGCGGGCGTCGACGTCTCGGTGCAGCTCGACCAGCGCCGGGACGTCGAACACGTCCTGCAGGCACTCCCGCATCGTCTCCAGCACGACCGGGAAGTTCTCGAACCCGGCCGCCACCGACAGCAGCGCCGCGCTGCGCTGGCGCTGCTGCCACAGCGGCGTGCGCCGGCCGGGGGAGCGGCGCGGCAGCAGCAGGGCCCGCCCGGCACACTCACGGAACCGGCTGGCGAACAACGCGCTCGCGCCGACCTCGGTCCGCACGATCGCGGCGATCTCGTCCGGGTCGAAGACGACGTCCACGGCGCCGGGCGCGGCATCGGCGTCCGGCACCCGGGCGACGATGCCGTCGTCGGTATGCATGACCTGGACCTCGGCGCCGTACCGTTCCCGCAGCCGGCCGCCGATCGCCAGCGCCCACGGGGCGTTCACCCGGGCGCCGAACGGGGAGTGCACCGCGAGGCGCCAGCCGCCCAGCTCGTCGCGGAACCGCTCGACCACCAGGGTCCGGTCGTCGGACAGCCGCCCGGCCGCCTCCCGCTGCTCGTCGAGGTAGGCGAGCAGGTTGCTCGTCGCCCACCCGTCCAGGCCGGCCTGCCGCAGCCGCGCCTCGGCGTCTTCGGGACTCTTCCTCGTCAGCTCCCGCAGGAACGCGCCGAGCGCCCGGCCGAGCTCGGCCGGGCGGCCGGGGGAGTCGCCGTGCCAGAACGGCAGCCGGCCGGGCCGGCCGGGCGCGGGGGTGACCAGCACCCGGTCCGGGGTGATCTCCTCGATCCGCCAGCTCGACGAGCCCAGCAGCACCACGTCGCCGACGCGCGACTCGTAGACCATCTCCTCGTCCAGCTCGCCGACCCGGCTCGCCTTCTCGCCGACGAGGAACACGCCGAACAGACCGCGGTCGGGGATCGTGCCGCCGCTGGTGACCGCGAGCCGCTGGGCGCCGGGCCGACCGGTGACGGTGTTCGCCGCGCGGTCCCAGACGATCCGGGGGCGCAGCTCGGCGAACGCGTCCGACGGGTAGCGGCCGGACAGCATGTCCAGCACCGCCTCGAACGCGCTGCCCGGCAGCGTCGCGAACGGCGCCGCCCGGCGGACCAGCGCCCCCAGCTCGGCCACCGGCCAGGTGTCGACGGCCGTCATCGCCACGATCTGCTGGGCCAGCACGTCCAGCGGGTTACGCGGGTAGCGGGCCTCCTCGATCGCGCCGTCGCGCATCCGCTCGGCGACGACGGCCGCCTCCACCAGGTCGGCGCGATGGCTGGGGAGCACGACGCCGCGGCTCTCGACACCGACCTGGTGGCCGGCCCGGCCGACCCGCTGCATGCCGGCGGCCACGCTCGGCGGCGACGAGATCTGGACGACGAGGTCGACGGCACCCATGTCGATGCCCAGCTCCAGGCTGGACGTCGCGACGACGGCCGGCAGCCGGCCGGCCTTGAGGTCCTCCTCGATCAGCAGCCGCTGCTCCCGGCTCACGCTGCCGTGGTGCGCGCGGGCCACCTCGGCGTTCGGCAGGGACCCACGAGCCAGTCCGGCGGCGCCCATGACCTCGGCCGGAGTCACCCGCGTGGGCTCGCCTCGGTGGCCCCCCGGGCCGTCGAAACCGTCGAACTCGTCGGGCTGACCGACTGACGGCCCGCCCGGTGGCCCGGCTGGCTGGCCGTCGAAGTCGTGTAGGTCGATCCGGCCGCCGCCGCGTTGGACGTTCGCGTTCTCGGCCGCGATCAGCCGTTCGGTGTGCAGCTCGTTCAGCCGGGCGCAGAGCCGCTCGGCCACCCTGCGGGAGTTGGCGAAGACGATCGTCGACGTGTGAGCCTCGATCAGGTCGAGAACCTTGGCCTCCACCGCCGGCCAGATCGACGGCTTGGCCGGCTCGGCGACCGGCGGGCCGTCGCCGAGGCTCTCCAACGTCGGCAGCCCCGACACCCCGCCCGGTGCCGTCAGCCCGGCGAGACCATCCGGAGCCCCCGGGTCGGCCATGTCCCGCACCGGCACCACCACGTCCACCAGCAGCGTCTTCTGGGCCGGTGGCCGGACCACCGTCACCGGCCGGGCGCCGCCGAGGAACCGGGCGACCTCCTCGACCGGGCGCACCGTAGCCGAGAGCCCGACGCGGCGGGCCAGCGCGGCGGCCGGGACCGGATCGCCGCCCGACTCCGACGTCCGCAGCGCGTCCAGCCGCTCCAGGCTGAGGGCCAGGTGGGCGCCGCGCTTGGTGCTCGCGACCGCGTGCACCTCGTCGACGATCACCGTCTCCACCGCGCGCAGCGCCTCGCGCGCCTGGCTCGTCAGGATGAGGAAGAGCGACTCCGGGGTGGTGATCAGAATGTCCGGCGGGGTTCGGCCGAAGGCTCGCCGCTCGGTCGCGGGGGTGTCTCCCGTCCGCATCCCGATGCTGATCTCGGGGACGGTGTGGCCGAGCCGGGTCGCCGCCGCCTGGATGCCCGCCAGCGGCGCGCGCAGGTTGCGGGCGACGTCCACGGCCAGTGCCTTGAGCGGGCTGACGTAGAGGACCCGGCAGCGCCGGGTCGGGTCGGCCGGCGGACCGGAGCGGACCAGCTCGTCGAGCGACCACAGGAACGCCGCCAGTGTCTTGCCCGATCCGGTCGGCGCCACCACCAGGGCGCTTCCGCCGGCGCGCACCGCCGCCCAGGCACCCGCCTGGGCCGGGGTCGGCGCCGGGAAGGCAGCCTGGAACCACGCCCTGGTCGGCGCCGAGAACGCGGCGAGCGGATCGGAGTCTGGCACGCCCGCCAGTCTGCCTCCCACCTACGACATAACGCCCTGGCTGGCCCGCGGCCGCACCCGCTGGCCGGTGGCCGGTGGCCGGTCGCCGGTGGTCGCTGGTCGCTGGTCGGTGGTCGCTGGTCGCTGGTCGGTGGCCGCTGGCCGGGCTCAGCCCAGAGCCCTTCTTGTGGATCGCGATCTCCCGCTGGCGGGCCGCCACCTCCGTGCCTTGATCGCTGTCTTGGCCCTCTGCTGGTTGCGATACAGGTCGGATCACGACCATGCGAGGGCCGAAACGGCGATCAGTGGCGCCAGGGTGGTGGTGTGCGGCGGGTCGACCTCGTTGGTAGGCCGCCAATCCGGGCGCGGCACACTGAACAGGTGCGACTCACCGAGTTCTGGTCCAGGATGAACCGCCAATTCGGGACCGAGTATGCGGAATCGGTTGCCCGGGACCATGTGCTGGGCAGCCTGGGTGGCGCCACCGTCGAGGGGGCCCTGGCCCGCGGCGACGACGCGAAGGTCGTCTGGCGCGCCGTCTGCCAGGAGTTCGACGTCCCGGCCAAGGAACACTGACCGCTCGGTGCTCGGTGCTCGGTGCCCTGCTGGCACACCTGGGGAAAAGTCGGGGCGCGCTGGCGCGTCAGCGTTCAGGTCGAACGAATGTTCGGTTACCCTGTCCACAGGGGGACGGTTGTCCACAGTTGCGGGCCACCCTCTCGAAACTGTCGGACCCACCCCCTAACGTCGCCTTCGTGGCCACCAAGACTCGACGACCTCAGCCAGGAGTAGCTCCCATGGCAGGACCCGACCGCGACAAGGCGCTCGACAACGCCCTCGCGCAGATTGACAAGCAGTTCGGCAAGGGCTCCGTCATGCGCCTCGGCGACGAAGCCCGCGTGCCGATCCAGGCGATCCCGACCGGCTCGATCGCCCTCGACGTGGCCCTCGGAATCGGTGGCCTGCCGCGCGGTCGGATCATCGAGATCTACGGCCCGGAGTCGTCCGGCAAGACGACGGTCGCGCTGCACGCGGTGGCCAGCGCCCAGGCCCTGGGCGGGATCGCCGCCTTCATCGACGCCGAGCACGCGCTCGACCCTGAGTACGCGAGCAAGCTGGGCGTCGACACCGACAACCTGCTGGTCTCCCAGCCGGACACCGGTGAGCAGGCCCTGGAGATCGCCGACCTCCTGGTTCGCTCCGGCGCGCTGGACATCATCGTCATCGACTCGGTCGCGGCGCTGGTACCTCGCGCCGAGATCGAGGGCGAGATGGGTGACAGCCACGTCGGCCTGCAGGCCCGGCTGATGTCCCAGGCGCTGCGGAAGATGACCGGCGCGCTGTCGAACTCGAACACCACCGCGATCTTCATCAACCAGCTGCGCGAGAAGATCGGCGTGATGTTCGGCTCGCCGGAGACCACCACGGGTGGAAAGGCGCTGAAGTTCTACGCCTCCGTCCGCCTCGACGTCCGCCGGATCGAGACGCTCAAGGACGGCGCGGACGCGGTCGGCAACCGGACCAGGGTCAAGGTCGTCAAGAACAAGGTGGCCCCGCCTTTCCGGACCGCCGAGTTCGACATCGTCTACGGCGGCGGCATCAGCCGTGAGGGCTCGCTCATCGACATGGGCGTCGAGCACGCAATCATCCGGAAGTCCGGCGCCTGGTACACCTACGACGGCGACCAGCTCGGCCAGGGCAAGGAGAACGCCCGCAACTTCCTGCGCGACAACCCCGACCTCGCCGACGAGGTCGAGAAGCGCATCAAGGAGAAGCTCGGCATCATCCCCACGCTCGACGGCGACACCCTGGCACCTGTCCCGGTCGACATCTAGCCGCTCGATCTCGGGTCCGCCTGTCACCGGAGCGCCGGGCTGGCCTCCCGGTGCCTCCAACCCCGCCACGCCCTGCACTCTGCCGGCGAACCGCGCTGCCGTAGCGGGTCGGTTCCGCTCGGTCTGAGACAGCGGCGCAGCGGGCGAGGCAGGGCGGGGACGCGGGCCTTGTGGCGCCTGAGTCGATCTTCTTACTTCTTAGCTAGGAGGGTGCATGGTGGCGCCGGCCAGGACGGGCCAAGAGGCGGAGGTCGAGCGGGATCCGGTGGCCGTCGCTCGGGAGATCTGCCTGCGGCAGCTGGCGGTCCGGGCGCGGAGCCGGGCCGAGCTGACGGCGGCACTGCGGCGGCGCGGGGTGGCCGACGACGTCGCGGAGGCTGTGCTGGACCGGCTGACGGCGGTCGGACTGATCGACGACGACGCCTTCGCCGCGGCCGTGGTGTCCTCGGCCTACGAGAACCGTGGGCTCGCCCGACGAGGCCTCGCCGTCGAACTGCGGCGCCGGGGTGTAGACGACGACGTGGCGACGGCGGCGCTGGCCAGCGTGGATGGCGCCGCAGAGGAGACCGCCGCTCGCGACCTCGTCGACCGCCGGCTGCGTGGCATGGGCGGGCTCGAACGGCAGGTGCGACTGCGCCGCCTGGTGGCGATGCTCGGCCGGAAGGGCTACCCGACGGATCTGGCGGTCCGGGTCGTCACCCAGGCGCTCGAAGACTGCGGCGCGGCCGAGGACGACCTGCCCGACGACGACCTGCCCGGCGACCTGGACGAGGGACCGGACTGACCAGGAAGCCGTCGATCCAGGCGGGCCAGCTGGGTCAACAGCCGGGCTCCAAGAAGCGGGCACAGCGCCAGAAGGCCGTTGACCTGCCGGCTAGAGACCAACGGTCTGTGCTGACCGGTATTTCTTGACCCGGCAAAACTGGTCGATCTACGCTCAGCAACGGCGCGAGGACTCCCGCGGACAACGCGGTCGCGATAGTTGGCTCAAGTGCATATGTAGGCAACACCCAGTGCTCCTTGGCGCTGCCGACATCGTCGGTCACGCGAGGGAGAATGTTTCCGCGCACCTGGAGACTGCCACCGGGTGAATGCCGACGGTGTCGAGAAGGCGTCACGGCGTTTTCTCCGACCCTGGTCGAAATGCCGCCGTCTCGCGTGGGCTACTCGCCGCTCCGGTCCGTTCGACGGGACCTGACAGGGTCGGCTTCTGCAGTTCGCCGGCGTCTGCAGTTCGCTGGCCGCTGGCTGGCTCCCGATGGGCTGGACGTGTGCCCGGGAGCAGCTTTCCCGCGGACTCCGCGTGGAGTCGGCGGGGCTCCTGCTCCATGACCCGGATCGGGAGGAGCAGCGTTGATCGGCGTGCTCGTGGCACTCGTCGCGGTGGTGTTGGTTGCCATCGTCGCCCTCGCCCTGGTCGTGCTGCGGCTGTTGCGGGCGGGCTCGCGCACCGGCGCCGAGCCGAGCCCACGGCCATCGCCGGCGGCGGACGCCGACGCGGCGGCGGCCCTACGGGCCGCGCAGGCGGAGGCCGTCGCCCACGCCGAGACGGTCGCCCGGGAGCACGCCACCGCCGTCGCCCGAGAGCACGCCGAAGCCACGTCCCGTGAGCAGGCTCAGGCCTTGGCCCGCAAGCTCGCCGAGGCCGACCGCGAGAGGGCCGAAGCCGCCCGCCGCGAGGCGCAGGAGGAACGCGACAAGGCGATGGCCGAGCTTCGCGGCCGCCGGGCCGAGCTACGCGAGTGGGACAGCCGGCTCACCCAGCGCGAGGCCCGGATCGAGGAACGCCTGGCCACCCTCGAGGACCAGACCCGCCGGATCGAGTCCCGCGACCGCGAGCTCGCCGAACGGGACGCGGCCCTCGCCCGTCGGGCCAGAGAGGCCGACGACCTCGACGCCCGCCGGGTCGCCGCGCTCGAACAGGCCGCCGGCATGACCTCGTCCGAGGCGAAGACCGAGCTGTTGTCGGTCGTCGAGCAGCACGCGAGGCTGGAGGCCGCGACGCTGGCCCGCGAGATCGAGGCGCGGGCCGAGGACGAGGCCCAGGACCGGGCCAGGCGCATCGTCACCATCGCGATCCAGCGGGTCGCCGCCGAGCAGACCGCCGAGTCGGTGGTCTCCGTCCTGCACCTGCCCGGCGACGAGATGAAGGGCCGGATCATCGGCCGCGAGGGCCGCAACATCCGCGCCTTCGAGTCGGTCACCGGCGTGAACGTGCTCATCGACGACACGCCCGAGGCGGTGCTGCTCAGCTGTTTCGACCCGGTCCGCCGCGAGGTCGGCCGGATCACCCTGTCCGCGCTGGTCGCCGACGGGCGGATCCATCCGCAGCGGATCGAGGAGGAGTACGAGCGGGCTCAGCGCGAGGTCGAGGAACGGTGCGTGCGCGCCGGCAAGGACGCCCTGGTCGAGGTCGGCATCGGCGAGATGCACCCGGAGCTGGTCGTGCTGCTGGGCCGGCTGCGCTACCGCACCAGCTATGGCCAGAACGTGCTGGGCCATCTGGTCGAGTCCGCCCACCTGGCCGGGCTGATGGCCGCTGAGCTGCGGCTTCCTGCCCTGATCGCCAAGCGCGGCACCCTGCTGCACGACCTCGGCAAGGCGCTCACCCACGAGGTCGAGGGCTCGCATGCCCTGGTGGGCGCGGAGATCGCCCGCCGCTACGGCGAGCACGAGGACGTCGTCCACGCCATCGAGGCCCATCACAACGAGGTCGAGCCGCGTTCGGTCGAGGCGGTGCTCACCCAGGCGGCCGACGCGATCTCCGGCGGCCGGCCCGGCGCCCGCCGCGAGAGCCTCGAGTCCTACGTGCGACGGCTGGAGCGGATCGAGCAGATAGCGGCCGAGCGCCCCGGCGTCGAGCGGGTGTTCGCCATGCAGGCCGGACGGGAGGTCCGGGTGATGGTCGTGCCCGAGGAGGTCGACGACACCGCGGCCCATCTGCTCGCCCGTGACGTCGCCCGCCAGATCGAGGACGAGCTCACCTACCCCGGCCAGATCCGGGTCACGGTCGTCCGCGAGACCCGCGCGATCGAAACCGCCCGTTGAGCCAGCCAGCCATCGCCGTAACCTGGGTGAGTGATTGGCCGTAGCTACCAGGTGCGCACGTTCGGGTGCCAGATGAACGTGCATGACTCCGAGCGGATCTCCGGGCTGTTGGAATCCGCCGGCTATGTCCCGGTGGACGTCGGCGAGACCCCGGACCTCGTCGTGTTCAACACCTGCGCCGTCCGGGAGAACGCCGACAACCGCCTCTACGGCAACCTCGGTCACCTGTACCCGACCAAACGCGACAATCCGGGCATGCAGATCGCCGTCGGCGGCTGCCTCGCGCAGAAGGACCGCGGCACGATCACGCGTAAGGCCCCGTGGGTGGACGTGGTCTTCGGCACCCACAACCTGCATCGCCTGCCGGTGCTGCTGGAGCGGGCCCGGCACAATGCCGAGGCCCAGGTCGAGATCGCCGAGGTCCTGGAGGTCTTCCCCAGCACGCTGCCGGCCCGCCGGGCCAGCCACGCGTCCGCCTGGGTGAGCATCAGCGTCGGCTGCGACAACACCTGCACCTTCTGCATCGTCCCGAGCCTGCGCGGCAAGGAACGCGACCGCCGGCCCGGCGACGTGCTCGCCGAGGTGGAGGCGCTGGTCGACGACGGCGCCGTCGAGGTGACCCTGCTCGGCCAGAACGTCAACTCCTATGGCCGTTCCTTCGGGGACCCGGGTGCCTTCGCCAAGCTGCTGCGGGCCTGCGGCCGGATCGACGGCCTCGAGCGCGTGCGGTTCACCTCTCCGCACCCGCGCGACTTCACCGACGACGTGATCGCCGCGATGGCTGAGACCCCGAACGTCTGCCCCAGCCTGCACATGCCGATGCAGTCGGGCTCCGATGACGTCCTGCGCCGGATGCGGCGCTCGTATCGCCGGGACCGCTACCTCGGCATCGTTGAAGGGGTCCGGGCCGCGCTTCCCGACGCCGCGATCACCACCGACATCATCGTCGGCTTCCCGGGCGAGACCGAGCGGGACTTCCTCGACACCCTCGACGTCGTGGGCCAGGCCCGGTTCTCCGGTGCGTTCACCTTCCAGTACTCACCCCGGCCCGGCACCCCTGCCGCCACGATGGACGAGCAGGTCCCGCCGGCCGTCGTGGCCGAGCGCTACGGCCGCCTGGTCGCGCTGCAGGACGAGGTCTCGCTGGCGGAGAACAGGGCCCAGGTCGGCCGGACCGTCGAGGTCCTGCTGGCCGAGGGGGAGGGCCGCAAGGACGAGTCCACCGGTCGCCGCTCGGGCCGGGCCCGCGACGGGCGGCTCGTTCACCTCGGGCCCGACGCCAACGCCTCCGCCCGCTCGGGCGTGCACACCTCGCCGGCCGAGGAGGCGGCGGTGCTCGCCGAACTGGCCCGGCTTCGTCCCGGCGACGTCGTCACCACCGTGATCACCTACGGAGCGCCGCACTACCTGGTCGCCGCCGGCGCCCCGCGCGCGGCGCGGGCCACCCGCGCCGGGGACCTCTGGGAGGCCGACCGGGCGGCGCCCGCGGGCTCGGCGCGGCAGTCGGTCAGCCTGGGCATGCCCGGCATCGGAGCCGCCGCCGGCACGCGGGCATCTGAGGAGACCCACTCGCACGGCGACGGCCAGGCCTGCGGCTGCGCGGCGCCCACGCCGGGCCCAGTCTCAGCCCTGACGCTGGTCCCGGCCCCGACGCCGGCTCCGGCGCGGTAGCGAGGTGACGCTCGTCGTCGCGGCGGTCTGTCCGCACCCTCCGCTGCTGGTGCCCCGGGTCGGCGCCAATGAGCCGGTCGCCGCCCGTGAGCCGGCGTTGGCGGCCGTCCGTCGGCTGCGCGCCGCGAACCCGGATGTTCTGGTGGTCGTCGGCGATGACCCGGACGCCCTCGCGGCCGGCTTTCACGCCTATTCGTCGACGTCGGTCGGCGACTTCCGCGGCTTCGGCGTCGACTACCAGGTCCAGCTTGGGCCCGGGCCGACCGCTGGGATGTCCGATCTCGGTGGAGTCCCCGGCGCCGTGGGGGAGGGCGGAGCGACCGACGCCCCCAGACTGCCGCTGTCGCTCGCGGTCGGTGCCTGGCTGCTGGCCGAGACCGGCTGGGACGTCGCCCGCTGGGGCCTGGGGGTCTCGCCGAAGGCCGAGGCCGCGCAGGCCGTCGCGCGGGGCGCCGAGCTGGTCGCGGGACCGGACCGGGTCGCGCTGCTCGTGATGGGCGATGGCAGCGCCCGCCGGACGCCCAAGGCCCCCGGCGCCCTGGACGAGCGGGCCGAGCCCTACGACGCGGTCGTCGAACGCGCGCTGGCGACGGTCGATCTCGACGCACTGCTGGCCCTCGATCCGGGCCTGTCCGCCGACCTGCTGGTGGCCGGCCGCGCCTCGTGGCAGGTGCTCGCCGGCGCAGTGGGTGCGAGACCCATCGGAACGCCCACGTGGGGGGCAGACGTTTTGTACGCGGACGCCCCGTTTGGCGTCGGGTATTTCGTAGGCGTGTGGGAACCGGGGGTGTCGGGTGACGAGGGCCGTTGACAGGTTGGACGAGCCTCGAAGCGCGACCGTGGGTGGTCTCGCCGCGCTCGTCGCCGGACCGGCGGACGGCGCGACCGTGCTGATGCTGCCCGGCTTCACCGGCAGCAAGGAGGACTTTTTCCCGATCCTGCCGCTGCTGGCCACCGCCGGGCTGCGTGCGGTCGCGGTCGACCTGCGTGGCCAGTACGAATCGAAGGGCGAGCCCGACGGGCCCGACAGCCAGTTCTCCCTGGATGGCCTCGCCTCCGACGTCGCTCTGGCCGCCCGGGAGCTCGGCGGCCAGGTCCACCTCGTCGGCCACTCGTTCGGTGGGCTCGTCGCGCGGGCCACGCTGCTGGCGGACCCCGGACTGCTGGCGTCGGTCACCTTCTTCGGCTCCGGGCCGGCGGCGATCGGCGGGCCGCGAGGCCTGGCGCTGCGCGCGATGTACGCGCTCTACGCGCAGGGCGGCCTCGACGCGGTCTGGGCGGGGACCCGGGCGCTCGACCCCGCGGTCCGCTCCGCCGAGGAGGTCGACTTCCTGCGGCGCCGGTTCTTCGCCAGCTCCGAGCGCGGCATGCTGGTCATGGCGAAGGCGCTGCTCGGCGAGCCGGACCGGGTCGCCGAGGCGACGGCCGTCGCCTCGGCGCACGGGATTCCGCTCCTGGTCACCCACGGGGTCGACGACGACGCGTGGCTGCCGGCGCAGCAGGCCGACATGGCCGTCCGGCTGGGGGCCCGCCACGTCGCCATCCCCGTCGCGATGCACTCGCCCGCGGTGCAGAATCCGACCGGCACCGTCGAGGTGCTCGTCGCCTTCATCCGCGAGGCTGAGACCGAGGCCGCGGCCTGAACGGCGGCGACAACCCACGCGGGCGGCGGCCCAGGCCCGGACGAGCAGCCGCCCGGCCGCTGCCGACGGTCACGTCGGTCGCCGCGGGCGGGCCTCGGTCCGGTCATCCGTGGCAGGCTTGACGGCATCCTGAAAGGGCGGTGACGGTGCGCGACGACGCTGACGGGCTGCGCGAACCTCGTGGCCGGGTGGTCGCGATCGTCGGGCCCACCGCGGCCGGGAAGAGCGACCTCGCCCTGGACCTCGTCGCCTCGCTGGACGACGGCGCGGCCGAGATCATCAATGCCGACTCGATGCAGCTCTACCGGGGCATGGACATCGGTACCGCCAAGGTCCCGCCCGAGGAGCGACGCGGAATCCCGCACCATCTACTCGACATCTGGGACGTGACCAGGACGGCCGACGTCGCCAGCTACCAACGAGACGCCCGCGCGATCGTCGACCGTCTGCTGGCCGAGGGCCGGCTCCCGGTGCTCGTCGGCGGCTCCGGGCTCTACGTCCGGGCCGTGCTCGACGAGCTGGAGTTCCCCGGCACGGATCCGGTGATCCGCGCGGGCCTGGAGGCGCGGCTCGCCGAGATCGGCCCCGCAGCGCTGCACGCGGAGCTGGCCGCCGCGGCCCCGGCCGCCGCGACCGCGATCCTGCCGTCGAACGGCCGGCGGATCGTGCGGGCCCTCGAGGTCGTCGCGCTGACCGGAGGGTTCGTCGCGCGGCTGCCGGAGCACCGCTCGCACTACGACGTGGCCGTCATCGGTGTCGACCGGGCCGACCTGGACGACCGGATCACGACGCGGGTCGACCGGATGTGGGCCGCCGGCCTCGTCGAGGAGGTCCGGGAGCTGGACAAGGTCGGCCTCTCGGTGGGTCGGACCGCGTCGCGCGCGCTGGGCTATGCGCAGGTGCTGGGCTGGCTGCAGGGCGAGTTCGCATCGCAGGACGACGCCCGCGCCGCGACCGTCACGGCGACGCGACGGTTCGCGCGTCGCCAAAGGTCGTGGTTCCGACGTGATCCACGGATAAGCTGGCTCGACCAGCCCGATGCCGGCACCGTCCGCCGTCTGGTGGGCTCGCTGTGAACCTGAAGGGCCTGCGGGCACGCGGCTTCACCACCGTCGCGCGCCGCGCGGCCCGTGACGTGTGACCGGAAGTCTCGTCGCTGAAGTGCGCCAGCGGGGGGCGCGGCCGGTCCATCCCGGCGTCCGGGAGTGGCCGCGTGACCCAGCTCGACCTGGCGCTCATCCATGCTCTCTACGCCGCCTTCGACGACGGCACGCTGCGGTTCACCTTCGAACCCGAGGTGGACCTGCGGACCGGGTCGGTGCCCGGGATGACCGCCCGCCTGCAGTGGGCACACGCCGACCGCGGCCTGCTGGACGCCGCCGACGTCCGGGCGATCGCCCAGTTCGCCGGGCTCGCCGACCAGCTCGACCAGTGGGCGCTGCGCGCCGCCGTCACCGAGTGCCGGACGTGGCACCGGATGGCCACCGGCGGCGCCGTCCGTCCGCCCCGGCTCTGGCTGCACATCGGCTCGCGACAGCTCGCCCAGCCACGATTCGCCGCCGAGATCGTCACGATGGTCCGCGACCGCGGCGCGTTGCCGCCCGGCGCCGTCGGCCTCTCGTTCACCGAGGAGACGCTGGGGCGCGCGGACCCGTCGCTGCCGCGAACCCTCGACCGCCTGCGGGACAGCGGCGTGGCCGTCGCGGTGCGCGCGTTCGGCCGCTGGATCGGCTCGCCGGCCACCCTCGACCTGCTGCCCCTCGACCTGGTCCGGCTGGACGACCGTTTCCTGCGCGCCACGCTGCGTGATCTGGAGGGCGAGGCCGTCTTCGCCGCGATGGTGACCCTCGCCCGCCGCCGTCGGACCGTGGTCCTCGCCGACGGGGTCGACACCGCCCGCTTCGCCGCGCGCCTCATCAGCCTCGGCTGCGACCGCGCGACCGGCCCCGTCTTCTGCCCGCCCCTCGACGTGGACGAGGCCCGCCTGCTGGCGCTCGGCCGCGGCCGTCCGCGCGAGCCCCGAACCCCATCCCAGGCCGGCACCCCCAGCAAGGTCGCCACTTCCCACATGGCGTCCGCAGGCTGACGCCGACCCTCCTGGGCTGAGATCCGGTCAGAGCAGGGTGAGGATGCGGGGGCCGTCCGGGGTGATGGCGACGGTGTGCTCGACGTGGGCGGCCCGGCTCCCGTCGGTGGTGCGCAGCGACCAGCCGTCGGCGGCGGTCTGGTGGCTGTCGCGGCCCCCGGCGAGCAGCATCGGCTCGATCGCGAGCACGAGGCCGGTACGCAGCGGAAAGCCGCGCCCAGGCGGCCCGTCGTTCGGGACGTGGGGGTCCTCGTGCATCCGCCGGCCGATGCCGTGCCCGCCGAAGCCGTCGAGGATGCCGAACTGCTCCCGGCGACAGACCGTGCCGACCGCGTGCGAGATGTCGCCCATCCGGCCGCCCGGGCGGGCCGCGGCGATCCCGGCGGCGAGGGCCTCCTCGGCCGCCGCGATCAGGCGCAGGTCCGCCGGTCGGGCCGTGCCCACGATGAAGCTGGTCGCGGCGTCGCCCGTCCACCCGGCCAGCTCGGCGCCGCAGTCGACGCTGACCAGGTCGCCGTCGCGCAGCCGGTAGTCGTCGGGGATGCCGTGCACGATCACGTCGTTGACGGACACGCAGGTCACCGCCGGGAACGGCGTCGGCGCGAAGGCCGGCCGGTAGTCCTTGAACGTCGACGTGGCGCCGGCCCGCGCGATCACCGAGGCGGCGACCTCGTCCAGCTCCAGGAGGCTTGTGCCGACCTGCGCCGCCTCCCGGACGGCCGCGAGCGCCTGGGCGACGACCTGTCCGGCCGCCCGCATCGCCCCGATCGCCGCCGCCGATTTCAGCTCGACCATGTCAAAGCCCACCTGTCTCGGCCCTACTGGCCGTTCTCGCTGGTACGCACCGCGAAGTCTCCGCACGGTGTCGCCCACGTCCGGCGACTCCGACGAAGTACCGGTATAACTATCACGGTACGACGGGTCGGTGGTGCATTGGCAATCTCACTGGGCGGTCGGCGCGGGCAGGCAGCGGGATGGCCCCGTACGATCGCGGGGTGCGGTTTGTCAAGGGGCAGGGGACCGGAAACGACTTCGTGATCGTGCCGGACCCGGACGGTGAGCTCGAGCTGACCCCGCAGCTGGTGCGGGCGCTGTGCGACCGGCGGTTCGGCATCGGCGCCGACGGCGTGCTGCGGGTCGTGCTCACCGCGGCCGAGCCGTCGGCCGCGGGGCTGGGGAACTCCTGGGCCGCAGATCTCCCGGGTGAGCGGCCCGCGTCCGCCGAAAGCCCCGCGAACCGATCGACGGGAGCCGGTGGCGCGGCCCGGTGGTTCATGGACTACCGCAACGCCGACGGTTCGATCGCCGAGATGTGCGGCAACGGCCTGCGCGTCTTCGGCCGCTACCTCGTCGACGCGGGCTACGAGCGGGCCGGGCTGATCCCGGTCGCGACGCGCGCGGGGGTTCGTCTGGCTGACGTTCCCAGCGAGGGCGACGTGACGGTCGAGATGGGGCCCCCGACGATCGGCCCCCTCGGCGCGGAGCGCGTCTCCGTCGCCGGCCGGACCTTCCAGGCCACGAACGTCTCGATGGGCAACCCGCACGCGGTCTGCTTCGCCGACGACCTCGCCGAGGCTGACCTGAACGCTCTCGACCTGACCCGGCTGCCCCAGGTCTCCCCGGAGGCCTACCCGACCGGCGCCAACGTCGAGATCGTCGTCGGTGCCCCGGATGCCGTGCGGATGCGGGTCTACGAGCGAGGGGTGGGCGAGACCTTGTCCTGCGGCACCGGGGCCTGCGCGGTGGCGGTCGCCGCGGCGACCAGGGCCGGCCGGGGCCCCGGGACGGTGATCCCGGTCGACGTCCCCGGCGGCCGGGTCACGGTGCTGTGGGACAGCGACCAGGTCCGGCTACGCGGCCCGGCCGTCCTCGTCAGCGAGGGCCTGCTGCGTCCCGACTGGCTTGCCGCCGCCCGGGCACGCGCGGGGGAGCCTGCGCTGGCCGGTCGTCCCGCCTGATGATCCGCTCGGCCCAGGGCCGCTGCCCAGCCGTGACCGTGGCGCGGGCCGTGACCGTGGCGTGGTCCGAGAACCGAAAACCCGTCGCGGGGGTGGGCTGAGCGTGGCACGCTACCGGCACCGGCGATGTGCCGCATCTCCCGCTCCGGCGGGGTGCGAAACGCCGGGGCCGGGGAACCGCGGTGCAGGCGAGACAGACCGCGGGATCAAGGCCAGAGGGGAACAAGGCCCCAAAAGGGTCCTCGGCATCACCCGTCCCGGATGTACATCCCGGACAACTGGAGCGAACGGTCACCGCGTGGAATTCGCGTGCTGGTCCGTCGCGTTGGAACGGACGGTATGAGTCTTCCAGCTGAGTCCACTCCCAACAGCCCGGTCCGCCGACCCGCAGCCACGCGAGGCGACCGGAACCCTTCTGACGCGGTGGCCCGGGTGCTGGCCACCGACAGCGCTCTTGAAGACGCCGCGGACAGTGGCGAGATCACTTTCACGGGCCTTGGCTTCTACGACGACGCGGGCGACGAGCTGGCGGTCGAGGAGCGCGGCGCACTGCGCCGGATGCAGGGGCTTGCCACCGAGCTCACCGACGTCACCGAGGTCGAGTACCGGCAGCTGCGGCTGGAGCGGGTCGTCCTGATCGGGGTCTGGACGGCCGGCACGATCGTCGACGCCCAGACGTCGATGGCCGAGCTCGCCGCGCTTGCCGAGACGGCGGGCTCCGTCGTGCTCGACGCGCTGGTCCAGCGCCGGGACAAGCCGGACACCGCGACCTACGTCGGCTCCGGCAAGGCCAAGGAGCTGGCCGAGGTCGTCCGCACGGTCGGCGCCGACACGGTGGTCTGCGACGGTGAGCTCACTCCCGGCCAGCTGCGCCAGCTGGAGGAGGTCGTCAAGGTCAAGGTCATCGACCGGACCGCGCTGATCCTGGACATCTTCGCTCAGCACGCCACGTCCAAGGAGGGCAAGGCGCAGGTCGAGCTGGCGCAGCTGCAGTACATGCTGCCGCGCCTGCGCGGCTGGGGTGAGTCGATGTCCCGGCAGGCGGCCTCCGGCGGGCGTGCGCCCATCGGTACCCGCGGCCCTGGTGAGACGAAGATCGAGACGGACCGCCGCCGGCTGCGCGCCCGGATCGCCAAGCTGCGCCGGGAACTGCGCGAGATGGAGACCGTCCGCGAGACGAAGCGCTCGTCCCGTAAGCGCGGCGAGGTGCCGTCGGTCGCCATCGCGGGCTACACCAACGCGGGCAAGTCCTCGCTGCTCAACCGGCTGACCGGCGCGGGCGTGCTGGTCGAGGACGCCCTGTTCGCCACGCTGGACCCGACGGTTCGCCGCGCGACCCTGCCCGACGGCCGCGCGTTCACGCTGACCGACACGGTCGGCTTCGTTCGCCACCTGCCGCACCAGATCGTCGAGGCGTTCCGCTCCACGCTGGAGGAGGTCGCCGACGCGGACCTCATCCTGCACGTGGTCGACGGCTCGCACGCCGACCCGGTCGGGCAGCTCTCGGCGGTGCGCGAGGTGCTGAACGACATCGACGCCGGCAACGTGCCCGAGCTGGTCATCGTCAACAAGACCGACATCGCCGACAAGACGACGGTGGCGGCGATCAGGCGGATCGCTCCGGACGCGGTCTGCGTCTCGGCCAGGACCGGGGCGGGGATCGCCGAGCTGGTCGAGGCCCTCGCGACCCGCGTCCCGCACCCGCAGGTCGAGGTCGACGTCGTCGTCCCCTACAACCGGGGCGACCTGGTCGCCCGCGTCCACGAGTCCGGCGAGGTCCTCCACCAGGGGCACAACGCCACCGGCACGGAGCTGCGCGCCCGCGTCTCCGCCGCCCTCGCCGCCGAGCTGGGCGAATACCGCGCGCCAGTGCGGGTCTGATTCGATCGCGCCGAAACCGGCCCCGCTGGTCCGCCTCTCGGTGGACGGGCGGGGCCTGTTTCCGTGCACGTCCTGACTGGCTCGCCGCCCGGTAGAACGACGCGAACCCGTCAGAGGTCTGCCTGCGCCGTCCAGAGCGCCGAGATCGGGACGGCGCGCAGCCGTGGGCCGAAGCGCAGGACCTCGGAACCGGCGTAGAGGACGTATCCGGCGTGGAAGCGGTCGCCGATCTGGTCGGCAAGCCGGCGCAGTCCACGGAAGTCGTCCGTGCGCACCGTCTCGGCCGCCTTCACCTCGACCCCGACGATCTCGCCGGACGTCCGCTCCAGCACCGCGTCGACCTCGTTGCCGTCGCGGTCCCGGTAGTGGAAGAGCGAGACCGGCTCCTGGGCCCAGGTAAGCTGCCGGGCCAGCTCACCCAGGACGAAGTTCTCGATCAGCGGCCCTACGTTCGCCGTCGGGTGAGACGCCCGCCGCGGCGACATACCTGTCAGGTGCCCCGCGAGGCCGGAGTCGACGAATATGATCTTTGGCGTCGCGACAGCCCGGGTGGTCAGGTTGTTGGACCAGGCCGGAATCCGCTGGACGACGTAGGAGAGTTCCAGGGCGGCGAGGTGCCTGCGGACGGTGGTAGCCGGCACTGCGAGGTCGTTACTGAGCCGGTTCGGAACGAGAAGACCACCCGCCGTCGCCGCCAGCGCCTGAACAAGCTGCCGCAACTCCGCCGTTCGCTCGATCTCGGATATCTGGCGAATATCCCGTTCGATGAGGTCCGAGATGTACGACTCGAAGAACCGGGCTCGCCGACGCAGATCCTCGCGGCGCACGGCCTCGGGGTAGCCCCCGCGCAGCGCACGTTCGACGTAGTCGTTCCGATCGAGGGCGCCCTGGGCCAGCCGCGGCTCGTCCCGCGCGAAGACGGCATCGACGAACGCGTCTGGGCCGCCATCGATCTCACCCTGGGCAAGCGGCCAGAGCTCCACGGTCTCCGAGCGGCCCGGCAGGATGTCCGGAATGCCCTTCATCCCCCACAGGCGCGCGGAACCGGTGAGCAGGTACCGCCCTGGACGGGGGTCTCGATCTACCTTCGACTTGATCGCGAGTAGGAGATCCGGGGCTCGCTGGATCTCATCGATCATCAACAACGCGTCCGCGTTGACGAAGCCAGCAGGATCCGCCAGGGCCGCGGCCCGCACCGCGTCATCGTCCAGGTAGTAGGTTTTCGCCTCGCCGTGTGCGTCGACGGCGAGACGCGCGAGCGTGCTCTTTCCGACCTGGCGCGCGCCGTTCACGACGACGACCCGCGTATCCGCCAGCGCGGCGGACACCAACGCCTCCGCGTGCCGTGGGAAGAGCTCAAGTCTCAGCTGCGACACCGTCACCACCGCCGTCCTTCGCCACCAGGCCGCCGGTCGATTGTCTCATGATCGACGGTCGATCTGCCGCCATGATCACGGTCGATCTGCCGTCATGATCACGGTCGGTCTGCCGGGCGGAACGCGGTGGATCCGGTGCGCCGTTCGGGCGGGTGGAGCGTCCGGTCGCGCGTGCCAGCGCTGTTCCGGACGCTCCACCGCGCCTCAGCCAGGTCTAGACCCGCCGCATGACCGCGACGACGCGGCCGAGGATGGTGGCGTCGTCACCGGCGATGTCGTGGAACGCGGGATTCTCGGGCTGCAGCCAGACATGGCCGTCGTCGTGGCGGCGGAACCGCTTGACGGTCGCCTCGCCGTCGATCATCGCGGCGACGATCTCGCCGTTCTCGGCCACCGGCTGCTGCCGGACGGCGACCAGGTCCCCGTCGCAGATCGCAGCGTTGATCATCGACTCGCCGACGACCCGCAGCAGGAACAGGGTGCCCTCGCCCACGATCTCCCGGGGCAGTGGCAGCACGTCCTCGACGGCCTGCTCGGCCAGGATCGGCCCACCGGCCGCGATCCGGCCGACCAGCGGCAGGTAGGCGGTGGCCGCCGCCAGCTGGGTGTTCTGGTCGTCATCCGCGTGCAGGTCATCGTCCGGACCGAGGGTGTGCACCCGCAGCGGCGTCCGGCCCTTGCCCGCGGCGAGGGCCGGCCGGGTCTTCGGGAGCGGCCGGATCGGCGGCTCGCCCTCGGAGGTGACCACCTCGATCGCCCGCGGCCGGTTCGGGTCCCGGCGCAGGAAACCCTTGTCCTCCAGCATCTTCAACTGGTGCGCGACGCTGGAGGTGCTGGTCAGCCCGACTGCTTCGCCGATCTCCCGGACGCTCGGCGGGTAGCCGCGACGCTCGACGGCGTCACGGATCACCTCGAGGACCTTCCGTTGCCGGGTCGTGAGACCCTGCTCGTCGACGGGCCCGTCGGGGAAGTCGCGCACGGTCCCACCGGCTTCGCCGCGGCCGGCGGACGGGCGACCGGCCCTGCGCGGTCCCCTTCCCTGCGTGGTCATGGCGTAAGCACTCCTAGCCTCGAGGTCATGGCGACCGTTCTCCTTCGTCGAGCTCGTCGAGCGAGGCTCGACATCGGGGGACCCGGAGCGCCTCCCGGCGTGTCCGGATCGAACGCCCGACGGGCCGGCCCATCGGCACCGAGGCCGGCGAGCCCGACCAGAACGGGCGCCTCAGGTTTCGGCGCCGCAGCCCGACCACGTCGCCCCACTGGACCCGACGTCCGGAGACGCCTGCGCCGGGACTCCCGTCACCGGGACCCCCGCCGTTCAGGGATCCCGCCGTTCAGGGATCCCCGCTCTGCGGGGGACTCCCGCGGTTCGGGGACCCCGACGTTTGGGAGACATCTGGGTGAAGCTGGGCGTGTGGATGAAGCTGCGCGCGTCATGCCTGATCGTGATGACCGTAGCCGGACGACGACGGAATCTCAAACACGCGTTCGAGCGTGTCCGGGTAGCTTGCCGGGCTTATGCGTGTAAGAATCGACCATCAGTTCGAATGACACCCTGCCCCAGTACCGGCCACCGTCGCATGTTGACCTTGAGTTAGCGTCGTCGGTGGTCCGCGATGTCTGCCCGGGGAACATCTCCCCGGACCCCCGAGTTGGTTGAGCTTCGCTCGACGAGCGCAGCCGGGTCGCTGGCCCGGCCGCTAGGAGGTTGGCGTGACGAACCCGCGTGGGGCCACGACGATCCCGGGGCGCCCGGCCCCGGTAGGTCCCGACGGTGCCCAAGTGATCACTCTTCCCGTGCCGACGCGCCGGCGCCCTGGGCGCGCGGCTGCGCCCGCGGCCCCGGTGCAGAGCCCGCTGGCGCGGGCGGCGGCGGCCGAGCACCCTGTCGCCGGTGTCCGGCCGGCGCGCGACCGGACCCGTCACGGGTCCCAGGCGGCGCCCGCGCTGCGGCTTACCGCCCGCGGCCGCGTCGTGGCCGCCTTCGTGATGGGCCTGGCGCTCTGGGGTGCCGCGAGTGGCGTCTGGCTCGGCGTGACCTGGCTCCTCGCCACTACCGGCCACTGACCCAGGCGTTTCGCGGCCTCCGTCCAGGCCGGGTGCCGGACCCGGATGGCGATCTTCTGGCGGTACTGGGCTGCCGGTCGACCATGATCGCGAACTTGGTATGAAGTCTGGCGATCGATGTGCGATTGGCGCTCTCTCTTGATGAGTGGTGCGCGGTCGCGGCGTCCGCGGTCGAGGGCTGGCCGCCAGTGATCGCCAGTTGGGCATGGGATCTGGCCTTGGCGGATGATCCATAGGTGAACGGGTGATCCATGCGGCGGCCCTGGGTCGTTTACTGTCGCGCCAGTCGCCCGCCGGGCCTGGTCATACCCCTCCGTCGCGGCTGCCCACCGGCGCCGAACCGAGACAGAGCCTTCCCCGCGGATCGGGGGGCGTGCCGGCGCTCGCCTATTCGTGCTGGTGATCGCGGTTTTGGCCCTCAGGTGATCGCAGAAACGGCCTGGTCACGACCAGGGGAGGGCCAAAACAGCGATCAAGGACCGGCCGCGGGGTCTGAAGGGGCGCGACCCACTGTGCCAAGGGTGGCCACCACCGCCGCTGTGCAGATCACGGCCATGTGGATCTTCGCTTAGCCCCGAAGATCCGCGGGATGCGGTCTAGCTGTCGAGCGGTGATGGTGATCGCGGATAGGGCCCGTGAGTGGTGGTCCTCGTGCCGGCTCCGGCGGCTGGGATCGGAACGGGATCGCAGACCTCGGCCGACCTGCGTGTCGTCGCCTCCGTCCTGACCTGCGAGGACGGGGTGAAGGCGCGCTCTCGAAGCAGGTTGCGCCCGGCGTGTCCGGCGGCGGTGGATTCCGACACGCGAGGGGGGCATGCACACCGGCGATCCGGGCATGCGCTAGTCTGGCGACACAACATCTTGTAGTTACACACCTGTAAGTCATCCACTGGTAGTTTTGAAAGGCACCGCGCTTGGCGGCGCCGACAGGCCAGTGCGAGGGCTCGGAGGTTCGTTCGCCGTCCCCCGGTGACGCGCGGTCGCCCGCCCACCGGTCCCCGGAGTGCCGTCGCCATGCCCTGCGTCAGCTCTGTCCCGGGTGCGGCACGATCCCAGGTCGATGGATCGCCGTGCGCTCGCGTGGGCGGCCCGCCTCGACGAGCGTGAAGAAGGGAGGAGCCGTGCGATGTCCGTTCTGCCGGCATCCCGACAGCCGAGTGGTCGACAGCCGGGAGGCCGAGGAAGGCGCGGCCATCCGGCGGCGACGGGCATGCCCGTCCTGCGGCCGGCGTTTCACGACGATGGAGGAGGCGTCGCTGCGGGTGCGCAAGCGCAGTGGGGCCGCGGAGCCGTTCAGCCGGGCCAAGGTGGTCGCCGGGGCTCGTAAGGCGTGCCAGGGCAGGCCGGTGAGCGCCGAGGACCTCGCGATCCTGGCTCAGCGGGTCGAGGACACGGTTCGCTCCTCGGGTGCGGCCGAGGTCGCCGCCGAGGACGTGGGCCGGGCGATCCTGGGTCCGCTGCGCGAGCTCGACGAGGTCGCCTACCTGCGGTTCGCGTCCGTCTACCTGGCGTTCGAGTCGCTCGCCGACTTCGAGCGGGCGATCTCCGAGCTGCGGGCCGACCCGGCCGCGCCGGCGAGCCCGGCCGCGCTGACCGACGAACTGGACGTGGCCCTGTCGCCGGCGGCGGGCCCGGTCCGGCCGTAACGCCCGCGGCGAGCCTGGCCCGCCGCGGTTACACCGACGCGACGCCGTCGGTCACACCCGTCACGACGCGCCTCCGCCAGCGGTGGCGCGCGGAGTTCTGACGCGCAGAAACGCGAGCGCGTAGCAGGTCCACAACATCATCAGGGCCTTCGGGGGACGAAGAGACTCGCCTCCCGGAAGGCCAGCAAGCGGGTCGCGAGGCCGTCGGTCTATTCGGCGCGCCCGCGTTCGGCGCAGCGCACGAGACGAGCTGAGGAGTGTCATGACGGAGACCCGCGGCGCGAAGCAGAAGGCCGGCTCCAACGGGAAGGCCGCCTCGACCGCCGGGAAGCCCGCCGCCGCGGCGGAAGCCGCCGCGGGCGAGGCCGGCACCGCCGGTGCCACGTCCGCCGGGGGTGGCGCGGGCGGGGGCAAGCCAGCCGCGGAGGCCGGCAAGGCAGCCGGGTCCGGCAAGGCTGCCACCCCCAAGGCCGCCGCCCGCAAGCCAGGCCTGCGGATCGAACGACGTAACACCACTGCCGGCGTGCACCCGTACGACCAGGTCACCTGGGAGTCGCGGGACGTCGTCATGACGAACTGGCGGGACGGCTCGATCAACTTCGAGCAGCGCGGCGTCGAGTTCCCGGCCAACTGGTCGATCAACGCGTCGAACATCGTCACGAGCAAGTACTTCCGGGGCGCGGTCGGCAGCCCGCAGCGTGAGTCGTCGCTCCGTCAGCTGATCGACCGGGTCGTGCACGCCTACGGTCGGAGCGGCCGAGCGAACGGCTACTTCGCCTCCGACGACGACGCGGAGATCTTCGAGCACGAGCTGACCTACATGCTGTTGCACCAGATGTTCAGCTTCAACAGCCCGGTCTGGTTCAACGTCGGCACTCCGGCCCCGCAGCAGGTGAGCGCCTGCTTCATCCTCGCGGTCGACGACACGATGGAGTCGATCCTCAACTGGTACCGCGAGGAAGGCCTGATCTTCAAGGGCGGCTCGGGCTCGGGCCTGAACCTCTCCCGCATTCGTTCGTCCAAGGAGCTGTTGTCCTCGGGCGGAACGGCCTCGGGGCCGGTCAGCTTCATGCGCGGCGCCGACGCGTCGGCGGGGACCATCAAGTCCGGCGGGGCCACCCGGCGCGCCGCGAAGATGGTCGTCCTCGACGTCGACCACCCCGACGTCGTCGAGTTCGTCGAGACCAAGGCGCGCGAGGAGGACAAGATCCGCGCGCTGCGGGACGCCGGCTTCGACATGGACCTTGGCGGCAAGGACATCACGTCGGTCCAGTACCAGAACGCCAACAACTCCGTCCGCGTCACAGACGACTTCATGCGCGCGGTCCAGGACGGCACCTCGTTCGACCTGCGGGCCCGGATGGACCACCGGGTGATCGAGTCGGTCGACGCGCGCGAACTCATGCGCAAGATCTCCACGGCGGCCTGGGAATGCGCCGACCCGGGAATCCAGTACGACGGCGTCATCAACGACTGGCACACCACCCCGGAGGCCGGTCGGATCTCGGCCAGCAACCCGTGCTCCGAGTACATGCACCTGGACAACTCCAGCTGCAACCTGGCCTCGCTGAACCTGATGCGGTTCCTGCGCAGTGACCTCACCTTCGACGTCGAGGGCTTCGTCCACGCCGTCGAGCTGATCATCACCGCGATGGACATCTCGATCTGCTTCGCCGACTTCCCGACGCCCCAGATCACCGAGGTCACCCGCGCCTACCGCCAGCTCGGCATCGGCTACGCCAACCTCGGCGCGCTGCTGATGGCCTCGGCCCGCGCGTACGACTCGGAGGGGGGCCGGACGCTCGCCGCCGCGATCACCTCGTTGATGACCGGCACGGCGTACCGCCGCTCGGCCGAGCTCGCCGGCGTCGTCGGCCCGTACGACGGCTACGCCCGGGACGCCGACGGCCACCGCCGCGTCATCCGCAAGCACGCCGCCGCCAACGACGACGTCCGCAGCGCGCACAGCGAGGACGCGCGCATCCTGGCCGCGGCCTCCAAGGAGTGGGCGAAGTGCCTGGCGGTCGGCGAGCGCGACGGCTGGCGCAACGCCCAGGCCAGCCTGCTCGCGCCGACCGGCACCATTGGCCTGGCGATGGACTGTGACACGACCGGCATCGAGCCGGACCTGGCGCTGGTCAAGATGAAGAAGCTCGTCGGCGGCGCCAGCATGAAGATCGTCAACCAGACCGTGCCGGCCGCGCTACGGGCCCTGGGGTACACGGAGGAGACGCTCGAGGCGATCGTCGAGTACATCGCCGAGCACGGCCACGTCATCGACGCCCCTGGGCTGCGCCCCGAGCACTACGAGGTGTTCGACTGCGCGATCGGTGAGCGAGCCATCGCCCCGATCGGCCACGTCCGGATGATGGCCGCGGTGCAGCCGTTCCTGTCCGGCGCGATCTCCAAGACGGTCAACATGCCGGAGACGGCGACCGTCGAGGAGGTCGAGGAGATCTACGTCGAGGGCTGGAAGCTCGGCCTGAAGGCGCTGGCGATCTACCGGGACAACTGCAAGGTCGGTCAGCCGCTCACCGACGTCCGGGGCGCGAAGCGCTCGGTGGACGAGGCGAAGGCGATCGCCGACGCGGTCGCCGGCACCAGTGCGGCGCCGGCCCCGGTCGTACACCGACCGGTCCGCAAGCGGCTGCCCAAGACCCGCCCGTCGCAGACCGTCTCGTTCTCGGTCGGCGGCGCCGAGGGCTACATGACCGCGGGCTCCTACCCGGACAACGGCCTCGGCGAGATCTTCGTCAAGATGTCCAAGCAGGGCTCGACCCTGGCCGGCGTCATGGACGCGTTCTCGATCGCGATCTCGATCGCGCTGCAGTACGGCGTGCCGCTGGAGACCTACGTCTCCAAGTTCATCAACATGCGGTTCGAGCCGGCGGGGATGACCGACGACCCGGACATCCGGATCGCCCAGTCGCTGATGGACTACCTGTTCCGCCGCCTCGCGCTGGACTACCTGTCCGAGGAGCAGCGCGCGGAGCTCGGCATCCTGACCGCCGCCGAGCGGGCCCGCCAGATCTCGGGCCAGTACGGCGGCCCGGCCGACGCGGACCTGGCAGACCCGGCCCAGACCGAGATCGCCCCGACCGCCCCCCCGGCCGCCACCAGGTCCGGCGAGCACACCGGCCACGGGCCGGCGTTCGTCGAGCTAGAACTGCGCGGTGCCGCCCCCGGCCAGTCGCTGTTCGCCCAGACCGCCGTCGACGCCCCGCTCTGCTTCACCTGCGGCGTGACCATGCGCCCCGCCGGCAGCTGCTACGTCTGCGAACAGTGCGGCTCGACCAGCGGCTGCAGCTGATTCCGGGCACCTCCTGGAGTGAGTTCCCAGGTCAGGTGGGGTGCGGTCAGATGGCCGCACCCCACCTGAGGAGCGCCTCAAGATTGTCTGTTGCATCTGCTGCAACCGGTCGTCAGCGGAAAGCCCCACGTCGGCACCGCCCCCGCCCGCTCGGGGACGCCAGCCCGCCGCGCATGCCGAAGCGGCCAAGTCTCAGTATGAGCGCATGTCAGAGCGCGTCTACGTGCCCAACGAGTTGCTGAGCCGCCTCGTCGGGTTCCGGCTCATCTCCGTGAGTTTCGTTCACGACTATCTGCAACTCGGCTTCGAGGGTGAGACGGAAAGCCCGGTCCTCACCTGCGACGTCACGCCGGTCGTCGTGACAGCGGCCGGCGGTTTCTCGGACGGCCAGCCGGGCTACTCCGACGCGCTGCGCTCCTTGGTCTCCGACTACGTCGTGCGCACCGAGGAAGCAGTGGGAGTCGGCCTTCGGATCGAGCTTGGCCGTGGCTCGATCGTCCTGCATCCAGCTGAGGAGGAGCTGGTAGGCCCTGAGATCGCGCTCTTGAAAGGGTTCGATGACGGGCGATGGATGTGCTGGCGTCCGGGCGAGGACTCCTTCGAGGACCTCGGCTAAGCCTGTGGCCCGCGCTTCGGTGGGTCAGTTGCCGCCGATCGTGCGTCCCGAGAGCAGGTTGGACGCGAACCGGGTGATGTCCTTGTCGAGGCTGGGTTGCGCCTCCGGATAGGGGCTCTGCGTCCTCGCCAGGTCGAGCACCGTCGTCAGCGTTTCCTCGGCGAGTTCTCCAGCGCTGGCCAGCCCCCATGCGTGGCCTTCCCCGGTGAGGTGTTCGAGGGTGAGGGCCGCGTGGCGATACTCCCCGGCGACGGCCAGGGCGACCTCGCCGTCGTTGGGCAGGTGCGCTTGGGGGACGAGGTCGTATGCGGGACTGAGAGTCATCGATCCGTCGGGACGGTGCACAAGCGAAATGTTTTTCGCGTGAAGGTCAAGGTTGCCGATGGCGACGGAGACGACGACGAGGGTGAACAGCCGTCGGAGCGAGTCGTCGTCCCCGACGCTCGAGAAGATACGGGCGATGCGTTCGAGGCTGACCCGGCCGCCGTATTTCTGATACTTCTCGTTGCCGGTGGTGCCGAGGACCTGGTTGAAGTCCTCCTGGTGGATGCGTCCCTGCGGGGCGTCTGGGGAGCGGTCATAGCGCTCGATGACCAGGGCGGGCGTGCCCTCGAACTCCTCGATCCACGTCGAGTACGCGGTCAGCTCAAGGGCCCGGGCGATGCGGGCGCCGAACTCTTCGTCGTAGATCGTGGTTGGGTAGTCGTGCGATCGTGGCTTGAGGATGTGGGTCGACGGCCAGCCGTCGATCACCCGGTTCCAACCATTGTCGGTCAGGGCGAGCACGATCTTGTCCTGGACGCCGGCGAGCGAGGTCTTGCCGGTGGCCGGCCTGTTCCCAAGCGGATCGCGCTGAACGTGGTTGAGCATGTCGGCGACGCCTGCGGAGGACAGCGGTTCGAGCGCGGGTTGTCTGGGTTCCCCGGGCACGTCGGGGTCCCAGATCTGGAGCGCGCCGGCGACGTCGCGGCCGTACCAGCGGAGCAGGCCGATGACGTCGAGTTCGGAGACGCCGGCCTGCTGCGCCAGGCGGGAGAGCATCCTGGCCTCGGGGAGCAACTCGCGGAAGAAGTTCTGCCTGCGGTCCTTGCGCGCCCGGATTCGCACCACGGTGAGCGGGATCGCAGCTGACAAGATGGTGCTGTCGAGGCCGAAGGAGTTAACCGCCGCGGGATCGGTGACAAAGTCGAAGGTGCGCCACGGGCCGGTGAGCACGCCCACCTGGGTTCCGTAAAGTTCGACGACCAGGTCAGCCATGGTCCTCGCCCGACGGCGTGATCGTCGCGGTCAGTTCCATGCCGGTGGCCCGCATCGCCGCGAAAAGGCGATCCATCAGGAGAGAGGGCTTGCCCGCCTCCAACTCCCAGATGTACCTCTGCGTCGTCCCAAGTCGGCGGGCGAGTTCACGCTGGCTGAGCCCAGAGAGCAGACGGGCCTGCTGCAGGATGCGCCCCAACGACTCGGCGCTTGTGACCTTCCCTGTGTACGCCATGTCGGCCCTCGCTGACTCCGATATCGTCGTCACGTCCCACGACTACTATAGTGTAGTCAAGCCCCGTGACGTCGATATCGTAGTCGGGCCGGGCTATCTTCGAGGGTCGGCACCATGTGTGGCGGCGCCCGCCGCGCGGCGCTGCCACCGCACCGAGGCCATCCGTCATTGGAGGCGCCGCAACTGGTCGCGAGCTGCTCCCAGAGGCGGGCTGGAGTTGTCCAGCTGGACCCGTCCTGGGACTCCGGTGGTCCCAGGACGGGGCGGTCGTGCTTCCCGCGATGATCAGGCAGGGACGACGACCGTCTTCACGATCTTGTCGGCGAGGGTCTGCCGCTTGGGGTCCCACAGCGGGAACAGGTAGCCGATGTAGCAGATGACGCTGTCGACGAAGTGGCAGAGATCGCGGGCGAACGCCATCGTCGGTCCGATCGGCTGGCCGGTGACCTCGCTGACGAGTCGGATGTTCAGCGTCTTCCTGCCCAGCGACTGACCGGTCCTGCCGGCCTGGATCCATCGGTTGTAGACGATCCAGCCGAGCGAGGCCAGCCAGAGGATCACCAGGAGGACCACGGCAGGCCCGCGGAGGATCGATCCGAACAGCCCCAACACGACGATCTGTGGCAACACGTCGATGAGGTATGCGCCGACTCGCTGGGCCCAGCTGGCGTAGGCGCCCGGCCCCGCCGGCTGGCCGGGCCCATACCCCGGCGTGGGCTGCGGGTACGGGTTGGGCTGGTAGTAGCCACCCTGGCCGGGCTGCTGGTACTGGCCGGGCTGCTGGTACTGATCGGCCGGCGGGTACTGGCCAGGCTGCGGGTACTGCGGGTACTGGCCGGGCGGGGGCTGCTGGCCCCACTGCGGGGGAGTCGGCTCGGACGGGGGTGGGTTGTAGCCGGTCACGGTCGGCCTTTCTGAGAAGAGCGGTCCTGCATGGATTGGTGACCGCCTAGCTGAAGTGGTACCGATGCAGCTGGAAGAGCCAGCTGAGAGCCACGACGACGTAGGCCGAGTACCGGGTCCGCGCACGCGCGGTGGCGGACCAGGGGCGGGGCTGTGGCGCCAGACCGAAGAGCCGGGCGGCCAGGATCGGCGTCGTCGCGGTAACCAGTGCCGCCGCGAGATAGACAAGAGGGTTGGTGCTCGCGGCAGTCGCCCATTCGCCGTGGGTCAGCGCGACCGTCGCGGTCGTCAGCCCGCAGAACGGACACGGCAGGCCGGTCAGCGCGCGCAGTGGACAGGAAAGGCCCTGCCCGCCTGTGTGCGCCGTGATCGTCGGATAGATCGCCCCGATCAGGCCCGCACCCAGCCCGGCCATCGTGATGTGCTCGGGAACCGAGTACATCCTCCGCAGCATCGCCGGCATCCCCCATGTACCCGCAGACGGCATTCGCCGCATGCTAGGTGAAGTCATGCCCATCCGCAATGTCGGAAATTTTGCTTGTTACATGATTTGCGGCGCGCTCGGTGACCGCGATGAGACCCGCGTCGACAACCAGCCGATGATCGGCGTGTGTGGATGACGCAGGCGCGGCTAATGGTCGCGATGCGTGACGCTGGGCTGCGTGCTGTCGGTGGCTGGCCCCTGGTGACGCTTCGTGCGGGCATTGTCAGCCCTCGACCATTCGGGCCGGCACGACCCTGTCCTTGACTCTGGCGAGGGAGTTTGTTGCCTGCGTTGGGTTTGTTGTCGAGGAGGCGCGTTGGAGGTGAGTCGGAACGTGGCTACCCCGGCAGTTCAGGGGGGTCGACCGCCCGGTTGCTCGAGTTCACCGGGAGGGCCGCAGGCCACGAATATGTACCCTCCGCCAGCTTGACCGGCCGGCCGGTGGTGGCCAATCCTTCGTCACTGGCTGGGCTACCGAAAACCAATGCGAATGCGGTGCAATGAATGAGTCACCGCGCCCTGCTGTCGCTGCCGACGTCATGGGCGTCCAGGGCCGCCTCCGGCAAAGTTCACCCGTTTCGGCGTCCCCATGATCGCTGTTTCGGCCCTCCGGTGGTCGCTACCGGGGCTGTTTCATAGCCACCGGTGGGCGAAAACAGCGATCGAGGCGACGGGCGGACCTTGGCGGTCACGGCACTGGCTCGCGCGTCAGGCTTCCTGCGGGCTGTTACCCCTGGGGCTCGGGCTTCCCCGGTCCGGGAAGACGACCCAGCGCATGACGCAGTACATGTAGATCGCCTCGCACGAACCCCCGACGAGCCGGGCGATGTGGTATTCGACGCCGAGGTGGGCGAGGCCGTCGGTGACGCCCAGGATGAACGCCGCGTAGTTGATGCCGATGGCGACGAGGTAGAGCGTGACCTGCCCGCCGACCGGACCGTGGGAGCGGAAGTTGAAGCGGCGGTTCAGCAGGAAGCTCAGCCCGAAGGCCGCCAGGTAGGAGAGCGTGATCACGGCAGGAAGCGGCCAGTGCAGGCCAGAGCGAAAGACCGTCAGCAGGCTGAGGTCGACGGTGAACGTGAACCCGTTGATCACGGCGAAGCCGAGAACGCTGGGAGTGACGATCCGCGACAACCCGAACGGAAGACGCCGGGAGACGCTCTCCGTCGCGGCGTGAAACCGCCCGGTGCGCGCGGCGGGAACGGCCGCGACGTCCGGCCGTTCGACGACCGTCTGACCGGCTGGCTCCACCACGGGCCTTGGCCCTTCCTGCCGATGAGTACGTGTACCGCCGGAAACGCTACTGCCCGATGGCGACTTTCCGGTGACCAGATCTGGAAGGAAGCGGACATCGCTACGGCAGTCGCGGGACGTGGACGTGAGCTGCTGGGGCGGGCCGGGTGGCCCTGGTCATCGAACCAGCACCCGATCGAAGCAACCTATGGTTGCGTAAGTCGACTCCTCCGGCTAACCTGACGTGCAACCAAGTGTTGCAGGAGGTTGGCGTGGAGCTGGGAACCATCGAGCGTGAGATCTATATCGAGGCATCGCCCGAGGTCGTCTTCGAGGTGGTGAGCAGTCCCGACCACCTGAAGGAATGGTGGCCGGACGACGCCAGCTACGAGCCGGTCGCCGGGTCGACCGGGGAGATCGTCTTCGGGGACCGCGACACGGGCGGCACCGTGGTGGCGTTCACCGTCCTCGAGGCGCGGCCGCCGAGCACCTTCTCGTTCCGGTGGACGCATCCGGCCGACCAGCCGGCGGCCGCGGGCAACTCGCTGCTGGTCACCTTCGAACTGGCACCGTCGGGCGCCGGGACGCTGCTGAAGATGACCGAGACCGGCTTCCGCGAGCTCGGCTGGGAGGCCGCCGTCCTGGAGCACCAGTACAAGGACCACGTCAGCGGCTGGGACTTCTACCTGCCGCGGCTGGAGCGGTACGTCGCGACGCTCGGGGTGCGGCGGTGAGCACGGCGGTGGTCGAGAGGGTCGACGACGACCTCTGGTCCGCGATCGGGGACCCGACCCGCCGTCGCCTGCTCGACCTGCTGCTCATCGACGGCGACGGCACCGCGACCACGCTGAGCCAGCAGCTACCGGTCACCCGCCAGGCGGTGGCCAAGCACCTCGCCGTCCTGGACCGGGTCGGCCTGGTCCAGTCGGCGCCGGCCGGCCGGGAGAAGCGCTACCGGGTGGACGACGCCCAGCTCGCCCGTGCCGTCGCCCAGCTGGCGTCGGTCGGATCGGCCTGGGACGCCCGGCTGCGGCGGATCAGGCGGATCGCCGAGACGATCCAGCGCGCCCAGGCCGACACACAGCAGGACTGACGAGACAGAGGAGAACAGACATGGTCGACATCCTGCACAGGGTCGGGGTCAAGGCCGCGACGCCGGAGAAGGTGTACGACGCGCTGACGACCGTCGAGGGCCTCGCCGGCTGGTGGACCGACGACACGAAGGGCGACGGCGACGTCGGGGGAGTGCTGCAGTTCCGGTTCCCGCCGGTCGGCGGGTTCGACATGGAGGTCGTCGAGCTGCGGCCGTCCGAGCGGGTGGCGTGGCGGGTGGTCGACGGCCCCGAGGAATGGGTCGGCACGACGATCGGCTGGGAGCTCCGGCAGAGCGGCGACTACACGATCGTGCTGTTCAGCCATGAGGGCTGGCGCGAACCGGGGGAGTTCATGCACCACTGCAGCACGAAGTGGGGCTCGTTCCTGCTGAGCCTGAAGGCGCTGTTGGAGACCGGCGTCGGCGCGCCCGCGCCACGGGACGTGGAGATCAGCGACTGGCACTGACGAGGCCGAGGGGCGGCCGGAAGATCTGGCGACTGGCGCTCACCAGACCAACGGGGCGGTCGGAAGATCTTCGGTATCGGGCGGGCCTTCCGTGGGTCTTCCGGCGCCCCGGGCGGGCGACTCGCGGACCCTGCGGCCGGCCGCCCGTCCTCGGCGGAAATTGGCCGTTTCGAGGCAACGTGCCTGGTAGATGGCCTAATGGTCCGCGCGGGGCAAGAAACTCCGTGACCGTGGCTGCTTGTAACGGGTTGCCGGCTCCGACGCAACAGTAGCTGGATACCCTCGCACGATGCCCGCTCCGACGTCCGCTGGTTCCTCAGTCCCCACGTTGCCCCCTGACCTGCAGTCTCTGCGCGCCACAGCGGTAGAGGTACTGCGCGGCAACGACCTGGGCGACGTCACCAGGCCGTCCCCGACCCTGTATCCACACCAGTGGCTGTGGGACTCATGTTTCATCGCGATCGGGCTGCGCCACATCGACCCGGCCCGGGCCGCGGCCGAGGTGCTCTCGCTGCTGCGCGGCCAGTGGCCGAACGGCATGATCCCGCACGTGATCTTCGCCGAGGTCGACGACTTCTACCACGCCGGCCCGCAGCGGTGGCGGATCGACCGGGTCACCACGACGGCGTCGGGCGCGCTGAGCACCGGCATCACGCAGCCGCCGATGATCGCGGAGGCCGCCCTGCGGGTCGGTGAGATGCTCGACCCGACGGCCCGCGCGGACTTCTACCGGGCCCTGCTGCCCGGCCTGATCCGCTTCCACGAGTTCCTGCACTTCGAGCGTGACCCGGATGACGACGGCCTCGTCACGCTGGTCCACTCCTGGGAGTCGGGGATGGACAACACCCCGCCCTGGATGGAGGCCACGCTTCCGATCACGCCGCGCCGGGTGAACGTGCTCAAGCGGCTGGGCGCCGCCGAGGCGCTGGACGCGATGCGCCGGGACTCCAAGGAGGTCCCGGCGGAGGAGCGTCTCACCTCGGCAGAGCTGTTCACCCTCTACCGGGTGGTCCGGGAGCTGCGCCGCAGCGGGTACGCCTTCCGGAACATCCGGGAGACCGAGGTGCCGCTGGTGCAGGACGTCGCGTTCAACGCGATCCTGGTCCGGGCCGACGACCATCTGGTCGAGATCGCCGCCGAGGCCGGCGTCACGCTGTCCCGGCGGCTCACCCGCCAGATGCGCCGCTGCCGCGAGGCGATGGAGCGGCTCTGGTCGTCCTCTACGTACTACAGCCGCGACTTCCGTACCGGTGAGCTGCTGCGGCACGAGACCGTCGGCGGTTTCCTGCCGCTGTACGCGGGGGTCGTTCCCGAGGACCGGGTCGACGTGCTGGTCAAGGCGATGACCTCGCCGCGGTACTGGCCCCGCTACGGCGTCGCGAGCGTGCCCGCCGACGACCCGGTGTTCGAGCCGCGGTGCTACTGGCAGGGGCCGGTCTGGATCAACATCAACTGGCTGCTCGCCGACGGCCTGGAGCGCTATGGCCGCCTGGACGCGGCCCGCGAGCTGCGCGCGAACGTGCTGAACCTGATCGTCAACTCGGGGGAGATGTTCGAGTACTACTCGCCGCTTGACGGCTCGGGCGCCGGCAGCAACAGCTTCTCCTGGACCGCGGCGCTGCTCCTCGACCTGCTGGCCCGCGAGGACCTGCCGGAGATCCAGGCCCTGGCGGCGCGGATGGCGGGTGGGCGCGAGGGCGTCGCCGAGGTGCCGGGTGCCCGGCGGGCCGGCGACGACGCGCTGCTCGGCCGGTCCGCCGGCACCGGGGCTCGCGGCGGTGACGGGCGCGCGGCCGGCGAGACCGGCTGAGCCGCGCCGCTCGGCGCGCCGAGCGGTCGCGAACCTGGTGTGGGGTGGATCACAAATGTGGAGTCGTTACGCGCCGCGCGGAGGGTACTCCGTCTGATGCTGGACATGTGACGCTCCAAGGTGGGACGGCAACCGTCTACACGTGACGTGTGTTTCTGTGCAGAGGGTGCCGCCCCAACCGCGAGGCGTTGTGAAAAGCGTCCGAGGGACGTGCGCTGTAGGGAAGAACTGCCTAGATAGTTCGTCGTATCAGCCACAACGGCCGATCGGCGGGGTAGTCTTCGCGACAAGCGAGTACAGCGTCCCGAGGTCGAGGGTCTACACTGCGGCGTAGGCCCGGCGTTCGCTGCCGTCCGGCTGTGCCTGCGCGGGGAATCCGTTCGCGTCGTCGAACGTTAACCACCACGTGCAAGGACGACGACCCACTCGCACCGACCTTCGGATCTATCACTGATGACGCTGTCTGCTCTGGAACTTCACGACGACGCCCCGCGCGCGCGTACCAGCGCGCGGCGCCCGCGTCGGTCGACTTCCGCTGCCCGTACTTCTTCCGCCCGTACCTTGACGGCAGTCGCCGAGGACATCGACGAGCTCGACGTCAGCGCTGTCGCGGAGCTCATTGCCCGCGGCCGCGACTCCGGCGAGGTCAGCCGGTCCGAGCTGCGCGAGGCCCTCGAGTCCGCCGACGTCGGCGTCGAGCTGCTGCCCGCGCTGGTCGCCCGGCTCATCGCGGCCGGCGTCGAGGTAGTCGAGGAGGAGGACGGCGCGGAGCGATCCGCTGCCCCGTCCGAGACCGGCCGTGTGACGGCCGAGCACGCTGGCACCGCCGACCTCGTGCGCATGTACCTGCGCGAGATCGGCCGGGTCCCGCTGCTCAACGCCGCCCAGGAGGTCGAGCTATCCAAGCGCGTCGAGGCTGGCCTGTTCGCCGAGCACAAGCTCGCCACGGCAGGCGACCTCGAGCCCGAGCTGCACCGTGACCTGAAGCTGCTGGTCCGCGATGGCGAGGCCGCCAAGCAGCAGCTGGTCTCGGCCAACCTGCGTCTGGTCGTCTCGGTCGCCAAGAAGTACAGCGGCCGTGGCATGACGCTGCTGGACCTGGTGCAGGAGGGGAACCTCGGCCTGATCCGCGCGGTCGAGAAATTCGACTACGCCAAGGGCTACAAGTTCTCCACCTACGCGACCTGGTGGATTCGCCAGGCCATCGGCCGCGCGCTGGCCGACCAGGCCCGGACGATCCGAATCCCCGTCCACGTGGTCGAGCAGATCAACAAGATCACTCGGCTGCAGCGCCAGCTCGTCTCCACGCTCGGTCGCGAGCCGACCGACGAGGAGCTGGCGCTCGAGCTCGACATGCCGCTCGAGCAGGTCGTGGAACTGCGCCGGTACGCGCAGGACACGGTCAGCCTGGAGACCACCGTCGGTGACGACGGCGACTCCGTGCTCGGCGACTTCATCGAGGACTCGGACGCGACCTCGCCGGCGGACGCCGCCTCGTACGGCGCCATGCAGGACGAGATCGACCACGTGCTCGGCAACCTGTCCCCGCGCGAGCGAGAGGTGATGCGCCTGCGGTTCGGCCTGGCCGACGGCAAGCAGCACACCCTGGCAGAGGTGGGCAACCGCCTGGGCCTCACCCGCGAGCGCATCCGCCAAATCGAACGCGACACCCTACGAGAGCTCCGCAAGCCCGCCGTAGCCGGCAGGCTCCGCGAGTTCCTCGATTAGCTCCGATTGGCGAACCCTGTTCGCTGCCCTGCGGGCAGCTCCCAGGGGATCGGAGCTAAATGCCTGCCCGGGGGACGACCCCCCCGGACCCCCGCTGTCGCGCTTCGCGCGACCTGGGGGATGGCAGGCCGATAGAGGCTTGGCCAGCAAAGACCCGCCCCGGACCCCCGGGGCGGGTCTTTGCCGTGTGACGGGGTTGAAA
>NZ_JADWYX010000093.1 GCF_016786355.1 Frankia sp. AgB1.9
CCCAACGGAAGGGGCCGGGGCGCCGCCCGGTGGGCGCTGCCCACCGACCCGGCGGTCGGTGGCCCCCAGGGGCGGAAACCGCCGCCCGCCTACCGACGAGGAGAAGGGGACCGAGCCCCATGGATACCCAGCCCACCCCCGGCCAGCCCGCCGCTGGCCGGGCCGCGCCCGAGGAGTCGACCGGTGGCCTACCGGCGAACCTGACCACCGCCCTGAAGATCATGAATGGTGCGGGTGGACCGTTGACCGCGTCCGAGCTGGCCGCCCGGATGGGAAAAGGCCGCTGGATCGCCCACAACGCGCTGCTGCGCCTGGAGGCGTCCGGGCACGTCACCCGCGCCCCCGACGCCGTACCCAACGGAAGGGGCCGGGGCGCCGCCCGGTGGGCGCTGCCCACCGACCCGGCGGTCGGTGGCCTGCTCGGCGGCCTGGAGGCGGCGCTGCGCGTGGTGGAGGCCGGCGGTGGGCCGGTGACCACCGCCCAGCTCGCGGCCCGCCTCGGGGTGTCTTACACGACGGCACGCGCCGCGATCGGCCGGCTGGAGGCGTCCGGGCACCTCACTCGCGCCCCTGACGCCGCCCCCAACGGCACGGGCTACGGCGCCGCCCGGTGGGCGCTGCCCACCGACTCGGCCCTCGGTGGCCTCGCCGAGGACCTCGCGGCCGCCCTGCACGTGATCGAGACGGCCGGTGGGCCAGTGACTGCCACCGAGCTAGCGACCCGTCTGGGCGTGTCCCACCCGACGGCCTACGGCGCGCTCGCCCGGCTGGAGGCGTCCGGGCACCTGACCCGCGCCCCCGACGCTGCCCCTGGCCGAGGAGGCCCGCCCGCTGCCCGGTGGGCGTTGCCGACCGACCCGGCGGTCGGTGGCCTGCGCGACGACCTCGCGGATGTCCTGCGCATGGTGGAAGCGGCCGGTGGGCCGGTGACCGTAGGCCAGGTGGCTTCCCGGCTCGGCAGGGCCATCCAGACGGCGCGCGCCGCCCTCGGCCGGTTGGAAGCGTCCGGGCACCTGAGCCGCGCCCCCGACGCTGCCCCTGGCCGAGCAGGCCGGGTCGCTGCCCGGTGGGCGTTGCCGACCGACCCGAGCATCGGTGGCCTGCGCGACGACCTCGCGGATGTTCTGCGCGTGGCGAAGGACGCCGACACGCCGGTGACCGCCGGCGAGGTGGCCGGCCGGCTCGGCAGAGACGTCACGACGGCACGCGCCGCCCTCCGCCGGCTGGAGGCGACCGGGCACCTGACCCGCGCCCCCCGTACGGCCCCGCCCCGCCGGGGCCCCGGCAGCGCCACCCGGTGGACCCTCCCGCCCGACCCGACGATCGACCACCGCGCCGCCGACTCGGCGCCCCCGGCCCGCGACCTGGCCACGCGATGACGACCCCGCCCCACCACCCCACACCCGCCAACAGCCCGGCGGACCGGCCGCGCGATGCGATCCCGGAGCTGATGCGCGGGCTACCCGTCGACCTGCGGCGAGACCTACCGATCCCGGCGTCCACAGCCCTCTACCCGGACGGGACACCGGACTTCTCCACCGTCGATGGCCGCGCCGCGTTCCGCCTCGCCACAACCGGACGATGCGGCATCTGCGGGAACCCGTTCGACCGCGAGGTCGCCTTCCTCGGCGGCCCGGGCGCCGTGCAGGCCCGCGCCTACCACGATCCGCCGATGCACGAGAGCTGCGGCGAAGCGTCCACCCGCCTCTGCCCGGCCCTGGCCCGCCACCACAGGCGGCGCCCGACCGACCGCCGCTCCACCGGGGCCATCCCGGCCGACAGCTCAGCGGACCTGCCGGAGGTCTGGGTGATGTGGATCTGCCGGGGCTTCGCCGTCGCCGTCCCCGACGGCTACCCCGTCTTCCGCCCCCAACCGCCCATCCGACTGCGCACCTACGCATACACCCCCGACGGTCGGCTCGCCGAAACAACCCGCCCACCGACCCGCCCCTGATCATCCGGGGCCGATATCGCCACCGGTCACCGGGGCGCCGACCGGCCCTCAGCGCCACCTACGCCCGCCGCCGCCCGGCGGCGGACCGGCATCCACCGCCCCGCCGACGCGGACAGGACCCCTATGCCATGCCCGACCAGCCCGCCCCCACCACACCCGCCCCAGCCCGGCCCGCTGACCTGCCGGCGCACCTCGCCCTCATCCTGGACACCCTCACCCATGCACGCCGGCCCCTGACCACGACCGACCTCGCCCGCCGGACCGGGAAAGACCGCCGCACCATCAACAAGGCCCTCGCGGTCCTGCACGCGGCCGGGCACATCACCCGCGCCCCCGACGCCGCCAGCGTCGGCGGCCCGCGCGCCCGCCGCTGGACCCTGCCCACCGACCCGACCGCCGGTGGCCTACCCGCCGAACTCGCCACCGTCCTCGACGTCCTCGCGACCGCCGGCCAGCCCCTCACCGCGACCGACCTCGCCGAGCGCTGCGGGCGATCCCTGCCCTGGAGCTACACCGCGCTCGCCCGCCTCGAAGCAACCGGCCACCTCACCCGCGCCGACCCAGCGCCTTCCACCCGCCCGGGCCCGGCGCCCGCGCGCTGGACCCTGCCCGACATCCCGGACCGCGACCCGCGACGGGCGCCGCTCGCCGCCGACGGCGCGGGGGGTCACACCCTGACCACCAGCGCGCACTCCGGCAGCCAGATCACGGTGCGGCCCGAACCCGCCGCCCGCCCGGCGCTGGTCACGTTGCGGCTCGACGTCCATGCGACCACGACCATCGCCGCCGCCTCCCTCGACGCGACCGAAGCCCGGGCGCTCGCCGCCGCGCTCACCCACGCGGCAGACCAGCTCTGCGCCGACACCGTCCTGCCCGCAGTCGGTGGCGCGACCGCCTAAGGCCCCGGCGCCGACCGTGCACCACCGCAACGCCAGCCCCGCCGCCACGGCGACGGCGGTAGCGGCGTCCCGGCGGCCCCGCCACGGCGCCCAGCGATGGGGTCACGGCCAAGCGCCAGCCGGCATCCCGAGGGCGGGGACGGGACGCCGGCTCTTCACGGCTTCGCCCGGAGGCCGATGCCCCGGGGCCTGGATGGCGTGGTGTTGCCGGTGCGTGGGCGGCGGGCGCCTTCTGGCGGTGATCGGGCAGATGGCGCGACCGGCCCGCCAGGCTAGTCGCGTGGTGCCAGACTCGCGGTATGAGTGATCGGCCGGATCTGTCTCGGCTCGGTGACGTCGCCGCGGCCGGCTCGCGGGAGCTGGACCGGGTTTGTGAGGAGGTCGCCGCGGAGTTGGTCGCTGCCGGGGTTGAGCCGCCGTTCTCGCTGCGGTCGGCGGATCTGCGGGCCGACCCGTGGGCGATCACGGCGGACCGGTACTTCCGGCGCCGGTTGCTGGCGGAGCCGTCCGTGGAGGTCGCGGCCCGGGCCGCCCGCTGGCTGTGTGAGCACGCCGAGGCGGCGGTCCGCGCGGACCTGTTCGAGCGATGGGCGATGGGCTTTGCGTTCGTGACTCGCGACACGGTCGAGTCGGGCGAGGACCTGACCCGGGCGAGCAGCCGGATCCTCGCGGCGTATGACGGCCACGCCGAGGTGTGCGCGTTCGCGGCGATCTACCAGGCGGGGAAGCTACGGGCGAACTTCTGGTTCGCCGAGCTGGAAACCTTCCTGACCTGCTCACCGCTGGCCGCCGCCGGCCGTGATCTGCACGGCCCGCTGGTCACCGCGCTGCGGGCGTTCGCCGCCTGCGGCCTGCGCGACACCACCCGAGGGGTCGCTCTGGTGCAGGCCGCGTGGACGGAGGTCCCGCGTAGCCGTGAGGTCACCGATGTGTGCCTGCACGCCCTCGACGTGGCGTGGCCGTCGGCCGGCCAGGGTGAGCTGCTGCGCCGCTACGCGACCGACGCGGTCGCGACCAGCCCGGCGGCGCACCCGTGGTGGTATCGCCGGGCCCGGGGCGAGCGCCGCTGCGGCGATCTCGAGGCGGCGGCGACGGCGATCCAGACCGCGTTGGCAGCCCTGCCCGCGCACGGCAGCCGCACCGCGCACGAGCACCTCCAGGAGCGGTATCTGCGCGAACGGGACCTGATCTGGCAGCTCGCCGCCACACCCACCCCCGACCCGCCGCGTCCCGCGCCCCCCGTCCCACCCGCCGCCCTGGTCGCCGCGATCGCGGCCGTCGCCCTCGCCGCCGCCGCAACGGTGACCGCCACCGGGCACACCTCCAGCACCGTCTCCTCGTGGCGCGACGCGCTCGGGCGGGAGGTCCTGCTGGCCGTGTCCCTTCTGCTGTTCACCGGGTGTGTGCTGCTGATCGGCGCAGCCTGGCGACGGCTGGTCGCCACACCCCCCGACCGCGCGGCCCGAGAGGCCGCCGGCCCGACCAGCACGCCCGGCCACCACGAGACCTAGAAAGATCCACACCGGCGGGTCCCGGTCCGTGCGCCCCGCCCGCGCCTGACCGAGGCCCAGACCCCGAGGCCCCCGGGCCGGTGGCCCGGTGCCCACGAGGCAGCCGCCTTCCCCGTCAGCGGCGAACGATCCGGGCGAGGACGGCCTGGGTGTCGGGGGTGGGATCGACGCCGAGGGGTTCGAGGGCGTCGGTGAGGCGCCGGTAGGCCAGGCGGGCGGCCTCAGGTCGGCCGGTGGCGGCGTGGATGCGCATCATGTGGACGTAGAGCGCCTCCACGTGGGGCGCGAGGCCGATCGCGATTTCCAGGTAGGCCAGTGCCTGGTCGGGCTGGGTGTCGGCGTGCAGGTCCGCGAGGTCGGCGAGCGCGGAGAGGACGCGGTGTTCGAGGTCGGCGGCCGGGGTCGCGGCCCACTCGTAGGCGGTGTCCCCGAACGCTGGCTCGCCGGCGAGCGCGACCGCCCAGCAGAGCGCCTGAATGCGGCCGGCGTCGGTGGCGGCCCGGCCGGCGTCGGCAAGCGCGGCCTCGAACTCCCACAGGTCGACGGCCAGCTGGTCGGGGTTGAGCCGGTAGCCGGTCTTCTTGTCCCCGGGCAGAAACAGGGTGCCGTCCTGGCCGGTCGCGGTCCGCAGCGCGGCGCGGAGCTGGCCAATGGCCTGGTAGATGAGGTTTCTGGCTTTGACCGGTGGCCGGTCGGGGAGCAGGTCGGCGCAGAGTTGGTCGCCGGTGACTCCGCCGCGGTGCACGGCGAGGTAGGCGGCGACTTCGAGGCTGCGGGCGAGTAGTCCGCTGGTGCGTGGCTGCCCGTCCAGGAGCAGCGTGGGCCGGCCGAACACCTGCAGCCGGACCCGGCCGGCCTCGACCGGTCCCGGTGCGGGGCCGGCCGGGGCTGCTGGGACGGCTGAGGGCGGCGAGACGGCGCTGGAGCTGGTGGCGGCCGGTTGTGGGGCTTTCCCGTTGCTGGACGCCCCGGTCGCCGGGTCGATACCCCGCTGGTGGTCGCCGTCAGGTGGCCCGAGAGGCGCCGATGTCGGGGACGGGGCGGGCGGAAGGTCGGGGGTGAGGTCGTGGGCGGCGGCGGTCAGGCGTAGCAGCTCGGCGGCGTCGCCAGCGGACAGCTGCGGCCAGGGCGTCGCGCCGTCGGGTCCGGTCTGCTGGCCGTCCGCGTCGAGCCAGACCGCGTCGGGTGCGGGGCCGACGGTGAGGACGTACACGCCGAGGCGGGCGGCGTCGCGGGCCAGCGCGCCGAGGCGGCCGGTGAGACCAGCGTCGGCGGCGGCGGGCTGGTCGAGGACCGCGAGAACCGTCGGGAAGGTGTCATCGGGGACGCGGTCGCGCAGCGCGGTGAGGGTGGTGACGGCAGCGTCGGTCATCGCCCGGCGGCGGTGCAGGGCCTCGGCGTCGAGCCGGTCGGCCACGGCGGCTGGTCTGTCGGTGAGGGTGACCTGCGGGAGGAGCCCGAGCAGATCTTCGGGCAGGGCGAGGCGGCGGGCCGTGGCGGTGGAGATGAGAAGCCAGCCGGGCGCGGGCCGTGGGGTGCGGGGGAAGTCGCGGTGGTGCCCGACGAGGAGCGTGACGATGATCGCCCGGGCGGCGCCCTCGGCGCCCGGGCCGTCGAACGCCAGAGTCCCGCCGCCGAGGAGCGCGTCGGGCAGCAGGCCCCCACCGCCACCGCCACCGTCACCGGAAGCCGGAGGGCCGGACGGCGCCAGGGGGCCGGTGCCCGGGCTGGCCAACTCTGGCGGCCCTGGTGGGTGTGGTGGGGCCGGGTCTGGGTCGTCGTCGGGGTGGGTGCGTTCGGCGCGCAGGATCTCCCGGACGACGAGGGCGAGTGGTGGCTGGGCTGGTGGTGGGGTGTCGGGTGGGGCGGGTAGGCGCATCCGTCGGGTGCGTAGGAGCCGGGCGAGGGTGACCGCCGCCGCGACCGCGGCGAGCAGAGCCAGGGGCAGCACGGCGCCGGACGGGAGCCGTACGACCGGCCCAGGTCCCGGTGTCCGCGACACGGGCGCCGGGGCGTGGCGCGGGGCCGGGGACGCCGTCCCCGGCGGGGCCGTCGGCGGCGCGGCGCGCGGCGTCGGTGCGGTCGGCGGGGTCGGTGTGGCGGGTGTCGGGAGCAGGGTCGGCGTCCAGGGCGTGGCCGCCGTTGACGCGGACGCCGCCGGCCCGGTCGGCGCGGTCGTCGGCGCTGTGCTCGTGCTTGAGGTGCCCGGCGTCGTCGCTGTCGTCGGTGTGGGCGGCGGAGTGTCTGGGTTCGGGCTGGTGGGGGTGGGGAGGTTGGTGGCGTCGGCGGGCAGAGTGAGGGTCCAGCCGGGGCGGATGATGTCGGGGTCGGTGAGCCGCCCTCCGTCGGGTTGGGGGCGCTCACGGTTGAGGCTGTAGATCTGGCGCCAGCGCAGCCCGTCGCCGAGGTGGCGGTCCGCGAGCCCCCACAGGCTGGTCCCCGGCACGACCACAATCTCCGGCAGCCCCGCCTCGGCGGACGCGGCTGGGTTGGGGGCGCTCTGGCGGGTCACCTGTTCCGGCGGTCCCAAGTGGGCGGGTGCGGTGCTGACCGGGGCGGGCCGGCGCGCGGCGGACGCGATGTCGAGACCGGCGGTGGGGACCGGTTTCGGAGCGCGCAACATGGCGGCGAGCAGCCCGGCGGTGATCGCCGCGATCAGGGCGGCGGCGAGTGCCTGCCCGGGGCCGAGCGTCGGGATGTGTGGCCGGGACCGGCCGGACAGCTGGGCGACGACTTCCGCGGTGAACGAGACGACGAGCGCGGTCCAGGCGTACCAGAACAGGCAGCCCAGCACCCCGAGGATCAGGCCGTCGGTCAGCGGCTCGCTGAGCGTCTGGCTGATCTCGGCGCCGGACGGGACGTGGTGGGGTAACGGCCAGCCGACCAGCCGCCACATCACGACCGGGCTCGCGACCAGCAGTCCGACGGTCGCGGCCAACGCGACCAGCGCCCGCCCGACAGCGACAGCCCGGCCCAGGGCGCGGGCGGGCCGGTGGGCGCGGGTCATGGCGGTCCCGGGCCGGTGACGAGGCCGACGGTCGCGGTACCTGTCTCGGTCAGTGTGCCAACGCCGATGAGGCCGAGTGCGGTCGTGGCGGTCCGGGCGGTGACGGTGACCGTGACGGTCGCGGTGGTGGCGGTCGCGGTGCCCTGGGCGTGGTTCGCGGCCAGGAACGCGAGAGCGCGGGCGCGGGCGGCGGGCGGGTTCAGCCCGACGGCACCGGACGCCCGGACGGCGTTCTCGTCGAGTTGCTGGGCGCCGGCCCGTGCCGCTTCCGCCGCGAGGCTGATGGCCGCGGACTTCGCGGCCAGTGCCCGGCCGCCGTCCACGACGAGGCCGGCGAGCGCGAGCAGGCCGACCGCGAGGACCGCGACCACCGCCGTGATCTGGCCCCGGTCATCCGCCCTACGCCGCCCGGTGGCCTGGCCTCGTGTGGGCCTGGGCGGCGCGCAGAGCGGCTGCGCCTCGCCCTGCCCGGCGTTCGGTGTGGTCCCTGGCGGCCCGGCGGCGCGGTCGTCCCGCCGGCGACGATCCGCTGGCGTCATCCTCATGGCTGGGCCGGCTGGTCTGGGAGCGGGAGATCGAAGGGGCCGAGACCAACGGCTCGGTATTTGTCGAGGACCTCACTCGCCGACGCGGTCAGGGTCACCGACCCCGGCAGTCCAAGGCCGGTCAGGTCTCCCAGGCGGACAGTGCATTGGACGGTGGCGGTCACCGTGCCGCCGGGGACGAAGTCCGAGACGTCGAGCGACACGGTCGGGGTCTGGCAGCCGGCCGTGTCACCCGTGGTCATCCCGGCGACGGCGTCACGGGCGGCGCTGACGGCGTCGGTGGGCGTGCGGGCGATGGTGGCGGCGCGGGCGGCTGCTGCGGCGGCGTCGTTGACCTGCATCCGAGCCTCGGTCTGGCGGCCGGCCGCGAGGACCGCGAGCGCGAGGAGCACCAGCAGCGGGGCGAGCAACGCCAGCTCGACGGCCGCCGATCCCCGCTCCCGCCCCGGCCGGCCCCGGCGGGCGCCGCCCGGCCGGAGGTGCCCGGGCGGGCGACGGGTCACGGTGTCCCCACCCCGGCCGCGAGCCCCTGGACCTGGGGTCGGAACCGCTCCCGGACACCCGTCGCCCGGGCAGTGATCTTCGGATGGATCAGTGGGATCACGTTGGGGGCCCGGCCGGTGATCGTGACGGTGACGGTGTCCGGCCCGACGTCGATCGCCGCCGCCGGATCCAGGAGCAGGTGCGGGGCGAGCTGGGTGAACAGGAGCTGGGCGCGGGTCTGGCCGGCGTCAACGGGGGCGCCGTCGGCGCGGGCGGCCTCGACAGTTTGGCGGGCGGTGGTCGCGGCGATGTGGTCGGCGTGCGCGATCAGCGCGAGCTGCGCGACGAACAGCAGCAACAGTATGAAGACCGGTGTCACCAGGGCGAGTTCCGCGGCGCCCGCTCCCCGGTCGCGTCCGCGCTGGTGCAGGCCGTGTCTGCTTCGGCGGGCCACACCGTGTCTTCGGTCTGGCCGGGTGGTGCGGCGTGGTGGGGTCATGCTCGCCGGTTTCTCCTGGACCGGTCCTGTGGCGGGCATGCCTAGAGCTGGATGCCGTTGACGAGGTCGAGGATCTTGCGGCGCAGGATCGCGGTGACGATGAGGGCGAGGGCGACGAGGACGGCGGTCATGAGCATCGTCTCGGTGGTGTAGCCGCCGTCGCTGCGGCGGGCGCGGGACCGTTCCTCGACCTGTTGCAGCCACAGCTGGACCATCACCACGACGAGTACGGGCAGGGTCAGCGCGTGCCGGGCACGGCCGGGCCGGGTGGGGCTGGTGGGGTGGGGGCGCCGGTTGCGGGTCATGGCGGGGGCTCTCCTGGCAGGGATGGCTCGGGCGGGGGTTAGAGGCTGGTGATGGCGGCGACGGCGGGGTAGCCGATCAGGATCAGGAAGCCGAGGAAGAGGAGGACTACGGGTAGGGACATGCGTTCGGTGGCGGCGGTCGCGTCCGCCTCGGCGGTCGTGAGTTGGCGCAGGCGCAGGGTGGTGGCCTTTTGGGTGAGGGTGGCGCGGATGCGGGCGCCTTCGGTGCCGGCGAGCGCGACCGCCGCCGCGGTCTCGACCAGTTCGCTGACTCCGTGGCGTTCGCCGAGGGTGATCAGGGGTTCCCAGATCGGCCGTCCGGTGAGGACGGCTTGCTCGACGGCGTGGCGCAGTTTCGCGTAGGCGGGGCCGGTGCCGGCGTTCGCGGCGTCATCGAGTGCCTGTTCCAGTCCGGCGCCGCCCGCGAGCGCGATCGTCGCCAGATCCAGAAAGGCGGCGAACGCGGCGCGCAGGGCGCGGCGGGCGGCTTCGGCGTCGGTGTGGACCGTGCGGTCGGGGGCGAAGAACCCGCCCGCGGCGAGCGCGACCGCGAGCACGCCGGGGAGGGCCAGGGGCAGTGGGCTGCCCGCGAGTGCGAGGGCCGCGGCGAGCACGGGGGGCAGGAAGAAGCCGACGACGGCGGCGGTGATTTTCTCGGCGAGATGCGCGGTGGGGTCTCGGTTCAGGGCTGCCAGGTCGGCCCGGCTCGCGCCGGTCAGCAGCCGGCTGGCATCCAGCCGGACGGCCAGTGGCAGGCCTACCCGCGTCGCCCATCCCACCCGGCCCGCCTCGGCCGCGTCCAGGCCGGACGCGGGTGGCGGTGGTGCGGTGGGTTGGAGCTGGGCGAGCAGGGTCGCGAGGTCGGGGCGGCGGGGTCGCAGCCCGGTGTAGGCGAGCCACAGCCCGAGGCCGGTGGCGATCCCGCAGAGCACCGCTGTCCCCGTCACGGCTGGTTCTCCTTGTGTAGCAGCCGGTCGGGGGCGGGAATGCGGTTCATCGCCCCGAGCCAGCGGTACGCCCCGGCGAACAGGCCGCCCACGACCAGCAGCACCAGCTGCCCGGCGACCGTCCGGTAGGGGGCGGCGTAGCCGTGGGTCAGCAGCACCATCCCGGCTGCCATGACGACGGTGGTGGCGATGATGATCCGTACGGAGGTGCGGGTCTGGGCGCGGGCGGCGGTGGTGCGTAGGCGTAGGGCGGCGTGGTCGTGGGCGGCGGTCGCGAGCCGGCCCAGCAGCTCCCCGAGCTGACGTGCCTGCCGCGTGGCGGCGAGTTGCAGGGCGGTGACGACGAGGTCGCCTGTCGGGTCGGCCAAATCGTCAGCCAGGGTGTCGAGGGCGTCGGGTAGCCGGGTGCCGGACTGCAGCGCGACGGCGAGGGTGGTGACTTCGGCGCGGATCGGCGCCGGGGCGATCGGGGCGGTCGCGAGGAGGGCTTGTTCGAGGCCGGCGGCGCCCGACAGGGTGTCGCGCAGCATCTCCGTCCAGCCGGCGATCGCCTCGATCCGCACCGTGCGTGCTGCCTCGGCGCGGCCGGAGGCGACGAGGCCGGGCAGCAGCCAGACCGCGAGCGCGGCCAACAGGCCCCCGACCGGCCAGCCCGTCACCACCCCGACCCCAAGCCCTGCGGCGACAGCGGCAGCGGCGTGCGCCGCACGGACGGGCCGTGACCGGGGTGTGGTGTCCGCCGCCCGGCGGGCGCGCAACGCGTGGAGCCGGTCGGCGGGCTGGGCGGCGCTGCCCGCCAGCCACAGGCCGACCCCGACACCGGTCCCGCAGACGACGGCGAGTGCCAGGTCGGGTCCGGTCATGCGGGCCACCGGTTCCGGTAGCGGGAGACGGCGGCGAGTTGGGCGGCGGTCCCCGGGCGCAGCGGAGCGCCGGGCACCGCGACCCCGTCGGGGCCGGGTCGCCAGACCTCGTTGGAGGAGACGATTATCCCGTCGGCGCCGGTGACCTCCCGGACCGAGGACACCACCCGGACCCCGTCCGCCGTCACCGTCAGGTGGACGACCAGGTGCACGGCACTAGCCGTCAAGAGGTTCGCGGCTTCCAGCGCGAGACCCTCGGCCTGGGCCGCGTAGGCGGCGATCTTCGTGAACACGCCGTCGGAGGAGGAGGCGTGCAGGGTGCACATCGACCCGTCGTTACCGGCGGACATCACCAGCAGCATCGGCACGACCTCGGGCCCGCGGACTTCGCCGACGATGACCCGGTCGGGACTCATGCGCAGGGTCCAGCGGACCTGCTCGGCGACGCTGACTTCCCCTTCGCCCTCGACGTTGGCTTCACGGGCTTGGAGGGCGACGACGTTGTGGTGCAGGCCGTCGCGGCCGAGACCGAGTTCGAAGGAGTCCTCCACGGTCACGATCCGCTCCGTGTCGGGGATCTCGGCGGCCAGCGCCCGGACCAACGTCGTCTTGCCCGCCTGTGTCTGCCCGGAGATGACGATGTTGAGGCGGGCGCGGACCGCCGCGCCGAGGAACTCCGCCAGCTCTGGGGACACGGTGCCGACCCGGATCAGGTCGGTCAGGGTGACGCGCTGGTAGCGGTGGCGGCGCACCGTTATCGACGGCCGGTCCGACACCGCGATGACCGCGAACAGCCGCGAGCCGTCGGGAAGCTGGATCGAGAGCCGGGGCGAGCCTCGGTCCAGGCGGCGTTCCTCGACGCCGACGCGGGCAGCGACGGTGCGGACCATCTCGACCAGCTCCGCATCGGAGGCGGCAACCGGGGCGCCCTGCGTCCAGCCACCCCCGGCACGTCTGACCCAGACGACGTCGGCGCCGTTGATCGCGATGTCCTCGATCGTCGGATCGTCCAGCAGCGGCTGCAGGCCCGCCAGGCCGAACAGCCCGTCCAGGACCGTCCGCAGGATCTGCTCCTCAGCGTGCGGGGAGGTCGGCCGTTGGCCGGCGGCGAGCTGGTCGCGGGCGAGGCGGCCCAGCTCGGCCCGGGCGAGGTCGGCGGCCAGTGCGCGGCGGTCCTCGACCGTCAGCAGCGGCTGGCCCTGGCCGTCGCGGGCCTGCAACCGGGCGGACAGCGCGGCGCCGACCCGGTGGCGGACCTCGGCGACGAGGTCCTCCAGCCCCAGTTCGGCGGCTGGTTGCGGCGTCACGGCCCGCCTGCCCGCGACGATCCGGCGCCGTCGTCGGGTTCGATCAGCGGAACCCAGCCGCCGGGCCGCAGCGTGGTAGGCGCCTCGCCCGGCTGCGGAGCGGCTGGGGCGGTGGGTGGCTGGGAGGCCGGCGGCCATGGGCGCGCGGTCGGTGCCGGCCGCTGGGCGGCCGGGGTGGGCGGGTGGCGAGGCGGTGTCGCCAGCGGCCCGGGTGGCGGCGGGGTTGGTGAGGTGAGGGCGATCCGGGCGGCGAGGCTCGGCGCCTGCATCTGGCTGCCCGCGTGAGGCCCGGTCTGCGCGTCGTCGGCGTGGTCCAGCAGCGCGCGCACGGTGGTCACGACCTCACCGGCGGCGCTCAGCAGCGGCGAGCGCCGTGCCGGCCGGCTTCGGCCGCCTGGTCCGGGCGTGCGGGTGAGCGCGGCGGCGGTGCTCGGGTCATACGGCAGGACCCCGAGCACGGGCAGGCCGAGGACCTCGGCGACCTGGTCGCGCGGCCAGGCGGGCTCGCCGGCGAGCAGGACCCCGACCTGCCCACCGTTCGCCGTCAGCGTCGCGGCACTCGCCCTCAGCCGGGCCAGCTCCACCGGCGTCGGGACTGTGAGCAGCACGAGCAGGTCCGCCCTCGGCGGTGTCGTCGGGTCGATGCGCCCGCAGTCCGCGAGGACCAGCACTCCGCCGGCCGCCGCCGCGGTGAGCGCACGGGTGTCGGAGAGCTCGTCGAGCGCGGCCTGGGTCTGCGCGACCCCGACGGGCGCCACGACGACCCGTAGCCCGGCCGCCGGCCCGGCGGGCAGCGTCTGCCACTGCCCCGCCAGCGGCGCCGGCCCGGGGCGGGCCGCCGCCCACGATCCCAACCCCGGACGCTCCGCCAGCCCGTACCAGACGCCCAGATCCCCACCTGAGCGGTCCGCTTCCACGACGACCACCGGCGGCTCCTGACCCGCCTCGCCTTTCCGGCCCGGCCGGCCGGAAGGCGCCTGCGCGCCGGTCCAGGCGGTGGCCAGCGCCAGGACCGCGACGGTCACCCCCGGGGCGCCCTTCACACTCCCGACCGCGACGACGCCACCGCCCGGACGGCGCTCACCCAGCGGCGCCCGATCGGCGCCTCGTGGCGCTGGCACGCCACCGGCCGGCCCCGGCGCGCCCGGCACGCGGCCCTGGCCCAGCCCGGCGGCCCGGCGGCCGGTGGCCGTCGGCGCGGTCACCGGGCTACCGACCGGGCGACCAGCACCACACGCCCCCCGGCTGCCGCCCGCGCCACGTCGTCGGCGTCCGCGTCGGCGACCTGCACCGCGACGACCACGTCACTCGACCCCTGATCGCCCGCGTCGACCCCGACGACCAGACCCCCGACCCGCGCCCCCACCGGCGCGCCACCGGCCTCGGCGCCGCTGGCGTCGGAGCCGCTCGTGCCGAGCGTCGTGGTGGTGTCGGTGGTCAGGATCGAGATCTGATCACCGGCCCGCAGGCCCGGCGGATAGGAACCGGCTTTCACCGCTATCCCGACCAGCGCCTGCCCAGCCGGCGGGATACGCCCGGCGCCGAGATCGGAGCCGGCGAGCAGGGTGCCCGCGCTCAGCGCGACCGCCGCCGGCCGGCCGACCACCGACCCCTGCGCCCCCGCCTCGACCACGTCGACTCCCGGGCCCACCGCCACCGACACGCCCCGCACGTCCGCGGCGGTGAGGACCTGTCCGGCCGGCACGTCCCGCGTGACCAGCAGCACCTGGCGGCGGCCGTCGCGCGACGCCGACACCGTGAGGAACACCGTCACACTCAGCACGACCAGGACCACCCCGACCGCCGCCCGCAACCCAGGCCGACCACCCCGCCGCCCCGCCCGCCCGCCACGCGCCGCCGCCGGCCGTGTTCCCGCCGCCCGGACCGGGCCCGTCGACAGGGTCACCGTGTTCCCCCTCCGGCCGTGACCACCAGCGCCTGGACCTCCCGCACCGTCACCGCGCTCACCAGCCGCGACGTCAGCCCGCCGAACACACCCGCCTGCCCCGCCCCAGCCCACGCCACCGACCAGGAGACCGTCACCGTGACCGGGAAACGGCCGTCGCCCTGACCCGTCGAGGCCTGGGAGAACGTGATCCCGCAGTCCGGCGACGCCGCCGCGGGGTCATCGATCCCGGGCCGAAACGGCGTCCCCGGCCCGGCACAGACCGTCCGCCCACCCGGGCCGAAATCGAAGGTCACCGACACCGGCCGGGCCGTCGCCGTCACCGCCACCCCAGGAACCGCCGCCGTCGCCGCCACCGGCGCCCACCCGGCCGGCGCGACCCACAGCCACACCGGCACACCCACCAACTGCGGCACGCCCACCGACGGCGACGCACCGATCTGCGGCACCGGCAGCCGCAGCCGACTCGCCGCGCGCTGCGCGAGGACCTGAGGCGACGGCGGGATGATCGTGTCCGCGACCGCGTTCGGGAGCCAACGGACCCCACCTCCCGTGGCCACGCCCAGGCAGTTCCACTCATACCAACCACCGGCCACGCCCGCTGTCGCCTCGGCCGCCACGAGGGGTGAGGCGGGGGTGAAGTCCGGGGCGGGCCGGTAGTAGCAGCCGTCGCTGCCCAGCCAGCCCCAGTCGGGATCGACGCACGGCACGACGGTTCCGTTTCCCGGTAGTCGGCAGGTGGCGGTCGTGCTCTGGCCGCGTGCCCCGGGCGGGAGGGCGGGTGAGGTCAGGACCTGCGGGTGGCCGAGAGTTCCGGCCCACACGTCGCAGCCGTTCTGGGTCGAGGGGCAGTCGGCGCCGCCGAGGATCCCGTCTGCCCGCGCGGGTGCGCCGAAGGCGATGACTAGCAGGACGAGGATGATCGTGAGCGCGGAGGTTCTCAGCACGTCCCGATCTCCTGGATCAGCAGTTGGTCGACCTTCCAGACCCCCGCGTTCTGGAGCAGGAGCGCCTCGGTGAGGTGGCGCCCACCGGGCGTGTCATCTTTGGGTTTCCCGTCGAGGGTGTAACGCAGCCATTGGCTGTCGTCGGTGCAGTCGATGACCGTGATGCGGGTCGGGTTATCCGCCGGGGTCGCCGCTGTCACCCGCGGCGAAAGAGTCGGTTGTCCGCGTCCGACCAGGCCCTGCGACTTGTTCAGGTAGACAGCCTTGTAGACCATCGAGAACGCGGCCCCGCTCAGATGCTGGGCGAGCCGCGGATCCTGGTAGTCGGAGGTCGCGGCGACGGCGACCCAGTCGGCCCACATCCCGCGATACGCCCCCAGCGCGTCACGGCCTGCCTGCTGGGCGGCCGGAGTCAGGAGCGCCGCCGTCGGGAAACCCGACACCAGCGGGCTCGACGCGCCGGACACGCTCGGCGCGGCCGTCCTCGGCGCGGGTGCTGAAGAGACAGCAGGCGGCACCGTCGGCGGGCCCGCGCTCCCGCCGCAACCCGCAAGGAACACGGTCGCGCAGAGCAGGGCGGTGAACAGTGCGTGAGCGCCGTGTGCACCGCGCACTGAGTGACGCAAGATGACCGCCTCATCGCCGACCGCGCACACCGAACGGGATGGTTATCGATGGCGGGCATGCTTCGCGACAAGACGACAAAGGTCACGGCGACAGCCGGACGAACCTCACCTAGGATGCGCCGAAATGTGGGGTTCCTTTTACTGAGCGTAGCTACGCCGGCCACCGGGACCGGCTGGCCCCGTCGCCAGCTGCCGGCTCGGCGCGGCGCGTCGGTGTAAGGCTCGGGGCGCGTCGCCTACCTGGGGTGGAGGCGGCGATCTGGCGTCGCCGGTGGGACGGGCTTGCTTCCGTCTGGATGGCTGGGGTGTTGCATCGGTGGTGCGGGTCGCGGAGTGGCGTTCGGGTGCGGGGAGACGGCCGGTTCCGGTCCGTAGCGCGGTCCCGTCGTGCGGGGTGGCCATACCCGGCTCGCTCGTTTGCTGGCAAGCCAAAACCCTGTGGCACATAAGTGACAGGAGATATGTCCCTAGGTGGGCGAGTCGCCCGATCTTGGCAGGAAGCTGCCGGCCTGTCGCCGCTGGCGGGAGCCCCGGCTGGTAACCGATCGTCAACCCTGCGGTCAGCTCGCGGGCGGCCAGGAGATGACGATCTTGCCGTGTTTGGTCAGGGCGACGGCGGATGTCTCGGGGTCTGGGGGGCGGTTGGTGCCGGTGGGCCAGTAGGTGTAGGTGGGGTGGTGGGTGTGGCGGGTGGTGTCGTCCCAGCGGTGGATCTCGGCGGTGAGGGCGGCGGTGGCTTGGGGGCTGTTGGGGTGGGCGCCGAGCCGGTATCCGCCGTCGGAGGGTTCGGCGATGAGGTAGGCGTGGGACCAGAGGCCCGCGGCGCCGAAGGGTTGCCATTCGCGGGTGCCGGGTCCGAAGAGCGGGGACAGGAGGCGGAAGGAGGGCAGCCAGCAGGCGAGCCAGAGGTAGAGCTCGGCGAAGGCGTGCCGGTCGGGTCGTATGACGTTGGTCCAGACGATGGTCTCGTCGTCGTCGGCGGCGGCCGGGCTGGCGGGGCCCCACGGCTCGGGTTCCGGGTAGGGGGCGAGGGTGAGGTCGCCGCCGTGTTCGGCGAGCACGACGACCCGCCCGCCGGGGCCGGTGTCGGTGTGGGAGGGCAGCAGGTCGGGGAGGGTGACGCTGGTGCTGGTCAGGTGGTCGCCGTCGCGGATGAACGCGACCGTGGCGGTCACCGGACCGAGCTGGAGTGGCAGGACGAGCCGGCCGTCGGCGGCGAGTTGCTCCAGCCAGGCCGGCGGGATGCTTCGGGCCAGTTCGGTCACGAGGATGACATCCGCGGCGTGGCCGAGCGCGGGCAGGGTGTCGTGGCGGTCGGCGTGTAGGAGGGTGACCTGGTCGTCGTAGCCGGTCGCGGCCAGTAGGCGGTGGGCCTGGTCGAGGGCGTGGGTGTTGGTGTCGATGCTGAGGACGTGGCCGCCGGGTCCGACGATCTCGGCGAGGAGTGCGGCGTTCAACCCGTCGGTGCCGATCTCGGCCACGGTCATTCCGGGGTGGAGTTGTGCTTGTTCGATCCGGCGGGCGGCCACGGACGCCGACGGCGGCGAGGCCAGGGCGAGCGGGGCTCTGGCGTCGGTGAGCGTCACCGGCCGGTACGGCGCGTAGGCGGCCTCCAGCGAGGTCCCGGCGGGGAGGAACAGGTGGCGGGGCACGGTCAGGAACGCCCGCTCGACTGCCGGGGTGGTGATCGTTCCGGCGGTGATGAGGGTGTTGACCATCGCGTCGCGTAGCCGCGACGCCGCCTGCGGGGGCGCCGTGGTGTTCGTTTGGGACATCGGGGGTTCTCACTGTCAGAAGGGCCTGCTCGCGGGCTACCGGCCGGGGATCGCGGCGGCGGTCAGCATCGGTCGTAGGCGTCGTTCGCGGCACGGGCGAGGACGGCTTGGGCGGTGGCGGATAGGCCGAGGCGTGACCAGTGGGCGCGGATGAGGGCGACCAGGACGTCGGACAGGTCGCCGGTGAGCAGCCCAGCGGTGGCGGCGGCGGCGAGTTGGGTGCCGGCGGTCGCGGCGGCCTGCGCCCAGCGGCCCTCGATCGCGGTGTGCAGGTGCCGGTCGCTCAGTAGCCGGTGGTGCAGGTCCGCGCCGAGCTGGTGGATGCCGTCCGGTTCGGCCGCGCGGCGCGGCGCCAGCCTGACGCAGACCTGCGCGTAGAGCCCGCCGCGGGCGTGCGGGCTGAGGCCGGCCGCGGTGAGCAGGACGTCCAGGACGGCGATAGACAGGTCGCGGCGGTCCAGCGGCGGGTGCGGGCGGCGGGCGTAGGCGAGCAGGCTATGGCTTTCGGCGACGAACAGGTCGTAGGCGATCGTGGTGCCGCTCAGCCCGCCGAACGGCCGTAGGTCCGGTTCGTGGACCTGCGGCTGGGTCGCCGCGACGGGCCGTCCCCGTCCGAGGTCGTGCAGGAAGGTCCCGAGGGCGGCGGGGTCGGGGTGGCGTAGGTGGACCCGCCAGTCGCCCTCGCGGCGGGCGTACCACCAGTCCACCGGCTCGGCGCCAAGGTGCAGGGTGTCCAGGACCGGGCCCACGATGGCGGCCATCGTCTGCTCGGCGCGCCGCTGATCGGCGAACATCAGCCGGGTGGTGTACCAGCGGAACGCCGCCTGGGTCAGCGCCGCTGTCCCGGCCTCGTGATACGCCGCCAGCGCCGCGCGGACCACCTCCTGCGTCAGGCCGTGCAGCTCCGCCACGTCAGAGACCGGGCCGCCGGCGAGCACGGCCTGCACCGCGTCCACGAGCTGCTCCGGCGTCGCCGCCAACAAGTCCACGCGCACAGCTCCCCCCTTCATCAGGTACCAGCAGGACGTCGAGACCACGGCGGCTCAGGGTTTGGCGCCGACCGCTGCCCAGCAGGACACGTCCGCGTCGGTGAGGGGACCCTCGCTGTGGCCATCGGGCTGCTCGGGAACGTCGCTCCCCACACCGGGGCGCCACCGGTGCGCGACGACAACCCCGGGGTCGACTAGTTCGAGGCCGTCGAAGAAGGAGGCGACCTCGTCGCGGCTGCGTGTCTGGGCGGGGATGCCGAGGGCGCGGTAGATCTTGGCGGCCTGGTCGGCCTGGGCGCGGGCGAAGTCGGCGGTCGCATGCGTGATCGTCAGGTAGCTGCCCGGCGGGAGCGCGTCCAGCAGGGTCGCGACGATGCCGTGCGGGTCGGTGTCATCGGGCAGGAAATGCAGGACCGCGATCAGCGACAGGCCGACTGGACGAGTCAGGTCCAACGTGTCCCGGACCTCGTCCGAGTCGAGGATCCGGCCGGGGTCCAGGAGGTTCGCGTCCAGGTAGGCGGTCGCACCCTCGGGATGACTGGTCAGCAGGGCACGGGCATGCGCCAAAACGATCGGATCGTTGTCCACGTAAAGGACCCGCGCCCGCGGCGTGATCTGCTGGGCGACCTCATGAAGATTAGGCGAGGTCGGAATACCCGTGCCGATGTCCAGAAACTGGTCCACGCCCGCCTCGGCCGCGAGGAACCGGATAGCGCGCCGTAGGAAAGCCCTGTTCGAGCGGGCGACCGTCCGTGCCTGCGGGAAAGTCTCCAGTACCAGCTTCCCGGCCGCGCGATCAGGCGGAAAGTTGTCCTTGCCATCCAGGTACCAGTCGTACATCCGCGCGGAATGCGGCACATCCGTCCGCAGATCAACAGTCATCGTGTCCGCTTTCCGTTTCCTGTGTCAGACGTTGTCAGCGCGGCGGCGCGTAGAGGGGGTCCTGCGGTCATGTCCGTCGGTGGTGTGGCGTCGAGGTCGCCCGCCTGGCGGGGGTGGTTCTCGGCGGTGAGGATCTGCCAGACGACCCGGTCGCTGCTCCCCCCGGGAGCGGTCAGCACAACCTCGTGGCGCACCACGTTCAGGCCCCCGCGGGTAGGCGGCTCGGTCCCGCAAACGACCGTCGCGGACAGCGACGTCTGGGACGGGCGGGTCAGCAGGTCCCCGACCGCGATCGCGAGCGCCGCCCGCGACGGCGACCCGTTCACCGGGAAAACGACCACGTGACGGACGTGGGGAAGCTGGCACATCGCCAGCGCTGCCGGCCACAGACCTCCTGAGGTCACCGCCCGGAACTCCACACCCGCACCGTCCCGAACATGGCGCGCGACCGGCCCGCTGCGCCCACCGCCCCCCAGGCCCGGCTGGCGGCGGATCAACAACCCCGCCGTCCCTACCGGTAGGCGCAGCCACGGCACCCGCACCTCAACATCGACCGCGTCCTCGCCACCCAGCCGCACGGACCTGGCCACCCGGGCCTCCACCCCAGGACCCCCACCCCGGGACGCCGGCGGTCTAGAGGCGGGCGACGACGCCATAGCAACTCACCGCCCCATCGGCCGGCAGGTCGTCCAGGTCGGTGGGGTCGGGGTTCCAGCGCTGGCAGGACACCAACCCCGGGCCCAGAACCTCCAGACCGGCAACGAACCGGGCGACCTGCTCACGGCTGCGGGCCCGGAGCGGAATGTCGGCGGCCTTGTAGACCGCGACCAGCCCGGCCACGGCCTCGGGCGCGTAGTCGGCGGTCAGATGGTCGAGCAGCAACGCGCTGCCCGCCGGCAACCCCGCCAGCAGCTGCGCGACGATCCCGTACGGATCCTCGCCGTCAGACACAAACGGCAGGACCCCGCTGAGGCTGAGTACGACCGGCTCGCCCTCGTCAAAACACGCCAGCGCGAGGATCTTCGCGGGGTCGCGCAGGTCCGCGTCCACAATCTCGACACACCCCCGCGGGCCAGAGGCCAGCAACGCGCGGGCGTGCAGCAGCACCAGCGGGTCGCGGTCGACGTAGACGACCCTCGCTGCCGGGACAACACCCTGGGCGACCTCATGCAGATCAGGACTGGCCGGAAGGCCGACCCCTACATCGAGGAACCGCCGAAACCCCGCACCGGCCAAAAAGGCCACGGCGCGACACAGGAACGCACGACGCGCCCGCGCCGCCAACCACAGATCCGAAAACACCGACAACGCACTTGTACCGACTTCCCGGTCGACCGGGAAGTTATCTTTCCCGCCCAGGAAATAGTTCTCGATCCGCGCCGACTGTGCCCGCTTAAAATCCACCAGCGCCGACACCGACGGGGATTCAACACGCTGCCACGGGAGCCGGCTTCCGGAGACGACCAAGGACTGTGTCATGACGCCGCGCCCGTGAGGACTCGTCGGCGTGTGCGTGGGCGTGGGGGCTGGGTGCGCCACCAGTCCCACACCGCCCACGCCCCCACCAGCGCGTGCAACACCTCCGCGCCGGGCACGCCGAGGCGGGCGCTGAGCAACGCCAACAGGGCGCTCGTCGTCGCGGCGCCGGCCGCCCAGCGACGCCGCACCGACCAGGAGGCACCTACGGTCGCGGCGACCTTCCAGCCGGCGACGACGACGCAGCCGGCACCCGCCGCCAGCAGGACCAGTGACACCGTCACCGCGCACCGCCCTCAACCGGGCTGGGAGCTAACCCAGAGACGGTGGGAAACGTGTGTACGCGCAGGGCCTCCAGGAACCGACCCAGCGACTCCGCATCCTCGCCCACCAGCGGTGGGGCATCGGGCGTGGCCGGGCTGCGTCTCGGCAGCAGACCCAGCCCACGATCGCTCTCCCCGGGTGAACGGTCGTGGTCGAAGGAGGCCCAGACGACCTTGCCCGCGCCGCCCTTGGTCGCGTAGACGCCCCAGTCCGCGACGGCGGCCACCAGGTGCAGCCCGTGGCCGCCCTCCGCGAGCTCCTCCGTCGGGCGAAGGGTCGGCAGACCAGGCGCGACATCGAAGACCTCGATGAACAGCCGCTGGGCTGTCTCGGTCAGCCGCAGGCCGATGAACCGCAGGAATCGGTCGTTCGGGTCGAGGCCCGGGGCGGTCGCGGCGTTGACCGCGTTGCAGGTCAACTCGCTGGCGACCAGCCGCGCGTCATCCACCAGCGACTCCAGCCGCCACTCGACCAGGGTGGCCGCGACCTGCGCGCGAGCGATACCAGGCGCGGTCGCCGTCGTGGACATCCACCGCTCCACCGACCGGCCCGCCGGCCGACCGGCCTTGGCCATCGACGGCGAGGGCGGACCATCAGCGGCCGGGCCCGTGCTGACGTGGGCGGTGGCTCGGTCGGTCTGGCGAGGTGGGGGGCTGGCCTCCTCGCCTACCTCGGCGGCCCGGACGATGCCCCTGTCGGCCTTGTCGGCGGCCTGGGTCGCAGGGTTCGTGAGTTGCCTGATCCGGATGTGTAGGGGGAGGCCGGGCGGCCGGGGGCGCTGTATCAGGGGGAACCGGCCGAGGGTGCTGGTGGGGGTGGGGTGGGCGTCGCTATGGTTCATGGCCGTGTCCTTTCGCGGGGAGGCTGGCTCGCGGGATCGGGTCCGAACACGGCGGACGTGGCGGTGCGCGCGAGGACGCCCTGGGTCGCGTAGGGCAGGCCGTGGCGGTTCCAGGTGAACAGGACGTGGTGGGCGACGACGGCGCGCAGGCCGCGGTGGAGTGTTCCTGCGGCGGCGAGGGTGGCCAGGTGGCGTCCGGCGGTGCTGTGCGCGGCGATCCAGGCGGCGGCGAACGCCAGCGGGCCGCCGTGGTGGCTCAGGTGGTCCGGATCGGCGGCCAGGAACATTTCCACCTCTGCCTGCCCGGGGTGGGTGCAGCCTGGGACCGGGTCGGGGAGTTTGCGGTGCTCGGCGACCCGCGCCCAGACGTCTCCTTGCTCGTACCAGTCCAGTCCGGCGGCACGTAGCAGTGCGGTGCAGACGAGGAAGGCGAGTTCCCGGCGATGTCCGCCGGCTGGACTCGGCGGGTCGGCGAGCTGGGCGAGCAGATGTCGGCTGTCGGAATGGAACAGCCGGTGTGCGGTGACAGTCGCCGCCCCGCCTCCGAACACATGGGTCTCGGGTTCGTAGACGACCTCGGCGATGCCCTCGATGGCCCGCGTGGTCGCGAACATCTCGAGTTGCTGGCGAAGAAACGTGGTCGCGGCGGTCGGGTCGGCGGCCGAGTAGCGAATACGCCAGTAGGGCGCCTTACGGATGAAGAACCAGGCGTCGAGGCGGCCGTCGTCTTCGGCGGCGGTCAACAGCGGTCCCAGGTGGGCCACGGCGGTGAGTTCAGCGCAGCTCCAGTCGGGGAACGCGACGTTGAGCTGACGCCAAGGATCGGAATGCATGCCGGTCGGTGTCCTGTCAGGCGAGGAGGAAGGCCGCGCCCCAGCCGGAGACTGGGACAGCGCCTGTACCGACGGTGTGCAGGGCCAGAGCAGCCCCCGCGGCGCCGTCGAGAAGTTCGGGGTCGGGTGTGCCCTGGGCTAGCTGCGTGGTCAGCCGGGCGGTCAGGGCGGGAAGTTCGGCGGCGATCTGCCCGCTGCGGGCGTCGGTGGCCATCCGCCACGCGGCTTGCAGGAGTCCGGCCGTGCCGTGGCAGAGCCCGATCTCGGACAGCAGGTCGAGTTGGGCCGATCGTGCAGCGCCGCAACGCGGCACAGCCCGTCGCCGGAGTCGGTCATGGCTGATTCCCTCTGCGTGCGTTCACGCGACGGACGTGCCGCCGCGCCGACGGGTCGAACAGGGCTATGCGCTCCGGGCCAGAGGCCCGGAGCATTGAGATGGCCCTGAACGGCGGACGGCCGGTTGTACTCGTCTTGTTAGCTGGTCTTCATCCCGCGCAGGCGCGATGGGAGCGCTACCTCTCGTCCACCTAGCGCGGTCGAGCTTCATGCGGGCTACATGGACTGGGTGGTGGTACTGGTTTGAGAATGACCTCAACCCGCGAGGGTGGGTGACACAGCTTGTGGTAGTGCGGTCCGACAGCCGATCGCAGCCCGTCCGCTTAAGTTGTTACAACACCCGAAGTAGAACGTGGGCGCCGCGAGGTCTTCCGGATCTTCCATCGAAACCGGCCATCGTCACTAGGCGTGGTCACATGCCCCGCGCCGCCTTTGGCGACGGGAGGCCGCGTTCTCGCGTAATCTGACAGGAGGAGACGACTAGAACAGGGGTCCGCCGTATGGGCGATGTTGATCGTTACCTCGAATCCAACCGGAGTCTATGGGACGAGTGGGCAGAACTTCACGCCCGAAGCGACTGGTATGATCTTGACTCTGTGCGCAGGGGGGTCGACAAGCTGCGCCCTTACGAGGTGGACGAGGTGGGTGATGTCAGCGGTTTGACAATGCTGCATCTTCAGTGCCAGATCGGCGCCGATTCAGTCTCTTGGGCAAGGCGTGGCGCGAAGGTCACGGGTGTCGACTTCTCGTCGCGGGCGGTAGGAATTGCAAATGCCTTGGCGAAGGAACTCGGAGTTGACGCGACCTTCGTGTGCTCAGACGTGATGAGGCTTCCTGAAACGCTGGCTGGCACCTGGGACGTCGTCTATACGTCAAGGGGAGTTCTTGGCTGGCTGCCTGACCTGGCCGGATGGGCGCGGATCATCGAGGCCTACTTGAATCCAGGCGGTTTCGTCTACTTGACGGATATTCATCCCATCGCCAAGACGCTGGACGATACGTCTGTCGAGTTGAGAGTGAGTCGACCATACTGGCCAAGGCCCGCGCCAGTCACTTACAGAGTCGAGGGCAGCTACGCCGATCCCAATGCAAAAATCGAATCTTCCGTTAAGTATCTATGGACGCACAGCACGGGAGAAATCATTACGGCCATGGCTCAAGCCGGATTGATCATCGAGTTCTTTCATGAGTTCAGCTGGCTCGACCGACCGTGGCCTTTTCTTCGTCAACGTTCCGGACGCGAGTTCGTCCTGCCCGACGACATTGAGGCGGAATTGCCCCTCTTCTTCTCGCTTCGAGCACGGAAGAAGTAGTCAATCGAGAACGTTGACATCGTTCGCCAAGCGCCTGAGTCGCTCGTCGAAGGAACGTCTGCGCCGAACGAGATCTCGCACTCGCTCTCGGGCAAGGGGATCGTGGCGGACGAACTCCGGTGCGGCGCTGTAGGCTGCCGTCAGCGCGTCGATCACGGAATCGTCGTGACCCAGCATGCCATGTGCTCTAGCAAGATGTAGATAGTGATAGCATTTGCGGCTCACGCTCCCCGCCTTGTCGGCGCTTACGCGAGTAGCCTCGCGCAGGGCTTCATGCGGACGGTGCGCGTCGACGAAGATGCCAACCTTCTGTATCGAGACATTGGTTGGACCGAAAATCAAAGAATGTCTTTCACGATCGACACCTGACTTCGCCGCGACCTCTGTCGCGATCTTTAGAAGGTTTTCCGATTCTGCTGAGTCTCCAGCCCGCGCTGCGGCTTGGGCCGCGTAGAGGTGTAGCGCGCCGTCGATGACCGTATATGAGTCCGGGTCGTTAACGGTGCGAAGCCGACGTAGCAGGCTGACGGCGTCGGAAGCCAGCGCTACGCCGTCCTCGGGGTTTCCCTGCATCATCAACTGGACGGTGAGCGTCGCGCTCACGGAGGCGATGAGAAGGTCGTTTCCAGTGTTTTCGGCAGCCAGGAGGGCGCGGTCGATCGCGAGCCGCGCCCGGCTAAAGTCGCCTCTTCGCCGCAGATCCAATGACGCGAGCCTGTAGAGGTGCGCAAGCGCGATGGCTGCGTCTCTCCGGTCGTCCCCGTCCCGCTCGTCGGATGCCGTCCTTGCCTCTGATATGAGTTCGGCAAGCAACGGGATGGACGAGGAAAACCCTCGGTCAGAGACGTTGTACAGGCGGCGAAGCGAGCCAGCCTCGTCCAGGAGAACGGAGCCTGATCGGGGTGCGGACACGGTGCGTGTGAGGCTTGCGCTCCGGTCTAGAACGAGGCGTAGAGGCGTTGTTCCGCTGTCTGGGGAGGCCTCACGGTCCGGGTCTTCACGTCCAGTGAGCTGATGCAACGGTATGGACAGCGCGCGCGCAAGCTCCAAGAGGACGCTCACGGAGTCAACCTGGCGCTCGCCCCTTTCGATCTTGGTTACCCAGCTGGTCGAGCGGTTCAGCCGCTGCGCGAGTCCGGCCTGCGTCCAGCCACGGAGTTTGCGAAAGGCTGCGATGCGCTTGCCGAGCGGCAGGTCGTTCTCCATGTCGTGTCCAGTCAACGACGATGCGTTCGCCAACAGTACCAGCCTATTTACCGCACGGTACTGGGTCCGTGGCTCTGACCTGGGCGGGGGCACCGCGGCTGCGAGCACTCCTGGCCACTGCGGAACCGTAGCCGCCACCGGCCACGACAGATAGGTGTCCAGACCGAGCCGACGCCGCTGCCCAGCACGGGTCCGTCACGACTCAGTAACACCAGCTGAGCGCCGGCCACGCGGGAACCGACCTGGACGCGGGCAAGGTGCGCGTCCAGCAGCTCGCCGAACGCGCTAGCTCGACGATGTCCGTAACGCTCAGCAACATGCATGAAAACTGGGCCTGACGGCCGCCGCTCAGGGAACGGCTCCCGAGGCCCGACATCCGTAAAAGGCGGAATCGTCAGCGCTTGGCAGGATTCGGTCACCGAATATTGACACAATCTGTGCCGACTGAGGTCGTGGTCGGGTTCCAACTCGTCTCGGCGGCGCCGCGGACGGTGATGGCCGGATCGCGGGCCGAGGCCCACGAGCAGAGAGGAATCCGACATGAGCCCAGTGGATCTGCAAGCCCAGGTCGAAACCCCGACCGCGCAGGAACCGTTCGACCTCAACGTCACCATCGTGGAGCAGGGTGCCGCTGCGGCGGCGCTCCTGTGCAGCACCGACAACGGGTGTGACACCAAGACGGACGGCGACTGCTGACGATCCGAATGGCGTGCGCTGCCTCGGTCGGATGCCCGGCCGGGGCAGGTGCGACAGGGCGCGGGACGCGCCGATGAAGAATATTTCGGGCATTCAGGCGGATGCCGCCCGCCAGGACGCCCTCAGGCTCGCCGCGAAGGCTCTGATCCGTGGCCTGTCGCCGGGGAAGGCCCCCTCCCAGTCACACGACAGCGGCGTCCAAGCAACTGGCTGGCAGTTCTCCCCGGCGGGGGTCAAGGAGCCATCCAAGACAGCCGCGTACGACAGCCCGAGCGTGGGGCTCCAGTCCGACCGGTAGGTACGTACGGTCACGGCGGCGGGATTCTCCAGGAGCTGCCCCTCGAGTCCGGTCTCCTCCTGGAGTTCCCGCTGGGCCGCCTCTCGCGGTGTCTCTCCGCGTTCAACCTTCCCGCCTGGCGGAACCCAGCCCCGCCAGCGGTGACTCACCAGTAGCACGTGCGTGAACGACTCGTCGAACGCCCATACCTCGGCCGCGATCGGCTCCATCGGCCCCTTCATCGCGATCTCCAGCCAGGCAAGCGCATCGTCGTACTCGGTCCTCGCTGCCCGGACGTCGGCACGGCAGGAGTCCAGTGTGCGCTGGTCAAGCCCGGTGGAATTCACTGGGCCACGATACCGAGAAGTGCCGCCGTAGCGTGGCGGACTCCGGGAAGGCAGGTTCGCTCACGCGCGCCACAGCGGTTCGCCCGGGTAGAAAGCGGTTGTTACGACGGGTGGTCCTGGGCCGCTCGTCGTAGCCAGGTTAGCTTCGAGAGGTTGTCCTGTGCGCCGTTCACGCCCTGCTCGGCCAGGAGGTGGCATGTCCAGGCACATAGCTGGCCGAACTCGTCCATGAGCTGGTCGCCGTGTTGGCGGCTGATCATGCGGCTGCGGATGTACTCGACTTCCGCCTGGTGCAGGTCTGGTGCCCGCCCGTCGGCATCAATACAGCGGTCGAACATAATTGAGAAGATGTGCCCGCTGTGCAGGGATTCCAGCAGCACGTTGTAGCGCACGCGCCGGTAGCGGCCGTTCCACGAGGGAACGAGGCCGTAGCGGTCGCTGATGACAGAGCGAAGGTCGGGGTCGGGCCCGAGGTCCAGTCCGCCTGTGAGTTCTTCCCGGCGGATCACGGCGTCGGCGGTAAACCACTTGCGCCGGATGCCCCAGCTCCCGTCGACTGCGGGGATGAACGCGATGTAGCCGCGCTCTGGCTCCGGTCGGTTGATCTCGTAGATGTGGCTGGGGAAGTCCCACTGCTCGAACCCGCCGTTGCTGCCGTGTTCGGGAATCCAGCCGTCAATGGCCCCTGCGGCGACGAGGTCCCGTGTGCGGGCTGCCAGGAGCCAGATGTCCGGTCGCCCGGCGAGCGTGAACTTCTGCTCGATCTCCATGCCTGGGCGCATGTTGATGAACCAGCGCTGGTGGTTGTTGAGTTGGGCGGCATGCACCCGGTGGCGGGCCGACAGGTCCGCAACCCACTCGCGGGTGGTATGGGGATTCCCGGGGTCGCCTTGGACCATCGGGCCGTCCAGCGCGATGAACAGCGCATCGGTCCCGGTGAACGATATCTGGGTATACGGCTGCCAGCCGCCTTCCGCGGGCGAGAGGACGAACAGCGGTGCCTGGTCGCAGCCGTCAGGGAGTGAGTCCGCGAGACGGCTCAGGTCGAGAAGTATGGTGTTGCGCGGCTGCCGGCCAGTGGGTACGGCCACGGCCAGGGTGGTAAGGGCCGGCGCGATCGCCGCTGGCTCGTGCCGGAGGCTTGCGGGTCCCGTCACCAGCACGGCTTGGGCATACCCGGGTTCGCTGGGGGGCTGGTCGCCGGCCGGGGTCATCATGCGGCTCGAATCCTGCATCGCTGTCGGCTCCCCTGGAGGGGTGACGCGGGTAGTCATGCTTCAGCGGTGACGACAAGCCACGCAGTCGTAACCGGCTGAGAAACGTCGGACTGGGCGTAGGCCCGTTCCAGGATTTCCATGCGCTGCTCATAGGTGAACTGGCCAGGCGGGCGGGCGAACACGGGAATCGACAGCCACGCGCGTTTCTCCTGCAGGGTTCCAATGTGCGTGACGGTCTCCGTGTCGAGGACGCTGAAGCCGGCGGCGCCGAGCTGCGCCCGGACTATGTCGGCGGTGAGCGGCGCGGGGGGGCGCGGGTGTGGGGTGGGCGGGTAGCCGTACTCGGCCGCGGCCACGGCGATGATCAACTCGTTCAGGGAGGGGCCAGAGCGTGGCTCGCTGTGTGCGGGGGGAAGGCCGGCGAAGGACCCGCCGATGTTGAAGACGAACCGGCCGCCAGGGCGGAGAGCTTGCTTGACGGCGGCGAAGACGGCGGGGGTGTTGGTCTTCCAGATCGCCGAGTTGCAAACGACGGCGTCGGCTGGCTCGCGGATATGCAGGGCGGTGTCCTCGGCTCTTGCGACGATCCAGCTGATCCGGGGATCGGGGTGAACGCGCCGGCCGGCTGCCTGCATGGCTTTCGCGGCGTCGATGGAGACGATCCTGGCACCGGGCGGGAGGGTCTCCAGCATTATGGCGGCTGTGATGCCGGTGCCGCCGCACAGGTCAACGACGAGTTGCGCCTCCGGTAGGGACGCTCGCGCGGCCAGGTCGCGGCTGGTTCTGGCGTAGAAGGGATAGTCACGGGTGAAGCGGGCGTAGAGTTCGGCGTTCTGGTCGTCGTCCCAACCGGCGACGGCGTCCGGAGGCTGCATGGGCGGTCCTGTCCACAGCCGGGCGCGCTGGCCGGGCCGTTCATGGGTCTGCCGTCAGAAGAGTGACCCTTGGAGGGATATCGCGGGTGACGCGTAGCTGCCAAACAGGACACGGTGTCCCTTGAGGATGCTGAGGTCCAGGAGGTAGCGGACGTCGTCTGCGGGGTTGAGGCGGACGAGGGCCTGGCTTCCCGAGCAGGAATCGACCTGGAAGCCGTGCTCGCCATCGCGGAGGTCGTGAGGATAGATCATCCGCTCCCCCCGGCGCGGGGAGCGCAACTCGGCCCCGCAGGCGGGCGGCGTCCATTCCTCCGGTTCCGGGCTGAGGCCTAGCGCGGTCAGGGCAGAAAGCGCACGCTCGACGGCCGCGTCGTGCGCGGCGAGGGACCGGCGGGGATCGGGGTCGGCGAGAGCGGCGAGTTTCGCTCGCCCGCGGATGGCTTGGGCGAGTCCGACGTCACTGCTGAGCGTGTCTTCCAGGATGCGGACGGCTCGCCCGTCAGCGGCCCGGAAGAGGTAGGTCGCATGCATGGGGCCCTGCTCGTCCACCCGCGAGACGCGTCGCGGGGCTGCTGCGGTCCCGACCTTGCTCGCGGCGTTAGCAAACGTGGCGAGATAGAGCAGGTGGGGCTGGCCGAGGTAGGCCGTCAAGGCGACAGAGGCGTGCCCGCCCTTGTGCGCGCGGTGGGCGAAGCGGAACTCATCACGCTCCAGGCATCTCGCGCACTGTTGGCCGCCTGGCCCGGCTTGCGCCTGCTGCGCGCACGGCACCGGGGCCACCTCGAAGGTGCTGGTGAAGCCGTACCTGCCGGTGCAGAATCGCCCGGGCCCCGCCGCCCTCACCCCTGTCCGCAGCCCCATGACGTCGACGGCGCTCAGGGCGCCGGTGGAGGTGTCGGCCAGCAGGAGCGACGGTGCTCCCGATGCCCACGTGACGCCGTGCCACAGATACGGCCGGCCTGGTGTGACGTTCACGGTGTGCTGATCCTCTTGGTAACGGGCGCGTGCGGTCACGTGAAGCCCAGTCGCGGGGCGAGCGAGGCGAGGGCCTGGTCGAGCACGGAACCCGGGGTCAGGCCGGTCACATCGATGGGAACCCAGCCTTCTTGCCCGGCCTGCTCCCGCAGGCGGGCGCTGACGTCATCCTGGTAGCTGACGAACGCGTCCCCGGTATGGCCGGTTCGCCCGGCCTCCAGCGGGGTGAACCCGCCCTTGCGCCGCAGCGCCTCCCCAGGGCTGATCCGGAGGAACAGCACGAGGTCAGCGGATGTGAGGTGCGCGAAGACCTGCCGGGCGAGGCCTGGGGGGACGCTGGGGTTCGCCGCGTACCGGGCGATGATCTTGTGGTGGGAGTTGTCGAGGATGACGTGGGTTCCGGCCTTGAGCGCAGGCTGGATGACGAGGCGGTCCTGCAGGCTGTACCAGGCCGCCAGGGCGAACAACCAGTAGTGCTCGCCGCAGGCCGCGCCCACGGTCTGGTCGCGGCGGTAGACGATGGCGTTGAGACTGTCGAGGTACGCCGAGAGAGCTGCGTCTGCTGGGACTTCGGTGGTGTGCTTGCCGATGAGCACCGCGTCGTGGCCGGCGTTGTTCAGCGCGCTGTGCAGCGCGGCGGCCAGCGTTGACTTTCCGGCGCCGTCGATGCCGGCCACGGTGATGAGCCTTCCGGCGGACGGGACCGTCATGAGCGTGTGCCTCCTTCGGGAGAGCGCCGGGGGATGGCCTGGAGTCGAAGCCCGATGATCTCGCGGATGCGGTCGAGTAGCTGGGAACGGCGTTCGACGACGTGGCTAAGCCGCTCGTTGGACAGGTCGGCTGGGTAGGCGGCTGCGAGGTTGTTGGAGACGATGTGGAGGAACCCGAACTCGATCCCGGAGGCGACTGCCGCGCGTCCCATGTGCCCGATCTCGGGATCGACGAACTGACAGCCGCCATGGCCGGCCAGCCACTGGCTGTCTTCCAGCAGGATCGACGGAGAGGTCACGTGCACACCCCGGCGGATGTCTGGCTGGCCGTCGGCAAGCCCCGCGAAGACGTCCCTCCAGCAAGCAGTGCCGTCCGCCAAAACGCTGGTGTCACCGGTGGCCAGGCAGGTGTTGGGAGCGATGGCTGGGTCGAGCGCGCCGACCTTGCCGACGTAGACGACGCGGCGGGCGCCGAGCGAGGCCAAGCGGGACACTACACGGCCGGCGACATCTCCCCAGATGCTGTGCAGGTAGCCCAGGTACAGCACGCGTCGCCCGTGGCGCTCTTCGCGCTGCCAGGCGTATCCGTGGCCCGGCACCCAGCCGCCGGGGTCCGTGAGGTGCCCGAGACCCCAGCCGAGGACGACGAGCTCGTCGCCTGACGGGTCCAGGTCCAGCCGATCCACGGCCGCCGCGCAGGTGCGCTCATCGGGCAGCTCGTAGTCGACCTGGCCACGGTAACGGCCGTCCAGGCTGAGATGGGTCGCGATAATGAGCGCGTAGTGGCGGACGTAGTCCCTGCCGGGGAAGCACTTGATTACGAGGGTGTCGCCCTGGACCTCGGCGGTAGGCCGCTGCCAGTTGAACAGCTTGTCGTTCTTCTCGTTCTCGGAGGCGACACAATAGCGGTCGTAGGCGCCGATGACGCGGATCCTTGCCCACTCCCGCTCCTGGAGCAGATGGTGGGCCTTCATCTCCAGGTAGCGACGCAGCCTCGGCACGCTCATCGTGTGCTGGTAAACGTCAATCGGTGAGGCCCCCAGCATGGCCTCCTGGAAAGGCGTCGCGGTCACCGGACCACCCTGATCTTGACGGCGCAGCCCGCCGCGTCCCGGACGACCTGGATATTGTCGCGGATCAGGGCGAACTGCCCGGGGTCGATGTGCGTGACCGTCTCGACCCGCGGGGTCGGAGGCTTGTTGTATGGGCCGCGGGGCAGCATCCGCACCCCCATCGCCCCGAGCAGGACCGGAGCGGCCCCGTCGACGGAGCTGATCCAGGTGTGCGCACGCTGCGAGATCAGCTCCAGGTGCCCGGTGCGACCGAGGCCGAGCAGCCGGTAGATCATGCCCGGGACGACCAGTCCGTGGTCCTCCAGGTAGGTGGTCGCGGCGACGCGGTTCTTCGGAAGATCCGTGCTCGACTCCTTGGACCGCGAGGCGGGAAAGGCGATCGCGCCGGTGTAGTCACGCGAGGCGAAGTGGTCGTAGACCTCGAGCCACTCGCGGTCGCCGGCGGCGTGGACCACCGCGCACAGCCGGAACTCACTGGTGATCGCGAGGATCTGCTTGGCCGCGAGGTCGCTGGCGCGGATGGTGGCCGGCCCGTCGTGCATCACGTCCGGCAGGATGATTTCCTGAGCGTGTACTGCCCGCGCGGCGCGGACCAGGTCGTCGGCGGGCAGTGCCCGGCCGAGGTCGAAGACTCCGTTGTCTACGATGACGGCTGCACCCAGCCCGGCCTCTTCGGCGAAGAATGCCCGGTACTCCGGATCGCTGAGCACGCGGTGGGCCGCCACGTGGTGGACGGTCGCCGGGTCCTGGGCGGCGAAGTCGCGCAGGTAGGCGGCCGGCGCGATGACCGAGACGCTGATGCCGTGCACGGCGTCACCTGCCACGCTCGCCGCCCCAGATCAGGACGTGCTCGCGGACGGTGAGGTTCCAGCCGAAGGCGAGGGCGGCATCGGCGGCCATCCGCAACCGCCCTGTGACCGCGGCCGGGGTGGTGCCCTCGGGGGACAGCCAGATCTCGGTCAGGCCGAACTCGCGCTGAAGCCCAGCGATCTCGTCAAGGTCGGCGGCGCCGCAGACGACGAATTTCCAACGGGCCTGCCCGCTGTCCTGGAGCTCCCGGATCGCCGCAGGCTTGATCCGCTTTTTGCGTGGCACCGCGGAGGAGGCGAGCTTGAGGCTGGCGTTGAAGGCGACCCCGGCCGCGATCAGGTCCCCGCCGGGGCAGATCGTGGCGTTGGTCTCGATCTCCATGCGCCGCCCGGTCAGCCCGGCCTGTCCTGCCAGGTGAAGCAGCGTGTCCTTGCGCAGCAGCGGCTCGCCACCGGAGGCCACGATCAGGTCGACCGGCGCGATCGCCGGGGTGGCGGTGGACGGGTCGAGTCCCATCAGCGCGTCCCAGATCTGGTCCGCCGTCAGGTGCCTCACACCGGCGGTGAGGTCGTGGCTGGCGCCGTTCCAGGTGTACTCGGTGTCGCAGCGCATCGGGCCTTCTGGCGGTGTTCCCGCCTCGCCGGGCAGTGTGGAGTACCCGCAGGTCAGGTTGCAGTCCATGAAGCGGACGAACAGAGCGCGGCGACCGAGGTTAACGCCCTCGCCCTGGAAGGAGTAGAACATCTCCGAGACGGGCACGGGCCGCTGCACGCCCGGCCCGGTAAGAGCCAAAGCTGTGGTTGTCATGGCCTTCCTTCCGGGACCGGCGGTCACGCGGCCGGCTTGGGCCGGTACTCGGCCCAAGTCGACGAAGTCTCACTGACGCGGACCGCCACGATGGCGGCCGCGGAAGGCAGAGCGATGTTGGCGGCACACCAGTCGAACAGGACCCGGGCCAGGTGCTCGCTTGTCGGCTCGGCGTCGATGACGTCGTTCAGCATCCGGTGGTCGTATGCGTCGGCCAGGTGCCGCTTCAGCGGGTCCAGGCTGGCGAAGTCGGTGACGAACCCCGGCCCGGTCAGCTCTGTCGCTGCCACGATGACCTGGACCGTGTAGGAGTGTCCGTGCGGCCGGGCGCACTTGTGTCCGTCAGGCAGACCGCCCAGGCGGTGCCCCGCCTCGAAGGAGAACCCCTTCCCGATCGTGTAGGTCATGCCGCCCTCCGCGCCGAGACGTGCGCCATGGACAGGAACTCGCTGCGTGCGGCTGGATCGTCACGCAGCAGGCCGCGCGTGGCGATGGTGACGGTGTCGCATCCCTGAGCCTTGACCCCGCGGCGCGTCATGCACAGGTGCTCGGCCTCAAGCACGACCCCGACGCCCCGGCACGCCAACCTCTCCTCCAGGAAAGAGACGATCTGCTGGCCGAGCTCCTCCTGGACCTGCAGGCGGGCGGCGAACTCATCCACTGCCCGCGCCAGCTTCGACAGGCCGGCGATGCGCTCGCCGGGCAGCACGCCCACATGGGCAAGGCCGGAGAACGGCAGCAGGTGATGGGCACAGACCGAGGTGAACGGAATGTTCCGCGCCAGCACCAGCTCGTGCTGGCGTTCGGTGTTGGGGAAGGTGGTGAACTCCCACGCCGACGTGCTCAGCAGCTCCGCCAGGCCGGCTACCATACGGGCGGGAGTGCGCAGTGCGGCTTCGCTGTCACTGGGAACACCGAACGCGGCCAGCAGCGCGGCGGCTGCCGTTTTGGCAGCATCCAGGTCGAAGAAAGCGGAACCGGGGTTCTCGGGCCTGAGCGTTAACAGGCTGCTTCCGGGAGGCGCGGCGGGCTCGTGCTCGTCGCGGCGGCTCGCGGCGGAGGATGCCGCCAGACCAGCGGGCCGCTGGGAAAGCGTCGTCATGCAGCGAACGGTAAGGCGGCCCCACGGGCCGAACATGAGCTGGCGGAATACGCGCCGGTCAGCCGTCCAGGTGAAACCGATCGGACATCCGCCGGAGCCGCTCACGCACGCCGGCCCGCTCGGCGGTCACCAGAGATCGCAGCGTCGACCGGGCCATCGGGTGGTGGCGGATGAGCTGCGGGGCCAGGCGCTCGGCGGTCTCCAGCTCAGCCAGCGCCCTATCGCGGTTGCTGTCCCACAGCCACGCGCGGGCCAGGTCAAGGTGATGGTGGCCCTGCCGTGAGTTCGGCAGAGCGGCGACCACAGCCGGGTCGGTCCTGGCGTTCATCTGCAGTGCCCGGCGGTGGTCTCCAGCATCCAGGGCGACCGCCACCGCGTGGACGGCGACGTTCCCGCTGGAGAAAGTCAGCGAGTGCCGGTCATAGACCGGCGGCCCTATCGCAGTGTCCATCCGGTCGGCGGCAGTCCTGGCGTAGACGATCCGGTCGTATGCCTGGCCGGGGTCGCCGGCCCGCGCGGCCGAGACCCCGGCCCGCAGGTGCAGCGACCCCCACGCCCGCAACGCAAGCTGATCACCGCGCGCATAGGGCCCTTCGAGATCGTTGAGGGCCTTGTCCAGCAGGGATAGGGAGTCCGCCCAGTCCGCCGTCGTCCACATATCCCACGCGCGCATCCAGTCGGCCACGGCCGCCAGCACCGGGTCCCCCGACAAACGCGCGGCCCAGGCCGCCCGCTCGCAGGCGATCGCCACCAGCTCAGGATGGCCCAGAGAGTGCGCCGCAGTGTGGGCAAACTTGCACTGCACGCCGTACAGCGCGAACGCCTCCTCGCGCTCGTGCCCCGACGACACCTCCGCGAGCGCCCGCGCCTCCCGCAGCATGTCCGGCAGCGCCCGCAGGATCGCCACGTTTGCCGCCGCGTCCCGCAGCCGGTGTAGCCCGGTCATCTGCCCCCATAGAACCTCCGCGCGGCGCGGCGTGCCGTCGAAAACCGGGGCTAGGTCGAACCGCCGCATCTCCCGCACGATCGACGTCGCCGCGGCGTGCCACTGGTTCTCCGACGGCGACGCGACATACGGCCGGCCGATCAGGTCATTCGGATGGACATGCAGCTCAGTGGCGAGCTGGTTCAGCAGCCCGACGCGGTCGATCTCGATCCGACCCCGCTCCATCTTTGACACCCAGCCCTGCGTCCGCTCCATCGCTGCCGCCAGGTCAGCCTGCGTCATCCCAAGCCGGAGCCGGGCCAGCCGCACCCGCCGACCAATCTCCTCGGCTTCCCCGAGCATTGGCAACCCCAGCGATCCAGCGATTCAGCGATGTCACTGGCACCGTACCCACATGGCTAGGCCCGCCGGGTGTGGTCCTTATAGAGGTGCCTGTTCAGGGTCCGGCGCTGCGCCTGCTGAACGCCAAGCTGCCCGACGTCCTCACCAGCGCCGACGCCCATATCGATGAGCAGAGTCTCCCCCCTGCCGACCCGACCGGCTCCCCCGACGAGCCACCGGCTCCGCGAATTCCTCTCATCCGCGCCGACGCCCTGGCCCGCCGCTGGGACCGGGCGGCGCGGTTCGCCGAACACCAGGCCCGTGACAGACGCTGCCCCGCCATGAGGGGCCATGAGCGGATGCCCATCGGCCGGCGCAAGGCAGCGCGGGTCCTCCCGGAGGCGGATCAGACGGATTCGAAGGTGGCGAGGTCGACGGCGAGGATGACAAGCGGCGGTCCGCCCCAGCGTCGTCTCCTGCGGATCACGCGGGCCTGGGCGTAGCTCCCCTCGTCGTCACCGGCCACCAGCCGCGCGCCCCGGGAGAGGACGACTCCCGGCTCGGCGGCGTCGGCGAGCGCCGTGACCCGGCCCTGCGCGCGTAGCACGCCGGTCGCGCCTGGGCCGGGTGGCACGCATCCCGGCCGGTTATGGCAGGGATCGACCGGCCGGGATGAGGCTTGCGAGAGGCGGTGCGTGGCGACGAGGCGGGCGCGGGCCATAGGCGCTGACGTCGGCGTCCAAGGATGGGGCATGGCGGCGTCGGCGGTGTGGCTTCGGCCCGGCCTGGCTCACGCCGGGGGCGGGGCCTCGTCGGCTGGCCCGCTCATCGCCGAACGCCCACAGCAGGCTCACCGACTTCGGCGCCGCGCATACGACGTCGAACCCGAGCACCGTCGCCGGCACCTTCCGCCCGGCGATCCATCGCTCCAGGTCGACCCGGCGCACCCGCCACCGCCCGGCCGCATTCTTCACCCCGGACAACCCGCCAGCCGCCAGCCCTGTCGGGCGTCCCCCTCAGAGTCGAGATCGGCATCCCCGCCGGCGACCTCAGGCGGCAAGGTGATGATTGGAAGTTCGGCGGGCGTCTGTCCGTCCTGCTTGTGGCGACCTGGGTGTGTGCCGGGATGATGGGGAGGGTGTCGGAGGGTTTGGAGGCCGGGTTGGCGTCGGTGGGGCCTGCGGTGCGGCCCCCGGCCCCTGCGGCGGGCGTGGCGGGTCTGTCCCCGCAGCGTC
>NZ_JADWYX010000094.1 GCF_016786355.1 Frankia sp. AgB1.9
CCTCGGCGCGGCGAACCTGGAGGAGCTGCGGACGAGCCGGCCGCTGCCGTTCGACGAGGCCGAGCCAGCCCGCGGTGGGGGGGCCCCCCCCCCCCCCCCGGGCCGCCCCCCCCCCCCGCCCCGCGGGGGGGGGGGGGGGGGCGCCCCGCCCGGCGCCCGCGCCAGCCTCTTGATCGCCGTCTTGGCCCTGGCGTGGCCGTGATCCGGGGGGTTCCACAACCACCCGAGGGCCAAAACGGCGATCACCGGCACCACTGCCTCACGGCGTCACCGCGCACGACCAACCGCGCACGACCAACCGCGAAGGAGCGAGCAATGGACGACAGCGGCCTCCCGGCTCCGTCGGCGATCTTCATCGAGGACCGTTCGACGGACGGTGACGCCAGCGCCGGCGTCGCGACCGTGACGGTCCTCGACGTCGCGGCCGCGATCGGCACCGGCAGCGCCGGCGTGGGCAGCGCCGGGGTGAACGCGGCCGCCGAGGCCGCCGTCGCCGAGCGGCTCGTCGCCTCGTTCCGGCACACCGGCTTCGCCGTCATCACCGGCCACGGCGTGGACCTCGGCCTTTTCGACCAGTTCTGCGCCGAGTCGGCCGCGTTCTTCGCGCTGCCGCTCGCGGAGAAGCTGGAGGTCGGCTTCCCGGCGCCCGAGGTGATCCGCGGCTACGAGCCGGTGCCCGACGACTCCGGGCCGGTCCGCGCCCCGAACATGATGGAATCGCTCCTGATCAACCAGCTGGAGCCGGTCGGCGACTATCCCGACGGCAGCGCCCAGGCAAAGCTGTGGCGCTGGCCGAACCTGTGGCCAAGCCGGCCCGCGTCGCTGCGCGGCGTCTGGGAGGACTACTACCGGGCGATGACCGCGCTCGGCGACCGGCTGCTCGAACTGGTCGCGCTCGGCGTCGGCCTGCCGAAGGACTGGTTCGCCGACAAGTTCGACCGGCACTTCAACAACCTCGCCGCCAACCACTACCCGCCCCGGGCCGGCAGCGTGGCCGGCAGCCCCATGCTGCGCAACCGGCCGCACACCGACCACGGCGCACTCACCCTGCTGTACCGCCCGAGCGAGCCCGGCGGCCTGGAGGTCTTCGCCGAGGGCCGCTGGTGGCAGGTGCCGTTCGTCCCCGGCTCCCTGGTGATCAACATCGGCGACATGCTGGAACGCTGGACCGGCGGACTGCTGCCGGCCACCCCGCACCGGGTCGTCAACTCCGCCGACGGCGCCGCGACGGGCCGTTCCTCCGTCGCCTACTTCCAGCAGCCCAACCCCGACGCGCTGGTCGCGCCCGCGCTCCCCGTCGTCGCCGGCCGGCCCGACTACAGCCCCGTCATCGCCGGCGAGCACATCTCCCGCAAGGAACTCGGCTACCACACGGTCTCGGCGGCCCTCGATGCCTGAGCGCAGGTCCTCGATCCACGACACACCGGTCGACCTGAGCGGCTGGTGGTCCGGCGACCCGGCCGCCCGGCGCGCCATCGCCACCGCCGTCGACCGGTCCTGTCGGGACACCGGCTTCCTGCTCCTGGAAGGCCACGGCCTCCCGGACCAGGTGATGGATGGCTGGGTCGCCGGCTGCGACGCGTTCTTCGCGCTGCCTCCGGCGGAGAAGCTCGCGATGGTGCTGCCCAAGGAGCCCGACGGCAACAACATCGGCTACACGGCGTTCGGCGAGGAGGCGTCCGCCTATACCTCCGACAACCCCACCCCGCCCGACCTTTTCGAGGCGATGAGCTTCAGCCGCTCGGACGCCGCCGGACCGCGGTTCGACCGGTATCGCGCCTGGTACCCGACGAACGTGTGGCCGGCCCGGCCCTCTGGCTGGGAGGCGGCCTACCGCGACTATGAGGCGGCGATGGGCCGAGTCGCCGAAGCGGTGCTCGGCGCGATGGGCCTCGCCCTCGGGATGGGCGAAAGCTGGCTGGTCGACCTGCTCGCCGACGCGCCCGTCTCGACCCGCGCCAACCTCTACGCCCGGCCCGCCGGAGCCCCCGACCCGCTGCCCGGCCAGCTGCGCCGCGGGGCGCACACCGACTTCGGCGTGCTCACCCTGCTGTGGACCGACGGCGTCCCCGGCCTCCAGATCCGCCAGGGCGACGAATGGCGTTCCGTCACCCCGGAGCCCGGCCAGCTGGTCGCGAACATCGGCGATCTGCTCGCGATGTGGACCAACGACTGCTGGACCTCGACGCTGCACCGGGTGCTGCCCCCGCCGTCCCAGGCGACTGGACCAGTCGTGCGGCGCAGCGTCGCCTACTTCGTCGACGCCTACCCCGCCACCCTCGTCGAGCCGGTGCCCAGCTGCGTCACCGCCGAGAACCCGGCCCGTTTCGCCCCCATCCGCGCCGGCGACTGGCTGGACGCCCGGGCCCGCCGCCAGCTCGCGAGCTCCGCCGCCGGCGCCGCCTGAGCCGTTCCTAGCCGGTCAGCGGCCGACGCCAGACAGAGACGTGGCCGGGGCTCTCGTGGGTGAACGGACGCCTGGCCCAGTCCTCCCAGCGCGCGTACGGGCGCAGGCCGGCGAGCTGGGCCATCAGGTCGAGCTCCGCCGGCCAGACGTAACGGAAGGGAATCGTGCGGAACCGGCCACGCCCAGCGGCGACCTCGACGTAGTTCGAGCTCAGGAACTGGGTCGACGTGTCATACACGTCGTACGCCCATTCCCCCGCGCCCACCTGGAACGGGACGACGGTCTGCCCAGGTGGCAGCTTCCGCAGCTCCGGAACCCCGACCTCGACGACGAAGTAGCCGCCGGGCGCGAGCTGACGGGCGGCGTTGCGGAAGCACGCCACCTGGCCTTCCTGCGTCGTCAGGTTGTTGATCGTGTTGAACACCAGATAGGCCACCGCGAACCCGCCGCCGACGACCGTCGTCGCGAAATCCCCGATCGTGACGTCGAGCGCCGAGCCTCCGGGTTTCGCGCGCAGCCGGGCGACCATCGCCCTCGACAGGTCGATGCCGTGCACCGGAACACCGCGCCGCGCCAACGGCAACGCGAGCCGTCCGGTCCCGATCCCGAACTCCAGCGCCCGCCCGCCCCCGGCGAACTCGGCCAGCAGGTCGACGGCCGGGCCCACCGCCTCCGGCGCGAACCGGTCCGCAGAGTCGGCGTCATACCGCTCCGCGACCTCGGCGGGAAAATACCCATCTCCGTCCAGCACAGCGGGTACCGTACCCGCCTCCCAGCGATCATTCAGCTGCGTTTCGGCGCCGATCGCCGCCGCCGAAAGGCGTCAGCCGTGGCGTAGCGTCGCCGGTGTGCATCGGGTTTCCTCAACCGTGGTGTGTGTGGTCGGGCCAGATCCGGCCGGATCACCGGACCAGGTGACGCGGTCGGTACTGAAGTCACTCACCGGCGCGGCGAACGTGACACTCGTGCTCGCGGACGACGCGCTGGGGCCGGGGGCGCGGGCTGTCGAGGCGTGGCGCGACTGCCGCGCCGCCGCGACGCCGTACGCGGTGCACGACGCCGATCCGCTCGCCGAGGTCGCGGCGGCGTGGACGGCCCGGTACGACGAGTCGGGGCCCGTCGGCGATCTGGAGGTGGCCGTGACCGCAGCCACGGCCCGGTTCCGCCGAGGCGAGGTCGACCTGCCGGACAGTCTGGTGCTGCTCGACCCGGACGGCTGGCCCGCGACCCGGCGGCACTGGTATCTCGGCGTCCTCGCCTCGGCCGCACCGGCGCGGGTCGTCCCGATCCGGGCCGACGGCCGCGAGCTGCGCCGGACGCTGCAGAGCCTGCCGACCGGCCGTTGGTGGCCCGAGCCGCCAGAACGCCTCCTCGACGGCATCGACCGCGTCGTCCCCGACAAGATCGGTCTGCCGGTCCGCGCCCAGCTGTCGCCGCGCTCCTGAGCGCCGTCCACACCGTCCAGGCGGCGTGGACGGGCGCGCGATACCCGCGGCCGGTTCGGCCGGGTGTGACGTTCGGCGCCCGTGGCGATACTCGTGGACGAGGGGGCGAGTCCCATGGGATCCGGTCACGCAGAGGTGCGCCACCAAGCGGATACTCATTGCTGTCAGCCAGTCACGGAGAGAACTTTCCGAGTGTTGGCTTGCGCTGCCGCCCTACTGGTGGCCGCCGCCTTTCTCCCATCCGCCTTGCTCACCGGGCAGCGCCTGCTGGTTGTCCAGGGAGCCGCCCAGGTCGCCGCCGCACTGGGCGCCCTCGCCGTCGGCGTGGTGGGCGTGGCGCGCACCAGCGGCACCGACCGTCGATGGCGCGCACTGGTCGGGACGGACCTGGTCGTCGCGCTCGTCGGCGCCCTGGAATGGGTCCGCAATGGCCCATTTCTGCACGAGACCTCCCTGGGTCCGGCAGAGCTCCTGTACCTCGCGCCATCACTGCTCGTGCTGGCGGGCCTGTTGTGGATCCCGGCCGAGGCGGAGGGCACGGACACCGGACGCGGACCACCCACACGACTGGGCGAACGACCTCGCTACTCCGACATCATCGTCGCGCTCGACGGCCTCGTGATCGTCGCGTCGATGCTGCTGATCATCTGGATCACCACGCTCAGCACGATCGTCTCCAGCGGTGTCCGCGGCTGGCCGTTCGCCGTCGCGATGACCTTCTCACTGTGGGGCACCCTCGAGGTCGTCGTCGCGATCCTGGTCGGAACCTTCCGACGGCCCCGCAACGGCCGGTCGCTGACGCTGCTGACCCTCGGGCTGACGATGCAGATCGTTCCCGAGCTGGCCGCGGTGGTGCTGTCGCTCAAGCGCTCGCCCCTCACGGATGCCTCCGGCCCCTACTGGGCCTTCCTGGCCGCCGGGCCGCCGCTGGTCGCGCTGGCGCTGGTCGTCCCCGACCGCCGCCGCGGGGCCGTGCGCACCGGTAAGCGCGACCTGGCTCCGTCCCAGACGAAGTGGCCGCCGTTGGCGCAGACGCCGTTTTACCTGCCCTACCTGCCGCTCGCCGCGGCTATCACGCTCATCGTGGGGCTGCAGGCCAGCGGCACCGCGCTCGGCAGCACCGTTCTGTATCTGGTGTTCGCCCTGGCGATGGCGGTGACCGTCCGGCAGCTGATCACAGTCGCGCAGAACGTCCGGCTACTCGCCGCTGTCCAGGCTGCGCATGAACAGCTGCGCTACCAGGCCTTCCACGATCCGCTCACCGGACTGCCCAACCGCGCCCACTTCACCCACGCACTCGACGGCGCTGTCACCGACCACCGAACCGACCACAGGCCCCTGGCGCTGATGTTCTGCGACCTCGACGACTTCAAGAGCGTCAACGACACCCTCGGCCACGCCGCCGGCGACGACCTGCTGAAAGCCGTCGCCGACCGGCTGAGCGCCGCCGTCCGCGCGGACGACCTCGTCGCGCGCCTCGGCGGCGACGAGTTCGCCGTCCTGCTCACCGAGCCCGACCAGGCCGACGACACCCGTCGCGCCGACACGGCCCCCGTCGATATCGCGACGACCGACACGGCGGGGACCGACCAGGCCAACCTCGACGAGCCGTCCGTCGCCGCCCATCGCGCCGAACAGCGCATCCTGACCGCGATGGCGCCGCCGTTCACCATCCGCGGCCATCGCCGGCCCATGCGGGTCAGCGTCGGGCTGGCCGTCGTTGGCGCCGACGAGCCGGTCGAGGTCGCCGACGAGCTGCTGCACCGCGCGGACTGCGCCATGTACGCCGCCAAGGGCGCCGCCAAAGGCAGGCTGGCCGGCTAGGGCCGCCGCCATGGCGACGCCCTTCCCCGTCGACGAACCACGCTGGCGCCTACGGCAGGACGTAGGCCCGTTCGCCGGTGCGGGACTCGATGGTGCGCGCGGCGGCGTCGAGCAGCTGATGGGCCAGGTCCGAAAGGGCTCGGGACACCGCCACCTCGTCGCCGATCGCCGGGACGTCGGCGTCGTGCGGGTGGCACCGGGCCAGGCCCTTGGCACGCAGCTCACTGCCGCCCATGCCCGCCGAGCCGAGGCCCAGCTGGCTGGTCCCGGTGCCGTGCAGATGCGCCTCGGCCCTGGTCCGACCACCTTCCTCGGTCAACGTCACGGCTACGTTCCATGTCTTCGTCATCGTGCTCACCGCCATCAGTCAGGGTTTGGCTCGTTCAGAGCCTTCCCGCTGGGCGCCGCGTCGACCGCCCGGAACAGCGAGCGGACGGCCGGACCACGGATCAGGCTGGCAGATAAGGAGGCAGGCCGAACAGCGGGAACAGCCGGTCGGTGTCCAGGAAGTGGTGCAGGCCGGCGATCTTCCCGTCCGAGACGTCGAGAACGATCAGTGACCACGGTACGTAGCCGCCGTCCAGAGCCTCGGCCGGCAGCGGGCGGACCTCGGAGCCGGTGACGGCGGCCCGTAGCTCGGCCTCCCCCGGCGCCGCCCGGTGGTACTGGCCGAAGGCCGGGCTGCCGTTGGCCAGGCTCGGGACCAGCCGGGAGTCCCGGCAGACCGCGCCATGGCCGAGCATGAAGCCGACGATGTCCTGCGGGCCGCGCATCCACATCTCCAGCGGCGGCATCGTCAGGGTCGCGTCGTCGCGCAGCAGCGCGGTCAGGGCGGTCATGTCGTAGCTCTCGAACGCGCTCACGTACCGGGCCAGCAGGTCGCGTTGCTGGTCGTCGGCCGGACGCAGCGGGTCACTGGCGGTGACGTCGCTGGCCGCGAGCGTCGCCCGAGCCCGCTGCAGGGCGCTGTTGACGGACGCGACGGTCGTGTCGAGCAGCTGCGCGGTCTCTGCGGCCGGCCAGCCGAGCACCTCCCGCAGGATCAACACCGCGCGCTGGCGCGGCGCGAGCCGCTGCAGGGCCACGACCAGGGCGAGCCGGACCGACTCGCGGGCGATGGCCTGGTCCGCCGGATCGACCGCGCCGCTCGCCGCGCCGGCGCCGGACAGCACGGCGGCGTCCGGCGCCGGCAGCACCCAGGTCGCCTCTGGCAGTGGCGCCGGCACCGCGTCCGACGGCGCGGACGGTCCGGTGAGGTCGACGGGCCTGGCCCGGCGCGCCCGCCCGGCCAGCGCGTCGGTGCACACGTTGGTGGCGATCCGGTAGAGCCAGGTGCGCAGTGACGACCGGCCCTCGAACCGGTCCAGGGCGCGCCACGCGCGGATCATCGTGTCCTGGACGGCGTCCTCGGCCTCGAACGGCGAGCCGAGCATCCGGTAGCAGTAGCCGGTGAGCTCGCCGCGATACCCGGCCAGGCGTTCCTCCAGCTCCGCCCGGCTCAGCTGCTCCGTGGCCAGGCCGGCCGCGGACTCGTCGGACGGCGGCGGGTCGACAGCCGGCTGGCCGGAGGACAGCGAGCTTGAAGACGGGGAGCCGGAGGAGAGCGCGGGCGAGCCCTGGGTCATACCGCGATGATGCAACGCGGGTCCGACAGTTTCGCGCCGCACCCCCACCCGGACCTGCACGAGGCTTGCCGGCGTTTGCTGAACCGCAATACGGCCGCAATCCGGCAAACCTACGGTCCAGGGTGTGACCGTCGTCGATCCCACTCCGCTGGCAGCGCTGCACGACTACCTCGAAGGTTTCGGCGCTGCCTTGTCGCCTGGTGGTGCAGGCCAAGATCGCATAGCGCGCGGCGAGCAAGTCAACAGTGTGGTCAACGAAGTGGAACTCAGACCCGAGCGGTCTGGCCCGGTCACCGAGGCGGTGCTGGACGGGGCCTTTCTCGCCGCGGCCGCCCGCTACTGGCATCCGGTCGCTCGGTCGGCGGATGTCGGGGCCGCGCCGGCGCGCGCCGAGCTGTGCGAGGTCCCGCTGGTGCTGTGGCGCCGGCCGGCTGGCGACGTGGCGGCGCTGGTCGACCGCTGCCCGCACCGTGGCGTGCCGCTGTCCGGCGGCGCCGTCGACCCGGCCGGGCGGCTGCGCTGCAGCTACCACGCGTGGGCGTTCGACGGCGCGGGCCGCTGCGTCGACATCCCGCAGCAACCGGGCCAGAGCATCCCCGACGTCATCGCGGCGCGGCCGGTCCGGGTCGAGGAGGCGGCCGGGCTGGTCTGGGCCTGCCTGGTCGACGAGACCCAGCAGGCCAGGCCCCGGCCCCGCTTCCCGCAGGTCGAGGACCTCGGCTGGCCCAGCTACGTCGGCACGGTCCAGGACTGGACCGGCCAGGCGGCCCGCCAGGTCGAGAACTTCTGCGACATCGGGCACTTTTCGGTCCTGCATACGGACACGTTCGGCAACGGTAACGTGCTCGGCGTCGATCCCTACGCGGTGCGGCGCACCGAGTGGACGGTCGAGGCGGACTACCGGTACCCGAGCGTGAACCCGGTCGCGGAGCCGGGTCGGGACGGGCGCCGGCCAGTCGGAGAGACGTTGTTCCAGTACCGGATCGAGTTGCCGTTCGCGGTCTGGCTGGGTGGCGCGAACGGACCGGGAAGCGTCATGTTCTCGGTCAGCGCCCCGACATCGGCGACGACGTTGCGCCTGTACTGGATGAGCGCGTTCGACCCGGCCGTGTACGGCGACGTCCCGGTGGACGGGGCCGGACTGCAGGCGATCGAAGACCGGATCTGGGCCCCGGACAAGGCGATCGTCGAGTCGCAGCGCCCCGCGCGGGTATTCGCCGCGACCGAGGCACGCCGTGCCTTCGACGCACTCGGCGTCGCCTACCGCAAGGCGCTGCGCGACCTCGGCTTCGCCGGCTGACCGCCCTCGCCCCCCGCCTTCGCCGCCCTCACCTAGTGGTCCGAACAACACCTTCCATCCGTGCAACGAGCGCGAGCGGTATACGCCGGGCCGCTGCCACGCTGAGCTCGACCACGCCACAGCCACCGGCGCGGCTCGTAGACCAGCGATCAGGCGGGCACTTCGGAAACACGCCCACGCACCTGCGCTTCGCGGCGCCGGTCCCACACCCGGATCGTGTGGTCGTGGCTGACGCTGACGATCTCGGTGCCGTCCGGGGTGATCGCGATCCCGACGACCCCGCTGGTATGGCCGGTGAGGCAGGCCAACTGCCGGCCGCTGGCTCTGTCCCAGACTCGGATCGTTCCGTCGCCGGGTTCCAGCGCACGGACCATCCCGCCCCCGGCGCCCCCGCAACTGACGATCTCTGATCCGTCCGGGCTCACCAGGACCGCCCGCACGTCGCCGTCGTGGCCGGTGAGACGGGCCTGTTCGCGGCCGCGTGCCAGGTCCCACAGCCGCAACGTCCCGTCGCCCCCGCTGCTGACCACCTGTCGACCGTCCGGAGTGACAGCGACCGCCGACGCCCAGTCCTTGTGTCTGCCAAGCCGACGTTGCCGGCCGCCGGCCAGGTCCGCCGTCCACACGGTGCCGTCCAGATCACCGCAGACGATCCCCCGGCCGTCCGGGATCACCGCGACCGCCGCGACCTCCCTCGAGGAACCCGGGAATCGCCAGAACCACCACCGGCGGGTGTAGCGGGCCTGCTCCTGGCCGGTCTCGCGGTCCCAGACCCGGAGGCCATCGCTGCCGCCGCTGACGATCCTCCGGCCATCCGGGGTGACGGCCACTGCCCAGACCGCGCCGTCATGGCCGGTCAGTCGCCGCACCTCCCGCCTGCCGGCAAGATCCCACACCCGTACCGTCCCTGCGCGATCTGCGCTGACAATCCACCGGCCGTCCGGCGTCACGGTCACCGCTGACACCTTGTTGGGGCTGGCGGCCGGCACCGCACCCGGCACCTCTTCAGGACGCAGGGATGCCTTCTCGCCGCCGGTCTCCCGGTCCCAGACGCGGAGCATGCCGTCGCCGCTTCCGGTCACGACCAGCCCGCCGTCCGGGGTCAGCGCGACCGCGGACACCGCATCGGTGTGACCAGCCAGCCGGGCGCGCTCCGCGCCGCTCGCCAGGTCCCACACCCGCACGTTCCCGTCCGCGCCCCCACTGACGAACTGACGGCCGTCCGGGGTGACCGCCATCGCCTCGACCCCGTAGGCGTGGCCCGCCACGCGGACCAGCTCCCGGCCGCCCGCCAGATCCCACACCCGGATCGTTCCTTCGACGTCGCCGCTGACAGCGTGCCCACCGTCCGGCGTCACCACCAGCGCGGTAACCCCGTCAAGATTCACGCCGTCGAGATCGTCGCCCTCGCGCGAGCGCCGCATCGGTCCGCTCCCAGCAGGGCGTAACCGAGCCCGCTCCTGACCGCTGGCGAGATCCCAGACCCCCACCGTCCCGTCGAGGCAGCCGCCGACGATCCGTCCGCCGTCCGGCGTTATCGCCATCTCGACGACCGCCCGGAAGATGTCGGTGCCGGCGTCGATGCGAGTGACCGCCCGGCCGGAAGCGAGCTCGTGCACCTGCAACGACCGGGTGCGATCGCCGCCGTCCCACCGGATGGTGGCCACCTGCCTCCCGTCGGGAGTGACCGCCAGTCTCGTCACCCCCGTGAGGGCGAGATTCGCGAGCCGCTGCCCGCTCGCCAGGTCCCAGACAGAGACCGGCCCGTACCCGCCGGCACTGATCACGCGGCGGCCGTCGGGCGAGATCGCCAGGGCCGTCACCTCGTCGAAGAGGCCCTCCGAGTCGTCCGTGGGCTCCTCCAGCCAGGAGACGAAGCTCGCCACCTGCGCACCTGTGTCCAGGTCCCAGACCCTCACCGTCCCGCCGCCGCCGCTGACGACCCGACGCCCGTCCGGCGTCACCGCCAGTGCGATCACACTGCCGTCGGGACCGCCAAGGCGGGCCCGCTCCCGCCCGCTCTCCCGGTCCCAGACCCGCACCGTGGAGTCGTCTCCGCCACCGCTGATGATCAATCGGCCGTCGGCTGACACCACCACCGCGGACACCCGGCCGGCGTGCCCCCAGAACGGCTCCAGCCCAGCATTACGCAGCAAACCGGTCACCGTGGCAGTCTGCCTGACGTTCCGCCGTCACGGAGCCCTCACCAGAGCGTCGCTGACCATCGTCGGACGTCGCTGGAATGGCGGGCTGTAGCACCCGTCCGTGTCGCCCGACCCGGTCGGAAGCGATTGCGAAGCTGCCGATGATGGTCACGCCGTCCTGCTCGTAGACCGGGATCAGTGTTGGCTGACGTGCCCCGGGGCCCCGCCTCGCTTCGCTCGGGGATTGGTCAGCCAACCTCTCACGGGTGGGATGGACGTGATGGACCGATTACGAGGTGATGGCGACGGCTTGGCCGACCAGGTCGTCTCGGGCTAGCTGGGCGAGCATGAAGTCCGCGACGTCGGCGTATGAGATCTTGGACCTGATCGTGAGGCGCAGGTCGCTGCCTGCGCGGTAGTGGCCGGTGTGCGGACCGTCCGTGAGAATGGCCGGTCGCACGATGGTCCAGTCGGTCTCGCTGGCTTTGATGCGTGCTTCCATGCCCTCCTTGTCCTGCATGAGGGATCTGATCGCGATGCGGGCGAGCGTGACGTAGAGGTTGCGGTGGCGGCTGTCGGCCACTCCGTACCCGCTGACCGCGATCAGCCGATGCACGCCGTGGGCCTTCATCGCCGGCAGGATGGTGCGCATCCCATCCGTGCAGACTGTGGTGCGCCATCGGCGCTGGCCCAGCGCGCTGAGCACGGCGTCGCTGCCGGCGACGACCTGCTTCACAGCCTCGGTGTCGCGCACGTCGCCGGTCTGCGGGTGGAGGCGCTCATGGACGGTGAGGCGGTTGGGGTCGCGGGCGAGCGCGGTGACGGTGTGGCCCTGCTGGAGTGCCTGTTCGAGCAGGTGGCGGCCGGTGTGACCGGTGCCGCCGAAGACTGCCAGGCGCATGCCGCGCTCCCTGCTGCCAAGAGTGAACAGTTGGAGACTTCAAGCATCTACCCTGCCCTCGATGCTTTGATTCGTCAAGTATTGGAGTCTCCATGTAGTCTTAGAGGGGTGGGCGACGCCGATGAAGTCAGCGACGAGTCACTGATCCACGCGGTCGTCCGGCAGGTCGTCACCCTCGCGGCCGCGACCAGCGCGCTTGCCGGCGACCTGTTGAAGGAACTCGACCTCACCGAACCACTCGCGAACGCCCTGTGGCGGCTTGACCCCGAAGCGGCCGCGCCCTCGATGCGCGCCCTGGCGGCCGCGCTGAACTGTGATCCCTCCACGGTCACGTTCCTCACCGACCGGCTGGAACAGCGGGGCCTCATCCAACGGCGCCCAGCACCGACGGATCGGCGACAGAAGGTCATCAGTCTGACACCCCGCGGTGTCGAGTTCCGCACGCGGATCGTGCAGACCCTGACAGCGAGCTCCCCGCTCGCCCAGCTCTCCCGGCATGATCGTCAGCAGCTCTACACACTGCTCATGAAGGCCGGCGCCGACCCGAGCCAGTTCACCTGCCAGCCGACCGCGCCACCCGGCACCCCCAGGCAGAGCGCGGAGCCGAACGGACAAGGCGGCTCGACGAGCTAACACCCGCTCACGGCGCCAGTGGCGAAGCCACCACGCGGCCTGCTGTGAGCTGGGAGCAACCGCGGGGCCAGACACTGATGGGTCATGCACCCTTGTTGATGTTTGTTCTGGGACATCGGGCACTTTTCGGTCCTGCATACGGACACGTTCGGCAATGGCGACGTGCTGGCGGTCGAGCCGTACGGAGTCCGCCGCACCGAGTGGACCGTCGAGGCCGACTACCGCTATCCCAGCGTCAACCCGGTCGCCGGACCGGGCCCGGACGGCCGGCGCCCGGTTGGAGAGACGTATTTCCAGTACCGGATCGAGCTGCCGTTCGCCGTCTGGCTCGGCGGCGCCAACGGCCCCGGCTCAGTGCTGTTCTCGGTGAGCGCCCCGACGTCAGCGACCACGCTGCGGCTCTACTGGATGAGCGCCTTCGACCCGGCCGTCCACGGCGACGGACCCGTCGACAGCGTCGGCCTACAGGCCGTCGAAGACCTCATCTGGGCACCCGACAAAGCAATCGTCGAGTCGCAACGCCCGGCCCGAGTGTTCGCCGCCACCGAGGTCCACCGCGCCTTCGATGGTCTTGGTGTCGCCTACCGCCAGGCCCTGCGCGACCGCGGCTTCGCCGGCTGACCATCGTCGCTGACTAACACGTGTGGCGCCGGATTGTCCCTTCGTCTCGCGAAGCCTGCCGGGAACTCGGCGCGACCGCCGCCGCCAGCCTGACGTACTAGGAACGGAAGGTCTTGCGGTAGGCGTTGGGGGAGACGGCGACAGCGCCGCGGAGATGCTGGCGGAGCGAGGCAGCTGTGCCGAACCCTGAGCGCTCGGCGATGCGGTCTATCGGTAGCTCGCTGTGCTCCAGCAAATGCCGGGCGAGGTCGATCCGTTGTTGGGTGAGCCACTTCCCGGGGCTCTCGCCGACCTCAGCCCGAAACCGCCGGGTGAAGGTTCGGCGACTCATCCCGGCGTGAGCGGCCAGATCCGCCAGCTGGACGGGGTGGTCCAGTCGTTCGAGGGCCCACAGACGGGTGGGCGCGGTGCCGGTGTCCGTGACCTCGGGGACTGGACGCTCAATGAACTGGGCTTGGCCGCCGTCCCGCCACGGGGGAACGACACAGCAACGGGCCACCTGGTTGGCGATGCCGCTGCCGTGGTCGCGGCGGATCAGATGCAGGCAGAGATCCACACCTGCGGCCGCGCCCGCTGAGGTCAGGACTCGTCCCGCGTCGACGAAAAGGACGTCGGGGTTGACTTTGACGGCGGGGAACGACCGCTGGAAGTCCTCGGCGTGCCGCCAGTGGGTGGTCGCGGGCAGACCCTCCAGCAGGCCCGCGGCGGCTAACACGTAGGAGGCCAGGCAGATCGAGACCATCCGAGCCTCGGGACGGACCCGTGCGAGCGCCTCCGTCAGCGTGGGCGGCAGCGCGTCCGGGTGGGTGATCTTGACCATCGCCTCGGACGGGGGGATGACGACGGTGTCGGCGGTGGCCAGCACCGTCGCGTCATGGGCGACCGTGACAGCGTAGTCGGCGGCGGTAACCACCGGGTCACCGTCCGGTGTGCAGGTGATCACCTCGTACAGCGGTCGTTCGTCGGCAGAGCGTGCGGTGCCGAAGATCCGGGAGGCGAGGCTGAGCTCGAAGGGGATCACGCCGTCCACTGCGAGTACGACGACACGATGCATGGCCCGATCCTTGCACACCATGACCTTCGGGCCACTTTCTGAGCCGCCGGCTGCGGCAACAGACTGGGCGCATGACGACTCCTACAACGATGCGTGCGATCAGCCAGGACGAACTGGGCGCCCCCGACGTCCTGCGTGAGGTCGAGATCGACCGTCCCGCCCCCGGGCCGTCCGAGGTTCTGGTGCGGGTCCATGCGGCGGGCTTGAACCCGACCGACTGGAAGCATCGGCAGACACCCGGATTTCTCGGGCGGCTTCCGCTGGTCCTGGGATGGGACGTGTCCGGCGTGGTCGAGGCGCTCGGCGTCGGCGTGACAATCCACGAGGTGGGCGACGAGCTCTTCGGCATGCTGCCGTACCCGCATGGCCACGGTGCCTGCGCCGAGTACGTCACGTCCCCCGCACGTGCTCTCGTCCGTAAGCCCACTGAGCTCGACCACGTCGAGGCCGCAGCGGTTCCGCTGGCCGCCCTGACGGCTCATCAGGCCCTGGTGGAGGTAGCCAGCGTCCAGCCTGGCCAGCGCGTGCTGATACATGCCGCAGCCGGCGGTGTCGGCCACTTCGCCGTACAGATCGCCAAGTGGCTGGGTGCTCACGTGATCGGCACGGCCAGCGCGCCCAAGCACGACCTGCTCCGCACGCTCGGCGCCGACGAACTGATCGACTACCGCGATGTGGATTTCGAGGAAGCGGCCGGCAAGGTCGACGCGGTCGTTGACGCCGTCGGCGGCGAGTACACGGCTCGCTCCCTCCGGACGCTGGTACCGGGCGGAATCCTCGTCTCCCTCGCGCTCTCCGACACGCGGCCTATGCCTGAGGAGGCGGCGCAACTCGGCGTTCGCCACCGGCTGATGCTGGTCGAGGCCGACCAGACGGGGATGCTCGCGGTGGCCGATCTGGTGAGGAGCGGCGCACTGCGCCCGGTCGTCGAGGCCACCTTCCCCTTGGAGCAGGCCGCCAAGGCACACAGGCTGGGCGACACCGGCCGGGTAACGGGCAAGGTCGTACTCACCGTCCGGTGACCGGCCTCCGTCACGTTACGTAGCCGCCTGGCCCGTCCGACGTCGGGCAAACGTCTTCGACCAGAGCTGACGCAACCCCGTCGCCGAGCCGGGCCCGGACGGCCTCCGGCCCGTCGGCGAGACCTGCTTCCAGTACCGGATCGAGTTGCCGTTCGCGGTCTGGCTGGGTGGCGCGAACGGCCCCGGCTCGGTGATGTTCTCGGTGAGCGCCCCGACCTCGGCGACCACCCTGCGGCTCTACTGGATGAGCGCGTTCGACCCGGCGGTCCACGGCGACGGCCCGGTCGACGGTGTCGGCCTGCAGGCCGTCGAGGACCAGATCTGGGCACCCGACCAGAAGATCGTCGAGTCGCAGCGCCCCGCGCGGGTATTCGCCGCGACCGAGGTACACCGTGCCTTCGACGCACTCGGCGTCGCCTACCGCAGGGCGCTGCGCGACCTCGGCTTCGCCGGCTGACCGCCAGCGAGGTCAGGTCCTCGGGCTTTGGCAGGGCCTTCAGATGCGCACGATGGTGATGGTTCGCCCGCTGGGACTCGTTGTGGTTTGGGAGCCAACCTCGGTGGCGACACGTTTGCGTTCGGCGGGGCGCTGGTCGAAGATCACGAGGTGGCCGTCGGGGAGGCCGAGGCGTAGCAGGTAGCCGTCCAGCTGATTGATACCGGCAAATGTTGGGTCGGGGTCGCCGGGGCGGTGGGTCTTGACCTCGAGGGCTTGGCGCTGGACGGCGGGTGTGCCCTCGGGTCCGCTGTGGTTCCAGCGGATGAGCAGGTCGAGGGCGCCGCGGCCGACGCCGTACTCCCGGTCGACGAAACCGCCGCCATTGATCGCGCGGTCAAGGTAGCCGAGCAGGGTGACGTGCGGGGTCACCTCCCGGTAAGGCACGTCGGCCTGGAGAAGGTCCTCGCTGTTGTGCCAGAACCCGGTGAAAGCCGCGAGCAGCCCGTCCAGGTCGAGGCGCCCGTCGGGCAGCACGAACGATCGCGATCGAGGCGCTCCGACGACGCCTTCGAAGAGGCCGTCAGCCAGAACTCGGGTGATCACGTTACGGTAGATGGGGTTGGCGATCTCCACCGTCGAGGCGGTCCGCCGGACCAACCCGAGGTCCACGGTGTAGGCGAGGTCGTCGGCGAACGGGTCGAAGCGGACCTCCGTGCCGGCGAGGATGGGTTCGATGATCCGCCGTACGCGAGGGTCTCGGAGCTTGTCGAGCAGAGAGTCCACATGGGTCGCCCGCGCCACGATGATCCGCTCGGCCGCCTCGTCGACGTCGTCGTTAGTGATCGACCTCGCCGCGGGGACCCGCATGCGGTTGACGATCTCGTAGGCGAGCGCGTTGACCAGCCACGGCTGGCCCATCGTCAGCGCATAGGCATATTCCACGGCCTGAGGAGTGAACCGTTGGCCGGTCTCCGTCGTGTGCTGGCCGTAGAGCTCGCGAACCTCGTCGAGGGTGAAGTCACTCAGCCGCAGCGACGCCACCGCGATGTTGAACGGACTCGGAGACGTCAGAGTGGTGGGGTCGCCACCAGAAGCCACTTTATAGTCACGGACGTCGCGTAGCCCACAGAGCGCCACTGACGCTGGAAAACCGGCGGGGCGGTCGGCGAAACCGTCGCGCAGTTGACGAAGCACACTGAGCAAGGTGCGCCCGCCCAGAGAGTCGATCTCATCGAGAAAGAGGACCAGCGGGCGCGGACAGGTCTCCGCCCAGACGGCGAACGCGTCCGAGAGCAGGCCTTCGTCCCAGCTGTTCGGCCAGGGCGGTGGACGCAGGTCGGCCGGCAGGTTGGTTCGTGCCGTTCGACCGGCGCCTGTCAGGATCGCTCGAGTGGCCGCGCCGATATCGTCCGGCCAAGGCTGGCCAGCCTCCATCGACAGCACCACCGCCGCGTAGCGGCCACCCGCGGTCAGCTCGGCCGCCAGCGCACGCAGCGCCGTCGTCTTGCCCGTCTGGCGGGGAGCGTGCAAGACGAAATACTTGCTGTGCTCAACGAGATCAGGGACTTCGGGTAGCCGCGCCGAGGCCGGGATCATGTAGTGATCGCTCAGCACACACGGCCCCGTCGTGTTGAACGAGCGGACCACCACCCACCGCCTTCCGGACGCGCACCACTGATCGCAACTCTACGGAACCCGTGGTGGACGAACCGTTGTCGTCACAGGGCCTGGAGAAATCCGTCGACCAGGCTGCGCAGGCCGAGGGCGTATGTGTCCCGGCTGGTCAGGCTGGCCCAGCGGTCCGCCAACTCCGCCAAGTGCGGCAGCTCGGCAGCGTCGGCCGCCCGGATCCGGTCGTCCCGCGAGCCCGGGCGGGAAGTGTCCGGCTGACCGCGGCCGCGATTGGCCCGGATGAGGATCTCACCGGCGGTGTAGTACCAGATGCTCCGGTACAGGTCGACGGCCTGTTCGGGAGAACATCCGCACTCGACCGCGCCCGCGAGCACTGTCTCGACCATCCACAGTGCCGCACGGCCGACCTGGTCGTCCCGGGTCAGCACTTCGACAACCCAGGGCCAGGCAGCCAGCGTGTCCCGGATGACAGTCGCGGCCGCGATGACGCGCTCGCGCGGGTCGACGGGCATCGCCGGACGAGGCATCCGGTCGGCGTAGTCGTCCAGTAGCTGGGTGAGCAGATCGTCCTTGTCGCGCACGTGGTGGTACAGGGTTGTCGGCGCGGTGCCAGCCTCGGCGGCGAGCCGACGCATCGTCAGCTTCTCCCAGCCGTCCCGGTCGATCAGGTGCCGGGCCGCGGCCATGATCTCGACGCGGGAGGTGCGCGGTGGGCGTCCCATCCGTCCGGACGCCGGGGCCGGCGGCACTGAGGGCTCCACCCGCCCATCATGCCCCGGCCCACCCGCGGCCCGACCGAGTGTCCTGGATCACGTTCCGACGCCCCGCCTCGACATCCGATCGAGCATCGAGCTACTTTTCGAACACGTTCCTAAAGTCCGTGCGCCCTGATCGAGACGCCTCCAGCCCATCGGCCAGCGCACCGGACACCCCTCGTGCTCACCCAGGAGACCGCCGATGGATCGCACACCCGTCGACCTGTTCACCGCCGTACTACGCCTGCACCCCGAGGGGACCGTCACCGTCGAGGAACGGCGAATGGATGCCGACGACGAGGGCTGGACGGTCGCGGTCACACACGCCGAGACCGACCAGGACGTCCACAGCGACCACTGGGAGATCCATCCAGGCAGCGACGAGGCCGTCTGCGTCCTGTCCGGCCAGGCGCGCCTGTACCTGCGGTCACCGGAGACGCAGGGGGCGCCGGAGACGCAGGGTGCGCAGGCCGGTGTCACGCTGGCGGCCGGGACCGGGTTCGTCGTCCCGCGGAACTGCTGGCACCGCTTCGAGCTGGATGCCCCGAGCAACCTGATGAGCATCGCGCTGCGGGCCGGATCGCGGCTGGAGAAGCGGGTATGACCGACTCCCTCACTGCGGCGCCGACCACCCCGCAGGAGCGAGCCAGACCATCCAGGTGGCTGCTCGCGGTCGTGCTGTCGGTGCAGGCGATGGTCGCCCTGGACACGTCGGTGGTGAACGTGGCCCTGCCGCACATCCGCTCGGCGCTCCACTTCAGCCCCGGCGGCCTGACCTGGGTGATCAATGCCTATTCGCTGACGTTCGGTGGCCTGATCATGTTGGGGGGCCGGATCGGAGACCAGATTGGACGGCGCCGGGCGATACTCGCCGGGCTGGTCGTCTTTGGGGTCGCCAGCCTGGCCGGAGGGCTCGCCCAGAATCCGGGCGAGCTCATCGCCTCCCGCGCCGTGCAGGGCGTTGGTGCGGCTGTTCTCGCCCCGATCGCCTTCGCCCTCATTTCCGTGCACGTTCCGGCCGGACCGGCCCGGGCACGGGCACTCGGGTTGTGGGGGGCCGCGGCCGCGGCAGGTGGCGCGGTGGGTGTTCTCGCCGGCGGCGTGCTGACGCAGTGGGCGGGCTGGCGGGTCGTGCTGTTCCTGAACGTGCCGATGGTGGCGTTCGTGCTGGTGGCGGCCCTGCGCGGGGTCCCAGCCGATCGCAGGAACGGCTACCTGCCGCGGCTGGACGCGCCCGGCGCGCTGCTGGTCACGGCGGGGACCTCGGTGCTGGTGCTCGCGGTAGTCCGCACGGACACCCACCCCTGGGGGTCGGCGACCACCCTGATCACCCTCGTCCTGGCCCTGGCTCTTCTCGCATTGTTCGCCCTGGTCGAGACCCGCATGCCAGCCCCGCTACTGCGGCTGCGGCTGCTCACCCATCGGTCGGTCGTCGTCGCCAACGTCTTCGTGCTGCTTCTGTTCTCCGGCCAGTTCGCTGCCTTCTACTTCGTCTCGCTCTATCTCCAACAGGTGCTGGGCTATTCGGCGGCGACCACAGGGATTGCGTTCCTGCCGTTCTGCGTCGGCATGCTGTTCGGCTCGACCCTGGCCTCCCGGCTGGTCGCGCGGATGGACGGACACCTGCTCCTGGCGGTCGGCGGCGCGGTGGCCGCGGTTGGATTCGGCTGGTTCGCCGCGACGCTCGGCGTACACGGGAGCTTCGTCGTCTCGATCCTCGGCCCCTCGATCGTCGCGAGCGTCGGAATCGGCCTGTGTGTGGTGCCCATGGGGACGGCCGCGACGGTGGGCGTCGCCCCGGCCGAGGCGGGCATGGCCGCCGGACTGATCACCAGCTCCCGCCAGATCGGTGGCTCGATCGGTCTGGCCACCCTGGCCACGGTGGCGATCACCGTGTCCGGGCATCACCACGGCGACGCCCGTGCCAGCGCCGCCGCCGGGTACGCGACTGCCGTGGGCCTCAGCGGACTGCTTCTCGCTCTGGCCGCCGTCCTCGCGTTTCTCCTCCTGCCGACCCGACCCTCCGCGTCAGCCATACCAGCGTCGGACCAGCTAGCGCCTGGCGGCGGCGAACCGTTTCCACCGATCCGCAGCATTGGACCGAGCGCCTCCGGCCATTCCAGGACAGGCACCAGTGATTCGGGTACGGTCACGACCTTCATATCCAGGTAACCGGGACCGCGCCAGCAAAAGTGGCCACGCCCGCCGATTCGGTGCCGGGCCAGAATCTGATCAGCCGGCACCTGGCCTCAACGTCTCCTGATCGTAGGAACGGCGGCCGAGATTTATCGGCGATGCGCTGGCGCCCTGGTGGCTATGCTGCGCAGGTGGCGACGGCGGATTTCGATATCGACCTTTCTGGCGGGCGAGGCGGACATGACCGCTTCACCGGCGTAGATGGCGTCAGGCCGACGATTCGGTGTCCAGCAGCGGAAGTACGGCCAGGCGGCCGGGTCGTTCGCATGTACTCACCATCGACATCGAACGCGCGAACAGGGAGGACGTCGCCGGTGGTCTCAATGCTGCGCAAGGCGGTGCCACTGCTGGTGACCACGGTCGCCCTTCTCGTCCTACTGCCCAGTACGGCGCTGGCCGCCGACACCACCCAGTACGCCATCAATCCCACCCGCGGAAATGGCGTGGCGATTCCCTTCGAGGGATACACCGACCGCCACGGAAATCCGGTACCGATCAGTGGCGCCGTCGGCGTCGACCTGGTGTTCGGGTCGAACTCGAACCAGTATCTGCCCTGTCAGAACTTCAATCCGTCCACCGGCACCGGGGACACGTTCGTGAACGCCTGCCAGACTCCGAGCAGCTACGCCACCTACACCCGGTTCCCCGTCGGCGGCGGGCTGTTGTTCCCGCACGGTTACTTCATGGGCAACACACAGCCCGATCTGGTGCACGGCGGAATGTTGACCACCAACTGGGGAGCCCGCGCCACCGCCCTGTCGGTCGAGTTCTACCCACAGCTGGACCTCGACTCCGTGTACGTCCATCCCCGGTTCGACGTCAGCCGGTTCGACCACTACGCCAACGGCTGGTCGTACTCGCCGGCCGTGGGCCGCATCACCCTGGCCACCCTCGCCGATCCGGGCACGACGCACTTCGGCGGGCGGCTGACGGACGCCGGCCGGCCCGTCGCCGCGGGCCGCGCCCGGATCACGATCTTCGGCGGCGAGGCGCACTCGTCCACCGGCTACCGGATCGCCTCGTTCGCGGTCGTCACCAGCACGGGCGCCGACCACTGGGACAGCGGCGCGATGTACGCCGGCGGCCAACAGCTGTACATCCTGGACACCGTCACGCACCAGCAGTGCATCGTCGACCGCCCCGTCATCACCGGCGCGATCGACATCGATCTTGCCAGGCCCGGCTTCGGGGACGCCCACGCCCGCTGCACGGCAGTGTGACCACCCGACGAGTCGCAGCGCCCCGCGCGGGTGTCAGGCCTGGGGGCGGCGCACGCGGGGGACGGGCTGGTCTCGGCGAGCGGCCTCGGCCTCCAGGCGCTTCCTGAGCATCCTGCCCTGGCCGAGGAAGGAACGGTTCCGCTCACGGCGGTTCTCGGGGAGGCTCCAGTCGTTCAGGGCCCGTTCGACCCGCACGCTCAGCCGGTCGCTCTCCGCGGTCGCCGTCCCGACGAGCACGACGTTCTCCTGCCACTCCATGGCCGGGCCGTGCCGGTGAAAGGTCAGGCACACCGGCCCTTCGGTCGCCGGGACGCCCACCGGCAGCCACAGGTCGAAGCCGGTCTCGGTACGTACCGCCGAGCGGGTGGGCACCGCCAGCGGCAGGCCGTCGGCGACCACGGTGACGGCGGGCTCGCCCAGGCGGGCGGCGCGATCGGCGAAGGGCCGCCAGTCCGCCGGCGGCGCCGATCGGCTCGGCAGCCGCGGGCCCGTGGGGGCGGGGTCGGAGGTCGGGACCACGACGTCCCCGGGGGCCGTCCAGACCTCGGGCGTCCTGGACAGGTCGCCCTCGGGCCACCAGAGGATCCTCTCCGGGGTCACCTCCACCCAGATACGAGCGAAATACCAGCCCAGCCGCTTCACCAGGAACCACGGCATCCGGGCGAACCCGGCGCCGGTCTTGGCCAGCGACTCATGGACGTACCGGTCTGTGTTGGCCTGCAGATCCGCGTCGCGTACGGTCGCCCGGCCCTGCACGAGGACGACGGGCATCCGCGGCTGGACATCGTCCAGCGCGGTGCCGCCGGCGCTGGAGCAGAGCAGCGCTACGCGCGGGTCGCGCCGGGCGCGCTCGGCCTTGTCGGGGTAGGTGAGCCCGGTGCTCACGTCGAGGCTGCCGGCCGCGCCGACGTAGGGCGTGACGGGCCAGGTGACGGGCCGGCCGTCGCGGGTGAGCGAGGCGTACTCGCAGACCATGGCGCGGTCGAAGATGTCGGCCGTCTCGTGCGGCCAGGTGGTCGAAGCGGGTGCGGTCATCACGGCTCCAGGAGGGCGTTCGCGGGAATGATGGCGCCATAAAGGCGGGTGAAGCGCCGCTGGTAGGCCGGCCACCAGAACAGGCGGAACAGGAGCCGGGCCACGACGGGCAGGTCGGCGTACGACCTCGAGAGCAGGTCGGCGTCCGCGCTGGAGGCGAGCCACCCGAAGATGACGGGGGCCCGGCGTCGGCCGAAGTCGTCCATCGCCTGCCGCCTGTCCGCCTCGACGTCGTCGAGGGTGAGGCAGCGGAGCATGAGCGGAACGGCGGTCAGCTCCTCGTGGTCGAGGTGCTCGTTGACGAGCTCGTGCAGCCGCCGCAGGGTGGGCGCGCGCTCGGCCAGGGGCACCCCACGGTCGGAGGCTGCCTCAAGGAGCGGGCCGAGCACGGAATGCTCGGACTCCAGCCCGGCCAGCAGATCCTCCGTCTCCGGGGCGCGGCCGACGAGCGTGGGCCACAGGCTGGCGTCCTCGTGCGTGTGGTGGGCGTGCAGCATGTCCAGCACGAGAGCGAGCTGCTCCTCGAGCAGTTCCTCGTGCGCGTCGTCACGCGGGTTCGCGCACGCCGCGGCCAGGCGGCCGAACTCGGCGCGGAATCCGGCGTGCATCAGCAGGAATCCGGTCAGGTGTTCTGGCATGATCATCAGTCTGTTTCCTCACGTGTCGGAAACAGAGTGCGCGACCTGCCTTTACGTGCACTTCCCGAGCGCTTGTCGGGCCCTTGCCAGCCAGTAGCCGGCGCCCGCCTGCTCCAGCAGGCGTACCGCCTCCCCCAGGTGGGCCCGCGCGCGCTCGTGGTCACCGAGCGCCAGCAGAGCCTCCCCCAGGTGGCCGTCGTACGCCCCGGCGACGGTGCTGCATGTGCCGTTCACCTGCAGCAGCCCGGCGAAAGGCCGGAACGCGTCGTAGACCTCCCGCACGACGTCCAGCTCGCCGAGCCGGATCGCCGCGTGCAGCCGGCACATGGCGGCCATCGCCCAGTGGTAGTCACGGGGTGGCAGGGGCGTCTCCACCAGGAGCCGCCGCGCGCGCTCACGCTCGCCCAGGTCCGCCAGCGCGTACGCCAGGGCGTAGGCGAACCCCGCCAGTCCCGTGCGCCGGAACATCTCCTCGATCCACGCCACCTCCGCGCCGAGGCGGTCCTCCTGGAGCAGCGTCTCGGCCCGTACGGCAAGCATGCTCGCCTCGTAGTAGGCGAGATCGGCGAACGACAGCATCGCCCGGACGGGCTCGAAGTGGCGGGCCGGGTCCGGCACGCCCTGGAACAGGTCGAGCCCCACGTGCGCCACCGCCGCCTGCATGGCCAGCGCGGGATTGTGCAGGTCGCGCAGCAGCGCGTCGATCTCCGCCAGCAGCGCGCGGGCCCCCGCCACCTCGCCGCGTTCGACGAGATGATCGAGCAGGTAGTGCTGTGCGATCACCCTGAGCTGGGAAGACAGGTCCGGCTCGGCCAGCAGGCGCCGCGCGGTCTCGGTGCGCTGCTCGATGAAGTCCTGTCCGTGCAGGGCGAGCAGCCGCAGGTGCAGCACGCGTCGCGCCACGGCGGGGTCGCCCAGGCGCTCGGCCGCCGCCACTGCCCGCGACGAGACCGGGTCGATCTCGTCCTCGCGACCGGTCTGGGCGAGCACGACGGCCCGGACGGCCTGGGCCGTCGCCCAGGCCGGCGTGGACGGCGGCAGCTCTCGGACGGCCCGGTCCATCGCGTCCCGCAGCGCGGCCACGTCAAGGCCGTACCGGAAGGGCACCCAGACGCCGTGCCCCATCGCGATGTCGGCGGCGCGCACGGCCAGCTCCGGGTCGGTGCCGGCCAGGGCGAGCGCCTGCTCGACGGCCTCGTAGCCCTCGTCGAACCGCCCGGCGGCGTAGCGGCTCTCGGCCAGCCCGACGGCGAGCTCGAACCGCTCGGCCGGGCCGGCCCCGGCCAGCTCGGCCGCCGCGAGCGCCTCCTGCCACGACACGGCCGCGTCGTCGGGCGCGTGCCGTCGCAGGGCCGCCCGCGCGGCGCGGGCGCAGGAGCCCATCGCCATCCGGGCGGGCTGGGCGCCCAGCTCCGCCGCCGCCAGCCAGTGCCGCGCGATCACCGCCACGCGGTCGTCCCGGTCCCCGTGGACGCGGGTGAGGACCTCCGCGATCTGCTCGTGCACGCGCGCCCGCCACAGCCGCGACCGGCGCGACAGCAACGCGTCCGTCACCAGGGCGTGCGCGAACTCGTACCCGCCCAGCCGGTACGACGACTCGCGGACGAGGCCCGCGTCGAGGGCCACGTCGAGCGGCGGCAGCAGGTCACCGACCGTGGCGCCGGCGACCTGGGCCAGGACGGCCGCCTCGAACTCGTCGCCCATCACGGCGGCGAGCTCCAGCACGCGGCCTGTCTCCTCCCCCAGGCCCGCCACCCGGTGCAGCACGACGTCCAGCACGCCCTGTGGCAGCTCCTCGCCCGCCCGGGCGAGCTCTGTGAGGAAGAACGGGTTCCCCGCGGTGCGCGCGCGCAGCGCCTCGGCCTTGCCGCTGCCCGGGTCGCGGCCGGACAGCTCCCGGACGAGCACCCGGACCTCCTCGGTCGGGAGCCCGTCGAGGCCGAGCCTGCGCGCACCGAGCCGCGACAGCGCCGACAGCGTGCCGGTGAGCGCCGACGCCTCGTGCCGCCTGAAGGTCGCCACCAGCAGCAGGCCGGGCCGGGCGGTGGACGCCGCGTGGACCAGTAGGCGCAGCGTCGCGTCGTCCGCCGCGTGGATGTCCTCCAGGACGACGACCACCGGGCCGGCGGCGGCCAGGAACGCGCCGACCGCCTCGAAGAACCGCAGCCGCGCGCCCTGCGCATCGGACGACGGGATCGCCTCCAGCCCGCCCGCCAGGAACCTGCCCACCTCGTCGGGCAGGGTGGCCTCCGGGGCGGTGGCGGCGAGGTCGCGCAGGACCTGTTCCCAGGGCCACAGGGCAGGTGCGGTCTCGTGGTCGGGACTCGACCCCCAGCCGACCGGCACGTCGGCGGTCGCGCGGAACCGCCTCAGCAGGCTCGTCTTGCCGACGCCCGGCTCGCCGTCCACCAGCACGACCTGCCCGACGGCGGACGACGCCTTCGCCGCCTCGTGCAGGAACTCCAGCGCGTTCTCGCGGCCGATGAAGACCGGCTGGTCCGCCGCCGCCCGTTTCGGCGTCGGCACGGGAGACCGCCGCGGGGATGACGCCGTGGCGCCCCGGTCCGGCGGGAGCAGCGCGGCGTCCTGCCGCAGCACCGCGCCTTCGAGCGCACGCAGCCGCGGGCCGGGGTCGATACCCAGCTCCGCTGCGAGCACCTCCCGCGCCGTTCGCAGGCAGTCGAGGGCCGCCGCCTGCCGGCCCGCCCGGTAGTGGGCCAGCACCAGCAGTTCCCAGGCCCGCTCCCGCAGGGGGTGTTCGCGGACGAACGAGTCCAGCCGCGCGAGCACGTCGGTGTGGCGGCCGAGCTCCAGCAGGGCCGTGGCCAGCCCCTCCACCGCGTCGAGCCGCACCTGTTCCAGGCGGCCGATCTCCGGCTGCGCCCACGCCTCGGACCGCACGTCCGCGTACGGGTCGCCCCGCCACAGGTCGAGCGCCTCGGCGAGGGCGTCCGCCGCCTCCTTGTGCCGTCCCTCGGCCAGATGGCCGGACCCGGCCGACCTGAGCCTCTCGAAGTCCCTGGTGTCCAGGCCGAGCCCGCCGGTCATCAGGCCGTACCCGTCGGCGGCGCTGACCAGGACGGTCGGGGCCGCGCCGGGCCGCCGGTCGGGTTCCAGCCGGCGCCGCAGGTTGGACACATGGACCTGCAGGCCCCCCTGGGCGCTGGCCGGTGGGTTGCCGGACCACAGCCGGTCGGCCAGGAGGTCCGCGGGGAGAACGCGGTCGGCGTGCATCGCGAGGAGGGCCAGGAGGGCTCGCTGCTTCGGCGGTCCGACCGGTACGGACTGCCCGGCCACGACGAGTTCCATCGGCCCGAGGACGTTCAGCCGCACGGGTCCTCGTTGGCTGCGTCGACGAGCGCCTTGCGCCGGATCCACGCCTGGTCGTGGTGCTTGCTCGGCACGCACGGCCCCGCCGTGTTGAACAAGCGAGTCACAGCACTCAGGACCCTCCCTACGAACGCTGATCCCAACTCTACGAAACCCGCGGCCGGCGCCGAACCGTCGTGGTCACCGGCCCGCTGGACCAGTCACGACGGGCCGCCTACTGGGAGCCACGGCCACGGCGCAGGACACTTCAGGCCTGAAGGACGACGACCTGGATGGCTGGGGCCGACACGACCTGCACCACGTCGACGCCTGGAACCACGACGTGCGCGAAGCCGCCCTCGAAGGCGACCCTGACATCGCTCAGGCGGGACACGGACTGGCCGGTTCCGTCGGTGAGGTGATAGCCGTCGGCCAGGGCGACGGTGGCACCCTCCCGCCAGTTCAGGGAGCCGTTCATCTGAGGTCGAGCCGACCGCTCGGGCGCGTCGGCCGGCCGGGCACTGACGTCCGGCACCGCAGGGGCCGGGGGGAAGTCGAGGTCGGGTCGCGCCAGGTGGTTGTAGTAGTTGGACAGGATGTTGAGTGCGACGTGCGCGACGGTCTCCGCGAGTTCCTCGTCGGTCATCCCGTTCTCGCGCGCCTCGGTGAGCTGGTCGTCGGTGAGCCGGCCACCTGACCGGATCACCTGCCGGGCGACCCGCAGCACGGCGCGGGGGTGCGCCTGGGCGGGGCCGGCCTGTCTCACGCGGGCCAGCTCCTCGTCGCTCATCCCCATCCGGCGGCCGCGCAGGGTGTGCGCGGCGAGGCAGTACTCGCACCCGTTCTCGTGCGCGACGAGCAGCGCCAGCTGTTCGCGCAGCCGATCGTCCAGCGCACCCGCCGACAGCGCGTCCCGCAGGGCGAGGTATCCCCGCAGCGCGGCCGGACCGGCCGCCAACGCGGCGTAGAGGTTCGGCACGCGTCCTAGCTGCCGCTGGGTCTGCTCGAGCAGGTCGCGCTGCTCGGCTGTGGACTTGTCGGCGGTGATGAGCGGTATCCGCGGCACTTCGAACCTCCCACGACGGCACCGTTCGGTACCGAATCAGCCAAGACGGTATCGAACGGTACCATCTCGCGAGCGATCCGGCCCCAAAGTCGGTACGGATCGGTACCATCACGGCATGGCTACCAGGGCACGGCAGCGGCTGCTGGAGACCTCCGAAGAGCTCTTCTACGCCCACGGTGTGCAGGCCGTCGGCCTCGACCGGATCCTCGCCGTGTCCGGGGTCGGCAGGGCCTCGTTCTACCGCCACTTCGCCACCAAGGAGGACCTCGTCGTCGAGGTCCTGCGGGGCCGCGACGACCGGTGGCGGAAATGGCTGAGAGAGGCGGTCGAGGCGCGGATTGGCGAGCTTCCGGACCTTCCCGCTCGGCAGCGGCCGCTGGCGGTGTTCGACGCCCTGGCCGACAGGTTCGCCCGTCAGGACTTCCGCGGCTGCGCGTTCATCAACACGATGGTCGAGGCGGCCGACCCCGCCAGCGCGGCCCACCTCGTCGCGGCCGAACACAAACGCAAGGTCGTCGAGTACGTCGACAGGCTGCTCCAGGACGCCGGCTACCTCGGTCACGCCGCGCTCGCTGACCAGTTCATCCTGCTGATGGACGGTGCCATCGTCACGTCGGTGCGCGAGGGTTGCGCGGACGCGGCCCGGCGGGCGCGTGGCATCGCCGCCGTTCTGCTGTCCGGCACCGACGCCGAGAGCTGCGTCGCCGGGTGCGGAGCGTCTCAGCCAGTTCAACCGGGCGCGTAACCAGCGCTGTGACCGGCGCGGCCCTGCTGCTGTGCCTTAGCCCGATGCTGTCCGCCCGGTGACGATCCGTCGCCCAGCTCGTGTCAGGATCTACGCTGCCGCCATGGGGATCTTTGACGATCTGGAAGCGGAGCTGGACAGCCTCGACCTGATCCTCGCCGGCCTCGACCAGGCCGCCTGGATGGCACCCTCGGCCGCGGCCGGCTGGAATGTCGCCGACGTGGTCCTCCACCTGGCGCAGACCGAGGAGTCGGTGGCGGAGACCATCGCCGCCGGCCCGGCCGGCACCCGTCCACCCGTCGGCGCGACGGCCGACGACTCCTCGGTGGATGCGGCGATGGACGCCTGGGTGCGCCGCGAGCGGGCGGAGCCCGGCCTCGTCTACGCGCGCTGGCGCGCGGCCAGGACCGCCTCCGTGGCGGCCCTGCGCCGGGCCGACCCGGACACGCCGGTGACCTGGGTCGCGGCCCCGCTGCGACCGGCGGTCCTCGCCACGACGAGACTCAGCGAGCACTGGGCCCACGGCCTCGACATCACCGAGCCCCTCGCGATCCCGTTCCCGGACACCGACCGGCTTCGGCACGTCGCCTGGCTCGCCCACCGCACGCTGCCCTACGCGTTCGCGACCGCCGGCAGGCAGGCTCCCCCGGTTCGGTGCGAGCTCACCGCACCGGACGGCGCCACCGTCTGGGAGTACGGCCCACCCGACGCCAGCTCGGTGATCAGCGGGCCGGCCGGCGCCTTCTGCCGGGTCGCCGCCCAGCGCCTCACCCCCACCGCGGCGGGCCTGACCACCCGCGGCACCGACGCCGCCCTCGCCCTGGGCCTGCTACGCACCTACGCCCTCTGACCCGACCGCGCAGCTAGAGCGACCCGACTACCCGGACACCGCGCGGTACTCGTCCCAGAGAGCGAAAAACAGATCCAGCGGCGGCACGCTCGACACCTCGGCCTCCCGCTCGATCTCCACCGCCCAGCCCAGAGAGCTTGACCGCCCCAGCCGTACCCACAGCCACGCCGCAAACGAACCCTGATCACCCGGATTCCAGAAGTCCCAGTCCTCGGTCACGCCATGGACGCCCAAAGCAACGCGATACCCAACCAACATGTGGTCGAGTTCCTGAAGCGAACCGCCGCGCACCCACATTCCCGGCCGCAGGCGCAACTCCTCTAGGAAGTCATGGACGTCGCCAACCTCCGCCAGCGGCCTCGGCCTGCGCCTGACCAGCCTATCGTCCTCCACGACCGAATCCTACCGAGACCATCAGATGGCCGTTCGGCGCAAAGCCGACCAAAAATAAGATGTCACCATTCCGGAGCGTGGGCTCGCGGCTTGATCGAAGAACTGCCAGCGGGTGCGTCGGCCCCCGCTAGTGGTCTTCTTCTCACCGCACTAATGTGTGCGTCATCACTCTACGTGCATCAGATCGATTGATATGTCAGATGAAATGAGCGAGGTCTGTCGTCGCGATCCAGCCCGGCTGGCACGACGATCCACGTCGATGTTGTCGGCGGTGATCCACGGAGAGGACGATGTCGCGCGCGGAGGCCGCTCGACGGGCCGCTACGGAGCAGGGCGCGCCGAACTGCGGCGCGGCCGTGTTCCGTCGGATCGTCGTTGTGTGCTCGACGGTCGCGTTCATGGTCCTGCTCGCCTCCTTCGTCCTGCCCGCGCGTGGCGCCGGCCTCGCGGTCAGCGTCGGCGGCATGGCCGCTATAGCGTTCCAGGGCGGGTGCGAGCTGTGGTCGGTGCGACGGTCGAAGGGCGCCGAGCGACGCTGGCGACTGCTGCTTCTCACCGGATGGGTGGCGGTGGCGGTCGGCCTGCTCATCACATCCGCCAGGGCGTTCCTCTCGGGACATTACGCATTGCCGCCGTTGTCGGGCACGGAGCCGGCCTATCTGGCGTTCATCCCGCCATCGGTCGCCGCGGTCCTGGCCTACCCCACCGACCCGCTCAGACCGGAGGACGAACCGGCCCGCACGGCTGGGCAGCACGGCACCCACTGGAGGGCCGTCACAGTACTGGACGCGGTGCTTCTGGTCGGCTCACTGAGCCTGCTTGGCTGGTTGGTCGTCTTCCGGCCGCTGGTGCGCGCGCGAGCTCCAGCACCGGCCTCTCTCGCGGTCCTGCTGGCGTTCGGCCTCGGATGTTTCCTGCTACTGATCACAGTTCTGCTCGTGGCGGTTTTCCGGCGCCCCCACCGGAAGAGGTCATTCGCGCTTCTCGGCGCCGGGCTGGGCTCCATCACAATACTTCTACACGTGTCGCTCTACTTCATCGCGAGCGGCCGGCCGGAGCCCCTGCAGCTGGAAGCCGGCAATATGGTCGGCACGATAATGATCGGGCTTGCCTGCATCGCGCCACCGCGGCTGCCGACCGGCAGGGCTGTTTCTGCCGCAGCCCTTCGCCTCGAATCCGCTCCCGACGGCGTGGCACGGTGCCGCAACTGGTGGGCCGCGTGGCAGTCCGGGCAGGGCGCACGCTGGGTCAGAATAATCCTCCCATACGTTCCGCTGGCCGCGCTGGGGGGGCTGGTGGCTGTTCAGATAGCGACGAACGCGCAGGTCGAGCCGATCGAAATATATGGCGTCTTCGCGCTCACGCTGGTCGTACTGATCCGCCAGCTGCTGACATTGGCAGACAACATGAAGCTGCTGGACAGGGTTGAGCAGAGCCGCCGCCAACTGCACCATCAGGCGCTCCATGATCCCCTGACCGGGCTGGCGAACCGCGTCCTGTTCAACGACCGGCTGGAACACGCGGTCGCTCGGCCGACCCGCGGCCGGCTGGCGCTGCTTTTCTGCGATCTCGATGACTTCAAGACTGTCAACGACGCCCTGGGTCATCCTGCCGGCGACGAGTTGCTTCGGATGGCAGGTCGCCGGCTGCTTGCTTGCGTCCAACCCTCGAACACCGTCGCCCGCCTCGGGGGCGACGAGTTCGCTGTCCTCCTGGAGGACGAGACCGCGGACGCCGTGGACGTGGGCCAGCGGGTGCGCGCGGCGGTCGGGGCGCCGTGCCGGCTGGCCGGGCAGCCATACGTCATCCATGCGAGCCTCGGCCTGACAGTCGCCGAGCCAGGATCTTCGATCAGTCCTGAGAGCCTTCTCCAGCAGGCGGATCTTGCCATGTACGCCGCCAAGCGGCGGGGAAAGAACGCGCTGGTCGTCTACGATCCCGACATCGTCGCCCACAGCGGCCTGCCGACGGCGCAGCTCGCGCTGCGCCAGGTGCTGCAAGGTGATCCCGCCGGTGGCGCCCTCGATGTCCTCTACCAGCCGATAGTCGACCTAAGCCGCCATCGCGTGGTCGCATACCAGGCCTCGACGCGATGGTCCCACCCGATGCTCGGGACCCTCACGTCTGAGCAGACGGCCGCGGTGGCGACCGGAGCGAGGCTGAGCGCACGGCTCGAACAGGTGATCCTCGACCGTGCCTGCCACGACATCGGCCATCACCGAAGGCAGACACGGCAAGACGTCGCCGTCTACGTCAGCATTTCGGTGGCACGGCCGACCGGCGAGCTGCTGGCCGGCATCGAGTCGGCACTGGCCGCGTCCCACCTCCCCGTCCAGGCACTGGTCCTCAAGCTGTCGGACACGGAGCGCCTCGACGAGCAGGCCGCTGACAGCCTGCGGACGTGCGCCGCCCGCGGGCTGCGGCTCGCGCTGAACGGAATCGCCAGCAACCACAACAGCTTTCTGACACTCGACGAACTGCCCATCGAGATACTCATGTTCGACAGCTCGCGCACAGGCCGCCTCGCCGACGGCGCCGGCCGGTCCGACCTGCTCCGCCGTGCGGTAATCACCTTCGCCGAAACCCTCGATCTCGTAGTCATCGCCACCGGTATCCAGAGTCGAGAGCAGGCACGCTCACTCGCACGCCACGGCTGCCGCTTCGGAGAAGGACAGTTGTTCGGAGCACCAGCCGCGCTGCCCGGGCAGACCCACGTGCACCGCAACGACGATGTTGACGGCCGGTCTGGCTAGAGCCGGCCAGCAGCCTGATGCCGGTTGACGTTGCCGACGACACCCAGACAACAAATGGACAAAGTATCGCTTTCAGCCTAAATCGCCGTGTCGTTCTTCTACTGTTCTGGAATGGTCCGGCATCGGCGCCCGGTGCGGCGACTGACTCTCGCCGCTGGCCTCATCCTGTTGGCCAGTGCTGCCAGCCTGTCCGCTGTCGAGGCGACATCGGTGGCCGGGGAAGCCGCTTCCGCGGGGGCCGGCACGCCGGCAGCGAATGGCCCTTCGGTCCTCGCGACCGAGTCCGACTCGAATGTGCTGGTCGTCCGGGCACGGGCCTTTCCAACCGGATCGGTGGCGGAGATAAGCGCGACGGCAGGCCCCTTCGGGGGTGAGGCGCACCTCAGGGTCGACACCAGTGGCCGATTGCTGCTCGGTTTCCGGATGCCGGTTGGGTATTCAGGGCCTGTGGTGATCACCGTCAGATCGGGTGGCGTGTCGTCGTCCGTATCGGTCGATTTCGCGGTCTCCATGTTCCCGGTGCCGAGCACCCCGGCAGGCTCGCCGGACCTCCCGACGACGGAGTCGGCCGCGCCGGCTCCAAGCGACACCGTGCCTCTCGGACTCGAGGTGACGGCTCCGGCCGCCCCGGACGGCCCTCAGCCTGGAGCCGGCGGGCGTTGGAAGCTCGCCTTCGACGACGAGTTCTCCGGTACGTCGCTCGACCGGACGAAGTGGCAGCTCTGCAACCCGAGCTTTCGTTCATACTGTCTGCCCTGGAACAACGAGCTGCAGATCTTCAATACGGCCACCACTGGCAACGCCAACGTCAGGGTCTCCGCCGGTCAACTCCACCTCGTCACCTCCAAGGAAGCCAACGGGCAGATCTATTCGGGCATGGTGAGCACTGGACCGTGGCCGGCCTCCTTTGGCCCGGCGCCAGCCGGTTACCGCGAGTTCACCTACACATACGGGTACTACGAGGGCCGGGTCCGTATACCGAGAGGTGACGGCTTCTGGCCCTCGATGTGGGAGCTACCAGCGAGCAACGTCGGCGGCGGGGGGTGGCCGGACAGCGGCGAGTTCGATGTTTTTGAGATCCCCGGCAACAATCCGACGGATTATCACTTCACCGCGCACTGGGGTGGCGACGGCGGCGTCTGTGGCCACCCGTGCTCGCCGCAGAAGGCCACCATCTCCGACGCCTCCGCCAACTGGCACACCTTTGGGCTCGACTGGCAGCCGACCGGCCTGACCTGGTATCTCGATGGCAAGAAGATGGGCGCGACCGTCACAGATCCTGGCGCACTCAAGGACACCCCCTTCTTCATCATCGCGAATTTGAGCGTCGGCGGAACCTGGCCGCCCCTGAAGGGCGGCCCGGACGCCGGCACTCCGTTCCCAGCGAGCATGGACATCGACTGGCTGCGGGTATACCAGCGAGAATGACGTCTCCTGCCCTCGCCGATAACGGACTGGCCGGTGACGAGCGGGTGCGGGCCGCCCTGCGCGAGGTACTTGATCGTCTCGCCCGGCAGGTCGCCTCGCGGGCCTGACTACAGCACGTGAGCAGCGCTGCGTCGCGGGCGGGAGAACGCCGGCCCGCGGCCCGGACCGGCTTGGCGCGGGGCGCCTCTGGTCACCACTTCTGGTGCGGCGCCACGGTGAACGGGATCCCGGACGGCGTGGCGCGCGGGGACTGCGCGGGGGTCGTGCGCGGGGCGTCGGGCACCGTCACGTACGGGGCCGTGGCCGGCGCCGTGGTTCTGGCCGGCACCGGGTACGGCGTCGTCACCGGCGTCGAGGACGGTGTCCTGGCCGGCGCCGAGGATGGCCCCGTCCGGCGGTCGCCGCCGTACGGGAGCAGGCTGGCGGGCGCTGGCGTTCCGGTCGATCGCGCGGGGTCGGACGTAGCGGCGCTCGCTGCCGAGAAAGCGATCGTCGAGGGCGACGTGGCGGACGTCATCGGCGGTGGCAGTGGGTTGTCGGCCGCCGCATCCGTGGGTCGTTGACAGGCCGAGAGGGCGACGGCGGTCACCGGCACGACCAGAACGAGCGTCCTCCATGGCGATCGGCCAGCGGAGCGCACCTTTCCGGCCACGTGCACGACGAGAGACGGATCGCTTCTTCCAGCAAATCGAGGCACGGGGATGTCGGCCGCGGACCGAGTGGTCGAACGCTTTCCAGGCACACGGATCATGGGAATTCTGTCTCCTCAGGTGGATGATTGGCCACCGGCATGGGCCGGTGAATGGCGGACGAACGTCAGCTTCGTCCGCCATTCACCGCCCGGCGCGCTACCAGTTACGGAACCTGCCTCGCATGCCGACCTGATGCCGCCCGTTGCGCGGCGGGGCCGGCCTGGTCGTCGGCGGCCTGGTCGGCGGAGTTGTGGCCGTTGGGCTCGCAGTGGCCGCGGTGGGCGGAGGTGTCGTGGCCGGGACACCGGTGGCTCGCATGATGGTGGCCGCGGTGACGACGCCGTTCCCGTCCAGGGTCAGGGTGATGGGATTGGTCAGGCCGTAGGACGCGCAGCTGAGGTTGTCGAAGGACTCGTTCGCCCGCGCCGCGAGGAAGGTGAACAGGTTGGTCCCGGTCGCCTGGTCCGGCGACGGGCCAGCCGCGAAGATCGCCTGGCCGGTGAAGACCCGTCGGATGCCGCGCGGATCGTTGAACAGGTTGGTGCAGTAGGTGGCGCCGTCGCCGTTGTCCGCGCCGGCGCCGATCTGGGGTTGGTCGACGCCAGCTCGGTAGAGGTTCGTCTTCGCGGCGCTCTGGTTGTTGTTGACGAGCGTCATCGGGTTGTTCAGCGGTACCAGCGCGACCGGGGCGGCCTGGGACACCATGGCCTGCAACTCGTTCAACGGGAGCGACGACCTCGCCTGGCCGTCGTTGGCGCCGTTCGGCTGGGTCCAGGGCGTGCAGCCCAGCGTCGGGAGGATGAACACGTCCAGCAAGAGATTGTCGCTGGCATTCGCGAGGTCGACCGTGTTGTTTCCCATGGCGGCGACGGCCGCGGCGTTGCGCTGGGCGGTCTGGCCATTGGGAAGAGCCAGGTACTGCGCCGTCACATTGTCGCTCTGATCCTGGTCGATGACGGAGAAGTCGCGGACCGTGGGGCATGGCAGGCCGTCCTTCGCCTGCCCCAGCGGAGGCACCTGCAACCGGCCGGCACGGATCAGGGTGTTGGCGGACTGGAAGAAGGCGGCAGCGTTACAGTCCGCGAACTGTCCGAAAATCGATCCGTTCAGGCCGTTGACGCAGTTGCCCTGGGCGAGGCTGTTCGTCCCGTCGGCGGACCGGATTGTCAGGTTGTCGCCGTTGAATCCGAACCAGAGGGCGACCGTGGCTCCCTGTGGCACCTGGGCCATGGCCGGGGGTGCGGCGGGCTGGGTGCCCGCGTCGAGCACCAGCGGGTCGTACAGGGTCAGCTTGCCGTCCTGCGTGAGGATGGCGCCCTGGACGAAGGCGGACTGGGCGATGTTCGCCTCGTGGCAGGGCCCGGCGGTCGAATCAGTCGTCGTCATCTGGTACGGCGTCGAAAGGCCCGCCGCTGACAAGGGGTTCACCGGCACGATCAGTGTGCAGTTCGTGCTCGGGGGGCTGGGAGTCCCGCTGGGGCTGGGAGTGCCGCTCGGGGTGGGACTTGGGGTGCTTGTCGGGGTTGAGGTTCCGCTGGGGGTGGGCGTACCGCTGGGGCGGACGGTGCCGCCGGGGCCGGATTGGATCGGGATCCCGTTGGGTTGGCAGCCCGCCGTGACCAGGGCCAGTGCCAACAGCCCGGCCAGCGCGGCGACGACTCGTCCGGGGATTGTCACCGGACTGGTTCGCGCACGGTGCGCCGTGGCCGTGAATGCGGAGGCGGATCGGCCGCTCAGCGAGCGCCGTTGCGCCGAGGAAGACATGGGAATTGTCCCTTCTCAGCACGCGTATGCGTGGATTCTCCATTGCGTTGGCGCGCTTCGCGCGCAGCCGTCATCGCCGGCGTAGCAAGCCGGTCTGGGCGCTCGACAATGAGCGAACTGGTTCTTTATTCCGCGGCAGTCACGACGGAAGTCGTGGGCCGGGGCCTATCGCGGCGTCTGACGGAACGGTGCTCGTTGGCACCTATGGGCTAGGCCCGCCGCGGCGGGCGCAGCCGAGCTTTCCGGCGCGCGGATGGCGAGGATGCTGTCGACGTCAGGAACACTGATGCCTCCGCTCAGTCCCCCCCAAGGGACTCGCGAACATTCGACAGCTTTGCCGCCAACGGCCCATTTGTCCAGACCCCGGGTGATTCCGGATGGTCACGTGGTGCCGGCGCGGCGCCGTCGGGCCCGTCGAACCCTGGCCCGGGCGTTGCCCGACCGCCGTGGCGGCTACCGGAGAAACGGTGCCTCGTCCGCCAGGTAGTCGCGGATGCGGATGCGGTGCGAGGGGTGCATGCCGAGGCCCGCGATCTCGTCGAGGGTGAAGAAGGCGACCGCGGTCGACTCGTCGCTGACCGCCAGTGCGCCGCCGACCAGGGTGCACGCGCAGCAGATCGAGAACTGCTGGCGGACCTCGCCGTTCTCGTAGGCGAAGACGTGCTCCGGGTCGGAGTAGATCCCGACGATCCGGTCGACGACGACGTCAAAGCCGGTCTCCTCGCGGACCTCCCGGATGACGCAGCCGGCGAACGTCTCGCCGAGGTCCATCCCGCCGCCGGGCAGCGCCCATTCACCGTTGTCGGCCCGCCGCTGCAGCAGGATCCGACCGTCCTCGTCTGGCACGACCGCGCAGCCGCCGACCACCAGGGAGTTCGGCGTGGGAGCCGCGGGCACGTGGTAGTAGTCGACGCGGCGCACACCGCGCATTGTCCACCGGCGCGCGGACGGGCGTCCGTGGGTTCGGCGTGGCCGGTCCCGGGGGGGGGCGCGCCCCCCCCCGGGGGGGGGGCCCGCCCGGGGGGGGGGGGGGGGGGGGGGGCGCGGGGGGGGCGGGGGGGGGGGGGGGCCCGGCGGG
>NZ_JADWYX010000095.1:0-30841 GCF_016786355.1 Frankia sp. AgB1.9
CCGGCTAGCCGGCGCGGCGCACCGGCCGCGTCGGCTGCCGGGCGCGGTCCAGAGTCACGCCGGCCAAGGCGGCCCGCTCGGGCGGAACAGCGGAACAGCGGAACGGAGGACGGCAGTGGATGAGCTGGGTTCGACGGCGCTGCGGTCGTCTCCGGTGGCGCTGCGCGGCAAGATCGGCCAGCTGCGGGACCGGGCCTCCGGGCGGCACTCGCCGCTGCGCCGGCTCGACTGGCTGCTGCTGGGCGCCGTGCTGGTGCTCGCCGTCATCGGCGCGCTGCTGGTCTGGTCGGCGACCAGTGAGCGGCTCACCGTCGCGGGCGGCGACCCGAGGTCGTTCCTCAAGCGCGACCTGCTGAACCTGGCGCTCGGCCTGGTGCTCGCCACCGGCGCGATGCTGCTCGACTACCGGCTGCTGCGGGCCTACGCCCCGTTCGTCTACCTGGGGTCGCTGGTCGGGCTGATCGCCGTCCTCGTCGTCGGCAGCACGATCAACGGTGCCCACTCCTGGATCGTGCTGCCCGGCGGGTTCGAGCTCCAGCCGTCCGAGTTCGCCAAGGTCGCGCTGATCGTCGGCATCGCGATGATCCTCGGTGAGAAGCGCGACAGCCGGGACGGGGTGCGCGCCGCCCGCCCGGGCGACATCGACGTCCTGGTCGTGCTCGGCCTCGCGCTGGTCCCGGTCGGCCTGATCATGCTCCAGCCCGACTTCGGCACCGTGATGGTGCTGGTGTTCGTGATCCTCGGGATGCTCGCCGTCGCCGGGGCGCCCCGGCGGTGGGTGCTGGGGTTGTTCGTGGGCGGGGTGCTGCTCGGCGCGGCGATCATCGGCTTCCACCTGCTCAAGCCGTACCAGGAGGCGCGGCTGACGTCCTTCGTGTCCGCGAACGCGGCGACGAACTCGACCACCGGGTACAACGTCGACCAGGCCAAGACCGCGATCGCCAACGGCGGTTTCTTCGGCCGGGGCCTCTTCCATGGCCAGCAGACCCAGGGCCAGTTCGTCCCCGAGCAGCAGACCGACTTCGTCTTCACCGTCGCGGGCGAGGAGCTCGGCTTCGTCGGGGCCGGCGGGGTGCTGCTGGCGTTGGGCGTGGTGCTGTGGCGGGCGCTGTCGATCGCCAGGGACTCCGATGACACGTTCGGTGCCCTGATCGGCACCGGGGTCGTGTGCTGGTTCTCCTTCCAGACCTTCATCAACGTCGGGATGACGTTGGGGATCATGCCCGTGACCGGTCTGCCGCTGCCGTTCGTCTCCTACGGCGGTTCGTCGATGTTCGCCCAGATGATGGCCATAGGCCTGCTCCAGAACGTCCGGCTTCGCTCGCGTACCGACCCCTATGCCCTGTGAGCGCGGCGATCGTGGGGAACCGGCGGCCCGGCTAAGCTGGGACGCATGTCTGGACAGTCGCTGTTCCCGCGTCTGGAGCCGCTGCTGCCCAGGGTGCGCAAGCCCGTGCAGTATGTCGGCGGCGAGGGCAACTCCACGGTCAAGCCCTGGGAGCCGGCCGCCGTCCGCTGGGCGCTGATGTACCCGGACGCCTACGAGGTCGGTCTGCCCAACCAGGGCATCCAGATCCTGTACGAGATCCTCAACGAGCAGCCGGACGTGCTGGCCGAGCGGACCTACGCCGTGCAGCCCGACCTGGAAGCGTTGCTTCGCGAGCACGCGGTCCCGCAGTTCACCGTGGACGCCCACCGCGCGGTCGGGGACTTCGACATTCTCGGCGTCAGCTTCAGCACCGAGCTCGGCTACACCAACCTGCTCACGGCCCTCGACCTCGCAGGCATCCCGCTGCTGGCCGCCGACCGGACCGACGAGCACCCGTTGGTGATCGCCGGTGGGCACGCCGCCTTCAACCCCGAACCGATCTCGGACTTCCTCGACGCGGCCGTGCTCGGCGACGGCGAGCAGGCGGCCCTCGACATCACCGACGTGGTCCGCGCGTTCAAGGCCGCGGGCTCGCCCGGCGGGCGCCGCGAGCTGCTGACCAGGCTGGCCCGGCGCCGGCTGGTCTACGTCCCGGCGTTCTTCGACGTCAGCTACGGCGCCGACGGCGCGATCAGCGCGGTCACCGCGAACCGGGACGACGTGCCCGCCCGCCCGGCCAAGCACACGCTCGGCGATCTGGACTCCTGGCCGTACCCGAAGGCCCCGCTCGTGCCGCTCGCGGAGACCGTGCACGAGCGGATGAGCGTCGAGATCTTCCGGGGCTGCACCAGGGGCTGCCGGTTCTGCCAGGCCGGAATGATCACCAGGCCGGTGCGGGAGCGTTCCCTCGACACCATCGGCGCGATGATCGACACCGGGCTGACCGCGTCGGGCTTCTCCGAGGTCGGGTTGCTGTCGCTGTCCAGCGCCGACCACAGCGAGATCGGCGAGCTCGCCAAGCAGCTCGCCGACCGCTACGAGGGCACCCAGACCTCGCTGTCGCTGCCGTCCACCCGAGTCGACGCCTTCAACGTCACCCTGGCCAACGAGTTCTCCCGCAACGGCCGACGCAGTGGCCTGACCTTCGCGCCGGAGGGCGGGTCGGAGCGTCTTCGCAAGGTCATCAACAAGATGGTCAGCGAGGAGGACCTGATCCGCACCGTCAGCACCGCGTACGCGCAGGGCTGGCGGCAGGTGAAGCTCTACTTCATGTGCGGGCTGCCGACCGAGACCGACGAGGACATCCTCGGCATCGCGGATCTCGCCCGCGAGGTCATCCGCGCCGGCCGCAAGGCGAGTGGCCACCGCGACATTCGTTGCACGGTGTCGATCGGCGGGTTCGTCCCCAAGTCGCACACCCCGTTCCAGTGGGCCGGGCAGGCCTCGTGGGAGGTCACCGACCAGCGGCTCAAGCTGCTGCGGGACACCGTCCGCGCCGACCGGGAGATCGCCCGCGCCGTCGGGTTCCGCTACCACGACGGCCGGCCGGGGATCATCGAGGGCCTGCTGGCCCGTGGTGACCGCCGGGTCGGCCGAGTGATCGAGCGGGTCTGGCGCGAGGGCGGCCGGTTCGACGGCTGGAGCGAGCACTTCTCGTTCGAACGCTGGGAGGCGGCCGCCGCGGCCGAGCTCGAACCGCTCGGTGTCTCGCTGGACTGGTTCACCACGCGTGAGCGCACGGAGCGGGAGGTGCTCCCGTGGGACCACCTGGACTCCGGGCTGGACCGCGACTGGCTCTGGTCGGACTGGCAGGACGCCCTGCGCGAGTCCGAGCTCGACGACTGCCGCTGGACCCCCTGCTACGACTGCGGGGTCTGCCCGACGATGGGTTCCCAGATCGAGATCGGCCCCACCCAGCGCAAGCTGCTGCCGATCAGCCCGGTTCCCCCGCTGCCGGAGAGGAAGGTCGAGGCCGGTGCCGGCTCGGCGTCCTGAGGGCCCGCCACCGCCCCCGGCGGTGGTCCGGCTACGACTGCGGTTCACCAAGGTTGGCCGGGCCCGGTTCCTCTCCCAGCTGGACATCGCCAGGACCTTCGAGCGCGGGCTGCGCCGGGCTCGGGTCCCGATGGCCTACTCGGCCGGCTTCTCCCCACACCCAAAGGTGTCGTGGTGCGGTGGCACCCAGACCGGGATCGCGAGCGAGGCCGAGTACGTCGAGCTCGCGCTGACCGCGGACGTCGACCTGGAGGCCCTGCGGGCCGCCCTCGACGCGGCGCTGCCGCCCGGCCTGGACGTGACGGGCTGCGCCGTCGCCGCAGGTGGGCCGCTCGCCAGCCGGATCGAGGCGTCCCGGTGGCGGATCCGCTTCCCGGACGTGCCCGTGGCCGACCTCACGGCCGCCGTGACCGCGCTGCTGGCGCGCGAACGGGTCGAGGTCGAGCGCACGACGAAGGACGGCCGGCGGACCATCGACGTGCGTGGGGCGGTGATCTGCGCCGTTTGCCGTGCGGAGAGCCACGACTGTGCGATACTGGAGATGGTTGTGCGGCACACGACGCCCGCTGTACGACCAGACGACGTGTTGACCGCCCTCGGCGTGGTCGCCGTTCCACCGCTGACGTTTCCGGTCCCACCGGAGCCAACCAGGCTCGAGCAGGGACTGATCCGGGCGGACGGAACGCTGGCCGACCCGCTGCTGGCGGCCCTTGCTGAAAGCTGACCTCCGGTCAGCCTCGGCGGGCCGTGATGTCTGCCTGGGGGGACGAGAACCTCTGGGCCCCCCGAAGGGGGCGCGGACTACAGCGATCAGGGCCGGTTGTCGCGTCGACTCACGGCTTGATGCAGGGCGTCGCAGGATTACGGCGGGCTTACCCGCCGGACGAGACAGCGGCTTCTGTGCGGTCGCGACTGCCCAACTGGCGGCGCGCCCGGGAGCCCGGAGGCTTTATATCCCGTGCCCGACGACACTTTGACTCCCGGCGACGACAACCTGACAGCGGCCGCGGCGGAGGAATCCACCGCGGCGCCTCGGCGCCGCCGCGCGGCTGGCCGACCGGCCGGCCCGCCGGCTGAGCTGTCCCTTGACGTCGCGACCATCGCCGTCCCAGCCGTGACCGACGAGGCGGACGAGGATCCGGTGACCGCCACGGCGGCGCCGGAGCCGGCCCCCGCCGAGACCGCATCCACTGAGACCGCATCCACCGAGACCTCTTCCACCCAGGATGGGTCCCCCGAGACCGCGTCCGACGAGGACGCCACCGGTCAGGGCGAGCTGGATCAGCCCGCGAGCCCGGCCGCGACCGAGTCCGACCAGCCGGCGGCGCCGGTCGCGGGCGGGCCGGACGAAACCGCCCCGGCCGCCGAGCCGGCGCGCAGGCCCCGCACCCGTCGCGCCGTTCGCGCGGTTCTCACGCCGGACGTCCCGGTGGAGCCGGCCGCCGCGCAGCCGGTCGACGCCGCCGAGCCCTCGGCCGTTCAGCCGAGCGCGACTGACTCGACCGACGTGACTGACTCGACCGACGTGACTGGCGAGCCGGCCGAGCCGGTGGCGCCGCCCGCTCGGCGGCGTGCGCGCGCCGGCCGTCGCGTCGCGTCGGCCCCTCCGGAAACGCCCGAGACTCCGACTGCCGCGGAGCCCCAGGAGGCCGCCGCCGAGTTGGCCGCCGCGACCGAGACCGCTGTCGCTCCCGACACAGCTGAGGCGCAGCCGGTGGCCGACGCCGAGAGCGCGCCGCGGGCAGAGGCCGAGCCGGCCGCCGCCCCGCGGGCGCGACGCAGGCGGGCCCGTGCCACCGAGCCGGCCGCCGTGGCCGAGTCAGCCGAGTCAGTCGAGGCCGGCGCGGACGCTGGCTCCGCCGAGCCCGTGGCTCAGGCCGCCGAACCAACCGCCGAGCCCGTCGCCGACGCCGCCACGGAGAAGCCCGCCCGGCGGTCGCGGTCCGTGGCTCCGCAGTGGAGCGCGCAGGCGCAGCCGTTCCTGACCGGGTTCGACGCCGAGCCGGCCGCCCCCCGGGTGACCCGCCGGCCGATCACTGCCGTGACGTTCCAGGCCCCCGACCTGGATGCCCGCGAGCCGGCCGCCCCGCGTGGTCGTGACCGCGAGGCGGAACGGCGTCCCGCCCGGCCCGTCCGGGAGGCCGAGGTCGAGGAGACCGAGGAGCCGACCGCGGTCGTCCCCGTGGACGAGGAGACCAGCCAGGCCGAGGAGCCCGAGGCGGTCGACGCCGCCGACGCGTCGCTGGACGACGCGGATCTGGCCGGCACCAGGCGCCGGCGCCGCGGCCGCCGCGGCCGAGGCCGGGCGCGCGGCGAGGACGAGCTCGACGCCGCCGAGGGTGAGGACACCCCCGAGGCCGCCTCCGCCGACACCGACGACGCCCGCCCCCAGACCGACGAAGAGGGCGACGAGCCGCTCGCGCTGGACACGGACGACGAGGACGAGGACGAGGACGATCGTGCGGGCTCGCGCCGCCGTCGCCGTCGCCGCAGGCGGGCCACGACGGGCGAGGACGCCTCCGGGGCGCCGGACGACCCGCCGAACACCGTCGTGCACGTCCGCGAGACGCGGCGCGACGACGACCTGGTCCGCGGCGTCAGCGGCTCGACCCGGTTGGAGGCCAAGCGCCAGCGTCGCCGGGAGGGCCGGGACAGCGGCCGGCGCCGCCCGCCGATCGTCACCGAGGCGGAGTTCCTGGCCCGCCGCGAGTCGGTCGAGCGCCGGATGCTGGTCCGTCACGCGGGTGACCGCACCCAGATCGCGGTCCTTGAGGACGGCGTGCTCGTCGAGCACTTCGTCACCCGGGCCAGCTCCGCCTCCTACGCGGGCAACGTCTACCTCGGCCGGGTCCAGAACGTGCTGGCCAGCATGGAGGCGGCGTTCGTCGACGTCGGCAAGGGCCGCAACGCGGTCCTCTACGCCGGCGAGGTCAACTACGACGCCTCCGGCCTGGAGGGCAGGCCCCGCAAGATCGAGCAGGTGCTCAAGCCCGGCCAGTCCGTGCTCGTCCAGGTCTCCAAGGACCCGATCGGCCACAAGGGCGCCCGGCTGACCAGCCAGATCAGCCTGCCGGGCCGCTACCTCGTCTACGTGCCGGACGGCCAGAACGCCGGGATCAGCCGCAAGCTGCCGGACGTCGAGCGCTCCCGGCTCAAGAGCATCCTGAAGAAGATCACCCCCGAGGACGGCGGCGTGATCGTGCGGACCGCCGCCGAGGGCGCGAGCGAGCAGGAGCTCGAGCGCGACATCGAACGCCTGGCCGCGCAGTGGGAGGACATCTCCCGAAAGGCGCAGAAGGCGTCCGCGCCGGCGCTGCTCTACGGCGAGCCGGACCTCGTCGTCCGGGTGATCCGGGACATCTTCAACGAGGACTTCACCGAGCTGCTGGTGCAGGGCTCGGGCGAGGCCGAGACGATCGAGAGCTACGTCGACCTGGTCGCTCCGGACCTGCGCGACCGGGTCCGCCGGCACGTCGGGACGACCGACCTGTTCACCGAGTACCGCGTCGACGAACAGCTCGCCAAGGCGCTTGACCGCAAGGTCTGGCTGCCCTCGGGTGGCTCGCTGGTGATCGACCGGACCGAGGCCATGACGGTCGTCGACGTCAACACCGGCAAGTTCACCGGCAAGGGCGGCAACCTCGAGGAGACCGTCACCAAGAACAACCTCGAGGCGGCCGAGGAGATCGTCCGTCAGCTGCGGCTGCGCGACATCGGCGGCATCATCGTCATCGACTTCATCGACATGGTCCTGGAGAGCAACCGGGAGCTGGTGCTGCGCCGGCTCACCGAGTGCCTCGGCCGGGACAGGACCCGCCACCAGGTCGCCGAGGTGACCAGCCTCGGGCTCGTCCAGATGACCCGCAAGCGGGTCGGCCAGGGCCTGCTGGAGGCCTACAGCGAGCCGTGCGCGCACTGCAACGGGCGCGGGGTGCTCATCCACCTGGACGGCCACCACGCCCAGGCGCCTGTCCCGCCGGTCCCGGCACCCCCGCTGCGGCGGGCCGGCCGGCGCGGCGCGGCCGGCGCCGCGTCGACGGCGGAGCTGGACGAGTCGGTCCTCGGCGAGCCCGACGGCGTCGACGAGCGGACCGCGAGCCTCGGGTCCGAGGACGAGGCCGCCGGTGACCGTGACGGCGGGCGCGCTGCCGCGGAGGCCGGCGAGGCCGGGACGGCGCGGGAGGGCCGGCGTACCCGCCGGGCCCGCCGGGCTGCCACGAGCCCCGTCATCGCCGTCGCGGAAGCAGTCAGCGTCGAGGCGGCCGGGTCGGACGGCGCGTCAGCGCCGGCCGGGGCGCCAGGCGCCGAGTCCCATGCCACGGGCTGGCCGGGCGGCATCGCCGGGGCTGGTCAGCACGAGGCGGCCAGCGGGGAGCCCGCTGGTGTCGGCTGGCCGGTCGCCAACGGGTCGGTCGCGTCGGCGGAGAGTGACCACAAGGCGGGCGCGAACGGCGCGAGCGCCGACGACGCGGGGCCGACCGTGTTCGCGAACTCCGCCGACCCGGACAGCGCCGCGGTCGGCTCGGAGTCTGGCGGTGGCCGTGGCCGCCGGCCGCGCCGAGCCTCGCGCCCGGTCGCGAAGCCGGCCGAGTCGGTCGAGGCAAGCGCCTCCGCCGAGTAACCATCCCGCGAGGCCCCGCGCCAAGAAGCGGCGGCCCGCGAAGCACCGATGCCTTGCCCGAGCCGGGGCCAGCCGAGTCAAGCTGGCCCCGGCTCGGCCTTTCGGTCGGCTCGTGCCGAGCCGAGACAGGTTGGCCCGGCTCGGCTTTGGCGGTCGCCCACGCTGAGCCGGGTCAGGCTGGTCCCGGCTCGGCTTTTCGGTCGGCTCGTGCTGAGCCGGGTCAGGCTGGTCCCGGCTCCGCCTTTCGGTCGGGCCCACGCCCGACCCGACCGGCAGCCGTCGATCGCCGTCTTGGCCCTCGCGTCGTCGTGACCAAGGTCTTCCCAAGCCCCACGCCCCACGCAACGACGAGTACGTCCTGGTCACACAGGGTGAGTCGTATCGTGCCGCGACTCCGCTTGGCCGCTGATTCCCCTGCGCAACCGACGATCACCGACCCGGCGGACGGCCGCCCTAATCCATGATCGCTAAATGGGTAGGGGAAATTGTCGTCACGCGCCCTGTTTGTCGCATTTATCTCTGCGCAGTTGGCGATCACGCCCGGAGACCGGGCCTGAACCGGTCGAAGATCGCTTGATGGTCGGCGATTCGGTCGTTCGAAGGCTTCGGGGGCGCGGGCCGGCCGCCCGGCAGGGTGTGGGGCAGCAGTTCTGGCGATGCTGCGGCGTTTGGCTGGTGCCGGGCTGCCATGGTCAGTCCGCCGAGGCCGAAAGATCGCCGTCTTCGCCCTCGGCTGGGCGCGGTCCGGGGGAACGGACAGTCGGGAGACGGCCAAGGCGGCGATCATGGCCTGGCTCGGCTTGCCGGGACTGGTATTCGCCGGGACTGGTGGCTGGGTCTCAGGCGACGTGGCGCCCGACCCGCGGGCCCGGCGCGGTCGCCGGGCGTTCGCGGCGCAGCGGTCCGCGCCGGCCCAGATGTAGAAGCCGGCTGGCCGCTGGGGTGGCTCCGGGGGCTGGTTGCGTGGCCTCGGCCCTGGGCGAAGGTCGCCCGGCGGTGTCGCGGCGGGACAGGGCGCCGTGGCCGGCCTCGGCGAGCATCCGGTCGAGGATCGCGCGGGACTGGTGCAGCGCGCCGTCCACCGCTGCCCTGGCCCGGTCCTGGTCGCCGAGCTGGAGCGCGTAGGTGGCGACGACGAGCGTCTGCACCAGGTCGTCCTGGTCGCCGAGGTGAGCCGCGGCGTCGCCCTGCCTGGTCGCGCTTATCGTGGCCGAGAGTCGGGCCGCGATCACCGGGCCGTGCAGAGTCAGCCAGCAGGCCAGCGGAACCGCCAGAAGAGCGACCAGCGCGACCGTGCCGGCGACCCAGGCCACCGTCTCCCACGCGGCCTCGGTCATCGCCCTGCCGCCGTGACCTCGTCCGCCGTGCTCAGGTTCGCCGTGTCCAGGTTCGCCGTGTCCAGATTCGCCGTGCTCAGGTCCGCCGTGCTCAGGTCCGCCGTGCTCAGGTCCGCCCTGCTCATGTCCGTCCTCCCCGGCCCGTCGGACACCTCCGTCGTAGTCTCCATGGTTCCCCGGCGGGTAGATCATGGCCATGACACGTCTGGATCACCCGGTTGTGATCCGCCGCTAGGCCTGGAGTCACCCGCCTGGGCCCGTTCATGTACCCATCTGGACTGGCTATCGACGCAAAGTAACCAGGAGAGTGGACGGCTTCGGTGACGTGTGGAGTTCCGTCAGCGAGGGGATGCGACTCGGCCCGGAAGGTCGACGCCGGCGGGCGTCGATCGAGCGGTGGCGGTGCGCACCAACGGTCCAGGGACCTGTAAGGTGGAGCGACACGGGGTAGGTTTGGTGCCCACTCCGAACGGGCGTGTGCCCGCTCCAACATGTCGTCGGATGACCAGCGTGTTGTCGGATGACCAGCATGACGTCAGGTTTCAGGTGCCGTCAGGTTGAGGTGCCGACCGGTCGAGGCGTTACCGACCGACCGGACGTCTGGAGCGAGGCCGCCGCGCACGGGTCGTGGGGCGCCCTGAGGAGATCAGCTCGCGCGACGGTCGGTCGATGTGGCGCGCGGGCCACAGGAGCAGGGAGAACTGGTGTACGCGGTCGTTGCCAGCGGTGGCAAGCAGCACAGGATCGCCGTCGGCGATGTGGTCGATGTCGAGCTTCTGCCGGGTGAGCCGGGCGCGGCCGTGAACCTGAAGCCGGTGCTTCTGGTCGACGGAGAGTCGGTCACCACCGACCTGGCCGCGCTGGCGGCCGCCGAGGTGACCGCCGAGGTCGTCGGCATCGTCAAGGGTCCGAAGATCCGGATCCACAAGTTCAAGAACAAGACCGGCTACCACAAGCGGCAGGGTCACCGTCAGAAGTTCACCCGGTTGAAGGTCACCGGCATCGAGACCAAGAAGGCCTGAGCGAGATGGCGCACAAGAAGGGCGCGAGCTCCTCGCGCAACGGTCGTGACTCCAACGCCCAGCGACTGGGCGTCAAGCGGTTCGGTGGCCAGTACGTCAAGGCGGGCGAGATTCTGGTCCGCCAGCGTGGCACCCACTTCCACCCGGGTGCCCTGGTCGGGCGTGGCAAGGACGACACGCTGTTCGCCCTGGCCGAGGGCCACGTCCAGTTCGGCAACCGCGGTGGTCGCCGGGTGATCAACGTGCTCGCGCTCGAGCCCGCGGCCTAGCTTTTCGTTTGGCGCCGAAGCCGCGCTGGGCACGGGGACCGTTGCCTGGCGCGGCTTCAGTCATGTCCGCGTTCCCGCGCGCGGGAACGCGGACGCAACCGTAGTACCGGCCGCAGGGCTGGCAGACCAGGAGAGGCAAGGCAGTGCCGACGTTCGTCGACCGGGTGGTTCTGCACGCCGCCGCCGGTGACGGCGGGCACGGGTGCGCGTCCATCCACCGGGAGAAGTTCAAGCCGCTGGGCGGCCCTGACGGTGGCAACGGCGGCCGGGGTGGCGACATCCGCCTCGTCGTCGATCCGGGTGTGACCACCCTGCTGGACTTCCACTTCCACCCACACCGGCGGGCCACCAGCGGCCGGCCGGGCCAGGGCTCCAACAAGAGCGGCGCCGACGGCGAGGACATGGTCCTCCCGGTGCCGGACGGCACGGTCGTGCTCACGCCGGACGGCGAAGAGATCATCGACCTGGTCGGGCTGGGCAGCACGTTCGTGCTCGCGCAGGGGGGCCGCGGCGGCCGGGGCAATGCGTCGCTCGCGTCGTCCCGGCGCAAGGCGCCCGGGTTCGCCGAGCTGGGCGAGCCGGGGGACAGCCTCGAAGCGGTCCTGGAGCTCAAGTCGGTCGCCGACGTCGCGCTGGTCGGTTACCCGAGCGCCGGCAAGTCGTCGCTGGTCTCGGTGCTGTCCGCGGCCAAGCCCAAGATCGCCGAATACCCGTTCACCACGCTGGTGCCGAACCTGGGCGTGGCTCAGGCCGGCGACCTGCCGCCCTACACCGTCGCCGACGTGCCCGGCCTCATCCCGGGCGCGAGCCAGGGCCGCGGACTGGGGCTGGAGTTCCTCCGCCACATCGAGCGCTGCTCGGTGATCGTCCACGTGCTCGACTGCGCGACCCTGGAACCGGGCCGGGACCCGCTCTCCGACCTGGACACCATCGAGCACGAGCTGGCGGAGTACTCGGCCGACCTCGCCGGCCGGCCGCGTCTCGTCGTCCTCAACAAGATCGACGTGCCGGACGCTCGTGAGCTCGCCGAGATGGTCACCGCCGATCTGCGGTCCAGGGGTCTTGAGGTCTTCTCGATCAGCTCGGCCACCCGGGAGGGCGTGCGGCAGCTGTCGCTGTACCTCGCCGGGATGGTCGCCGAGCACCGGCGGTCGACGCCGGTCCAGGCGGCGACCCGGATCGTGCTGCGCCCGAAGGCCGTCAACGAGGTCGAGTTCGCGGTCCGTGAACTCGACGGCGGTTACGTTGTCACCGGCGCGAAGCCGTTGCGCTGGGTGCGCCAGACCGACTTCACCAACGACGAGGCGATCGGCTTCCTCGCCGACCGGCTAGCCCGGCTCGGCGTCGAGGCGGAGCTAGCGAAGCTCGGCGCCGAGGCGGGCGCCGAGGTCACGATCGGTGACGTCACCTTCGACTGGGAACCGACACTGTCCGGCCGCGGCGCCCTGGCCCAGTACGCGACCAACCGCGCCGAGGCCGAGACCGCCGGGGTCGCCACCGTCGGTGGCAGCGGCGCCCGGCGCGCCACCGAGCCCGTCATGGGCCCGCGCGGCACCGACGACCGGCTGCGTACCTCCGTCCGGCTGACCCGCGCCGAGCGGATGGCCCGGCAAGCCGGCGTAGTCGTCGACGAGGACGAGGCGGATGCCGCGTTCGCGTCCGCCGCCGCCGAGGCCTTCGTCGACGAGGACGGTGTCGTCACCCGCCCCGCCCCGCGTGACACCGGCTGGGACGACACCGTCTGGAACGACGACGAGGACGACGACGAGGACTGGGACGACGACGCCACGGGCGACGACGGCCCGACGGTGGTCTGGGTCGGCGACGCCGGCCAGGAGACGCCCGGCGCTCCCGTCGTAGCCGCCCGGAACGAGGACGAGGACGAGAGCTGACGTGCGTTCGTTCGTCCAGAACGCGCAGCGGGTCGTCGTCAAGGTCGGATCGTCGTCGCTGACCAGCGCCGCCGGAGGGCTGGACGCCGAGCGGCTCGGTGCGCTGGTCCGAGCCGTCCGCCCGCTGGCCGGCGGTCGGCTGGTGCTGGTGTCCTCCGGCGCGATCGCCGCCGGTCTCGCCCCGTTGGGCCTGTCGCGGCGGCCGCGTGACCTCGCGACCCTGCAGGCGGCCGCGAGTGTCGGGCAGAGCGCGCTGGTGCACCAGTACGCGGAGGCCTTCGGCCAGTCAGGCCACCAGGTCGGCCAGGTGCTGCTGACCGCGACCGACGTCGTCCGCCGCGCCCATTACCGCAATGCCCGCACCGCGCTCGACCGGCTGCTGGAGCTCGGCATCGTCCCGATCATCAACGAGAACGACGCGGTCGCCACCCAGGAGATCCGGTTCGGCGACAACGACCGGCTCGCGGCGATCGTCGCCCATCTGGTCTCCGCGGACCTGCTGGTGCTGCTGTCCGACGTGGACGGCGTCTACGACGCGAACCCCCGGCTCGGGCCGGCGAACCTGCTGCGTGAGATCCGGTCGGACGCCGATCTCGACGGCCTGTCCGTCAAGGGGACCGGCGCGGCCGGCGTCGGCACCGGCGGGATGGCGACGAAGATCGATGCCGCCCGGATGGCGGCGTCCGGCGGGGTCACCACCATCGTCACGTCGACGGCCAAGGCGGCCGAGGCGCTGACCGGCGCCGAGGTCGGCACGGTCTTCTACCCGACCGGCCCGCGCCGCGCCGCCCGGCTGCTCTGGCTGGCGCACGCCACCGCGCCGATGGGCCGGCTGCACCTGGACGCCGGCGCGGTCGCCGCGGTCGTGGGGCGCAGCGCGTCCCTGCTGCCCGCCGGCGTGACCTCGGTGGACGGTGACTTCTCCGCCGGGGACCCGGTCGAGCTGGTCGACCCCTCCGGGCGGGCCGTCGCCCGCGGGCTGGTCGCCTTCGACGCGGACGAGCTGCCCGGCATGCTCGGCCGCGGCACCGCCGAGCTCGCGGCCGACCTCGGCCCCGGTTACGACCGCGAGGTCGTCCACCGCGACGACCTCGTCCTCCTGCTGCCCTCCCGCTGAGAGCGGCGGCCAGGACGGGACGAACGGCGCCCGACCCCGTCAGGCCGTGGTCTCGACGGTGCTTCCGCTGGGGCCCTTGCGGACCTGGATCTGCGTCGGGATGCGCAGGCGCAGGTCGGCGACGTGGCTGACGACGCCGACGAGACGGCCGCCGGCGCGCAGCTCGTCGAGCACGTTCATGACCTCGTCCAGGCTGTCCGGGTCGAGCGTGCCGAAGCCCTCGTCGACGAACAACGCGTCGATCGCGTGGCCGCCGGACTCGGCGCTCACGACGTCGGCGAGGCCGAGGGCGAGCGACAGCGCGGCCTGGAACGTCTCGCCGCCGGACAGGGTCGCGGTCGGGCGGGACCGGCCCGTCCAGGCATCCAGCACGAGCAGCCCGAGGCCGGCCTTGCGGCGCCGGTCGCGGCGTTCGCCGGTGTCGTGGACGAGGGTGTAACGCCCCCCGCTCATCGCGGCCAGCCGGCGGCTCGCCGCGTGCGCGACCTCCTCCAGCCGGGCCGCCAGCACGTAGCTCGACAGTGGCATCCCGTGCTGGTTGGCCGGTGCCCGGCCGATCGCGAGGTCGGCCAGCTGGCGCAGCTGTGCCGCCGCCGCCCGGCGTGGGGCGAGCGCCGCGTACGCGCCGGTGTACTCGTCCACCAGAGCCTCGAGCCGGCGGGCGCGCTGCGCGGTGGTCGCTGCCGTCGCCCAGGCCTCCTCGTGTGCCGCCTTGGCGGCCGCGGCCGCGTGCTCGTGCTCGTCGAGGCGGCCCGACGGGTCGGCGGCGGCCGCCGCCAGCTCGGGGGCCGCCAGCCGGGACTGGGCCTGGACCCGCTCGTCGCGGTGCGCCTGGATGCGCGTCTGCGCGTCGGCCAGCCAGTCCGGTTCGCGAACCGCGGCGAGCGCCGCGCCCGGATCGGTGAACCCCGCCTCCGTCGCCGCGTCGGTCGCGTCCGCCTCGGCCCGGCGGAGCTCGTCACCCGCCTGGGCCGCGACCCGCACGGCCTGCTGGGCGTGCGTACAGGCCCGGGCGAAGCGCGCGACCGCGTCGACCCGGTGCGCCAGCAGGGCCGGGTCACGCAACGCGGACGGCACCGTCGCCAGCGCCCGAGCGGCCCGGTCCCGCGCCGCCGCGGCCCGCAGCCCGGCCGCGCGTTCGTCGGCGCGGTGGGTGGCGAGATCCGCGTGCGCCCCGGTCTGTGACTCGACGAGTGCGGCGAGGCCGGCCTCCGCGCCCGCAAGGTCGGCGGCGCTCGACGCGGCCTGGGCCGCCGCCGCGGCGAAAGCCCGCGCGACCGCGTCGATCTCGGTGGCGGTCCGGTCCGGGCCCGCCGCGCCGAGATCGTCGTCGGCGGCGAGCAACACTGCCTCGTCGAGCAACGTGCCGCGCAGGTCGGCCAGCATCCCGGCGACCGTCACCGCGGCGTCCTCGCCGGAGCTGTCCGCGCCGGCTACCGCCCCGTCGGACTCGCCCGCGCCCGGGTGCGGGCCGTCGACGAGCGCGGCGGGGGAGCGCAGCAGGGCCGCCAGTAGCGTCCTGACCTGGCCCGTCAACCCGGCGACCCGGTCTCGCGCCTTGCCGGCGGCCGCCTCGCGCCGGGTGGCCTCCGCGTCGGCGTCCCGCTCGGCGTCCTTGCTGACGTGGTCGGCGCGGACCTCGGCCGGGTCGGGATGGTCGAGAGCGCCGCAGACGGGGCACGGGGTGTCGTCCGCCAGCGCGGCGGCAAGCTCTGCGGTGATTGCGTCGAAGCGCTGCTGGCGCAGCTGCACCGCGCGAGCCTTGGCCCGGGTGGCGCTCGCGGCCGCCTCGGCCGACTCGGCGAGTGCACGCCCGCGCTCGCGCACGGCGTCCGCCAGGTCGGCCAGCTGGTCGGACCGCTCGGTCAGCGCCGGGGCGAGGCGCCCGGCCCGGCGGGCGGCGTCGGCCTGTTCCTGGGCCGCGTGGCGCAGCGCCGGCAGCGTGGTGGTGATCTCGGCTTCTCGGACGGCGGCGGCCTGGGCGTGCTCCAGCGCCTCGCGGTCGGCCAGGTCGGCCTGCGCCGCGTCGTCGTGGGCGGCGACGAGGACGAGCGCGAGCGGCTCCAGGCGGCCCGACTCGGCGTGCGCGTCCGCGGCGAGCGCCGCCAGCTCGTCGGCCGTGGCGTCGGCCGGCACCCGCGGTGGGTCGCCCGCGCCAGGTAGGGCCGCCGCGGCGACCGCGGCTCGGGCCTCGGCCTGCGCGGTCTCGGCCCCGGCGGCCTGGGCGGCCCTGCGCTGGGTCTCGGCGATGGCGCGGCTGACGGCGCCGGCCCGGGTCGCGGCGGCCAGTTCGGCGGCGAGCTCCTCGACCCGGGGCACCTGCTCGTCCAGCTCCGCGAGGCGGCCGAGCAGCTCGGCGCGTTCCTTGGCCCGGAGGACGGCCTCGCGGGTCGTGGCGAGCGCGCGTTCGGCCAGGTCTCGAACCTGCTGCGTCTCGTCTCGGCGGCGCTCGGCCGCCTCGGCGGCCTCGGCGGCGCCGCCGGCGAGCGCGCGGGCCCAGTCCGGACCGGGTGGCTCGTCGGTGGCCGCGGCGTCCTCGGGCACGGCGGCCTCGGCGTCGCCGGCGTCCGATGGGCCCGCCGCCTCGGTGACCTTGGCGTGGACCCGGTCGAGGTCCTGGCGGGCGAGCCCGTGGTCGTCGGCGGCGCGCTTGGCCCGGTCGGCGAGCCACTGCTCGACCCGTTCGAACCGGCCGACGCTGAACAGCTGCTTGAGCAGCGCCTCGCGGGCGTCGTTGTCGGCGTGCAGGAAGTCGGCGAACCGGCCCTGGGGGAGCATCACCACCTGGAAGAACTGCTCCGGCCTCATGCCGAGGTGCCCGTTGACCTCGTGGCCGACGTCCTCGTTGCGGGTCGCCTCGGGCGCCCAGCCCGTGCCGGTCCACCGCTCCAGCAGCGCGGTCGGGTGCTGGCGCTGGGTGCCGTCGCCGCGTCGCCTCGGCCGGTCCCAGCCGGGCGTACGGGTGACGCGGAAGCGCCCGGCCGGCACCGAGTACTCCAGCCGCACCCGAGGGGCGACGTCCGGCGCCGCGTGATGGGAGCGCAGGTCGCGTACGCCACGCAGGCCGGGGACGGTGCCGTAGAGCGCGAACCCGACGGCGTCGAGCAGCGTCGTCTTGCCGCCGCCGGTCTCGCCGCACAGCAGCACCAGCCCGCCCGCGCCCAGCCGGTCGAGGTCCAGCTCGACCTCGCCGGGGAAGGCGCCGAACGCGACGAGCTCCAGCCGGTGCGGGCGCATCAGGCCTCCCCGCGGGCGTCGGGCCAGGAGGCCGTGAGCCGGGCGGCAGTCAGCGCGTCGGCCAGCAGCGACCGTTCGTCCTCGTCCGCCGGCGTGCCCCGCGCGAAGTCGACGAAGTCGGCGGCCACGTCAAGGTCGTCGCGGCCACGGGTGCGCTGGGTGAACGTCCGGTCGTCGGGGGCCGGCGCGTGCTCGGGCTCGTGGCGCAGTACCAGGGTGTGCGGGAACCGGGCGCGCAGCCGGCTCATGGCGTCGACGGGGCGGGCGTCGTCGGTCAGCACCGCGGCCACCAGGTCCTCGGTGTGCTCGCCGTACTCCAGCCGGGTGAGCAGCTGCTCCAGCGGGCCACGCAGGATCGTCATCCGCCGGTGGACCGGCACCGGGATCGGTTCGACGCGGGCGAGCCCGGCCGGGCCGAGCTCGACGAGCAGCGACGCCTTCGCGTCCTGCGTCTCGGAGAAGGAGTAGGCCAGCGGCGAGCCGCTGTAGCGCAGGTCGGCTCGGCCGAGGACCCGCTGGGGCCGGTGCAGATGGCCGAGCGCCGCGTAGGTGATCCCGTCGAACAGGGCCGCGGGCACGTGCGCGGCGCCGCCGACGCTGATGTCGCGCTCGCTGTCGCTGCCGGCAGCCCCGGTGACCCAGGCGTGCGCGACGACGACCGACCGCGCGCCGGGGTGGTCGGCCAGGTCGGCCCGGACGGCGGCCATCGCCCGGCGCATCGTCCCGGCGTGCGAGAGCGCCGCCGCCCGGCGGGCCCGGCGACGGCCGTCGTGGAACGCGGGTGGGCGGGGCGCGGCGGGCACCAGGCTCGGGGCGAGCTCGTCCTCGTCGAACAGCGAGACCATGCCCGGGAAGGGCGGCTCGACCGGCCCCTCGGCCAGGGCCGGGGACGGCGGCCCGGCCGCGGGGTCGACGGGGTCGCCAGGGCCGGTCCGGGCCGGCCCCCCGGAGCCCAGGTCCGCTGCCGAGTCGTCGGGGGTGTCGGTTTCCAGCTCGTCGGCGGGGTCGTCCACCACGGGAAGCACCTCGGCGACGGCGGCCGGCTCCAGGTAGGGGACCGGGTAGACGCGGACCGGGCCGAACCGGTCCTCGACGACGACGGCGGACGCCAGCCGGGCCGGGTCGGTGCGGATGGCGACGCGGGGGTCGAGCAGCCCGGCCTTGTCTCCGAGGCGCGCCGCGGCGTCGTGGTTGCCGCTGATGACCACCACCCGGGCTCCGGTGTCACGCAGCCGGGACAGCGCCTCGTCGAACAGCCGCAGCGCGCCCACCGGCGGGATCGCCCGGTCGTGCACGTCGCCCGCGACCACGACCAGGTCGACCCGCTCGGTACGGGTCACCTGGACGAGGTGGTCGACGTACGCGGCCTGCGCGGTGGCGAGGTCGAAGCCGTGCAGGCGACGCCCGAGATGCCAGTCGGACGTGTGCAGGACGAGCATGCGCGCCTCTCCCCTGTCGAGCCTCGTTCGGGCGTCCCGCTCCGGTCACGTCGCTACGCCGCGCTGCGCCCATGATCATAAGGCCGGGGCCGCGGCGACCCGCGGCGCGTGGCACCACCGGGTGGGCGCGCCGGGCGGCCCGCGGTGGTCGCCGGGCGAGTTCCGCCCGCGCGGCTGCCCCTCCGGATACGCGGGTGTGCGTACCCGGAGTGTCGCCCGTGGGCGGACGACGCGGGCCTGGGGGTCGAGCATGCTCGCCCCATGACCCGTTCCGGGCGGCGTGGGCCGGTCGCGGCCCGGAGCGACGCGCCCGGACCGAGCCCGGGCGCCATTCATGTGGCCTATCTCACTTTCGGTGGTCGGACGGTCAGATTGGCCGGCGCGCGGCGGTCAGACCTGCGAAGTCGTTCGCCAGGCCGGCCAACGTTCGAGCGCTGGTGCGACCGATGTCTGAGTAAAGACTTGTTGAGTGAGTAAGACAATGAGATAGTGACCGAACCGGAGGAGGGGCGGCGTCCACCGCCCAGTCAGCCGAAAACCTGATGGCGCCAGAGCGCGACGGCGCCATCATCGAAGACGCGGAGCTGGCCACCGAACGCGTCACACCCGGCCAGTACGGTCCGTGCCAACCAGCGGCGCCGCCCCGGGTGGCCTGCCGCCCGCCCGCGGGCGCCGCGTCATCCAGATCAGCACCTGCCCCCGACGGGCCACTGGCCGGACCGTGCCCGTCGTCGCCGAGCCGAGACCGAAAGCCGACCGGGAGAGACACGATGACCAGTGACCTGGCCGCGGAGGAACGCTCCGGGACCACGCCACCGCCCCCGCCCGCCGGACCCAGCTCCGGACGCCGCCGGCCGTGGTTCGTCTATGCCTTCGGGCTTGCCGCGCTCGTCGTCTTTCTGATCGGCGGCGGCGGCTTTCAGTTCCAGGGGAAGCTCAGCCAGGTCCAGAAGAACGACAACGCGTCGTACCTGCCTGGCTCGGCCGAGTCGACGAAGGTCGACAAGGAGTCGCAGAAGTTCCAGAACATCGCGACGATCCCCGGCTTCATCATCTATCAGCGGTCCGGTGGCCTGACCGGCGCGGACAAGGCGAAGATCGCCGCTGACCGGGTCAAGTTCGGCAAGGTCCAGGGGGTGGCGGCCGACCAGATCGGGCAGCCGCAGTTCTCCAAGAACGACTCGGTGGCCTCGACGTCGGTGCCGCTGATCGGCAAGAACGGCGATACCGAGGTCAACGGTGACGACCTCAGCAAGACCGAGAAAGCGGTCATCGACCTCGCCAAAGCCGACACACCGGCCGGCCTCGTGGTGCACAGCGCCGGCCCGGGCGGTCTGCTGGTCGCCTTCATCGACGCGTTCGGCGGTCTCGACGGCCAGCTGCTGCTCGCCGCCGGACTGGTCGTCATCATCATCCTGCTGGTCGTCTACCGCAGCCCGGTGCTCTGGTTCTTCCCGCTGTTCAGCGCGGCGCTCGCGCTCGGCGCGTCCTCGCTGGTCATCTACCCGCTGGCCAAGCACGGCGCGCTCACGCTCACCGGCCAGAGCCAGGGCATCCTGTCCGTCGTCGTGATCGGCGCGGGCACGGACTACGCGCTCCTGCTGGTCAGTCGATATCGCGAGGAGCTGCACAACCATCGCGGCCGGATCGACGCGATGATGGCCGCCTGGCGCGGGGCCGCGCCGGCGATCGCCGCGTCCGGCCTGACCGTGATTCTCGGCCTGCTCTGCCTCAGCCTCGGCGAGCTGAACTCGAACAAGAGCCTCGGGCCGGTCTGCGCGATCGGTGTCGCCTGCACCGTCGTGATGATGCTGGTCTTCCTGCCGGTGTTCCTCGTCGTCGTCGGCCGCTGGGTGTTCTGGCCACGGATCCCGCGGTTCGACAACCACGCCGACATCGCCACCCACGGCGCCTGGTCACGGTTCGCCACGACGATCGAGAAGCGTTCCCGTCTCGGCTGGATCGGCACCGCGGTGCTGCTGCTGATCTGCGTCGCGTTCCTGCCGACCCTGAAGACCGGCGGCCTGTCGACGCTGGACACCTTCACCACCCAGCCGGACGCGATCGTCGGCCAGAAGATCTACGACGCCAACTTCGACGCCGGAGCGGGCGCACCGGCCGTGATCACCGCGAAGGCCGACAAGGCCGACGCCGTGATCGCCGCGGTCTCGAAGATCCCGGGTGTCGACACCAGGCCGGGTTCGGTGTGCGTCGAGGCCGACTACGCCAAGATCGGTGAGCTGATCCGGTCCGGGGCAGTCACCCCGGCCCAGCTCGCGTCCAGCGCGAGCTGCGCGCCAGCCGCCCTCCAGGTCAAGCCGTCGGCCGACGGCCGGATCGTGATCGACGCGGCGATCATCTACCGGTACGACACCAAGCAGGCCGAGACCACCGTCCTGAACATCCGGACGGCGGCGCACGCGATCCCGGGCGCGGAGGCCCTGGTCGGCGGCTCGACGGCCGTCAACCATGACGTCAACGCGGCCTCCCGCCATGACCGCGACCTGGTGATCCCGATCGTGCTGCTGGTGATCCTGATCGTCCTCGCGCTGCTGCTGCGGGCGCTCGTCGCGCCGCTCCTGCTGATCGTCACGGTGGTGCTGTCGTTCGCGGCGGCGCTCGGCGTCTCGGCGATCGTGTTCAACCACGTGCTCGACTTCGCCAACGCGGATCCGGCCTATCCACTGTTCTCGTTCGTGTTCCTGGTGGCACTGGGCATCGACTACAACATCTTCCTGATGACCCGGGTGCGGGAGGAGACGCTGACCCACGGCACCAGGGCCGGCATCACCCGCGGCCTGTCCGTCACCGGTGGTGTGATCACCTCGGCGGGCGTCGTGCTGGCCGCGACGTTCGCGGTGCTGGCGGTGCTGCCGCTGGTCACCCTCGCCGAGATCGGCTTCACGGTCGCCTTCGGGGTCCTGCTGGACACGATCATCGTCCGGTCGATCCTGGTCCCGTCGCTGTCGCACGAGATCGGCAAGCGGATCTGGTGGCCGTCGAAGCTCGCCAGAGCCGCCGACTGACGGTGCCCGCGGGCGGCTGACGGCCGTCCGCACACGACGGAGAAGGGGCCCGGGGGAGCCGCCCCCCCCGCCCGCGCCCGCCCCCCCCCCCGCCCCCCCCCCCCCCCCCCCCCCGCCCCCCCCCCCCCCCCCCCCCCCCCCCCCCTGCCCCGTCTGGCCCGGCGCGGGAGAATCAAGGCAGGTAGCCTCGTTGGATGGCGCGCGGCGCCGGCCCCGAGCCGGGTTGCCCTGTTCGCCGCCGAGAAGGGAACGGGCCATGCAGGTCTCCGCGGACGACGTCCGAGCGAGCGCGGTACGCGCGAAGCAGGCCGCGGCGGTCCTCGCCCCACTGACACGAGCCGCCAAGGACGCCGCCCTGCTCGGCATGGCCGACGCGCTGCTGGCCCGCGCCGACGAACTGATCCGCGCCAACGCCGAGGACGTCGCCGCGGCGCAGGCGGCCGGCACCTCTCCCGCGCTGGTCGACCGGCTCACCCTCACCGAGGCCCGGCTGACCGCGATGGCCGACGGCCTGCGCCAGGTCGCAGGGCTCGAGGACCCGGTGGGCGAGGTCCTGCGGGGCCGGGTGCTGCCCAACGGCATCGAGCTGCGCCAGGTCCGCGTCCCGCTCGGCGTGGTCGGGATCATCTACGAGGCCCGGCCGAACGTCACGGTCGACGCGGCCGGGCTGTGCCTGAAGAGCGGCAACGCGGCGCTGCTGCGCGGCAGTGCCTCGGCCCAGCGGTCCAACGTCGCGCTCGTCGGCGTGCTGCGCGACGCCGCGGTCGCCTCGGGCCTGCCGGCCGACGCCGTGCAGCTCGTCCCCGGGGTCGACCACGAGTCGGTCAAGCACCTCATGCGCCTGCGCGGGCTCGTCGACGTGCTGATCCCGCGCGGCGGTGCCGGGCTGATCCGGGCCGTCGTCGAGGAGTCGACGGTGCCGGTGATCGAGACCGGGATCGGTATCTGCCACGTCTACGTGGACAAGGACGCCGATCTCGACATGGCGGTGAAGATCGCGGTGAACTCCAAGATCCAGCGGGTCTCGGTCTGCAACTCCGCCGAGACTCTGCTCGTGCACACCGACGTCGCCGCGGAGTTCCTGCCGAGGGTGCTCGGAGCGCTCACCGCGGCGGGCGTCACGATCCACGGCGACGACGCGGTTCGTGCCGCGGACCCGACCGCGTTGGCGGCCACGGAGGACGACTGGGCGGCCGAGTACCTCTCGCTCGACCTCGCCGTGAAGGTCGTTCCCTCGCTCGACGCGGCCGTCGAGCACATCCGGCGCTACGGCAGCGGGCACACCGAGTCGATCGTCACCGGTTCGCTCGCCGCCTCCCGGCGGTTCATCGCCACCTGCGACAGCGCCGCGATCATGGTGAACGTCTCGACCCGGTTCACCGACGGCGAGCGGTTCGGCATGGGCGCCGAGATCGGCATCTCCACCCAGAAGCTGCACGCGCGCGGCCCGATGGGTCTGCCCGAGCTGACGTCGACCACCTGGATCGGCATCGGCGACGGTCACCTCGTCTGACCGGTAGCGCGTCTGACCGGTTCGGCGTCTGACCGGTTCGGCGTCTGACCGGTTCGGCGTCTGACCGGTTCAGGGTCCGGCCGGTTCAGGGTCCGGCCGGTTCAGGGTCCGGCCGGTTCAGGGTCCGGCCGGTTCAGGTCTGGCCGGTTCCGCGGCTCGGTGAGGCCGACCCTGGGCCGGTTCGCGGTCGTGAACCAGCCGAGAACCGGCCCCGGGTCCGCGGCCGGTCAGCCGAGCCGGCGGCGGGTCTCGACGAGCACCGCGCGAAAGCCTCCACCGCCAGCCCGGGCGGAGGCGTGCACGAGATGGTCTTTCACCAACTCGCCGAAAGAGACCGGATGGCGGGCGACCATGACGACGGCCTTGCCGGCCGCGGCGGGAATGTCCTGACGGGTCTTCGCCGCCAACATCAGCTCCTGCCCCGCCGCCTTGAGGCCCAGCACCGCCCGCCAGAACGCCAGCCCGGATCGGCGGGCCCGCTCCAGCTCAATGCTGCTCTGCGTGTGGACGCGCTCGCGGCGCAGCACGAACGTGATGCCGTCGAGCATCTTCTGGGCGTCGCTCGATGTGTTTCCGCCGTGCATCCGGTACTCCGCGTAGCACTCCTCGGTGTCCAGAACCGGGTACTGCCGCGCGAGCCGAAGGTATAGCTCGTAGTCGTCGGCGCCCTTCAACCTGCGGTCCTCCGACCAGCCGCCGGCCGTCGTCAGCAGGGAACGGCGGAACAGCACGGTCGACGGCGGAACGATCCAGGACTGATAGAGCAGCTCCCGATAGTGATCCCGTCGTACCGCCGGCCGTAGGTCCGCAGCGCCGGACTCCCACGTCGCACCGTCAGCCCTGATCATGCGGTTGCGCCCGGAGACGAACGCGGCGCCCGGGTCCGTGTCCAGGAGTTTCGCCGCGTGGGCCAGCGCGCCGGGCACCAGACGGTCGTCCTGATCGAGGAACACGACGTAGTCGGTGTCCGCCCGCCGCAGGCCCGCATTCCGCGCCGCTCCGACGCCCTGGTTCTGCTGCTTGATCACTTCGACCGTGGGGAACTGGGCCAGGACCGCGTCCGGGTCGTCGGTGGATCCGTCGTCCACCACGATCACCTGCGCCGGTGGTGGTTCCTGTGCCAACGCGCTGGTCAACGCCTCACCGAGAAGTGCCGCTCCGTTGTAGATCGGCACAATGACGGTGATCGGCAGTGGTTCTGCCGGCATTCCAGCCTCCTTCTCCGAGGTACAGGGGAAGAGTATTCCGTATTTCGGCTTCATTCACGTAGGAGGCTCCAGGAGTCACGTTTCATCATTTACTTCTGTGTGGAAGATAAGGCCGACATTAACGTGAGTGTTAGGCGGTTCTCGAGACCGCTTCGCTCACGCAGGATCGGCGAGTCCCTACTACGCGCCCGGATATATCTGGCCACGCCTCGCCCGCGAGCCCCGCCGGCGGCCAGACTGGAAGCTGGCCGGCGAGTGATGGAGGCGCGATGGGTGCGACGGGCGAGGCAGCGGGCGGGATGGACGGCGTCCAGGTGGAGCGGGACGTGACTGGGCTCGCGACCCCGCAGGCCGCGATGCTCGTGGCGGACGTGCTCACCGACGACGCGGTGGCGTTCGTTGCCGGGCTGCAGCGCGCGTTCGGCGCGCGCCGCGCCGAGCTGCTGGCCAACCGGGCCCGGCGGCGGGCGGCGATCGCCGCGGGCGGATCGCTGGACTTCCTGCCGGAGACGGCCGACGTCCGCGCCGGCGCGTGGACGGTCGCCCCACCCGCCCCGGATCTGGCCGACCGTCGCTGCGAGATCACCGGCCCGACCGACGCGAAGGTGGTCATCAACGCCCTCAACAGCGGCGCGCGCCTGTTCATGGCGGACTTCGAGGACGCCAACGTCCCCACCTGGGTCAACCTGCTCGACGGCCAGCGCAACCTCACCGCGGCGATCGCGGGCACGCTGTCCTTCACCAACCCGGACGGCCGGGTCTACCGGCTGGCCGACCGGCCCGCGACCCTGGTCGTCCGGCCGCGTGGCTGGCATCTGCCCGAGCGACATGTCGTGGTCGACGGCGCCGCCATGTCGGGCTCGCTGTTCGACGCCGGGCTCTACCTGTTCCGCAACGCGCGGACCCTCGCGGCAGCCGGCAGGACCCCGGCGTTCTACCTGCCGAAGCTGGAGAGCCACCTTGAGGCCCGGCTGTGGAACGACGTGTTCAGCTTCGCCGAGGACGCCCTGAGGCTGCCCCGGGGCACCATCCGGGCCACCGTGCTGATCGAGACGCTGCCGGCCGCGTTCGAGATGGACGAGATCCTCTACGAGCTGCGTGAGCACTCCGCCGGGCTCAACGCGGGCCGCTGGGACTACCTGTTCTCCACGATCAAGACGTTCGCCGCCCGGCCTGGCGAGTTCCTACTGCCCGACCGCAACGCCGTGACGATGACCGCGCCGTTCCTGCGCGCGTACACCGAGCTGCTCGTCTCGACGTGCCATCGCCGCGGCGCGCACGCGATCGGCGGCATGGCGGCGTTCATCCCGTCGCGGCGCGACCCCGCGGTGAACGCGGCCGCCCTGGCGAAGGTCCGGGCCGACAAGGTCCGCGAGTCCGGGGACGGGTTCGACGGCAGCTGGGTCGCGCATCCCGACCTCGTGCCCGTCTGCACCGAGGTCTTCGACGGCGTCCTGGGCACCGCGCCCAACCAGCTCACCCGGCAGCGCCCCGACGTCCACGTCACCGCCGACGCGCTCCTCGACATCGCCGCGACCCCTGGCGAGATCACCGAGGGCGGGGTGCGGATCAACATCAGCGTCGGGCTGCGCTATCTGGAGACCTGGCTGCGCGGCTCCGGCGCGGTCGGCATCGACAACCTGATGGAGGACGCGGCGACGGCGGAGATCTCGCGCAGCCAGCTCTACCAGTGGGTCGCCGCCGGCGCGAAGCTCGCCGACGGCCGGGTCGTCACCGCCGAGCTGGTCCGACAGATCCTCGCCGAAGAGGTCGCGCGGCTGAGCCCGTCCGGCTCGGTCCCGGGCTCGGCCGCGGCCGCCGCCGAATCGGCCGAGGCCGGAAAGGCCGCCGGGCGATGGGCGGACGCTCTCGAGCTTTTCGAGCAGACCGCGCTCGGCGAACCCTTCGCCGAGTTCCTCACGCTGCCTGCCTACGACCGGATCTGACCGGTCACGAACGGTGCCCCACGCGGCGCTGACCAGGAAAGTTATCAACGCGAAACATAACCCTCCGCGTCCATCACATCCCGGACTCGTAGCAGTGCGCGATTCTGGCCCGGTCCACTGGCACTATGGGACGGACGGATAACGGATCCAAGGGGATCAGTGCGACGTGTTGGCCATGCGCGCCGACTCGCCGCCGGGTCGCGCGCACCGTGCGCGGCGATGAGACGGATGTAGGGCGGGGAAGTCCATGTCGTTGCAGGAACACGCCTTCGCTGATGTCGCGGATGTCCGCGGCCGGTTGCGGGAGACGGGCTACCTCGCCGACGAGGCGATCGCCACCACAATCTTCCTCGCGGACCGGCTGCGCAAGCCGCTGCTGGTCGAGGGACCGGCGGGCACCGGCAAGACCGAGCTCGCCAAGGCGCTGGCCGCCTCCACCGGCGCCGAGCTGATCCGCCTGCAGTGCTACGAGGGCCTCGACGAGGCGCGCGCGCTCTACGAGTGGAACTACAAGAAGCAGCTGCTGCGCATCCAGTCCGCGTCCGGCGACGGCGGTGGCGACTGGCGCTCGACGCACGACGACATCTTCAGCGAGGAGTTCCTGCTCGCCCGGCCGCTGCTGTCCGCGATCCGCCGCGACGGGCCAACCGTGCTGCTCATCGACGAGACCGACAAGGCCGACGTCGAGGTCGAGGGCCTGCTGCTGGAGGTGCTCTCCGACTTCCAGGTGACCATCCCGGAGCTGGGCACGATCGCCGCGACCCGCCGGCCGTTCGTCGTCCTGACCTCGAACGCGACCCGTGAGCTGTCGGAGGCGCTGAAGCGCCGCTGCCTGTACCTGAACCTGGACTACCCGTCGGCGGCTCGGGAGAAGGAGATCCTGCTCGCCCGGGTCCCCGAGCTTCCCGAGCAAATGGCCGAGGCACTGGTCCGCACGGTCCGCGCGCTGCGGGCGATGGAGCTGAAGAAGGCGCCGTCGATCGCGGAGACCATCGACTGGGGCCAGACCGTGCTCGCGCTCGGTTTCGACTCGCTCGACGAGGAAGAAGTGAAGAGCACTCTGGGTGTGGTGCTCAAGCACGCGAGCGACCAGGCCCGCGCGATAAGCCAGCTCAAGCTCGGCGCCAACTGACCGGACCCGGTCGGCAGGGGTTCGGTCGGATGAACAGGGGTTTCAGGTGAGCAGGGGGTTCGGATGAACCTGGTAGACCGCACGGTCGAGTTCACGGCCGCCCTGCGGCGCGCCGGCGTGCCGGTGAGCACGGCCGAGACCGTCGATGCCGCCCGCGCCGTCGGCGCGATCGGCTGGCTGGACCGGGAGGCCGTCCGCGCCGCCTTCGCGACCACGATGTGCAAGCGGCCGCTCTACCGCAACGCCTTCGACACCCTGTTCGACCTGTACTTCCCGCCCCGGATCGGCGACGGCGTGGCAGTCAGCGAGGGCGGCGTCCCCGGCCTCGGCGACGGCGAGCCCAGCGGCGAGCAGCGCGAGCCGACCCGCGAGGAGCTGGACGCGCTGAAGAAGGCGCTGCGCGACCAGCTGCAGCAGGCGCTGCTCGACGGCGACGACGAGTCGCTGCGCGACCTCGCCCGCCAGGCCGTGGCCGCGTTCGGCTCCGCCCCCGGCGGCGGGCAGAACGGCCGCTCGTGGTTCGTCTTCCGAGTGCTGCGCGCGATGTCCCCGGACACCTTGATCGCCGCCCTGCTCGCCGCGATGCTCGGGCCACAGGAACGCGGCGGGCTCGCCGAGCGGATCGCCAGGCAGACCATCACCGACCGGATCCGCTCCTTCGAGGAGATGATCCAGTCCGAGATCCGCCGCCGGATGGCCGAGGAGCGCGGTCTGCAGGCCACCGAGCGCACGGCGGTGAAGCCGCTGACCGACCAGGTCGAGTTCCTGCGCGCCTCGCACCAGGACCTCATCGAGCTGCGTCGCCAGGTCTACCCGCTGGCCCGACGGCTCGCGACCCGGCTGACCGCCAAGCGCCGGTCCGGCCGCACCGGCCGGCTGGACTTCCGCCGCACCGTCCGCGCGTCGCTGGCCACGGGTGGCGTGCCGCTGGAGACCAAGCACCGCCCGCACAAGCCGCACAAGCCCGAGCTGGTCGTGCTGTGCGACGTCTCCGGCTCGGTCGCGTCGTTCGCGCACTTCACCCTGATGCTCACGCACGCCCTGCGCGAGCAGTTCTCCAAGGTGCGGGCGTTCGGCTTCATCGACACGACCGACGAGGTCACCCGATTCCTGCGCGGCGTCGACCTCGGCGACATGATGGGCCGGATCGCCAGCGAGGCCGACCTGGTCTGGTTCGACGGCCACAGCGACTATGGCCACGCCATTGAGGTGTTCGCCGAGCGTTACCCCGACGCCGTCGGCCCCAAGACGTCCCTGCTCGTCCTCGGCGACGCCCGCAACAACTACCGCGCCACCGAGTCGACCATCTTCAAGAGGCTGTGCTCCCAGGCCCGCCACGCCTACTGGCTCAACCCGGAGCCGAAGTCCTACTGGGGCTCCGGCGACTCGGCGACCAAGGCCTACGGCGACATCGTCGACGAGATGGTCGAGTGCCGCAATGTCGAACAGCTGGAAGCCTTCATCGAGCGGCTCCTGCCGACCTGATGCCCGAGCCGGACCGGCCGACGCCGACGGACCTCGCGGCAGTCGCCGACGGAATTCTGGACGACCTGTTCGCGCGGCGGCCCGAGTGGGCGACCGAGCTCGGCGACCACCGGTTCGACGACCGGCTCACGGACTACGGCCCGGGCGCTCAGGCCGACCTCGTCCGGGCCCTGGCTCGGCACCAGGCGGCGCTTGACCGGGTTGACCTCGCGGGGCTGGACCCCGAGGCGGCGGTGGACTGGGCGATGCTCGCCGACCTGCTCGCGGCCCGAGAGTTCGAAGCCACCGCGCTGCGCGAGCACGAGTGGAACCCGCTCGTCCACCTGCCCGGCCACGCGCTGCACGGCCTGCTAGCCCGGCCGTTCGCCCCGGCCCCCGACCGGCTGCGGCTGCTTGCCGGCCGGCTCAGGGCTCTGCCCGACGCGCTGGCGACCGCCAGGCGAGTCCTCGGCCCGATGCCCCAGGTGCACGTCGAGACCGCCGTCGGGCAGGCGGACGGACTAGCCGGCCTCATCGGTGCGGATGTGGCCGCGGCGCTGGCGGGGGAGCCGTCGCTGCGCCCCCTCGTCGAGCCGGCCCAGGAGGCGGCGCTGCGGGCCGTCGAAGAGTTCACCGGCTGGCTGCGTGACCGGTTGCCTGGCATACAGGCTGGTTCGGGCGCCGACGCGGGATCGGGCGACGACGGACACCTCGACGACGACCCGTGCGGCCCGCGGCTCGGCGAACGGCTGTGGGCACGCCGGCTCGGCCATGCGCTGGCCAGCGACCTGACCTCAGCCGAGGTCGTCGCCGCGGCCCGTGAACGGGTCGACTGGCTCACCGAGGAGATCACCGCCGTCGCCGCCGAGTTCCTGGGCGAACCGGCTGGCCCCGGCGTCGTACGGCGGGCCCTCGACCGGGTGGCCTCCGACGCGCCGACCGACGCGACGGTCGTCGCCGACATCCACGCGGCGCTCGCGGACGTCAACGCGTTCCTCGCGACGACGGACCTGGTCAGCCCGACCGAGGCCCCGCTGGACGTCGTCGTGATGCCAGAGTTCGCCCGGGGCGTCTCGGTCGCCTACTGCGACCCGCCCGGACCGCTGGAGACCGCGTCGCTGCCGACCTTCTACGCGATCGCCCCGACGCCCACCGGTTGGCCCGAGGAACGCCGGCAGTCCTTCTACCGCGAGTACAACCGGGCCTCTCTGCGCAACCTGACCGTCCACGAGGCGGTCCCGGGCCATCATCTGCAGCTTGCCGCGTCCGGCCGGTTCCGTGGCCCGACCCGGGTCCGGGCCGCCGCCTGGTCCGGGACGTTCACCGAGGGCTGGGCGGTCTACGCCGAGCAGTTCATGGCCGAGGCCGGCTTCGGCGGGCTGTCCGTGCGGCTCCAGCAGCTGAAGGTACAGCTGAGGATGACGATCAATGCCCTGCTCGACCACGGCGTGCACTGCGAGGGGATGTCCCGCGCGGAGGCGATGTCCCTGATGACGGATCGCGGGCTACAGGAGGAGGGCGAGGCCTTCGGCAAGTGGCGCCGGGCGCTGCTGACCTCCGGGCAGCTGTCCACCTACTTCGTCGGCTGGAAGGAGCTGACCGAGCTGCGCCAGTCGCTGAGCCCGGCGCCTTCGGCCCTGCGCGCCTTCCACGACGAGCTCCTCGCGCACGGCTCACCCCCGCCCCGCCATCTACGTGCATTGCTGCCGGGTCCTGCGAGTTTCGGGTGATGTGAACCAATCTGGGACCAGGCGCGTCCAACGTCATCGTGGTGCCGCAGCGCGCACCGCACTGACCGAGGAGGAGCGCGGCGATGGCGGTGGACGAACTTCTGGACACCCGGGTCGAGCCCGTGGCCGTTGGGCGGGACGACAGTCCCGGTGGGGGAGCGGGCCGCTGGGCGGCTGGCTGGCGGCGGATTCGCTTCTCCCGCCGGGGCCTGATCGTCGCGGCGGTCGTGCTGGTCGGCATCGTGGTGCTGGTGGCGGTGCTGGGCACCGCTGTCGGCTCACGTAGCGGCAGCGGAGGTGACAGCTCCAGCGGCAGCGCGATGTCGGTCCCGGCCGCGGCTCCGGCTGGCGGTTTCGGTGTCAACAGCGCGGACAGCTCGGCTGGCGGGACCGAGGTCGCGCCCGACTCCGCAGCCCGGCCGGCGGCCGGCGCCGGCTCAGCCGTCGCCGGCCCCCGGGGGGGGGCCGGGCCCCCCCGGGGCGCCCCCGGGGGCCCGCCGCCCGCCCGGGGCGGCCCCCCGCGG
>NZ_JADWYX010000095.1:30851-36770 GCF_016786355.1 Frankia sp. AgB1.9
CGCGCGGGCGGGGCGGGGGGCCCCCCGCCCCCGCCCCCCCCGCCCGGGGGGGGCCCCCCCGCGGCCGGCCGGAGTCCAGCCACGGATCGTGTGGACCGGGTCGATGAACGTCCAGGTGGCGGCCGGCGCCGTCGACCGGACGATCCACAACATCTCCGCCGCCGCGCAGGCGCTGGGCGGCTACCTGTCGGCCAACCAGGTGACCGGCACGGCGACCACCAGCGACGACGTCCCGCAGAGCGCGACGATCACCATCCGGGTGCCCGCGGCCTCGTTCGGCAAGCTCCAGGACGCCGTCACTGGGGTCGGCACCGTCCAGTCATCCACGACCTCGTCCCAGGACGTCACCGCCCAGTACGTCGACCTGCAGGCCCGCGAGGACGCGCTGACGACGTCACGGGGCACCTACCTGACGCTGCTGTCGAAGGCGACGACGGTCGGCGACATCCTTGCCGTCCAGCAGCAGATCGACGGGGTGCAGACGCAGATCGAGCAGATCGAGGGCCAGCGCAAGGTCCTCGCCGACCAGAGCGACCTGGGCACCCTCACCGTCGATCTCACCGAGAAGGGCGCCGAGGTCCACAAGCCGGGCCAGGAGAACGGCTTCGTGCACGCGTTCCGCGTCGCTGGCCGCAGCTTCCTGCGCGGCCTGGAGGGCATCATCTCCGCGCTCGGCGTGGTCGCGCTCATCGCCCTGGTCGTCGCCGTGCTCTACCTGCTCTACCGACTGGTCGGCCGGTTCCGCCGTGGTACCAGCGGTGGTGCCGGAGCGACTGGCGGCCGGCCAGTTCCCGCGGCACCTGTCGGCGCCACGCCCTCCGAGACGACCGATCGGCCCGCCGCCGGGAACGACGAGCCCTCTACCGGGACCACGGGCGGCGAGGGCTGACCCGGGGGTGGGCCTGGCCGTCGGCTGACAGCCAGGCCCGCCTTGGCGGGCTCGCGGTGCGGTCAGCCGCGGGCGAGCGCCGCGTCGACCATGGCCTGGGCCTCGGCGAGCACCGACTCCAGATGGTCGGCACCGCGGAAGCTCTCGGCGTAGATCTTGTAGACGTCCTCGGTGCCGGACGGTCGGGCCGCGAACCAGGCGTCGTCGGCGACGACCTTGATCCCGCCGATGGCCGCCTCGTTGCCCGGGGCGTGGGTGAGCGTCGCGACGATCGGCTGGCCGCCGAGCGTGGCCGCGCCGAGGGCCTTGGGGGTCAGCTTCTTCAGGACGTCCTTCTGCGCGGTGCTGGCTGGGGCGTCGATCCGCTGGTAGGCCGGGGCACCGTACTTCTCGGTCAGCTCCTGGTAGAGCACGCCCGGGTCTCGGCCGGTGACGGCGGTGATCTCGGCGGCCAGCAGGCAGGCGATCAGCCCGTCCTTGTCGGTCGTCCACACAGTGCCGTCCGACCGCAGGAACGACGCGCCGGCGCTCTCCTCGCCGCCGAAGCCCAGGCTGCCGTCGGTCAGCCCCGAGACGAACCACTTGAACCCGACGGGCACCTCGACGAGGTCCCGGCCCAGGCCCGCGGCGACCCGGTCGATCATGCTGGAGCTGACCAGGGTCTTGCCGATCGCCGTCGTCGGCGCCCAGTCTGTCCGGTGCGCGAACAGGTAGGAGATCGCCACGGCCAGGTAGTGGTTCGGGTTCAGCAGGCCGGCGCCGGGCGTGACGATGCCGTGCCGGTCGGCGTCCGCGTCGTTGGCGACCGCGACGTCGAAGCCCAGCCGCCCGTCCGCCGGCGTCGCGCCGGTCAGCCGCAGCAGCGACGCCATCGCGTAGGGCGAGGACGGATCCATCCGGATCTTGCCGTCCCAGTCGCGCGTCATGAAGCCGAACGTGGGGTCGACCGTGTCGTTGACGACGGTCAGGTCCAGCTCGTAGCGCTCCGCGATCGCCTGCCAGTACCGCAGACTCGCGCCGCCCAGCGGGTCGACGCCGATCCGGACACCGGAGCCGCGGATGGCGCCCAGGTCGACGACCTCGACGAGGTCGTCGACGTAGGCGGTCACGTAGTCGTGCACCGTCGCGGCGGCCCGAGCCTTCTCGTACGGCAGCCGGCTCATGCCGGCCAGGCCGGCGCGCAGCAGCTCGTTCGCCCGGTTCTGGATCGCGCCGGTGACCTCGGTGTCGGCGGGGCCGCCGTGTGGCGGGTTGTACTTGAACCCGCCGTCGGCCGGCGGGTTGTGCGACGGGGTGACGACGATGCCGTCGGCGACCCCCGACCGGCCGGACCGGTTGTGCGTGAGGATCGCGTGCGAGATCACCGGGGTGGGGGTGGCCTCACCGTCCGGGGCGATCCGGACGTCGACCCCGTGCGCGGCGAGCACCTCCAGCGCGCTCGCCAGCGCGGGGGCGGAGAGCGCGTGCGTGTCGATACCGACGAACAGCGGACCGTCGAAGCCGGCCGCCGACCGGTACTCGCAGATCGCCTGGGTGGTCGCCAGGATGTGGTCGGCGTTGAACGAGCCGTTCAGCGAGGAGCCACGGTGACCGGAGGTCCCGAACGCGACCTGCTGCGCCGGGTCCGCGGCATCCGGGTGGACGTCGTGGTAGGCGGCGACCAGGGCGTCGACGTCGACCAGCTCGGCCGGGTCCGCCGGCTTGCCGGCGAACGGGCTGAGGCCCGGGCTTACCGCCACGGTCGAATCCGGCGGTGCGCGAGCGGACGGCCAGGCGTGCCCGAGCCGGGTGGCGCGGGCCGGGGCGGCGCGGAGTCGGGCCGCGCGGCCGACAGCGGCCGGCTTGAGCCGCCGGGACGCGCCGGGCCAGGCCGAGTCGCATGGCGCCCGCTGGGGCGCGAGCCGGGTACCGGCATGGTCGGCCTCCAATACCGCCAGGGCGGCCGCCCGTTGGCGCCGTGCGCCTGGGCGGGCCAGGTGTTGACTGGTGGAGCGGGTGTTGACCTGTACAGCGGGTGTTGACCAGTACAGCGGGTCCTGCGTCCGCTCTACCGACGTGGACACGTCGAACCGGGCGGTACAGGTCGCCGCCGTGGGCGCGAGCCGTTGTGACCAGTGCCTCCGTCGGCGCCCCCGAGCCTAGCCGCCAGGACACGACTCGGTGAGGCTCTTTGGAGTCGACGGGGTTACCAGCCGGTGACTCGTCGCCGAAGGGCCCGATGTCGCTGCCAACCCCTCTCCACCGCCACTCGTCGCTCAGCACTCCCCGTCGGCCCGGCACTGCCGACGCCGGCCGGCTCCCGGCGACCCATGCGTCAACGGTATGGCGCGGGTCACTCCGTCGGGCCCCATCCCGTCTTGGAGGGGCGCGTCGTCCGCGTACGGCGTTACTGTCCGACGGTGTCGAACAAGGGCCTTCGCGACCGCGGGGGAGCGGCGCCGCCGCTGTGGCCCCGACTGACGGTCGGCTGCCGCGTCCCCGACGATGGGACGCCACCGCCCTCGCCGGACCGGTGGTGTCGATGAGGGGCGGCGGCACGGCGCCCGAGGTGCGACGGCTCGGCGTCATGGGTGGAACATTCGATCCCGTCCACAACGGGCACCTCGTCGCGGCCAGCGAGGTCGCCGCGCTGTTCGCGCTGGACGCCGTGGTCTTCGTTCCCAGCGGCCAGCCCTGGCAGAAGGTCGACCGCGAGGTCTCACCGGCCGAGGACCGCTACCTCATGACGTTCCTCGCGACCGCCGGCAACCCGCAGTTCACCGTCAGCCGCATCGACATCGACCGCGGCGGCCTGACCTACACCATCGACACGCTGCGCGAGCTGCACGAGCAGTACCCGGACGCCGAGCTGTTCTTCATCACCGGCGCCGACGCGCTGGCCCAGATCCTCACCTGGCGCGACGTCCACGAGCTGTTCCCGCTCGCGCACTTCGTCGGCGTGACCAGGCCGGGCTACCAGCTGACCTTCGACGCGAGCCTGCCGGCACAGTCGCTGAGCCTGCTGGAGGTGCCGGCGCTGGCGATCTCGTCGTCCGACATCCGCGACCGCGTCGGCCGCGGCGCGCCCATCTGGTACCTGACGCCCGACGCGGTCGTCCGATACATCGTGAAGCGCGGCCTCTACCACCCCCACCCGGACGGGCCGCCGCCCGGCCGCTGAGGTGACGCTGATCACGGGCCAGGCGAACCGGGGCGATACCGCCGTGACCTCCCGTGCGTCGGCGGCTACCGTGTCCTGGTTGGCGTCGTGTGCCCGCGGACGACGGCGCCCCGTTCCGCCACACCGCGACCAACCTCTTGGAGACCCCGCAGCGTGACCGCTTCCCCCCGGGCCGTCGAGCTCGCCCTCATCGCGGCCCAGGCCGCCGCCGACAAACTCGCGAAGGACATCACCGTCCTGGACGTCAGCGACCGGCTGGCCCTCACGGACTGCTTCGTGCTCGCCTCCGCCGACAACGAGCGGCAGGTCAAGGCCGTCGTCGACGAGGTCGAGGAGAGGCTCCGCCTGATCGGGGTCAAGCCACTGCGCCGCGAGGGCGAGCGTGAGGGCCGGTGGGTGCTGCTCGACTTCGTCGAGATCGTCGTGCACGTCCAGCGCATCGAGGAGCGTGAGTTCTACGACCTCGAGCGGCTCTGGAAGGACTGCCCGCAGATCGAGTTCGTCGACCGGGACGCGGCCGCGAGGACCGCTGTCCCCGTCGGCGGCGGCTCCGAATCCGGGGTCGGCAGCGCCGCGGGAGGCCTCCTCGGTGACCCGAGCGGACGGGCCGGCTCCTGGTGAGGCTGCTGCTCCTGCGGCACGGCCGGACCGAATGGAACAACGACGGGCGCTTCCAGGGCCAGGCTGATCCACCGCTGGACGAGGTCGGCCGAGCCCAGGCTGAGCGGGTAGGGCCGGTCATCGCGGCGATGCGCCCCGACCTGATCGTCTCCTCCGACCTACAGCGCTGCCAGGCGACCGCTGACCGGATCGGGCCGCGGTACCGGTCCGACGCCCGGCTACGTGAGATCGACCTCGGTCGCTGGTCCGGGCTGACCTCCGAACAGGCAGGCCGGCTGTACCCCGAGGAGGACGCCGCCTGGCGGCGCGGCGAGGACATCCCACGTGGGGGCGGCGAGACCTACCGCGACGTGGCGGCCCGCGCCGGCGCGCTGTTCGACGAGCTCGTCACGGCGGGCCTGCCGGGCGGTCCGGACAGCCTCGTGCTGTTCGTGCTGCACGGAGGCACCGCCCGGTCGCTCATCGGCCACCTGCTCGGCCTGCCCCCGGACACCTGGTGGCACTTCGGGCCGCTGCGCAACTGTCACTGGACCCTGCTGAGCAGCGAGCACGGACGGTTCCGCATCCTGGAGCACAATGCCGGGGTCCCGCGGGCTGATAAGGTCGAGATCGGTCCGCAGCAAGGGACCGCCTCGGTGGTGCTCCCCAGTCAGCCGACTGTGGGTCAGCCGACCCTGGGTCAGGCAACACTGGTCGGTGACGTCGCCGCGTCGGCCCCGGACACGGATCCGATAGACTCGCCGACACGGCCGCAGCCGGCCCGCTGACCCTCGGTCAGCGGTACGGGAAGCCAGCCGGCGGGTCGCCTGAACCAGGCGGAACGGTAGTAAAGTACGTGCACGGCCGGTCAATCCCGGCCAGCGGAACCTGTAGTACAGTAAGGCCCCGGCAGGGAAAAACGAATATGGGGCTGTGGCGCAGCCTGGTAGCGCATCACACTGGCAGTGTGAGGGTCAGGGGTTCGAATCCCCTCAGCTCCACGGGTAAGATTACCGTGCTCAGCGCCCCCTTCGGGGGGCGCTTTCGCGTTTGCCGCGATGTCTGCCCAGGGGGGCGACCCCCTGGAACCCCCGTCGTCAGGGGGCTTCGCCCCCCCCGACACCCCCCTCGCTCGCGTTCCGCGTCGCTCATCCTGGGGGGTTCGAATCCCCTCAGCTTTACGGGTAAGATTTCCGTGCTCAGCGCCCCCTTCGGGGGGCGCTTTCGCGTTTGCCGCGATGTCTGCCCAGGGGGGCGACCCCCTGGAACC
>NZ_JADWYX010000096.1 GCF_016786355.1 Frankia sp. AgB1.9
CGCGCCCCCCCCCCGCCCCCCCCCCCCCCCCCCCCGCGGGGGGGGCGGGCCCCCCCCCCCCCCCCCCCCCCCCCCCCCCGGGCCCCGCCCCGACGGCGCGCCCCGCCCCGACAGCACGCCCGCGTCCGACCGTGGGCCCGGTTCCGATCGTGGGGCTGGGTCCGATCGTGGGCCCGGGTCCGATCGTGGGGCCGGGTCCGATCGTGGGGCCGGGTCCGACCGCGGGCCGAGGCTGGATCACGCTCCGTGGTCCGACCACGCGCCCAGCCTCGATCAGGGGCCCAGGTCCGACGTCGCGCCCAGGCTCGATCACGGGCCTAGGTCCGATCACGGGCCGAGCGAGGTGCTGGAGCTTGAGGAGGAACGGGCTGGTTTCGGCTTTCGCATCCTGCCCGCAGGGTGGATGCGCGGTCTCCTGTTCACCGCCACGGCGGTGCTCACGGTCCTGCTCGCCCTGTCGGACCTCACCAGCGCCTGGGTCCTGCTGGCGCTTCCGGCCAGCGTCGCCCTGGCCGTCACCTACCTGGAGACCCTCGACCGCATCACCCGCCCCAGCCCTCCGCTCGAGTAGCGCCCAAACCGGGACGCCTTGCGGCCGCTTGGCAGCGAGGCCCGCGACACGACGGCGGAGATCGGCTGGCGCCGCCTCCGACGAGGCTCGCCCGGTTCCGGAGTCGCCATGATCGTTGTTTTGGCCCTCCGGTGGTCGTAACCGGAGCTGCTTCGTAGCCACCAGAGGGCCGAAACGGCGATCAAGCCCGACGGGCGGCCCGATGGGCAGTCTCGGCCGGCGGGCAGCTTCGGCCGACGGGCAGGCTCAGTCGGCGGGCAGTCTCGGCCGCCGGGCAGCTTCGGCCGCCGGGCAGGCTCAGCCGCCGGGCAGACCTAGTGGAGATCGGCTAGCCGGGGCGGTTGCTCTTGGAGGCGTCGTTGGAGAGGGCGGCGATGAAGGCCTCCTGCGGGACCTCGACCCGCCCGATGGTCTTCATCCGCTTCTTGCCCTCCTTCTGCTTCTCCAGCAGCTTGCGCTTACGGGTGATGTCACCGCCGTAGCACTTGGCGAGGACGTCCTTGCGGATCGCCCGGATGTTCTCCCGGGCGATGATCCGGCTGCCGATGGCCGCCTGGATCGGCACCTCGAACTGCTGGCGGGGGATCAGCTCGCGCAGCTTGCCCGTCATCGAGACGCCGTAGGCGTAGGCCTTGTCGCGGTGGACGATCGCGGAGAAAGCGTCGACCGCCTCGCCCTGGAGCAGGATGTCGACCTTCACCAGGTCCGAGAGCGACTCACCGGCGGGGTCGTAGTCGAGGCTGGCGTAGCCGCGGGTGCGTGACTTCAGCGCGTCGAAGAAGTCGAAGATGATCTCGCCGAGCGGCATCGTGTACTTCAGCTCGACCCGGTCGGTGGACAGGTAGTCCATCCCCTTGAGCACGCCCCGGCGCGACTGGCACAGCTCCATGACGGCGCCGACGAAGTCGGTCGGCAGCAGCACCATCGCGTCGACCACCGGCTCGTAGACCTCGGAGATCTTGCCGCCGGGCCAGTCGCTGGGGTTGGTGACGGTGTGCTCGGAGGTGTCCTCCATGACGACCCGGTAGACGACGTTCGGGGCGGTGGAGATCAGCGTCAGGCCGAACTCGCGCTCCAGGCGCTCGCGGACGATCTCCAGGTGCAGCAGGCCGAGGAAGCCGCAGCGGAAACCGAACCCGAGCGCCGCCGAGGTCTCCGGCTCGTAGGTGAGCGCCGCGTCGTTGAGCTGCAGCTTGTCGAGCGCCTCGCGCAGGGCCGGGTAGTCGGAGCCGTCCATCGGATAGAGGCCGGAGTAGACCATCGGGAGGGGGTCGCGGTAGCCGCCGAGCGCCTCGGTCGCGGGGCGACGCGCCGAGGTCATCGTGTCGCCGACCCTGGCCTGGCGGACGTCCTTGACTCCTGGGATGACGTAGCCGACCTCGCCGGCCGACAGCGAGGGCCGCGGCACCGGGTCCGGCGAGATGACGCCGACCTCGAGAGTCTCGTGGCTGGCGCCGGTGGACATCATCAGGCAGCGGTCACGGGTGCTCAGCGAGCCGTCGATGACCCGGACGTAGGTGATGACGCCGCGGTAGATGTCGTAGACGCTGTCGAAGATCATGGCCCGGACGGGGGCGTCCGGGTCGCCCGACGGCGGCGGGATGCGGCGGCAGACCTCGTTGAGGAGCTCGGGGACGCCGACCCCGGTCTTGCCGGAGACCCGCAGCACGTCCGACGGGTCGCACCCGATGATCTGCGCGATCTCCTCGGAGACCTTCTCCGGCTGCGCCGCCGGCAGGTCGATCTTGTTGAGCACCGGGATGATCGTCAGGTCGTTCTCGATCGCCAGGTACAGGTTCGCCAGCGTCTGCGCCTCGATGCCCTGCGCGGCGTCGACCAGCAGGATCGCGCCCTCGCAGGCGGCCAGCGACCGGCTCACCTCGTAGGTGAAGTCGACGTGCCCGGGGGTGTCGATCAGGTGCAGAACGTACTCCCGGCCGTCGTCGGCCTTCCACGGCAGCCGGACGTTCTGCGCCTTGATCGTGATCCCGCGCTCGCGCTCGATGTCCATCCGGTCGAGGTACTGCGCGCGCATGTTGCGGGCGTCGACGACGCCCGTCACACCGAGCATGCGGTCGGCGAGCGTCGACTTGCCGTGGTCGATGTGCGCGATGATGCAGAAGTTGCGGATCAACGCCTGGTCGGCACCGGGCGCCTCGACGGCTGGGGACACGCGGGCAGGTCTCGTTTCTCGAGGGTCACATTCGTGGGAACGGGGTCCGCGGACGCGAACCTGCCCTCCATCGTGCCAGCATTCCCGGCGAGCCAGCTCCGCGCGCCGCGCGAGACCTCGCTCGCGGCGGGTCGGCTAGGATCGCCGGGCCCAGCAGCGCCGGCCACGGTCCGCCGTTCGCTATAGGTAATGTAGGGTTAGCTCTTGCCGCATCGGGTCCCCGCGTGACGACCCGCGGTTGGCGGTCCGCGAACGACGAGCCTGTGTATGACAGGTGCGGGGTGACGAACCCGGCAAGCTCGGCGCCCGTGGGCCAGGCACCCCAGGGTGCGGCACCCAGACTGACGATCTAGTCCCCAACTCGACGATGAGGTTCTCCCGCGTGGCCAACATCAAGTCGCAGATCAAGCGCAACCTGACCAACGAGCGCGCTCGACTGCGCAACAAGGCTGTGAAGTCCGAGCTGAAGACCCTCGTGCGCCGCTTCCGCGAGGCCGCCAACGCTGGTGACGTCGAGGCCGCCGCCACGTCGCTGCAGGCCGCGTCGAGGAAGCTCGACAAGGCCGTCAGCAAGGGCGTCATCCACGCCAACCAGGCCGCCAACAAGAAGTCGGCCATGGCGAAGCAGCACGCTGACCTGACTGCGTAGCAGGCGGCTGCCGCGTTCGCCGCCCCCTTGGGTGGTCACGCGGTAGCCCCCTCGCGGGGGTGGCCACGCAGGTGGCGTCCCCGATGACGGGTCGGCCCGTAGCCAGAAAGCGCGAAAGCCGGAACGTTCCAAGACGTTCCGGCTTTTCGTATGCCTTCGGTGGGTGGGGTGTCCCGCCCTCAGCCCTGGGTGCTGGTCGCGGGACCCGGGAGCTGCGGGTGGTTGACGGGAATGGGCTGGGTGGCCGGCTCCTCACGCTCGTTCCACGGGTAGCGGACGGTGCCGGACCGGTACTCGGTCGTCCGCGGCGGGAGCAGCGCGAGCCCCTCCTTGAGGAGGGCCGCCTGAATCAGGAAATCGTCCGCTGTAAGCAGATCCGCGACGTCGTCGTCCATATGTCCGATCTTTTCGTACTGACGGCGACATGGCCACCACGACACGCCAACCCGTCGCCAGCCGCGAATCCAACCGCTCCGGGTCGGCCGCCCAACGGGCCGCCGGTGTCACCGGCGCCCGGCAAGCGGGTGGGGTCCCGTCGGGCCGCTGGTCCGTGGTCCGGGCGTCGTCCCCGTTCGCGGTGGCGAGATCCGCCGAACTGTGCGTCGTCGTGTCGGTACGCGACGGGCGCACACTGGAGTACATGTCCCCCAAGCCACCCGAGGGCGAGGCCCCGCCTTCCGACGGCGGGCTGCCCGCCGCGGCCCTCGTCGAGCTTCCTCAGCGCGCGTTCGGCATCTACATTCACGTGCCCTACTGCGCGACCCGGTGCGGGTACTGCGACTTCAACACCTACACGGCCGCCGAGCTCGGGGGCGGCGCGAGCGCGGCGAGCTTCGCCACGACGGCCATCGCCGAGCTGGGGCTCGCCGCGCGGGTCCTCGGCGACGGGACCCCGCCGGTGGACACGGTGTTCTTCGGCGGGGGGACGCCGACGCTGCTCCCGCCCGCGGACCTCGGCGCCCTGCTCGCCGCCGTGGACGACACCTTCGGCCTGCGCCCCGGTGCCGAGGTGACCACCGAGGCCAACCCGGAGTCCGTCGACGCGGTCGCGCTCGAACAGCTCCGGGCCGCCGGGTTCACCCGGATCTCGTTCGGGATGCAGAGCGCCCGCCCGCACGTGCTGGCCACACTCGACCGGCGGCACACCCCCGGCCGGCTGCCCGACGTGGTCTGCTGGGCCCGCAAGGCCGGGTTCGAGCAGGTCAGCGTCGACCTGATCTACGGCGCGCCGGGGGAGTCGGACCGGGACTGGGCGGCGAGCCTGGCCGCCGCGATCGAGCTCGCCCCCGACCATGTCAGCGCCTACGCGCTCACCATCGAGGACGGCACCCGGCTGTTTCGCCGGGTGCGCCGGGGCGAGTTGCTGGAGCCCGACGACGACCTGCTCGCCGACCGCTACGTCCAGGCCGACGAGATGCTCACCGCCGCGGGGCTGGCCAACTACGAGGTCAGCAACTGGGCCAGCGGCCCCGACGCCTGGTGCCGGCACAATCTGGGCTACTGGCGGGGCGACACCTGGTGGGGGGTCGGTCCGGGCGCGCACAGCCACCTGGGCGGGGTCCGCTGGTGGAACGTGCGCCATCCGACCGAGTACACCGAGCGGCTGCGCTCCGGGCGCAGCCCGGCGCAGGCCCGCGAGATCGTCGACACCGAGGCCCGCTATGTGGAGCGGGTGATGCTCGCAGTCCGGATGTCCGACGGCCTGCCGGTGGCCGAGCTCACCGAGGCAGGCCGGTCCTCCCTCGCAGAGCTGACGGCCACCGGTCTGCTGGACCGCGCGGCCCTGGCCGGCGGTCGGATCAAACTGACCCGCGACGGCCGTCTCCTCACCGATACTGTGGTCCGCGCCCTCCTGCCCGACCTCTGACCGGGATCGGGTGATGACGAGGCAGATCGATGGGGGAGGGCGCTAGACTTGGCACTCACGGCTGCGGAGTGCCAGGCTGGACCGATCTCGCCATCCCCGAAGCGCGTCACGCCCGGTACGGACACCGTGACGTGGCGGCGGGCTGGCGGCCATCGTCCGGCGGTGGAGGAGGCGCGTTGAGGATCCTGCGCTCTGGGCCGTCACGGCCGGAGGGATTCCGCCGGCGGCCGTGGCCAGGTGTGCCAGGCTGGTCCGCTGGGCGCCGGCCCCGACAGGCACGGCCGCGTGGTCGCCGAGGGGGTGCGTGACGTGTTGGAGGAACGCCGCCTGGAAGTGCTGCGGGCGATCGTCGAGGACTTCGTGACCAGCAACGAGCCGGTCGGCTCGAAGGCGCTGGCCGAGCGGCACGCGCTCGGGGTCTCACCAGCCACGGTCCGTAACGACATGGCCGCGCTGGAAGAGGACGGCTTCATCACCCAGCCGCACACCAGCGCCGGTCGCATTCCGACGGACAAGGGCTACCGGCTGTTCGTCGACCGGCTGTCCGGGGTCAAGCCGCTGTCCCGGGCGGAGCGGCGGGCCATCCAGAACTTCCTCGAAGGCGCGCTCGACCTCGACGACGTGGTGCGCCGCTCGGTCCGGCTGCTCGCCCAGCTGACCCGGCAGGTCGCCGTCGTCCAGTACCCGTCGCTGACCTCCAGCCGGGTCCGGCACATCGAGGTCGTCCAGATCAGCGCCGGCCGGCTGCTCATCGTGATGATCACCGACGCCGCGCGGGTCGAGCAGCGGATCGTCGACGTCGGTGAGCCGGTCGACGAGGACACCGTGGCCGAGCTTCGGATGATCCTCAACCGCGCGCTCGGTGGCCGCCGACTCTCGGACGCGGCCGCCGCGGCGGCCTCGCTTCCCGAGGAGGCCGGCCCCGGGCTGCGCACCCAGCTCACGGCGCTCGCGACGGTCCTGATCGAGACGCTGGTCGAGCGGCAGGAAGAGCGGATCATGCTCGCCGGCACCGCGAACCTGACCCGCTCGGCGCTGGACTTCTCCGACTCGCTGCGGCTGGTCCTCGAGGCGCTGGAGGAGCAGGTGGTGCTCCTCAAGCTCATCGGATGGGCGCGGGAGCCAGGTACCGTGACCGTGCGCATTGGTCGCGAGACGGACGTCGACGCGCTGCGGTCCACCGCGGTCGTCGCGACCGGCTACGGCCGAGGCGCGGCCGCACTGGGCGGCATGGGGGTGGTCGGCCCCAAGCGGATGGACTATCCGGGAACGATGTCAGCCGTGTGGGCCGTCGCCAACTACGTGGGTGAAGTGCTGGGCGCCGAATGACGGCCGCCAGCCACGACCAGGTCAGCTGAGGGCAGTGGGCTTCCGAATGGCAGTGGACTTCTAAATGGCAGTGGACTACTACGCCGTGCTCGGCGTCGGCCGCGAGGCGACCGGAGACGAGATCAAGCGGGCCTACCGCAAGCTCGCCCGGGAGCTGCACCCCGACATCAACCCTGACCCGGAGGCGCAGCAGCGGTTCAAGACCGTGACGGCGGCCTACGAGGTGCTCTCCGACCCGGAGAAGCGCCAGATCGTCGACCTCGGCGGCGACCCGCTCGCGCCGGGCGGCGGCGGGGGTGGCTCGCCGTTCGGCGGCGGCTTCGGCGGCCTCGGCGACATCATGGACGCCTTTTTCGGCGGTGGAGCGAGCCGCGGGCCACGTTCCCGGGTCCGGCGGGGCAACGACGCGCTGCTGCGCATCGAGCTGGACCTCGCCGAGACGGCCTTCGGCGCCAACCGGGACATCACGGTCGACACGGCCGTCGTCTGCGATCTGTGCACCGGCTCGGGCGCGTCTCCCGGAACGTCCCCGAGCACCTGCCCGACCTGCAGCGGGCGGGGTGAGATCCAGCAGGTCACCCGGTCGTTCCTCGGCCAGATGGTGACCTCACGGCCGTGCACCCGCTGCCAGGGCACCGGAACCGTGATCGAGCACCCGTGCCGGGAGTGCGCGGGCGACGGCCGGGTCCGCAAGCGGCGCACCCTGACCGTCAAGATCCCGGCCGGCATCGAGGACGGGATGCGCATCCGGCTGTCCGGCGAGGGTGAGGTCGGGCCCGGCGGCGGTCCCGCCGGTGACCTGTACGTCGAGGTCTCCGAGAAGGCGCACCCGATCTTCAGCCGCGAGGGCGACGACCTGCACTGCGACCTGCGGCTGCCGATGACCGCCGCGTCGCTGGGCACCACGGCCACGCTCGACACGCTCGACGGCACCGAGACGATCACGGTCAAGCCGGGCACCCAGCCGGCCGAGGTGATCCGGCTCGCCGGCCGGGGCGTGCCGCACCTGCGCGCCGTCGGCCGCGGCCACCTGCACATCCACGTCTCGGTGGAGACGCCGACGAAGCTCGACGCCGAGCAGGAGCGGCTGCTGCGTGAGCTGGCCCGGCTGCGTGACGAGGAGGCGCCGGCGGTCGTCACCGCCACCGCCGCGACCTCCGGCCTGTTCAGCCGCCGCCGCGGCGGCCGGAAGAAGTAGTGCGCCGCCGGTGGTGACGACCCCGGTCTTCCACCTGGCGCCGCTGCCCGCCGTCGACGTGTTCACGCTCGCCGGGCCCGAAGGGCGCCACGCGGCGACCGTGCGCCGGCTGCGGGTGGGCGAGCGTCTCGACGTCACCGACGGGGCCGGGCACGCGCTGCGCTGCGAGGTCGCCGCGGTGCGCCGCGACGAACTGGACTGCCGGGTGCTGGATCGGGCCACCACCCCCGCGCCGGTGCCGCGTCTCGTCGTCGTGCAGGCGCTGGCGAAGGGCGACCGCGGCGAGCTCGCGGTCGAGATGCTGACCGAGGTGGGCGTCGACGAGATCGTGCCGTGGTCGGCGGCGCGCAGCGTGGTCCGCTGGGACGGCGAACGCGGCGCGCGTTCCCGCGGCCGCTGGGTGGCGAGCGCGGCCGAGGCGGCGAAGCAGGCCCGCCGGGCGCGCTGGCCGGTCGTCGGCGAGCTGGCCGGCACCGCGGCCGTGCGCGACCGGCTCGCGGCCGCCGGGCTGGGGCTGGTCCTGCACGAGAGCGCCGCCGAGCCGCTGGCCGGCCTGCCGGCGGGCCGGGCGAGCGACTGGCCGCCGGCAGGGGAGATCGTGCTGGTGGTCGGTCCCGAGGGCGGGATCTCGGACGAGGAGCTCGCCGGTTTTGGGAAGGCGGGCGCGGTCGCCGTGCGGCTGGGCCCGACCGTGCTGCGCACCTCGACGGCCGGCGTCGCGGCGGCTGCCGTGCTGCTCGCGGCCACCGGCCGGTGGGACGGCTAGACTGAACCTGGTAGTTCGTGTGGCATACCGCGTACCGAATCTCGGAGTTCGAACTTCTGGAGTGCGAGCTTCTGGAGCCGGAGCTTCGGGAGTGCGAGTTCTCGGAGTTCGGGTTTTCGGAGTTCGAGCTCTCGGACATCGGGTGCGCGCGGACCGCCGCTGAAGATTTCGCCCTTTTATCGACGAGAGGTGTCCCGGCCCACCCACGGCCGTCCTCATGCCCGAATCCGCCACGCCCCATGGCGCCGCCACTGCCCAGGGTGGCGCCCCGCGCGCCATCACCGCCCCGGCCGCGCCGACGGTCACCCGTTTCGTGGTGCCCGGCCCGCACAACATGGTCAGCCTGCTCGGCCACCAGGACGAGCTGCTCCGGGCCATCGAGCAGGCCCTTCGGTCCGACATCCACGTCCGGGGCAACGAGATCACGATCACCGGGGAGCCGGCCGAGAACGACCTGGCCGTCCGGCTGTTCACCGAGCTGACCGCGCTGCTGGACGCCGGGACCGTGCTGACCGCCCAGCACATCGAGCATTCCCTCGCCATGCTGCGCGGCGGCGGCACCGAGCGGCCCGCCGAGGTGCGCACCCACAACAGCCTGGCCGGCCGCGGCCGGACGATCCGGCCGAAGACGCTGAACCAGAAGCACTACGTCGACGCGATCGACACGCACACGATCGTGTTCGGCATCGGCCCGGCGGGCACCGGCAAGACGTACCTGGCGATGGCCAAGGCGGTGCAGTACCTGCAGGCCAAGAAGGTCACCCGGATCATCCTGACCCGGCCGGCCGTCGAGGCGGGGGAGCGGCTCGGCTTCCTGCCGGGCACCCTGTTCGAGAAGATCGACCCGTACCTGCGCCCGCTGTACGACGCGCTGCACGACATGGTCGACCCGGACTCGATTCCCAGGCTGATCCAGAGCGGCACCATCGAGGTTGCCCCGCTGGCCTATATGCGTGGCCGGACGCTCAACGACGCCTTCATCATCCTCGACGAGGCGCAGAACACCTCGGCCGAGCAGATGAAGATGTTCCTGACCCGGCTCGGCTTCGGCGCGAAGATCGTCGTCACCGGCGACATCACCCAGGTGGACCTGCCGTCCGGCACCCGCAGTGGCCTGCGTGTCGTCCGCGAGATCCTCGACGGGATCGAGGACGTGCACTTCGCGAACCTGACCAGCACCGACGTGGTCCGCCACCGGCTCGTCAGCGAGATCGTCGACGCGTACTCGCGCTGGGACGCGATCGACGGCGCCACGCCCACGACCGGCCCCGGCGCGCCGCGCCCGGCCGCCGCCCGGCCCGCGCGCCGGGACCGACGGTGACGGCCCGCGCGGCGACCACGGCCAGCCCGCAGGCAGGGAGATCCTGATGTCCGTGTTCATCGCCAACGAGACGGGCGAGTCCGACGTCGACGAGGTGACGCTGGCCGGGCTGGCCCGCTTCGTGCTGGACGCGATGAAGGTGAACCCGCTCGCCGAGTTGTCCATCATGATCGTCGAGACGGCGGCCATGACGGACCTGCACGTGCGCTACATGGGCGAGGACGGCCCGACCGACGTGCTGGCGTTCCCGCAGGACGAGGCGTTCGAGTCGAGCTACGCCGACTCGGCCGACAACGACCCGGCCACGCTGCTCGGCGACGTCGTGCTGTGCCCCGAGGTCGCCCGCAAGCAGGCCGTCACCGCGGGGCACACCGCCCAGCGCGAGCTGCACCTGCTGTGCACCCACGGCATCCTGCACCTGCTCGGCTACGACCACGCCGAGCAGGCGGAGGAGCGCGAGATGTTCCGCCTGCAGGAGGACCTGTTGACCCGCTGGGAGGCCGCCGTCGCCCTCGAGGCCGGCGCGGGCTCGGCTGGCGCGGGCGGGGCTGGCTCCGGTTCGGCTGGCGCGGTGGCCGGCCCGGCCAGCGCCGGCTGAGCCGCCGGTAACGGGACGTCGTAATGGGGTCTGGAGATACGCCGCTCATCCTGTTGGCTGTGGCGGCCTCGCTGGTGGCCGCCGCGCTCGGCGGGGTCGACGCCGCGCTGACCCGGGTCTCCCGGGTCACCGTCGAGGAGTTCGTCCGCCAGGGCCGGCCGGGTGCGCGCCGGCTGGCGATCGTGGTCGCCGACCCCGGTCGCTACCTGGCGTTGTTGCTGCTGCTGCGGATCATGGGCGAGATGGTCGCGGCGGCCTGCATCACGATCGTCGCCGCGCACGCGTACGGGACCGGTTTCGCCTCGGTCTTCCTCGGCGCGGCGATCGCGACGCTCGTCGCCTATGTGCTCGTCGGGGTGATGTTCCGGACGCTCGGGCGCCAGCACGCGCCGTCGGTCGCGCTGGCCGGCGCTGGCCTGACCGTCAGCCTCGCCCGGCTGCTCGGGCCGTTGCCCCGGCTGCTGATCGCCCTGGGCAACGCGGTCACCCCGGGCAAGGGCTACCGGGACGGCCCGTTCGCCTCCGAGGCCGAGCTGCGCGACCTGGTCGACCTCGCGGAGGAGAACGAGGTCATCGAGCCGGAGGAACGCGACATGATCGCGTCGGTCTTCGAGCTCGGCGACACCCTGGTCCGCGAGGTGATGGTGCCCCGGCCGGACATGGTCTTCATCGAGTCGACCAAGACCGTCGACGCGGCGATCTCGCTCGCTCTGCGGGGCGGCTTCTCGCGCATCCCGGTCGTCGGGGAGAGCGTCGACGACGTCGTCGGCATCGTCTTCCTCAAGGACCTGGTCGGCCGCGAGCGCGAGGGCGGTGGTGACGGGTCGGTCGAGTCGGTGATGCGCCCGCCGGTCCTGGTGCCGGAGAGCAAGCCCGCCGACGACCTGCTCCGCGAGATGCAGGCGTCGCGCACCCACATGGCCGTCGTCATCGACGAGTACGGTGGCACCGCCGGTCTGGTGACGATCGAGGACATTCTCGAGGAGATCGTCGGCGAGATCGTCGACGAGTACGACACCGCGGTACCGCGGGTCGAGTGGCTGGACGACGAGACCGCCCGGGTGACCGCGCGGCTGGAGGTCGAGGACCTCGCGGAGCTGTTCGGCGTCAGCGAGGACGACCTGCCGGGCGCCGACGGCGTCGAGACCGTCGGCGGGCTGCTGGCCAGCGCGCTCGGACGGGTCCCGATCCCCGGCGCGACCGCCTCGGTCGGCGGGCTGTCGCTGACCGCCGAACGGGCGGCCGGCCGGCGCAACCAGATAGGTACCGTCGTCGTGCACCGCATCGGCACCGGGTCGGCCACCGACGGCGACACGGGTGACCTGTTCGCCGACGAGGCCGATCCGCGCCGCGACGCGGGGCGGGGCGAGACCGGCAGGTCCGCCGGCAGAGGCGAGGCCAGCCGCGGCGGCAGTCAGAAGGGTGAGGAGCGCGATGGGCAGCGAGGCCAACGAGATCCAGCTGGCCGCTGAGCGACGGGACGCCGGGGGACCGGACCCCGAGGCGCGGCGCGGCGAGCCGGTGACCGGCGAGCTGGCCGCCGAGGACCTGAAGCTGGTCGTGCTTGCCCGCTCCGCCCGGCTGCGGGCCTACACCCCGCACGGGGAGCGGGCCGAGGGCGCGGCCGTCCGCGACACCGACGGGCGGACCTACGCCGCCGCGACCGTCGGGCACACCAGCCCCGAGCTCGTGACCGGAGCGCTGCGCGCCGCCGTGGTGGCGGCCGCCGCCAGCGGCGCCCGCCGGTTCGAGGCAGCCGCCGTGGTCACCGAGGACGCCGCGCCGGCGGCCGACGACCTCGCGGTGCTGGCCGAGTTCGGCCCAGGCGTCCCCGTCTTCCTCGCCGGCCCCGACGGCGTTCCCCGCAACCGGACGGTGGTCTGACATGGCACGACACCCCACGCAGGCACCGGCCCCGGGCGCTCCCGAGCGCTCGGGAGCCGACCCGGACCAACCGGCCACGTTCCGGTCCGGGTTCGCCTGCTTCGTCGGGCGGCCGAACGCCGGCAAGTCGACGCTGACCAACGCCCTGGTCGGGACGAAGATCGCGATCACCAGTGGTCGACCGCAGACCACCCGGCACGCCGTGCGCGGCATCGTGCACCGGCCGGACGCGCAGCTGGTGCTCGTCGACACCCCGGGTCTGCACCGGCCCCGCACGCTGCTCGGTGAGCGGCTCAACGACGTGGTCCGCGCGACCCTGTCCTCGGTCGACGTCGTCGGCTTCTGCGCGCCGGCCGACGAACCGGTCGGCCGTGGCGACCGGTACATCGCCGAGGAGCTGTCCCGGCTGCCGGGGCGGACCCCGGTGATCGCGATCCTGACCAAGACCGACCTGGTCAAGGACCCGGAGCGGATCGGCGCCCGACTTCTGGAGCTCTCCCAGCTCGCCGACTTCGCCGAGATCGTGCCGGTGAACGCCGTGCCTGTGCCGGTGCGGGGGGACGACCGGACAGCGGGCGACGACCGGGTCCGCGCCGCCGGCCACCAGCTGGACATCCTGGCGGACCTGCTGGTGGCGCGGCTGCCGCTGGGCCCGCCGCTGTACCTGGACGGCGAGCTGACCGACGAGCCGGAGCGGGTGATGGTCGCCGAGCTGGTCCGGGAGGCGGCGCTGGAGGGCGTGCGCGACGAGCTGCCGCACTCGCTCGCCGTGGTCGTCGAGGAGATGCTGCCCCGCGAGGACCGCCCGGCGGAACGGCCGTTGCTCGACGTGCACGTCAACGTGTTCGTCGAGCGGCCCAGCCAGAAGGCGATCGTGATCGGTGCCGGCGGCTCCCGGCTCAAGGACGTCGGGACCAAGGCCCGGGCCCAGATCGAGGCGCTGTTGGGCACACCGGTCTTCCTCGATCTGCACGTCAAGGTCGCCAAGGACTGGCAGCGCGACCCCAAGCAGCTGCGTCGCCTCGGCTTCTGACCCCCGCGGGCGACCCGCGCGGGTGGCCTGACAAGGCTGGCCGCGCGGCGTGTCGCTGGTGCGTGCGACCATGGGTGCATGCCGGTCTACCGCGATGAGGGGGTCGTGCTGCGCACGATGCCGCTCGGTGAGGCCGACCGGATCGTCACGCTCTTCACCCGGCGCAACGGGCGGGTACGGGCCGTGGCGAAAGGGGTGCGCCGCACGTCGTCGCGGTTCGGCGCCCGGCTGGAGCCGGCGATGTACGTCGACCTGCAGCTGCACCAGGGCCGCTCGCTGGACACCGTCACGCAGGCCGACCTGCTCGGCTCCTACGGCGCGGTCCTGGCGACCGACTACGCCCGGCACACGGCCGCCGCGGTGATGCTGGAGACCGCCGAGCGGCTGACCAGCGAGGAGCGCGAGCCGGCGCTGCGGCTTTTCCTGCTGCTCGTCGGCGGGCTGCGTACCCTGGCGTCCGGCGAGCACCCGCCTGGCCTGGTGATGGATGCCTTCCTGCTGCGCGCGCTCGCGGTCAGCGGGTACGCGATGGCGCTGGACGACTGCGCGCGCTGCGGGGAGCCGGGGCCCCACCCGTCGGTGTCGGTCGCCGGTGGAGGCGTAGTCTGCCCGCGGTGTCGACCGCACGGCGCGGCGTCGGTGTCGGTCACCGCCGTCCAGCTGCTGGCTGATCTGCTGCACGGCGACTGGGCCGAGGCGGAGGCTACCGATGTGCGCACCAGGCGGGAAGCGGCCGGCATCGTCGCCGCGTACCTGCAGTGGCACCTGGAACGGGGGCTTCGGGCGCTGCCACACCTTGAGCGGGCGTGACAGCCGGCGCCCGGTCCGCGTTCTGGCGGGCACCCGGACGTGAAGAGACAGGAACCAGGCACGAACATGGGAGAGGCAATGCGCGTCGGCGTCGCGCCGGAGCAGCGGGGAGGTGGACTACCGGTGAGCCTGCAGGATGGCGGAGTTAGGCCGCACCGGGACCCGCATCCGCACCCGTCCGGGGCACGCCCCCCGACGATTCCGGCGGAACTGGTGCCCCAGCACGTCGCCATCGTGATGGACGGCAACGGCCGGTGGGCGACGCTGCGCGGACTGCCGCGCACGAAGGGCCACGAAGCGGGCGAGGACGCGCTGTTCGACTGTGTCGAGGGCGCCATCGAGCTCGGCATCCGCTGGATCTCGGTGTACGCGTTCTCGACCGAGAACTGGAAGCGCGCGCCCGACGAGGTGGCCTTCCTGATGCGCTTCGTCGACGGCGTGTTCGGCCGGCGGATCGACGACATGGACTCCCTGGGCGTGAACGTCCGCTGGGCCGGGCGCCGGCCCCGCCTGTGGAACAGCGTCATCCGCCGGCTGGAGAAGGCCGAGGAGCGCACCAAGAACAACGACCGGATCACGCTGGCGATGTGCATCAACTACGGCGGCCGGGCCGAGATCGCCGACGCCGCCGCCGCGATGGCCAAGGACGTCAAGGATGGCCTGCTGAAGCCCGACAAGATCGACGAGCGGACTGTCGCCCGCTACCTCGACGAGCCGGACATGCCCGACGTGGACCTGCTGATCCGCACGTCCGGTGAGCAGCGGCTGTCGAACTTCCTGCTCTGGCAGGCCGCCTACGCGGAGTTCGCGTTCGTCGACACGCTCTGGCCGGACTTCGACCGGCGCGACCTGTGGGCCGCGTGCGAGGAGTACGCCCGCCGCGACCGCCGCTACGGCGGCGTCATCGCGCGAGCGTAGCCGCGTGACCGACCCGACCGCGCCCTTGGCGGTCCCCGAAGGTTTTCAGGCCGTGCCGGCGGCTCCCGTGCTGGCGATGGTGCGCTTCCAGGTGCCGGACGTCGCCGCGGCCGAGTTCGCCGTGGGCGCGGACGGCTCGCTCGCCGCGCTCGCCAGCGCGCGCGGCTTCCGGGGTGGCCGGCTGGTCCGCGCCGTCGACGACCCCGAGGCCTGGGTCCTGGTGACCGAGTGGGACGGGCCGGGAGCGTGGCGGCGCGCGCTCGGTGGCTTCGAGCTCCGTCAGCTGCTCACGCCGCTGCTCGGCTGGGCGCTCGACGCCCCGGGCGCCTTCGAGATCCTCGTCGACCGGGACGGCCCTGGCGACGCCGTCCGTCGCCATGAGTCGGCCCTGGCCCCCGACGCCGCCACCGCGACCCCCGGCCACTGATCGACCTGGCGCCGCGTCCGGCCCGTGACCACCACGGGCCGGATGCCCTTTCGGGCCTGGAGCGGGTTGCCGACGCGTGACCGATGCCAGTTCCGCCTGGTGGTCGGCAATGAGCCAGATCCATCGCCACCAGGTATGACTCAATAAGATCGGTCTGGGCGGAGTTGGTCGCCTCGATCCGGCGATGGCTGTGCGGCCGTGACTCTGCGGCGGTGGTGGTCCGGGGACCGTGGTGGCCTGGGGACTGTGGTGGTGCGGCGACTGGGGAGTCGGGTGGAGCTGGCGAAGGGCGCGAACGCGCCGGTGCGGGTTCCGGTCGCGCGGGTGTCGCTCACGTCGGAGCTGCCGGCGGGGTCCGTCGACCTGTTCGCCCTGGAGCTGACCGGGCGGCGCCGGGTCCGTGACGACGGTGACCTGGTCTTCTACAACCAGCGACGCTCGGCGGACGGCTGCCTGTGGCTGGTCAGCGAGCGATGCGTGCGGATCGCCCTGGACGAGGTGCCTGACGAGGTCGAGACGATCGTGGTCGCCGCCGGCTTGGCCGACGACTGGCCCGGCGCCCTGGCCGACGACCCCGCGACACGGGTCGAGGTCCAGGAGGCCGGCGAGTCGGCCTGGGACGGCCCGGACGACGACGGTGCCTGGGCGGTGAGCCACCGGGTCGAGGCCGACGGCGGCGAGCGCTGCGTCGTGCTCGTCGAGCTGTACCGGCGTGACGGCCGCTGGAAGGTGCGCGCCGTCTCGCAGGGCTGGACCGCCGGAACGGTCGCCCTGCTCACCGAGCACGGCGTGCACGTCGAGCGGGACCCCACCGAGGCCGACACCCCAGCCGTCGCGCCGACGCTGCCCGAGGTGCCGGTCCCGTCGCCCCGCCCCCTCGCGCCCACGCGGCCCCTCCCGCCAGCGCATCCCCAGCCGCGGACGCACCCCCGCTCGCAGCCGGGTCCCCTCCCGCCGACCCTGCCGTACCCGGCCGCCCCCTGGGCCGTCCGCGCCGCCGACCTGTCCGATGCTCCGACCGAGATCGTCGACTCGCCGACCGGCGCCTGGCCGGTCTGGCGACGGCCGACTGACGCACCCAACGAGAGCCCGACGGGTCCGAGAGAGGCTCGGACGAGATCCGCCGAGCCCCGGACCGGCGACGGCGGCCACGGGGCTGCCGGGGGAACCCGGCACCTGCGGGTCGAGCCCGTCGCCCGGGCGGCGCGACGGGCGCCGCTGGACCTCCTGGAAATGGACCCGTACGACTTCGAGCAGCTGGTCGCCAACCTGATGACCAAGATGGGCTACGACACGCGCCGGGTCGGCCGGTCGGGCGACGGCGGCGTCGACGTCGAGGTCTACTCGGACGACCCACTGGGGTCCGGGCTGATCGTCATCTCGGTGAAGCGCTACCGGCGGACCGTCGGCGCGCACTACGTCCGTGAGCTCGCCGGTACGGTCGCCGACCGGGACGCGATCAAGGGCATTCTCGTCACGACCTCGGGGTTCGGCCCGTCCTCGGTCGAGTTCGCCGCGAAGAACCGCCTGGAGCTGGTCGACGGCGAGCGCCTGCGCGGCTGGCTCGCCGAGTACCTCGACCTCGACACGGTCTGACCGCTCGCCGGCCGCGTCCACTGGCCGGCCGTCCGCTGGCCGGTCGTGTCCGCTGGCCCGGGGATACCCCCGTTCGCGGGACGACGTCGGCCGCTGGTCCGTTGGACAGTGTCATTCGCTGATCTCGGAGATCGATCCCTCGTCACTATGCGTTTTAGGGATGCGCACGTCAGGCGTCGATGAGGCCAAATGATCACCCTGCGAAGGCTGATTCTGTTACGCAAAGTTACATAGCGTCGCGAGAAGAGTTGCTAGTACCACCACTTTGGTGCTCTAATGTCACCATGCTTCGCCGAACGTCATAGGTCGGTCGCTCCACGCGTATGAGCCGCGCCCAGGCTCGCCGGGGCGGCAAGTGTGACGTTCGGCGGCGCGCATCGGTCTTCCCGGTCTTCTTAGGGCCGGGAAGCCGTTCAGTGGTGTCCACCGCCGAACAGGCGCTCTCGATCTCTTGATGGCGCGTGCGGGCGCCGACAACCGTGCGGTCCTGGTCCTGCCACGTTTTTTGCTGCCGTGTTCGAGAGACGCGGGCCGCGCCGTGACCTGGTCCTGACCGCAATTTGCGGACCGTATTCTTCGTTCAACCGAGAAGGAGAACGAGCTCATGAGCAAGGACGGACTCGCGAGCGAGCCGCCGCACGTTCGCGGGAGGGAAGCGGTAATCGCGGACTCGGCGGGCGTCGTCTGGCGGGACGGCGCCCCACCCGACTATCACCTGTCCCACCAGACCATGCCGTCGGAAAGGACCGTGCATCATCCTGCTGGCTCACTCGCCGACATAGTGGAGCGAGTCGTCCAGGTGTTCGAGATGGAACTGTCCCACAAGAAGGATCCCGCGCAGTGGGTCAGCATGGTCACCGATCAGCTGCAGGTGAGTGTGAACGGCGGCCGGGCCGTCGGAAGCGCCGAGCTGGCGGAGCGCGGGAGCTACAACGTCCTCATCGGCGAGAGTCCGTACTACTCGGCCAGCAGCGAGACCTTCGAGTCCTCTCATGAGATCTTCCATGACGCATTCCCGGGCGGATTCTTCTGGGAAGTCCTCGAAGTGTATTCGCCGCCGCCCACGATCACTTTCAAGTGGCGCCACTGGGGAACTTTCAGCGGGCCGTACAAAGGTATGAACCCGACCGGCGAACGGATCGAGATGTTCGGGGCCACGGTGGCTCGCGTATCCGATGATCTCCGGATCATCGAGGTGCACAACTACTACGACAACTCCGATTTTCTTCGGCAGCTGGCCTGCGGTCACGGGAGCTAGACACGGCACGCGCGGCCCGCAGGACGCGGCCCGCCCCCGGCGGGGCCGACTGCTCGCCCGTTCCTGGCGGTGGGGAACGGGCTCGGCAGCAGCTTGCCCCGCCGCGGGGTGAGGCCGCTATCAGGTACCGAGCCTTTTCGAAGTCGCCTCAGGCCCGCGGAAATCTCGATCGATCCCGGCGGGGCGGAAAAGGATCAATGGGACGGATGGATGACATACCAATCCGCAAGCTATGACATTTTGTCAGTGGTAATCTCGGTTGCGCTGTCCTTCCTTGGCTGTTTTGCCGCGCTGGTGAGTGCCATCAGGATTCCGCTGAGCTCCGGCCGGCGCAGACGGCAGTGGATCTCGGCGGCCTCGGTCAGCCTCGGCGGCGGCGCGATCTGGTCGATGCATTTCGTCGCGATGACCGCCTATCACCTCGGTGACATGGAAATTGTTTACAATGTGCCGCTGACTGCGCTGTCACTCGTGGTCGCGGTCGCGGCGTCGGCGCTGGGAATTAGCATAGTGGCCACCGACCCGCGCAGCCTCGGCCGCATCGCGGTCGGCGGGGTCACGGCGGGCCTCGGAATCGCGTTGATGCACTACACCGGCATGGCGGCGATGCGAACGGGCTCCAGGGTCACCTACGACCCGGGAAGAGTGGTCCTGTCGGTCGGAATCGCTGTCGGAGCCGCGCTCGCCGCGCTCGTCATCGCCTTCCGTGTGCGTAGCAGGACCCATGTCCTGCTTGCCTCGACGGTTATGACCGTCGCGGTGTGCGGGATGCACTACACCGCGATGACAGCCGTCCGGGTCGAACGCATGGACGTCACCGCACCGATGACCGGCGCAGATCCCATCGCCATGGTGCTGGCTGTGTGCGTGGTGACGTTCACCGTTCTCGCCGGTGTGATCATCCTGGCTATCGGTGCTCTTTCGGAAGAAGGGAGCTTCCGTCTGGAAAGAAACTCGGGCCGGACCGGCCAGGTTGCCACTGATGTCGTCCGTGGTGCCCCAAACGTATTTTCTCCAAGACCAGTCCCGCGGAATGCCGATTTCGACCCCACTCCGGTTCGCCCGGGCCACAGGCGGCCTACGAACATGTAATGAAACAACTTCTGTTGTCTGATCGGTGTTGATCTCCTGGCGTGGCGGAGGCGCGTTCCTACGGGTATGGGGGAGTCGCGGCGGTTCACCGGGCGACCGGGGCGGGGCGCGAGACGATCGCGCGGGGGCTTCCGAGCTGGACGAGGAGCCTGGTGGCGGGAAGCGGGGCGGTCGGCCGGTGGCGGGCGGAAACGGGCGGAGGTCGCCGGGTGTTGTCGCCGTCGCTTCGGGTAGGTGAACCGCCAAATCCCGAGAAGGTCGCCGAAAGCGGGTTCATGCGATGCCGACCCTCCGTGCCCCCGATGGACCGGAAGCCGACGGGCACCTGGGCGGTCGCTACCGGCTGGGCAAGGTGATCGGCGGTGGCGGTGGCGGAACCGTCCACGAGGGCTCCGACCTGCTGCTGCGCCGCCCAGTCGCGATCAAGGAGATTCGGCTGCCGCCCATGGGGTCGGCGGCCGCCCGCGAGCTGGCCGAGCAGCGGGTGATGCGTGAGGCGCGCGCGGCGGCTCGACTGCGGCATCCGGGGCTGGTGGCGGTCTACGACGTGGTCCAGGCCGAGGGACGTTCCTGGATCGTCATGGAGTACGTCGACGGAGTCCCGCTGTCCCAGCTGGTCAGGGACTTCGGGCGGCTGGCGCCTGAACGGGTCGCCCGCATCGGCGTCACCCTGGCCTACGCGCTGGAGGCCGCGCACCGCGCCGGCGTCGTGCACCGTGACGTCAAGCCGGGCAACGTCCTGGTCACCGCGGACGGCCAGTCGCGCCTGACCGACTTCGGCATCGCGGTCAGCCGCGGCGACTCGACTCTGACCGGTGCGGGAACGCTGGTCGGTTCGCCGGCGTACATCGCCCCTGAGCGTGTTCGAGGGGCGCGGGCCGTGTACGCCAGCGATGTGTGGGGGCTGGGCGCGACCCTCTTCACCGCCGTCGAAGGCGCGCCCCCGTTCGAGGCCGAGGGGCTCCTGCCGCTCCTGGCCGCCGTCGTGGAGAACCGCAGGCGCCCGTTCATCCACGCGGGCTCGCTGCGTGACGTCATCGACAGCATGCTGGACGCCGACCCTGGCCGGCGGCCGTCGCTCTCCCAGATCCGGAGTCACCTGCACGAGGTCCTGGACGGCCTCGCGCCCGCCGTGAACGGGCGGCGCGGGCGTGGTAGGCGGGCCGCCGCCCTTCGACGCCCGTCCCGTCCCCACGAGACCGGCCGGCCGGACCCGTGGCTGGAGCTCCTCGCCGACAGCCACCGTCTGGAGCCGGCGGACGGGGCCGGCCAGGACTTCGCGGCCGACGAGCTCGCCGAGAGCGGCGTGAACGTCGACGTCAGCGACCCGGTGGGCCTGCCGGAGGCAGGCGAGGTCGGCGCCCTGACGGCCGACGAGACCGCCGAGCGCCTCACCGACGACGAAAGCGTCGACACCGGGGGCGCCGGTGACGCCGGTGACTGGAGCGACCTCAGCGACCGTGACGGCCTTGCCGAACCAGGTGACACAGCGCAACGCAACGAGGTCACGACCCTCGAAGCCGAAGCCGAAGCCGAAGCCGACCGCGACGCCGACCTCGGCGGCCGGGGTGAAGGCGACGGGACCTCCGTCCTCGAAGCCGCCGCTGAACCGGCGGGCGTCGGCGGGAGCCGCACCACGCCGATCGCCCGCGCCGGCAACCGACGCCGCCCACGCCGACGGACACTGCTGATCGCGGCGGCGGCGCTGGTCGCGCTCGCGGCGGTGGGGACGCCGCTGGGCCTGGCGCTCGCGGGCAACGGCGGCCCAGCGCCCACGGCCGCCCTGGCTGGGCCGAAGCCGTCGATCGCCTCTTCCGGGCAGATCAGCTCTGGGACGCCGACGCCACCAGCGGGCTCGTCGAGCCCGTCAGGCCCGGCTTCCAGCGTCGCCGGCCCGTCGAGCGCGGGCGTCCCGGCGACGGACGCCGCGCCGGGCCAGAGCGACGACACCAGCCTGGGCACGCTCATCCCGACCAGTACGGCCCCGGCGCAGCCGCCGACGGGTTCCACCACGCGTTCCGGGCTGTCCGGTTGGTCCGTCGCGGTACCGAGCGACTGGCCGACCGCCCCACGCGGCGCCGACCGCCTCGTCTTCGCGCCCGCGAGTGGCTATCCGGAGCTTCTAGTCGAGGCCCAGGCCGCGGCCGGATCGTCCGCCATCGGCGCCTGGCGTTCCTTGGAGGGAAGCGTGCAGGCGACTTCGCCGGGCTACCACCTGCTGTCCATCCGCCCCGCCGACGGGGGCGACGGCGCGAACGCCGCGGTCTACGAGTTCACCTTCACCTCGGGCGGCCGCACCATCCACGTCCTGGACCTGGGCGTCATCCGCAACGGCCACGGCTACGCGTTGCGCTGGCGCATGCCCCAGGACGCCTGGACCAGCCAGCAGGCCCAGATGCGGCAGATCTTCGCCACCTTCCGCCCCGGACCGTGAACGGCGCCTCGCACGGATGGCCCCGCTCCGCAGCCACAAGCGTGATCGCGGCTTCGGCCCTCGGGTGGTCGTAACCGCGTCCCTTCAACGACCACCGGAGGGCGCAATCGGTGATCATGCCGGCCGCCGTCGCGCGAGCCTGGTTGGGACGAGGGCGAACGCCCGGTGGCGGGCGGGTCGCCGTGGGCCGGCCGGCGGCTTGGGAGTCCGTAGGCTGGAAGCCCTACTCGCCTCGACGCCGAGACGTGATTCCTAAGGAGCAAGGTCCGTGGCAGGCACATCCGACCTGATGGACACCATCGTCAGCCTCGCCAAGCGGCGGGGGTTCGTCTTCCCGTCCAGCGAGATCTACGGCGGTCTGCGGGCTTCCTGGGACTACGGGCCGCTCGGCGTCGAGCTGAAGAACAACGTCAAGCGGGCCTGGTGGAAGTCGGTCGTGCAGGGCCGCGACGACGTGGTCGGCCTCGACTCGTGCGTCATCCTCGCCCGTGAGGTCTGGGAGACCTCCGGGCACGTCGAGGTGTTCGTCGACCCGCTGACGGAGTGCACGAACTGCCACAAGCGCTACCGCGCGGACCACCTGGAGGAGGCCTTCGAGGCCAAGCACGGCCGTGCCCCGGCCGGTCTGGCCGAGGTCGTCTGCACCAACTGCGGCACCCGCGGCGCGTTCACCGAGCCAAAGATGTTCAACGGCCTGCTCAAGACCTACCTCGGCCCGGTAGAGGACCCGTCCGGCCTGGCCTACCTGCGGCCGGAGACCGCGCAGGGCATCTTCATCAACTACGCGAACGTGCAGTCCACCGCCCGGCGCAAGCCGCCGTTCGGCATCGGGCAGATCGGCAAGTCGTTCCGCAACGAGATCACCCCGGGCAACTTCATCTTCCGGACCCGCGAGTTCGAGCAGATGGAGATGGAGTTCTTCGTGCCGCCGGGTGAGGACGAGCAGTGGCATGACTACTGGATCACCGAGCGCACCAGGTGGTACACCGAGCACGGCATCAAGCCGGACAACCTGCGCCACTACGAACACCCGAAGGAGAAGCTCTCCCATTACTCGAAGCGCACCGTCGACATCGAGTACCGGTTCAACTTCGCGGGCCTTCCCTGGGGTGAGCTCGAAGGCATCGCGAATCGGACCGACTACGACCTGACCGCGCACTCGAAGGGTTCGGGCGCCGACCTGTCGTTCTTTGACCAGGCAACCAACACCCGGTTCACGCCGTTCGTCATCGAGCCGGCGGCCGGGGTGGACCGGGCGACGCTCACGTTCCTGCTGGACGCCTATGACGAGGACGAGGCGCCGAACACCAAGGGCGGCGTGGACCGGCGGATCGTGCTGCGCCTCGACCCTCGGCTGGCACCGGTGAAGGCGGCGGTGCTGCCGCTGTCGCGTCACGCGGATCTCTCGCCGGTGGCCCGTGACCTGGCCGCCGACCTGCGCAGGCACTGGAACGTCGAGTACGACGACTCGCAGGCCATCGGGCGCCGTTACCGACGTCAGGACGAGATCGGCACACCGTACTGCGTCACCGTCGACTTCGACACGCTCAACGACCAGTCGGTGACAATCCGAGAGCGTGACTCGATGGCGCAGCAGCGTATCGCTATCGACAAGGTCGCGACCTACCTGAACGCGCAGCTAGGCCCGCTCTAGGCAGACACAGGGCCTAGGCAGACACAGGGCCTAGGCAGACACAGGGCCTAGGCAGACACAGGGCCGAAGGATCGGGGCCGGGGGCCGAACGCCCCGAACGGCGTCCGCTGTTCGGGGGACAGACTTCGGCCCACTCGGGGGACTGTTTGCTACTCTTGGGAAGACGACGTCGCCCAGGAACACCCCCCGAGTTCCGCGGACGGCGTCGTCTTCATTTTCCCGGTCGGCTTTCCCGGTGCGATCAGTCCAGCTGGCCACCCTGCGCGACAGTCCCGCCCTTCGCCGGCGGCTCGGGGGCGTCCGCGTAGGGGACCGACAGGTCCAGGGCGTGCGGGCCGAACCGGTCCGCGAGGAAGCGCTCGTGGGCCAGCAGCCGGTCGGCCTCGTCCCGGCTCGCGGCCTCCGTCGCCTCCCTGGCCACCTGGTCGAGCAGCGTGAGCTGGTCGAGCAGGACCTGCCGCGGGGTGCGGCCGTCGGGCAACCGATGGCTGCCGGCGAAGGCCCGCGGCAGGCTCAGGTAGGCGTCCAGCGCCGTCGGCAGGTAGTCGTCGACCAGCCGCTCGATCACGAAGGCCTCCGGCGAGCCCCGGCGCAGCAGGTCCGGGCGGTCGAACAGCTCGCCCAACGTGGTCGCGAGCTGGTCGACCTCCTTGATCACCTCCGACGGCGCCCGGCCGATCAGAGCGTGCTGGCGGGCGTCGACGGCCGCGCGCAGCCGGGCGACGTCGACCCGGTCGTCGTACGGCTCCTCAGCGGGTGTCGCGGCGCTGCGGCTCGGGAAGACGAGCGCCCCGGCGGCGTACAGCGCGCCGACACCCAGTGGCCACCACGGTGCCGGCACCACGCCGGTCACGCCGAGCATGACCCCGGCGATGCCGGCCAGGCTGCCCGAGGCGTTGCGCCCCGAGGTCAGCCAGCCGACCAGCGGGTTGCGCCGGCTCGTGCCGTCCGGCTGCTCGTCTCCGCCCGCCTGGTCGCGCACGCGGCGCCTACTGGTAGCCACGGATCTCCCGGAACACGTCGGAGAGGGAGACGCCCGGCGCGGTCGCGTCGAAGACCGCGCCGCCGGTGCTGGTCGCGATCTGGGTGAGCGCGGCCCGGTCCGCGTCGCCGAAGTCGACCGCGAAGGTGCGCACACCCCGGACGTCCGGTGGCCGGGTGTTGTAGCGAGCCAGGAAGCCGGCGGAGTCCAGGCCCCGGTTGTTCTCGCCGTCGGTCATGAGCACGATCGAGGTCAGCGCGCTCGGGTCCGCCTTCATCCCGGTGGCGGCCGTCGTGTAGGCGGCGTCGAGCGCGGAGTAGATCGCCGTGTTGCCGCCGGCCCGCAGCGCGGCGCCATAGTCGGAGATTGCCTTGAGGTCGGCCGAGCCCGGGGTCGGGTCGCTCACCGTGAACTGCCTGGTGGCGGTGACCTTGTCGTTGAACGCGATGATCGTGACCTGTTCACGGGCGCGGAACCGGGCGAACCGGCCGGAGATGCTGTCGTCCGCCCCGGTGAGACCGGTGAGCGCCTGCTGCAGGGCCGCCAGCCGTGGGCCCTCCATCGAGCCCGACGTGTCCAGGACGTAGATCGCGCGGGTGGGCCGGCGGTACTGGTCGAGGTAGGCGGCCAGCAGCTGGTCGGCGACCTGCTCGGTGGCGGGGAACGGCAGCTCTGCCAGCGCCCGGGTGCCGAACCGGGAGTCCAGCGGCACGCCTGGCACGGCCGGGCGCCGGCCGGTCTGGTCCTGGATGCGGCGCTGCACCTGCGGCGAGCGCAGCCAGTCCACCACCCGGGTGTACTCGTCCCGGCGGTTGTCGGCCAGTAGCGCCATCGGGTAGTCGGCGGTGATCACTCCGTCGCTCGGCCGGATGATCGTCAGTGGGCCGGCGGCGCCCGAACGCTGCAACGACAGCAGCACCGACTCGTAGTTGATCATCGCGCCGACACTGGCTGGCGCGGCCTTGACGAAGGCGTCCGTCAGCCAGCCCGAGCTGCCGGCGGTGAGCACCTGACCGGAGAAGAAGCTCTTCAGCGCGTCCGGGCGGATGTCGGAGGCCTGCAGCGCGTCCGCCGTGCCGGCGAACGCCGCGGCCACGCCGACGAGCGCGGAGAAGCCGGAGTTGGACGCGGCCGGGTTCGTCATCGCGTACGTGAGCTGGCCGGAGGCCACCTTCGCGGCGATGTCGGCCCAGGTCACCTTCGTGTCACCGGTCCAGCCGAACTGCGTGGCCAGTGGGGTACGCACCCCGAGCACCACGGGGGAGAGCATCACCGGGTTCCGGGCGAGCTCCTTGGCCGATCCGCCGGGCAGCAGCCGCAGGTAGCGGTCCGAGGAGAACCAGGCCGCGTCGGCGCCGGCGGTGCCGTGCAGGATCCGGTCGGCGCCGTCGAGCGTTCCGGTGTAGCTCAGGGTGACGGTGATGCCGGTGGCCTTCTTCAAGTCCGGCAGCAGCGGTTCCAGGTCGGACAGCTCCGAGCCGGCGAGGACGCGCAGCGTTCCCGGCTTGCTCGGCGGCTGAGTGGTGGCCTTCGTGGCGGTGCCGCCCGAGCTCTGGGTGCAGGCGGCGAGCGCGAGGGCCAGCAGGACCGTGACGGCGCCGGCAGCCCGCGTGGCGCGCGCTCGTGTCCGAAGCCAGTTGGGCGCAACGGCCCGGCCGGCCGCGGCCGGGCGGGCGAGGAGGCTCATCCGCCGGATCCCTGGTGGTAGAGCGTGTCAATGCGCGTGATCATCGTCTCCGAGATGTTCTGGGTCGGCGGGTCGACGACGTTGACCAGCTCGGGTGGCACCGTGACCGTCGCCTGCTTGGAGCTGCTGGTCATCCGAGCCACATCCGCGGTGCGGAAGCCGAAGAACGCGGCCCGGTCCTGCAGCTCCGGGTCCGTCGTCAGCAGCCGGCCGACGGCGTCGCCGGCCTCGGTCAGCGGGACGACCGTGTGCTTGGCGTAGATCGTCGGGCTCGGGTACATCAGCACCCGGCCGCCCGTGATCGAGCCGTCCTTCGCGAACTCGCTGGCGCGGAACTGGGACTCGTAGATCATGACCATCGGCGTCTTGGACATCCCGATCGACAGGTAGTCGCCGTACGGCTCCTGGGTGGTCGAGTCGAGGAAGCCCTGGAGCAGAAACAGCGGCGCGAGCGTGCCGGCGAGCGTCGTCGCCTTCGCGGGGTCCGTGACCACGTTGTTGTCGTTGGCGACGTAGGACGCCAGAGCGAGGTAGAGCGCGGCCGAGTTGGACGTCCGCACGTCCGTGGAGCTGATCAGGACCGACTTGTCGGTGGGGTAGACGGTGTTGCCCTTCAGCTGCGACCAGCGGGTCTTCTTGGCGACCAGATCGAGATAGGTCTTCATGTCGAAGAACGTCGTGCCGCTCTTGTCGGTCTGGGTGACCCCGGCGGTGGCGAGCAGCTGCTCGATCGGGGTGAACGTCGCGATCGCCATTGGCGTGGAGAACGGGGTGTAGCTGGCCCGGGTCACGCCCTGCTTCTGGCGGATCTGCTCGGCCTGGGTCGCGTTCGACGGGAAGGCGATGTCGTAGTCGGTCAGCTTCCGGTTGACGATCTCGCGCGATCCGGCGGTGTCGACGACCAGCTTGTAGCCCTCGGTGGCCAGCCGGGCGGCGACCTTCGGGTCGTTGAGGTAGGGCGCGGTCTCGGACCCGGCCAGCACCCGCACCGTCTTTGGCCCGCTCGATCCGCCCGCGCCGTGCCCGCCGCCGACCAGCCGTGGGATGACAGCGAGGCCGATCACCCCGAGCACCAGCACGACGGCGAGCACCGGGCCGATCACGCGGCCGTTACGGCGACTCGTAGCCACCCGGCCGCCCCCTTGTCTGCTGTGGGGAGGGGCTCGTCCCCTCCCGGGACGCCGCGGCGTCCAGTGACGTCTGCTCGATCATTTGAGGCGGATCGTGCCAGACATCCCGGCGGCCGGGATGTCCGGGAGACGACTGCGGCGGGCGTTGTCACCGGAAGTTCATGTAATCGACGGGCCTGGTCCCGGCAGGAATGTCCGGTGCGTCTGGGATGACGGCCCAGTGAGTGGGGAAGGCTGGGGCGTGTGGACCATCCGACGCAGGCTGGCGGCTCCCTCGCCAGAGTCGAGAGCCGGGTGTGCCAGTCCTGGATGGTGCTTCCACCTCGTTAGGGTCCCTTTCGGATGAGCTCAGCATTCCGCGCACTCGGTGGCCGCGGCTCGCGCGCCGCCGCCACGTCCTCCTCGTCTGCCACGCCCTCCGCCGGGCCGGCCGCCGTCGCCGACCCGCCGGTCGACCCGTCCGACGACCCCGGTCCCGGACGCCGCCGCCGCCCGCGGCTGCTGCACGGCCTGCGGGCGCCCTGGTGGCTGTGGGTGACCCGCGCCGTGTTGGCCGTCGTCGCGGTGTTCGTCGTCCTCTCGCTGGTGACCATCGGCGAGGTGTGGTGGGCTGGCGTGCAGGACCAGCGTCCGCGGTCGGACGCGTTGGTGGTGCTGGGTGCGTCGCAGTACAACGGCCGTCCCTCGGAGGTCTTCCAGGCTCGGCTCGACCACGCGGCCGAGCTGTACCGGGCCGGCGTCGCACCGCTGGTGATCACCGTCGGCGGCAAGATTCCCGGCGACCACTACACCGAGGCCGGTGTAGGCGCGACATATCTGGAGAAGCAGGGAGTACCGACAAGCGCGGTGCTCGCCGTGCCGGAGGGGCGGGACACGCTGGAGTCGCTGATCGGGGTGGCGGGGGAGATGAACACCCGCGGCCTGCGGCGAGCAGTGATCGTGACCGACCGCTGGCACAGCCTGCGCTCGGTCGCCATGGCCCGTGACCTGGGGCTGACGGCGCACAGCTCACCGACCGTCACCGGACCCGCGAACCGGGGTCTGGAGACGCAGGTCCGGTACGTCATCCGGGAGGCGATCGGCTACCGCTTCTACGAGATGTTCCACCGCGCCACGCCGTCGGGCGTCAGCCGGCCCGCGGTCTGACCGTCCGTCAAACCCGTCGGGGCCATTTGGTGTCGGCCGCAACAAAGCGCCGTCGGGGGCTGTTGCCCCGGCGGCGCGGTGTGGTTCGCTGGTCACCGTGCGCGGGACGCACGTCGCGGCTGGACGCGGATCCCGCGCTGGCGGTGCCGGTCGAACGCCTGCCCCGGCTGATCCAGCCTGGCGCGACCCGGGGGATGTGACGCAGACCCGTGGTCTCGACGGGCCGGAAGCCGATCGTGACGCTGGTACGGTTCGGAATCGCCAGGACAGATCACCAAAGAAAAGATCGCCAAGAGGCCGGAAAGTTGCGACGACCGACGGCGGGCCACCGAGGACCCGTCGGGGTCGCGGTGGAGGAGGCAGGCGTGGCAAGTCCCGTGTCCGAAGCGGCGGGCATCGCCGATCTGGAGACGGTTCGCGAGCTGGCGGCGCAGCTGAGGGTTGACTCGATCCGGTCCAGCACGTCGGCCGGCTCCGGGCACCCGACGTCGTCGATGTCCGCCGCGGACCTGCTGGCCGTCCTGGTCGCCCGTCACCTGCGCTATGACTGGGACAACCCCAAGGACCCGGCCAACGACCATCTGATCTTCTCCAAGGGGCATGCGTCCCCGTTGCTGTACTCGGTGTACAAGGCCGTCGGCGTCGTCAGCGACGAAGAGCTGATGACCGGGTACCGCCGGTTCGGCCAGCGGCTGCAGGGCCACCCGACGCCGATCCTGCCCTGGGTGGACGTGGCGACCGGGTCGCTCGGACAGGGCCTGCCCTACGGCGTGGGCGTCGCGATCGCCGGCAAGTACCTGGACAAGAGCCCGTACCGGGTCTGGGTCCTGTGCGGCGACAGCGAGATGGCCGAGGGCTCGATGTGGGAGGCCCTCGACAAGGCGCACGTGTACGGCCTGTCGAACCTGGTCGCGATCGTCGACGTCAACCGGCTCGGCCAGCGCGGCGCGACCGAGCTCGGCTGGGACCTGGACACCTACGCCCGGCGCGCGGCGGCCTTCGGGGCGCACACGATCGAGATCGACGGCCATGACGTCGACGCGATCGACGCCGCCCTCACCGAGGCCGACGGCTTCGACGGCCCGGTGGTCATCCTCGCCAAGACGATCAAGGGTGACGGGTTCAGCGAGATCGCCGACCACGAGGGCTGGCACGGCAAGCCGCTGCCGGCCGACATGGCCGAGCGCGCCATCGCCGAGCTCGGTGGCGAGCGGAACCTGCGCGTCCGCGGCCCGGTGCCCGGTCCTTCGCTGCCCCGGCCGGCCGCGCCGGTGAACAACCCGGTCACCCTGCCGACCTGGGAAGTCGGCACCAAGGTGGCTACCCGAAAGGCCTATGGGGAGGCGCTCGCCGCCCTCGCCGCCCGCGGCGACGTCGTCGTGCTGGACGCCGAGGTGAGCAACTCAACGCACGCCGAGGACTTCAAGAAGGTCGCTCCGGAGCGGTTCTTCGAGATGTACATCGCCGAGCAGCAGCTGGTCGCCGCGGCGGTCGGGCTCGGCGTGCGGGGCTACGTGCCGTTCGCGTCGACGTTCGCCGCGTTCCTGTCCCGGGCGTACGACTTCGTCCGGATGTCGGCGATCTCGCACGCGAACATCCGGCTGTCCGGCTCGCACGCCGGGGTGGAGATCGGCCCCGACGGCCCGTCGCAGATGGCGCTGGAGGACCTGGCGTCGCTGCGCGCGGTCCACGGCTCGACCGTGCTCTACCCGAGCGACGGACCGAGCACGGCGAAGCTCGTCGCCGCGATGGCCGACCTGCCGGGGATCAGCTACCTGCGCACCACCCGCGGCGCCTACCCGGTGCTCTACGGCCCGGACGAGCAGTTCGCGCCCGGTGGCTCGAAGGTGCTACGACGCTCGGACTCCGACGTCGTCACGCTGATCGGCGCGGGCGTCACCCTGCACGAGTCGCTCGCCGCGGCCGACCTGCTCGCCGCCGACGGCATCTCGGCGCGGGTGATCGACCTCTACTCGGTCAAGCCGGTCGACACGGCCACGCTGGCCGAGGCCGCGCGGGCGACCGCCGGGCGGCTCGTCGTCACGGAGGACCACTGGCCGCAGGGCGGTGTCGGCGGCGCGGTGGCCGAGGCGCTCGCCGACGGCACCGTCCCGCTGAAGCTGCGCCACCTCGCGGTCACCGACCTCCCCGGCTCGGGCACCCCCGAGGAACTCCTCGACTTCGCCGGCATCTCGGCGAAGCACATCGCTGCCGCCGCCCGCTCCCTGCTCGCCTAGGGAACCCACAGCCCCCAGCGCGGACATGACTGTGCCCCGCCGTCTTCCGGCGGGGCACAGTCATGTCCGGCTCGGGCTTAACCGTCCGCTGGCTTGGGGGACTCCATGAAGGTCATGTCCAGCAGGGTGATGTAGACCTGGTCCGGCTTCGGGATGTAGGGCAGCTTCTTGAGTGCCTGGTCCTGGCCGGCCGACTCCACGTTGAACTCGCCGTAGCCGAGGACCCGGCCCAGTGGGTCCCGGGTGTACGTCATGTCGGTGATCGCCTTGAGCGGCATGGTCTTCGCCTGGCGCACGAACACGCCTGACACCTTCACCAGCCGCTTGTCGGTGATCATCAGGTGGTCCATGTGCCACTCGGTGATCCGCCAGAGGGCGCGCAGGATCATGAACAGCGCGATGTACCACAGCAGTGTGGTCACCAACGAGGCGCCGTCACCTCGCACCGACAGGAAGATGTTGACCGCCAGGGCGAGGACGACCGCTCCGACCGTCTCGGCGACGACGCGCAGCAGGACGGCCCAGTGCAGCCGCACCATCGACACGAGCTGCTCCTGGGACGCCAGGTACTTCATGTCGCGGTTGGCGGGGTCAGGAAGCCGGAGTCTCACCACGTCAACAGTCTCCCAGACCGGTCACGGGCTCGGCGCGGGATTAGAGCGCCGTCTGGGTGACGAAGTTGGACACTCCGTTACCGATGGACTGAAGGCCGTCGATGCCCTTGGTGATGATGCTGGCCGCACTGTCAGGCTGGGTCACCACGAAGAAAAGCACGAACGCGATGATCAGATACTTGACGATGTTGTTCACGGCGGGCCTCCGGGCCGAGATGTAAAGGTTGCGGCACAAAGTATCGTCGTTGCGAGGCCCCCGGGGAGGCCAATCGCCCCATACGCTCGGCCTCGTGGTGCGGTCCCCGATGACCTGGTACGACGACGCTGATGGCCAACGCCGCCTGAGTGAGCGTTCGAAGGCTACACCTGACGACCGTGGCTGGTTCGCCCGAGATCGGGCCCGCGTGCTCCATTCCAGCGCACTGCGGCGCCTTGCGGCAAAGACGCAGGTCATGGGCCCGCTCGACGACGACTTTCCGCGCACCAGGCTGACGCATTCGCTGGAGACCGCCCAGATAGGGCGCGAGCTCGCCGCCGCTCTTGGCGCAGATCCCGACCTGGTGGATGCGGCCTGCCTGGCGCATGACCTTGGCCACCCGCCGTTCGGACACAACGGAGAACGGGCCCTGAACGTGGCCGCCGCGGCGTGTGGCGGTTTCGAGGGCAACGCCCAGAGCTTCCGCGAGCTGACCAGGCTGGAGGCCAAGACGGTCGACGAGGCCGGCGTCTCCGGTGGGCTCAACCTCACCAGGGCGACCCTCGACGCCACCCTGAAGTACCCGTGGACGCGATGGGGGAGCGGCGCGACGGCGCCGGCCGGCGCGGCAGCCGGCGCGGCCACCGCGTCGGGCTGCTCCGGGCCGGACCTGAGCGCGCGCAAGTACGGCGTCTACGACGACGACGCCGCCACGTTCGGCTGGGTGCGCGAGGGCGCGCCCGACGGCCGGCGCTGCCTGGAAGCGCAGGTCATGGACTGGGCGGACGACGTCGCGTACTCGGTCCACGACCTGGAGGACGGCGTCGTCGGCGGACTGGTCGACCTGGCGGCCATCCAGTCGCCGGCCGGGCGGGCCGAGCTCGCCGCGTACACCGGGGACCTGTACGCCGCGGACACCGCCGAGATCGCCGCGGCCCTGGCCCGTCTCGCGGCGCAGCCCTGGTGGGGCGCGCCGAGCGTCGCGTCGGTTCAGGGGCTGGTCGCGCTGCGCCGGATGACCAGCGAGCTGGTGGCCCGGTTCTCGGCGGCGGCCCGGACGGCGACCCGGGAACGGTTCGGCCCTGGCCCGCTGCGCCGCTACGAGGCCGACCTGGTCGTGCCAGCGGCGGTCCGGGCCGAGTGCGTCGCGCTGAAGGGCGTCGCCTGGTACTTCGTGATCGGCCTGCGCTCCGGTGACGCGCGCCGGGCGCGGCAGCGCGAGGTCGTCGCCGAACTCGTCGAGCTGACGGTGCGGGGAGCGCCGGACTCACTCGAGCCGCTGCTGCGGCTCGCGTGGAGCGCTGCCGTGGACGACGCGTCCCGGCTGCGTATAGTGATCGACCAGGTGGCGCGCTACACGGACGCGAGCGCGACCCGCAAGCACGCCGCCCTGCTCGGCCGCCCGGTTCCGCGTGCCCTCTAGGCCGTGGTCGCGCCCTGGAGGCGCCTCGCGGCGGCCAGTCTGGCCCGTCGGTCCTCGCGGATCGGCCGTACCAGCCGTACCGCGGCGTCCGGATATCGGGACGGCCAGTGCGATGACCCTCCGTCGCCTCGATCGATCTGGCATGATCGGTACTGTCGCGATGCGGACAAGTACCATCGGCCTGTAGGGCTTGCGTGGGTCGTGCTTGTGTGAGCGGCAGTCGCGTGGTGGCACGGTTCTGTGAAACAGAGCCGGGTCGGTGTCGCGCGGTGGTGTCGCCACGAGCTCCCGCGCCAGCTGTGCCGCAACGGGACCTGTTGCGCGACTGGGACGAGGACTGGCCGGGCCTCGAACGGGGTGAAGGTGACCCCGCGGGGTCCGTGCCGCATGCGCGGGAGGGATCGGTGGCCGGACTCATCCGCGACGCGGACATCGCCCTCATCCGCGAGCGGGCCCGCATCGAGGACGTCATCGGGGAGCACGTCCAGCTGCGCCCGGCCGGCGGCGGCAACCTGCGCGGGCTCTGCCCGTTCCATGAGGAGAAGACGCCCTCGTTCAACGTCAAGCCCTCGACCGGCGTCTACTACTGCTTCGGCTGCCAGCAGGGCGGCGACGTCATCGGCTTCGTCCGGGCGATCGACGGGCTGAGCTTCCCCGAGGCGATCGAGCGGCTCGCCCGCAAGGCCGGCGTCACCCTCACCTACGAGGGCGGCGGGACGACCAACCGGTCGGTGACCAGCCAGCGCCAGCGGCTGCTCGACGCCCACCGGGCCGCCGCCCAGTTCTACGCCGAGCACCTCTCGACGGCGCCGGCGCGGGCCGGCTGGGACTTTCTCGCGGCCCGTGGGTTCGACGCGGAGGTGGCCGGCCACTTCGGCGTCGGCTATGCCCCGCAGGGCTGGGACGAGCTGTCCCGGCATCTGCTCGCCCGCCGGTTCACCGCCGAGGAGCTGGTGCTCGGCGGCCTCGCCAAGCAGGGCGTCCGCGGTGGGCTGGTCGACCGCTTCCGCCACCGGCTGCTCTGGCCGATCCGCGACCTGTCCGGCGACGTCGTCGGGTTCGGCGGCCGCCGCCTCGCCGACGACGACGAGAAGGCCGGCCCCAAGTACCTCAACAGCCCCGAGACGCCACTGTTCAAGAAGGCGAGCCTGCTCTACGGCGCGGATCTCGCCCGCCGCGAGATCGCCCGGCGCTACCAGGTCGTCGTGGTCGAGGGCTACACCGACGTGATGGCCTGCCATGTCGCCGGCGTCACGTCCGCGGTGGCGACCTGTGGCACCGCCTTCGGCTCCGACCATGTCGGCGTGATCCGTCGGCTGCTGTGGGACTCCGACGCGCAGCGCGGCGAGGTCATCTTCACCTTCGACGGTGACGCCGCCGGGCAGAAGGCCGCGATGCGCGCCTTCGAGCACGAAGAACGGTTCGTCACCCAGACCTTCGTCGCCGTCGAGACGACGGGGCTGGACCCGTGCGACCTGCGGCTGGCCCGCGGCGACGCGGCGGTGCGGGAGCTGGTCGCGGCCCGGGTGCCGCTGCTGGAGTTCGCGCTGCGCGGCGTGGTCACCCGTCACGACCTCAACAGCGTCGAGGGCCGGATCGCCGCGCTCGACGCGGCCGCGCCGATCGTGAACCAGATCAAGGACTGGTCGCTGCGGCAGCGCTACGCCGTCCAGCTCGACCGCTGGACCGGGTTCAACGACGAGGCCTTCGTGCTGCGCCGGGTCTTCGAGCACCCGTCCGCGCCGGCTCCTGAGACGGGCCGCCGGCCCGGCCGGGACGGCGCCGTGCCGGCGGCCGGCGGCCCCGCGGCGCCACGGGCCGGCGGGCGCGCGCAGGCGGGCGCGGCGCCGGACGACGCGGCCGTGATCGTCGAGCGGGAGACCCTCAAGATCGCGCTGCAGCACCCGGGCCTGGCCGGGCCGGTGTTCGACCAGCTCGACCCCGAGGTGTTCACCCTCGCGGACCACCGGGCGGTGCTGGGGGCGATCGCGGCCGCCGGTGGGGTGTCAGCCGGGCTCGCCGCGGCCGGGGACGTGCCGGCCTGGGTGGGCAGGGTCGTCACCGCGACCCCGCACGAGCCCGTCATGCGCCTGGTCAACGCGCTCGCCGTGGAACCGATGCTCGTCGATCACGAGGTTGACGACCGCTACGTCGGCAACCAGATCGCCCGGGTCAGGGAGCTCGCCGTGACCCGCCGGATCACCGAGCTGAAGTCGCGGGTCCAGCGGCTCAACCCGGTCACCGACCCCGAGGCGTTCAACCGCGACTACGGCGAGCTCATAGCGCTGGAACAACACAAACGCGAGCTCCGGGAACGGGGCCTCGGTGGCCCGTGACCCGGCCCGCGCTCAGTCGGCCACCAGCCTGAAACAGGGTCGATCCCGCCGAGAAGGAAGTGACGAGATTCCACCCATGCGCACCCAGACCACCGTCCTGCCGCGCGTAGCCCAGGTCGAGGAGATCAAGGATCTCATCACCAGGGGCAAAGAGGCTGGCTTTCTCACCACCGACGACATCACGGTGGCGATCCAGGCCGCGGAGCTGCCGCAGGAGCAGGCCGAGCAGGTCCTGACGCTCCTGAACGACGAGGGCATCGAGGTGCTCGACCCGCGGGCCGACTCCGCCGAGACCTCCGACCTGCTCGCCCGGCGTCGCCGCGAGGAGGAGGCGCTCAACGCGAAGGCGCCGACCTCCGACCCGGTGCGCATGTACCTCAAGGAGATCGGCAAGGTCCCGCTGCTGACGGCGGCCGAGGAGGTCGACCTCGCCAAGCGGATCGAGGCGGGCCTGTTCGCCGCCGAGAAGCTGGGTGGCGGCCGGCGGCTGACGGTCGCGTTGCGGGTCGACCTGGAGGCAGTGGCTCGTGACGGCGACGTCGCGAAGCGCAAGCTCGTCGAGGCGAACCTGCGGCTGGTCGTGTCGATCGCCAAGCGGTACGTCGGCCGGGGGATGCTTTTCCTGGATCTGATCCAGGAGGGGAACCTGGGTCTGATCAGGGCGGTCGAGAAGTT
>NZ_JADWYX010000097.1 GCF_016786355.1 Frankia sp. AgB1.9
GGGCGCGCCCCCGGCGGCCGCCCCCGCCCCCCCGGGGGGGCCGCGCGGGGGGGGGGCGCGCCGCCCCGGCTACGCGAAGCCTCGTGGTCGGGGCGGCTTGGAGAAGGGGATGGACAAAGGAAGCAGAACACGAGCCGCCCGGTACCGAGGGGCACCGGGCGGCTCGTCAAGCAGATCTTCTTAGCCCAGGCGGGAGGCGACCAGGGCGGTGAGGTCGACGAGGCGGTTGGAGTAGCCCCACTCGTTGTCGTACCAGCCGACGACCTTGACCTGGGGGCCCCAGGACATCGTCAGGAGCGAGTCGAAGGTGCAGGACGCGGGGGTGCCGACGATGTCGGAGGACACGATCGGGTCCTCGGTGTAGACCAGGTAGCCCTTCAGCGGGCCCTCGGCCGCCGCCAGGTAGGCCGCGTTGATCTCTTCCTTGCTCGCCGACGTCTTCAGGTTGACGACCAGGTCGGTGACCGAGCCGTCGAGCACCGGGACCCGCATCGACAGGCCGTCGAGCTTGCCCTTGAGCTGCGGCAGCACCAGCGACGTCGCCTTCGCGGCGCCGGTGGAGGTCGGGATGATGTTCTGCGCGGCGGCGCGGGCCCGGCGCAGGTCGCTGTGCGGGAAGTCCAGGATGACCTGGTCGTTGGTGTAGGCGTGGATCGTGGTCATGAAGCCACGCTCGATGCCGAACGCCTCGTCGAGGACCTTGGCCAGCGGGGCCACGCAGTTCGTCGTGCAGGACGCGTTGGACAGCACGTGCTGCGTCGCCGGGTCGTAGGCGTCGTCGTTCACGCCCATGACGACGGTCAGGTCCTCGCCCTTGGCCGGGGCCGAGATGATGACCTTCTTGGCGCCGGCGGCCAGGTGCTTGGCGGCCGAGTCGCGGTCGGTGAAGCGGCCGGTCGACTCGATGACGATGTCGACGCCCAGCTCGCCCCAGGGCAGCTCGGCCGGGTCCCGCTCGGCCAGCACCTTGATCGTGGTGTCGCCCACCTGGATGCCGCCGTCGGTGACGCTGACCGTCTCGGCCAGCGTTCCGAGGGTCGTGTCGTACTTCAGCAGGTGGGCCAGCGTCTTGTTGTTGGTGAGGTCGTTGACGGCGACCACCTCGAGCCCTGCCTGCTTGCTCGCCGCCAGCGCCCGCCAGAAGTTCCGGCCAATCCGGCCGAAACCGTTGACTCCTACTCGCGTAGCCACGTCCGCGGACTCCCTACCTCATGTGCCGACGTCATCTTCCGTTGCAGGCACAGAGCCTAACGACTTTGGCCGCCCGCAGCCCCCTTCGCCTCGCAACGCGGCCGATTCCGCGGGGTGTCCCGGACCACACGCACCGTCGTCCGCACCCGGCCGACCAGGCACGACAGCGCCGCGGGCCGAGGCCGACGAGCAAATCCGGCGCATTGCCGGTTATGCGTTCTCCAGGAGTTCTGGGGAGACGCTGGCTTCGGTGTTGGGGATGCCGAGGGAGTTGGCGCGCTTGTCGGCGAGGGCGAGCAGACGGCGGATCCGGCCGGCGACGGCGTCCTTGGTCAGCGGCGGGTCTGCCAGGGCACCAAGCTCCTCCAGCGACGCCTGCGCGTGCTGCAGCCGCAGCCGGCCGGCGGCCAGCAGGTGCTCCGGCGCGTCGTCGCCGAGGATCCGCATCGCGGCCTGCACCCGTGCGCCGGCGGCGACGGCCGCCCGCGCCGAGCGACGCAGGTTCGCGTCGTCGAAGTTCGCCAGCCGGTTGGCGGTCGCCCGGACCTCGCGGCGCATCCGCCGCTCCTCCCAGGCCAGCAGGCTGTCGTGCGCGCCGATCCTGGTCAGCAGCGCGCTGATCGCGTCGCCGTCCCGGATCACCACCCGGTCGACGCCACGGACGTCGCGGCTCTTGGCCTGGACGCCGAGCCGGCGGGCCGCGCCGACCAGCGCCAACGCCGCCTCCGGGCCGGGCGACGTCACCTCCAGCGAGCAGGAGCGGCCGGGCTCGGTGAGCGAGCCGTGCGCGAGGAACGCGCCCCGCCAGGCCGCCGCCGCGTCGCAGGCCGAGCCGGTGACGACCTGCGGCGGCAGGCCGCGGACCGGCCGGCCGCGCTGGTCGAGCAGGCCGGTCGACCGGGCGAGCTGCTCGCCGTCGCGCTCGACCCGCACGATGTAGCGGACCGAGCGACGCAGGCCGCCGGCCGCGAGCACCGCGATCGTCGACGGGAAGCTGAAGACCTCGGCGATCTCCCGGCGCAGCCGGCGCGCCGTCGCCCCGGTGTCCAGCTCCGCCTCGACGACGATCCGGCCGCCGACGATGTGCAGGCCGCCGCCGAACCGCAGCAGTGCCGCCATCTCCGCGCGCCGGCAGCAGGGTTTCGCGACCCGCAGCCGGCTGAGCTCGTCCTTCACGGTGGCCGTCATCGCCGCCACGCCGATCACTCCTTGGGATCGCGGGCTGTTACCCGCGGGTCGGGGGGTCCCGGGGTACCTGCTGAACCGGCGCCGGGAGTGCGGCCAGACCGGCGAAGCCGGTCGGGCAGTCCGGTGATCCAGGAGGTCCGCTGCGCGGCCGGGCCAGGCCCGCGGGGGGTCGGTGAGGAATCAGTGGTCAGGTTCGCCCGCGCCGCCGGCACGTCGGCCGGCGCCGCCTCGGCCGGTACTGCCTCGGCCGGTACTGCCTCGGCCGGTACTGCCTCGGCCGGTACTGCCTCGGCCAAGGCGAACGGGTCCTCGCGGTAGGCCGCGAAGACGCCCTCGAAGGCCGCCGCGAGAAGCACCGGATCGTGCGTGCCGGGTGCCTCGGGCGCGCGCACCGGCGCCAGGTGCAGCCTCGCGCCCAGCTCCGCGGCGGCCGCCGCGAGCTCCGCCGGGTCCGGGACGGCCGCCGGGTCCGCGAGGACCACGTCGACGGTCAGGCCGGGGGCGTGCCGAGCGAGCACCCGCAGGTGCGCCTCGGGGGTGAAGCCCTCGGTCTCCCCCGCCTGCGCGACCAGGTTGAGCACGAGCAGCCGGCGCGCGGCGGCGCCGGTGATCGTCTTGTGCATCTCGGGGACGAGGAGATGCGGAAGCATGCTGGTGTAGAGCGAGCCCGGGCCGAGAATCAGCCAGTCCGCCGCCTCGACGGCGGCGCAGGCCGGCGCGCAGGCCCGCGGCTCGGCCGGCTCGACCCAGACCTCGCAGACCGCGCCCGCGGTGGACGCGACCGCCACCTGGCCGCGGACCAGCCGGGTCGCGGCCGGGTCGGCCGGGTCCAGGCCGGCGACCTCGGCCACGATGTCGATGCCGTCCTCCGAGAGCGGCAGCACCCGGCCGTGCACCCCGAGCAGCTGGGCGGCGAGCTCCAGCGCGGCCACCGGGGAGCCGACGTGCTCGGCGAGCGCCGCCAGCACGAGGTTGCCGACGGCGTGCCCGGCCAGCGGGCCGTCCCCCTCGAAGCGGCGCTGGAACAGCTCGGTCCAGGATCGCGACCACGGGTCGGGGCCGGCCAGCGCCGCGAGCGCCATCCGCAGGTCGCCCGGCGGGAGCGCGCCCAGCTCGGCGCGCAGCCGGCCCGACGAGCCGCCGTCGTCGCCGACGGTGACGACGGCGGTGAGCCGATCGGTGAGCCGCCGCAGCGCCGCGAGCGAGGCCGCCAGGCCGTGCCCGCCGCCGAAGGCGACGACGGCCGGGCCGTGGTCGGCCCAGGCGGATACGGGACCCGGCCAGCCGGCCGCCCCGTCCCGACCGGCGGCGGCGGCGGCGGGGTCACGGTCGTCAGCGCGACCGTGGTCGGCGGAGTTCGGCACCGGCGTCACTCCCGACCCAGGTCACGGTGCACGACCTGGACACCGACGCCGGTCGCGGCCAGCCGGGCGCCGAGCTCCTCGGCGACGGCCACGCTGCGGTGACGCCCGCCGGTGCAGCCGACGGCCAGCGTCAGGTACCGCTTGCCCTCGCGCAGGTAGCCGTCGCCGACCAGCCGCAGCAGCTCGGCGTACCGGTCGATGAAGTCCTGGGCCCCCGGCTGGTCGAGAACGTAGTCGCGGACCTGCGGGTCCCGGCCGGTGAACGGCCGCAGCGCCTCGACCCAGTGCGGGTTGGCCAGGAACCGGCAGTCGGCGACCAGGTCCGCGTCCAGCGGCAGGCCGTAGCGGTAGCCGAACGAGACGACGGTGGCGTTGAGCCGGTTGCCGCCCGGCTGGCCGAACGCCGCGTCGATCTTCGATCGCAGCTCGTGGACGTTGAGGTCGGTGGTGTCGAGCACCAGGTCGGCCTCGCCCCTCAGCTCGGCGAGCTGGGTCCGCTCCCGGCTGATCCCGTCGACGACCCGGTCCGCGCCCTGCAGCGGGTGCGGCCGGCGGACGTGGTCGAACCGGCGGATCAGCGCGTCGTCGCTCGCCTCCAGGAACAGCACCCGCGGCCGCATCCCGCCGGCGTCGAGCGCGTCGATCGCCGCCCGCAGATCGGCGAAGAACGCCCCGCCGCGGACGTCGACGACGACGGCGATCCGGCTCACGCCGCCGCCGGAGCGACGGCCGAGCTCGGCCATCGTCGAGAGCAGCGCGGGCGGCAGGTTGTCGACGACGAACCAGCCGAGGTCCTCCAGGCACTTGGCCGCGGTGCTGCGGCCGGCCCCCGACAGTCCGGTGATGATCGCGAGATCCAGCGTCGAGGCACTGGTCGCGGTGCTGGTCATGACGTGTTCCCCCTTGTCACCGCGTGTTCTCCATTGGTTCTGGAAGCCCCGTCGACTCTGGAGGCCCCGTCCACCGGGCCGGAACCGGCGGCCGCGCCGGTGGGCGCCGGCGCTCCCGCATCCGGAACCGACGCTCTGCTCCCCGTAGACGTTGCCTTCCCGGCCGATTTCGGCCGCCCGGCCGCGGTCGGGCGCCGCTCGGCGGGACCTCCCGGTGCCGTGGGCGGCGCCGCTCCGGACGGCGTCTCGAGGATCTCGCCGGTCAGCGGGTCGACGGCGGGTGCCGGCGCGCCGGGGGCGCCCGGCCCGCTCGTCGCCAACGCGGCCACGATCGCCGCGGCGGTCCGCGGACCGATCCCCGGCACGGTCGAGATCTCCTCCGCGCTCGCCGCCCGTAGCTTCGCCACCGAGCCGAACGTCTTCAGCAGCGCCTTGCGCCGGGTGTCGCCGAGCCCGGGGACGCCGTCCAACAGCGACGACGTCATCGAGGCCGACCGCTTCTGCCGGTGGAAGGTGATCGCGAACCGGTGCGCCTCGTCGCGGACCCGCTGCAGCAGGTAGAGCGCCTCACTGGTCCGCGGCAGGATGACCGGGTCCGGGTCGTCCGGCAGCCACACCTCTTCCAGCCGCTTGGCCAGTCCGCAGAGCGCGACGCCACCGGGCCCCGCGTCGATCCCCAGGTCGGCCAGCGCCCTGGCCGCCGCGGCGACCTGCGGCGGGCCGCCGTCGACGACGACGAGGTTCGGCGGGTAGGCGAACCGGCGCGGCCTGCCGTCGACGACCAGCGGCTCGGGGCCGATCGGCGCCTCGGCTTCCGCCGCCGCGTCGGCACTCCCGTCCGCGGGCGCGTCCTGGTCGGTGCCGGGCAGCTCCCCGGTGCGGGACAGCTCGGCCAGGTACCGGGAGAATCGGCGGCTGACGGTCTCGTACATGCTCGCCGTGTCGTCCTGCTCGTTCCCGTCCCGGCGCGCGGCGCCCCGGATGGTGAACCGGCGGTACTCGGACTTGCGGGCGATGCCGTCCTCGAAGACCACCATGCTGGCGACGACGTCCTGGCCCTGGGTGTGCGAGACGTCGAAGCACTCGATCCGCAGCGGAGCCTCGGCGAGGCCGAGCGTCTCCTGCAGCTCGGCAAGCGCCAGGCTGCGGGCGGTCAGGTCACTGGCCCGCTTCGTGCGGTGCAGGACGAGCGCCTGCTTGGCGTTGCGCTCGACCGTCTCCATCAGGGTGCGCTTGTCGCCCCGCTGCGGTACCCGCACCTCGACCCGCCCGCCGCGGTACCGGGCGAGCAGCTCGCTGACGGCGTCGGAGTCGGTGGGCAGCTCGGGGACGAGCACCTCGCGGGGGATGTCCGCGTGCCGGCCGCCCACGCCACGCACGGCGTCCGGCGCGGCGGCGGCCCGCGACGGGCGGCCGCGGCGGAGCACGTCGGCGGCGTCCTCGGCGGCGGCCGCCTCGACTTGCGGAGCCGCCGCCCCGGGGCCCGGACGGCCCGGGTCCAGGTCGCCGAGCTCGACGTCGCCCAGGTCCTTGTCGCCCAAATACTCCTGGGTGAGGAACTGCTCGACCAGGTCGGCGGTGCTGACGTCGGCGAGCTTGTCTACGACCCAGCCGCGCTGGCCGCGGACCCGGCCGCCGCGCACGTAGAAGACCTGGACGGCCGCCTCCAGCTCGTCCTGCGCGAAGGCCACGACGTCGGCGTCGGTGCCGTCCGCCAGCACGACGGCCTGCTTCTCCATCGCCCGGCGCAGCGCGCCGGCGTCGTCGCGCAGCCGGGCCGCCCGCTCGTAGTCCTGGGCGTCGGCGGCCGTACGCATCTCGTCTTCCAGCCGGCGCAGGAACCGGCCGGTCTGGCCCGCCATGAAGTCGCAGAAGTCCTCGACGATCTGACGGTGCTCGTCCGGAGTGACCCGCCCGACGCAGGGCGCGCTGCAGCGGTCGATGTAGCCCAGCAGGCACGGCCGGCCGACCTGACCGGCCCGCTTGAAGACGCCGGTGGAGCAGGTGCGCGCGGGGAACACCCGCAGCAGCAGGTCCAGCGTCTCGCGGATCGCCCACGCGTGCGCGTACGGCCCGAAGTAGCGCACGCCCTTGCGCTTCGGCCCGCGCATGACCTGGAGCCGCGGGAACTCCTCCTGCAGCGTCACCGCGAGACTCGGATAGCTCTTGTCGTCGCGGTAGCGCACGTTGAAGCGCGGGTCGTACTCCTTGATCCAGGTGTACTCCAGCGCGAGGGCCTCGACCTCGGTGGACACGACGGTCCACTCGACCGAGCTCGCCGTGGTGACCATCGTGCGGGTACGAGGGTGCAGGGCGAAGACGTCGGTGAAGTAGTTGTTGAGGCGGGCGCGCAGGTTCTTGGCCTTGCCGACGTAGAGCACGCGGCCATGGGGGTCCCGGAACCGGTATACGCCCGGGGTCTCGGGAATCGAGCCCGGCGCGGGCCGGTAGGACGCCGGATCAGCCATAGGTCGAGCCTACGGCCGTCAGCGTCACGGTCAGACAGCGCCTGCACGTAACCATTCCATCACGCAGAGCGTTGGCGCTCGTCACGGGGTGCCCCCGAACCGAGGTACTCCGTGTCCTCACCGTGTCCTGTCAGGCACCGGAGTGGTCCGCGAGCCGCCCCGGCGCCACGACCTTTTACCCGGCTGTCACAGCCACGCGGAACCCCTCGCCCCGGGGCTCGGGCCGATTCCCCAGGCAGACAGCCCGGCCGGCCGCGCGCGGCCGGCGGACCCGCCTCGGAAGACGGCGCCTCCGTGCCTGTTTTTCCCTGTCTGTTAGCGGACCCGCCCGCCCGCGAAGGCCTGCCACCCCTTAACCTTGGACGTAGCGTGCTTGCGCGAGTGCGCATCGCGCGTCCGGTCCGAACCTGCCACCGAACCGTCCGCGAACTCGGCAGCACCTGCCAACAGCACCACCTCGTCAGTCCGCACGACCTGCCAACGACACCACCAGCGAGTCGGTACCACCTGCACCACCCGCCACGGCGCCAAGGCCACCTGCGCCGCCGGCGCCAGGCTTCTCCGCAGGACCGCACCTCGACACGACGGCGTGCCAGGCAACGGAGCCGTTCCACGCTCTCCACCTGTTCACCGCAAGCACAGGCGGGCGCACCGGAAGCACCGACCGTTTCCGCGCGCACACGCAGCCGCAGCAGACAGCGAGTCAGCGCCGGCAGTCGCGGGGTCTTCGACACCCCAACTGGCACCTGGGACCCGACGCTGCGACCCTCGACTCAGCAACTCGGAAACTCAGGAGCTGGGAGACAACGGCGCGCCGGCCTGGGTAGGAACACGAGGGAGGGACCCACCCGTGCAGGGTCTGGACGTCACTACCGAGTTCGTTCTCGACGACGCGTCGACGAGCGGTCGGGTCACCGTCCTCGTTGTCACCTGGCGTGCCTGCGACCCGTTGGCGGTCAGCCTCGCCCTCGTGTCCCGCCCGGACCACCCGGCACTGCCGCAGGGCAACTGGGTAGCCCCCCGGGATTCGCTGCGCGCCGGCCTGGACGCACCGACCGGCGACGGCGACGTGCGTTTCACCCCCGCCCCGGGCAACGCCGAGGTCACCCTCGAGCTGACGGACGGCGACCGCCGCTCGACCGTCGTCCTCGAGGCCGAGTCCCTGCGCGCCTTCCTGGAGCGGACCGAGCGGCTCGTCCCCGCCGGCCAGGAGCACCCCGAGCGCGAGCTCGACGCCGTCCTCGACGACCTGCTCCGCGCCTGACCCGCCCGGCAGCGGCGAGGGTGAGTTGGATGACAGACGCGACCGCCCAGGATGCACACGAGGACCGTCGGCCGACCCCGCGCCGAGAGGGCATCGGGTCAAGGCTCACCTGCCTGGGACCGTCCGCCATGCCCGCGTTCGAGGCGGTGACCAGCGCGGCGGTCGTCGCGGTGACCGACGACGGCACGCTGCTGCTCGCGGACCTCGCCCGCGGCGTCGACCTGCCCGGCGGCCACGTCCAGCGCGGTGACGGCTCGCCCGAGCAGACCGCCCGCCGGGAGACGTGGGAGGAGGTCAGGGCCGAGCTGGCCGACCTCGTCCTCGTCGAGGTCGTCGAGTCGGACTACTTCGGGCCCGAGGACCTGACCTACATGCTCATCTACGGGGCCCGGGTCCACCGCCTGCACGCCTGGACGGGCGGCCACGAGTCAGCCGGGCGCGTCCTGCTGCCTCCCGCCGACTTCCTGGCCCGCTACCAGGGGACGCACCCGGACCTCCTGCGCCACCTCGTCTCCACCGCCCTCGCCGCGCTGGCGGCCGGCTAGCCGTCGGGTCGCCGAGGCCCGGGGTGGCGAGTCAGCCGTGCCCGCAGCAGAACGTCGCCCCCATGGGGACCTGGTGATAGACCGCGAAGTAGTCGCTGCGCCGCTCCGGCGAAAGGAAGCCGACGCCCGTCGGGAACGGCGGCGGCAGGGTGATGCTGCGGGCGGTGAAGACCCGGGTGTCCGTTGTGGAATAGACGCCGGTGTACATCACCAGGTCGTCCCGGCCCGGCGCGTAGAACCTTCCGACGCCGAACAGGGCCGTGCCGAGCTCGAGGTTCGTCAGGGGTCCTCCGGCCACGAAACCGGTGCCGTCGCTGAGCATGACCGCGGCGTCGGCGGAGCCGTCCGGCAACTGGCGGACGTCGGCGAAGTCGTCGCGCCCGTCGCCGTCGAAGTCGCCCACCAGGTCCGTCCGGTGGTCCGAGGTCGCCGGCTCCAGCTGGTAACGCAGGAACGGCCCGTCGAAGTACCGGACGAGGCCGGTCCGCGACGTCCAGTACACCCTGCTCGGCGCCACCCACACGTTGCCGGCGGTGTCGAAACCAACGAGGTCGTCCATCCCGTCGCCGTCGACGTCACCCGCCTCGATCGGCGCGCCCGGCACGTAGGCGTTCCACTCCACCGCGGCTCCGAACCCCGCGCCGGTGCTGAGCGCCACCAACGTTCCGCCCCCAGACGACCCGAAATAGGCGATGTCGTCGCGGCCGTCGCCGTTGAAGTCGCCGACGACGTAGTCGGAGCAGCCAAGGCTGTCGCTCCACCGCTCGGCCACACCGAAGGTCCGAACTGCCGGCTGAAGCCGCGGCAGCCGGATGTTCAGCGCCACCCAGATCCCGCTGCCGCAGGTGAAGGTGACGATGTCGTCCCGGCCGTCGCCGTTGAAGTCGCCGACGAGTGGCGTCTCCGTGCCGACCGCGAAGTTGTCATGCCACTTCTCAGCCGGCCCGAACCCGCCACCACCGTTCAGCGCGACCCACACGTCGGCCTCCGGGCCGCGGGTGAAGGTGATCAGGTCGTCGAGCCCGTCACCGTTGAAGTCTCCGCTGCGCCCGGACAGCCACTGGGGCAGGCTGTCGGGTGGCGCGGCCTTCGCCGCGCCACCCGGGATGACAGCCATGGTCGCGGCCAGCAGCAGGACACCCCAGGAGATTAGAGATCGCCGCGGTCGAATCCGCACAACGCCCTCCCTACCGCGCCGGCTTCATCTCTCAGGCGACCGGCTGGCGGACGTACGAGCGGGCGACCTCGATGCCGATGACCTCCGGCAGGCCCGCCGGCTCGGGACCGAGGGCGCGCGCGAGGGCGGGGCCGAGGGTGTTCGCGAAGAATCGGTCGGCATGTGCCTTGGACTCCCAGAGGGCGACGATACGAATCCTGCCGTCAGCCGCCGTGCCGGCGTAACGCGCCACGAGCCCGTCGGGCGTCGGGTCCTGCTGGGCGAACACCGCATCGGCCTGCTCGAGGCTGGCGAACGGCGGCACGGCGACGGTAATCCACTGCATTTCTTTTCCTCCACATTCCCGTTGGGTCCTGAAGGCTCCGCGACCGGAGCCGACAACGGGAAGATTAGGAGGGCCACGCCCGGCCGCCATCCGCCGAACTACTCATCGCGCATACTCACCCGCGCCCGCGGCATCAGCCGGCCGCGCGCACGACCCAGGTGGCGATCTGGCTGCGGGCGCTGAAGCCGAGCTTGGTCAGGATGTGCTGGACGTGGTTCTGCGCGGTGCGCTCCGAGATGACGAGCCGGGCGGCGATCTGGCGGTTGGTCAACCCGTCGGCGACCAGCCGGGCGACCTCCTCCTCCCGCGGGCTGAGCACGCCGGCGCGCAGGTCCCGCGCCGCGCCGTCGCCGAGCTCGCCGACGAGCGCCGCCGTGCGGTCGAGGTACGCCGTCATGCCGAGGGCTCGCGCGACCCGGTCGGCGTCCCGGGCGGCAGCCACGGCTCGCTCCCGGTCGCCGTGCGCGGCGCGGGCGAGCAGCGCGGTGGCCAGGTGGTAACGCGACTCGGCAGCGAAGCCGGGCGCTCCGGCCCGGTCGGCCCGATCCGCGGCGACGGCCAGGTCGTCAACGGCCGTGTCCAGCGAGCCCTCGCCGGCCCGCGCCCCGTCGAGCAGGCCGAGCGCGAGCGCGCCGCGCCCGAGCGCCAGCTCCGTCGGCCCCAGGTAGGCGACCCCGCCGCCGATCACGTGCTCGCCCCGGAACGCCGAGAGCCGGCGGAGCAGCTCCGCGAGCTCGTCGGGCCGGCCGAGCCCCGCGGTGACCAGGCCGGCGGCCGCCAGCACCGCCGACACGTGCCCGGGGAGGACGAAGAACGCCGGCAGCGACCACGAATCGGGGGGGCCGGCCAGCCGGTAGGCGGCCGCCGCGTCCTCCGGGAACCCGGCGAACACGAACAGGACGGCCCGCGTGAGCGGCGCCATGGTCCGGAACCGGGGCGGGCCGTCGAACGGCTCGCGGGCGAACCGCTCGGCGTCCGCGCTCAGGCCGACGTGGCCCGCGAGCGCGCACAGCATGGCCATGTAGGCCCCGCCGGCCGGTGCCGGTTCGACCGCGCGCATCCGGTCGAACCCCCGCCGGGCCGCGGTCTGCGCCTCACCGTAGCGCCCCTGGGTCTGGGCGACGCAGGCGGTGGCCCGGTCCAGGTGCCAGGCGCTGACGGGCCCACCCACCCGCTCGACGGCGGCGCGCAGCCCGGTGAGCTCCTCGGCCGCGGCCGAGGCGAGTCCGCTCTCCAGCAGCGCCTCGATCCGCCACAGCTCGCCCCACATCGCGGACCGGGCGCCGCCTGTCCGCCTGGCCAGAGCGAGCATCTCGCTCGCGATCTCGAGGCGTTCGGCGCGGCCGGCCGGCCCGGGGCAGGCCTCCTGCCGGGCGCGCAGCGCGTCGCCAAGCGCGTGGTCGTCGCCCGACGCGCGGGCCTGCGCGAGCGCCGCGGCGCTCAGGTCGTCCAACCGGTCCTGCGCGCCGCTGTAGAACGCCAGGTGGGCGCGCTGCGCCAGCAGCCGGGCCCGCAGTGCCGACGTCCGGCGCGCCGCCTCGCCGTCCCCGGCCGATCTGGGGACCGGGGAGGCAACCGACGCCGCCAGGCCGGCGAGCGCCTCCTCACATAGCCGGTCGGCGACCGCGTTGACGCCCTGGGCCGGTGCCGCCTCCAGCACCAGCGCCGCTTCGGCGACCAGCTCGGGGCTCCCAGCCGCCCGCCCAGCCTCGGCCGCGAGCGTCGCCGCGTCGACGCAGCCCGCCAGGTCGCCGGCCAGGTAGGCGGCCCTGCCGAGTACGACCAGCAGTCGGCATCGTTCGGCGCCGGCGATCGCGCCCCGGTCGAACGCCAGCGCGGCCCGGTAGAGCCGGACGCCCTCCGCGTAGGCGAGCCGGCGCACCGCCTCCTCGGCTGCCCGCGCCGACCAGGCCCGCGCCGTCGCCGCCTCCGCCGGGCCATACGGGGCGAGCTGCGCCCAGTGCCGCGCGATGTCGGAAAGATGGTCGGAGAGGTCGTCCGCGAACCGGTCCGCGAGCACGGACGCGGTCGCGCGGTGCAGGGCGGCCGTCGCCGCGCCGGCGAGCGATGCCTCGACGGCGTCCCTGGTCAGCGCGTGGGTGAACTGGAACTCGCCCGCGCCCAGCCGGTCGAGCAGGCCGTGCCCGACCCCCTCGTCCGCAAGCGTCAGGCACTCGTCGACGGGCTCGGCGAGCACTGCGGCGACCAGCCCGATCCCGAAGCGCCGCCCGACGATGGCTGCCGCCTGCACCAGCTGCCGGCAGCCGGGGCCGACCCGTTCGAGCCGGGCGGCGACGACGTCGAGCACGCTGCGCGGCGGCCGGTCCGGCCGCCAGGTCCCGTCGGCGACCGCCCGCCCGATCTCCCGCACGAACAGCGGGTTCCCGGCCGTGACCCCGAGCACCACCCGCGCCGTCTCGTCTGCGCCAGGTGGCCGGTCGCTGCCGGGCTCGACGGGCGGACTGGGCGCGGGCGCGGGCGCGTCAGGCAGCTGCGGGTCGGCCATCCGCCGTAGCTGGTCTCGGACCTCGGCCAGGTCGAACCCACGCAGGTCCAGGCGCGCCGCGGCCGGCGAACGCAGCAGGTCCGGCAGCACCCTGGCCAGCACGCCGGAAGGCTCCCGGTCCCGGAACGCGGCGAAGACGACCAGCGCGGCATCGGCGACCTGGTCCGCGAGATGACGAAGAACGAGCAGCGACGGCTCATCGGCCCAGTGGATGTCGTCGAGGATGACCACCAGGCCTCGCTGCGCGGCGACGGTGCCGATGGCGTCGGCCACCCCGTCGAACACCCTGAACCGATCCTCGGGCGCCGCTTCGCCGCCCGGACCAGCGGAACCACCGGCAAGCACCGAATCCGGGTCGACGCCGAGCGAACGCAGTGCCTGCCGCCACGGCCAGAACGCCGGCGCCCCGGCGGCCTCGACGCAACGCCCCCACGCGACCGCGCAGCCGTCGGCCAGCGCCATGCCGGCGAACTCCCGCGCCAGCCGCGTCTTCCCGATCCCCGGCTCGCCCGCGCACAGCACCAGCCGTCCGGCCCCGCCCCGCGCCTCGTCCAGCCACCCGCGCAGGGCCGCGACCTCCCGCCCGCGCCCGACCAGACCGTCCGCAGGCAGCACGCCACCGCGCCGCGGTCCCGCCTCTTCGTCCACCCAGTCAGAATCCCGCGCCGACCACTACCCGGAAAGCACCACCCGCCGACCGGTGTGCGGTCAGGCTCAGGCTGCTCCGATGGTGGCGGTGAGGACGGCCGCGTCGGCGTGCGCCGACTTCTCGGCCCGCCCCTCGAAGATCTCGCGCAGGAAGACCCCCGTATGGCTTGCCTGGTTCGCGGCGACGGCCTCCGGCGGCCCCTCGGCGACGACCCGGCCGCCGCCGCTGCCACCCTCGGGCCCCAGGTCGACGATCCAGTCGGCGGTCTTGATGACGTCGAGGTTGTGCTCGATGACGAGGATCGTGTTACCCGCATCGACGAGGCGCCCGAGCACGCCGAGCAGCTTTCGGATGTCCTCGAAGTGCAGGCCGGTGGTCGGCTCGTCGAGGACGTAGACGGTGCGGCCGGTGGACCGGCGCTGCAGCTCGGAGGCGAGCTTCACCCGCTGCGCCTCGCCGCCGGACAGCGTCGGCGCCGACTGGCCGAGCCGGACGTAGCCGAGCCCGACCTCGTCGAGGGTCCGCAGGTGGCGGGCGATGGCCGGGACGGCGGCGAAGAACTCCGCGGCCTCCTCGATCGGCATGTCGAGGACCTCGGCGATGTTCTTCTGCTTGTAGTGGACTTCCAGCGTCTCGCGGTTGTACCGGGCGCCGGCGCAGACCTCGCAGGGGACGTAGACATCCGGCAGGAAGTTCATCTCGATCTTGATCGTGCCGTCGCCGGAGCACGCCTCGCAGCGGCCGCCCTTGACGTTGAACGAGAACCGGCCCGGCAGGTAGCCGCGGACCTTCGCCTCGGTGGTCTCGGCGAACAGCCGCCGGATGTGGTCGAACACGCCGGTGTAGGTCGCCGGGTTCGAGCGCGGGGTGCGCCCGATCGGCGACTGGTCGACGCGGACGACCTTGTCGAGGTGGTCGAGGCCGGAGACGGTCCGGTGCCGGCCGGGGACCTCGCGGGCACCGTTGAGCTTGTTCGCCAGCACCGCGGCCAGGATGTCGTTGACCAGCGTCGACTTGCCCGAACCGGACACGCCGGTCACCGCGACCAGGCAGCCGAGCGGGAACGACACGGTGACGTCGCGCAGGTTGTGCTCCCGGGCGCCGTGAACCGTGAGCATCTTGCTCTTAGTGATCGGCCGGCGGACCGCGGGCACGGCGATCGAGCGCCGCCCGGACAGGTACGCGCCGGTCAACGACTCCTCGCTGGCCAGCAGCTCGGAGACCGGCCCGGAGACGACGACCCGCCCGCCGTGCTCGCCGGCTCCGGGGCCGATGTCGACGACCCAGTCGGACGCCAGGATCGTGTCCTCGTCGTGCTCGACGACGATCAGCGTGTTGCCCAGGTCGCGCAGCCGGACCAGCGTGCGGATCAGGCGGCGGTTGTCCCGCTGGTGCAGGCCGATCGACGGCTCGTCGAGGACGTAGAGCACGCCGACGAGGCCCGAGCCGATCTGGGTCGCCAGCCGGATCCGCTGCGCCTCCCCGCCTGCGAGCGTCCCGGCCGACCGGTCGAGCGAGAGGTAGTCCAGCCCGACGTCGAGCAGGAACGCCAGCCGCGCGTCGATCTCCTTGAGCACCCGGCCGGCGATCGACTGCTCGCGCTCCGTCAGCTCCAGCGTCGCCAGGAACTCGGCGCACTCGCGGATCGACAGACCCGCGACCTCGGCGATCGAGTGCCCGCCGACGGTGACGGCGAGCGTCTCCGGCTTCAGCCGCGCGCCCCGGCACCCCGGGCAGGGCACGTCCCGCATGTAGCCCTCGTAGCGCTCGCGGCTCGTGTCCGACTCGGCCTCGCGCTGCCGGCGCTCCAGGAACGGGATCACGCCCTCGAAGGCCGTGTAGTACGAGCGCTTGCGGCCGTACCGGTTGGTGTACCCGACGTGGATCTCGGTCTCGCCGCTGCCGTGCAGCACCGCCTTGCGGGCCCGCTCGGGCAGCCCCTCCCACGGGGTGTCCATCTTGAAGTGCAGGTCCTCGGCGAGCGCGCTCAGCAGCCGCTCGAAGTACTCCTTGTTGTGCCCACCCGACCAGGGGCCGATCGCGCCCTCGGCCAGCGACAGCGTCGGGTCGGTGACGACGAGCTCCGGGTCGACCTCCTTGCGGGTGCCTAGGCCGGTGCACTCGGGGCAGGCGCCGTAGGGCGTGTTGAACGAGAACGACCGCGGCTCGAGCTCCTCGAACGACAGGTCGTCGAACATGCAGGCGAGGTGCTCGGAGTACATCCGCTCGCGGTCCTCGTCCTTGGGGTCCCGGTCGACGAAGTCGACGAGCACCAGGCCGTTGCCCAGGCGCAGCGCGGTCTCGACCGAGTCGGTCAGCCGGCGCTTGGCCGACTCCTTGATCGCGAGCCGGTCGACGACGACCTCGATCGTGTGCTTCTTCTGCTTCTCCAGCTTCGGCGGGTCGGTGAGCTGGATGACCGTCCCGTCTACCCGGGCACGGGCGAAGCCGGAGGTCTGGAGCTCGCCGAACAGGTCGACGTACTCGCCCTTGCGGCCGCGGATCATCGGCGCGAGCACCTGGAACCGGGTGCCCTCGGGCAGCTCCATCAGCCGGTCGACGATCTGCTGCGGGGTCTGCCGGGAGATCGGCCGACCGCACTTGGGGCAGTGCGGCCGGCCCGCCCTGGCGAACAGCAGCCGCAGGTAGTCGTAGACCTCGGTGATCGTCCCGACCGTCGAGCGCGGGTTGCGGTTGGTGGACTTCTGGTCGATCGAGACCGCCGGGGACAGGCCCTCGATGAAGTCGACGTCGGGCTTGTCCATCTGGCCCAGGAACTGGCGCGCATAGGCCGAGAGCGACTCGACGTAGCGGCGCTGCCCCTCGGCGAAGATCGTGTCGAACGCCAGGCTGGACTTCCCGGAGCCCGACAGCCCCGTGAAGACGATCAGTCCGTCGCGTGGCAGGTCGAGGTCCACGTCCCGCAGGTTGTGCTCGCGCGCGCCCCGTACGACGAGCCGGTCCGTCATCTGGGTTTCCTCACGTCCTGTCGGTTCTGTATCGCTCCTGGCGCCGCGGCGCGGACTCCGACGGCCAACTGAGCCCTGGGTCGGTCCTCGGGACGCGACTGGCCCCGCCCGCAGGCCGACGTCCGCCGGACCCCGCGGGCACCGCTCAGACCTCGTCCCGCGCTGACCGTCGCGCGGCGCACCCGTGATCGAACAACCCCTGTCCGCGCAGCGGTAGTCCCACCGTACGGATGGGGTCTGACACTTCTCGGTCGGGCAGTTCTCGGGCGGTGGCGCCACCCGCTACCCCTGGGCTTCGCCGAACGCTCGTTCGATAGTAGCGAGCACCAGCGACCGGTCCCGGGGAGGGGCGGTTCGGGGCCACTGGATGCCACGGCGCCGTCCGGTCGCGCCGGGAGCGCGGCGTCGGCACGGGCCGGAATCCGCCCGCGTCATCACCCGCCCAGCTTCGGGGATGCCGATCGACCCAGCGCGGAATTACCCCGGCGAGGCCCCGGGAAGGCCTTTGTGTAAACCAGCGAATTCCACGATCATGCGCGGCGGGTGGCAACACCTGTTGCGCCGCGACTCGCGGAGCGAATTCCACGATCATGCGGTGGGTGGCAACACCTGTTGCGCCGCGACTCGCCGGTTCGCATTACTTGGGCACGTCCGGATCGTCTGGCTACGGTGGCGCGGGACGGCCCGTCAGCCGTCTTTATCCGATGAAGCGCGGGCCCGGCCCGCGCCCCGAAGAGCGGACATCATGCACATCCTCCTCGCCGTGGTCGTCTCGCACGGCGGCTCGCCACACCTGTCCGGACTCCTCGCCACGCTCGCCGGCCTGGCGGGCTGCCAGGTCGCCCTGGTCGAGAACCAGCCTGGCCACTCACACCACGACGCCCCCGAAGGCGTGCGCGTCTACCAGGGCCACGGCAACATCGGCTATGGCACCGCCGTCAACCTCGCCGTCCGACACACGCTCGACGACGAGCCCGAACAGGTCGGGCGACCCGACTGGGTCCTCGTCGTGAACAGTGACGTGACCATCCCCGATGACACCCGGGAAATGCTGCCGAAACTTCTCGCGCAGGCGCCAGCCGATGTTGACGTGCTCGGATTTGGGGTGTGCACGGATGATGGCGGTCCCGGTCGTTCGACCGCGGTGCTGCCGAACAGACGGACCAGCGCGTTCACCGCGATGCGTGGCGAAGCCGCGGCCATTGCCCGCTGGCCGGCGCTGCGCTATCCGGTCGGCGCGTTCTTCGCGATCCGAACCGACATGTTCCTGCGGATCGGCGGGTTCGACCCGACGTTCTGGCTCTACTACGAGGAGACCGACCTGTTCGCCCGGCTGCTCGCCGCCGGCGGCCGGATCGGCTGGTGCGACGGCGCCTGGCCGGTGTGCCACACCGGCGGCGCCACCGCCGGGCGGGCCACCGAGCTACAGCGCGAGCTGGGCCGCGCGGCCGTGCCATACGCCCGCCGCCACCGCGGCTCCACCGGCCGCGGCTGGCTGCTGGTGCACGCGGCGCAGCTGGTCCTGCTCGTCGCCCGCAAGCTGGTCACCGGCCGGTGGCCAGACGCCACCCGCGGCGTCCAGATCCTGGTCGGGATGCTCCAGGGGACGCTGTGGCCGGGCTGGGAGCCGGCGGTGCGGTCACGATGGCGGGCGGTCCCGGCGTCGACCCGGCGCAGGCTCGCGGCGCTGGACGCCGGGCCGGGACCTGGCGCCGGCGCCGCTTCGTTGGGCTGACCGGCGGGCCCGCCGGCGAAGTCTGCCGGGTCCCGGCACCAAGCCCTGGCCAGGCGGGAAGAATGGCGGGGACGAGAACCGGGACCGGCAGGCCGGAGGGCGAACGATGAGCGTGCGCGAGTACACGGGCGACGTCACGGTGGGCGGGCCGGCCGACGTCCGGCAGCTGCCCGGTCTGACGGTCACGAAGGTCGCGGTCGGTCCCTTCGACAACAACTGCTACCTGCTGCGCTGCTCCGCGACCGGCGAGCAACTGCTCATCGACGCCGCCAACGAGCCGGACACCCTGCTGCGGGTCATCGGCGACGAGGGCCTGGCGACCGTGGTCACGACCCACCGCCACCCGGACCACGTCCAGGCCCTGGCGGACGTCGTGGCCGCGACCGGCGCCACGACTGTCGCGCACCCGGACGACGCCCCGGCGATCCCGGTCCCGACGGCGACCCTGCTGGGCGACGGCGAGGAGATCCGCGTCGGCCAGGTCACCCTGCGCGCGATCCACCTCGTCGGCCACACCCCGGGCTCGATCGCCCTGCTTCACGACGCCGACCCGGCCGCGCCGCACCTGTTCACCGGCGACTGCCTCTTCCCCGGCGGCCCAGGCAACACCCGCAACGACGCGGCCGCCTTCGCCTCCCTGATGGACGGCCTGGAAGCCAAGGTCTTCGGCCCGCTTCCGGACAAAACCTGGATCTACCCCGGCCATGGCAAGGACTCAACCCTGGGCCACGAGCGCCCGCACCTGGCGGAGTGGCGAGCCCGCGGCTGGTAGCTCAGGCCACCGGCGGGTCAAGTCCGGGCTTCTGGCCCTTTCTCGGCGCCGAGGTGGGAACGTGGCGGTATGAGCACGGCCGGGTCGCGAGCGCGACCGCACCCGCCGGAGGGCCCGGCCGAGCCGCCGGCGAGTGGTTCGCCGCCGGCGGTCGAGTTCACCGAGGACGAGGCGGCGGCCGTCGCGGTCGCCCTGGTCGCGATGTCTGACGGGCCGCTGGCCGACGCCGCGCGGGCCGCGCTGCACAAGGTGCTCACCGCGCTCGGGCCGGCGGGGCAGGAACGGGTCGTCGAGCGGGCGGCCCAGGTGTGGACGCGCCCGGACGGCCTGCCCCGGTCAGCGGCGACGCCCGTCATCGAGGACGCGATGCGCGGTGGCGTCGCCGTCACGATCGACTACGTCGACGCCGCTGGGCGGCCGAGCCACCGCCGGGTCGAGCCGCATGCGTTCGCCTACGCCCGGGGCAGCTGGTACCTGCTGGCCTGGAGCCTGGACAAGGACGCGCCGCGCTGGTTCCGCTGGGACCGGATCGGCCACGCGGAACTCACGGACATCCCGATCCAGTGGCGCGAGGCCTTCGCCACCTTCCCCGCGCCGAGCCCCCGTTCCTAGCGCCGCCAGCGCGGGTCAGCGGCCCGGGGGGTGGGGGCGACTGAAGCCCGCGACGACCGCGCGGCCGCGGGCAGGCGCGGTCTCGAGGGCGCGGCGGATCTCCAGCGGCCCGACGAGGCCGACGATGCGCGGGCCGCCGGCCGCGTCGCGCTGGTCCTCGTCCAGCACGAGGACGCAGCCGGCGGCCGGGCGCGCGGCCAGCCGCGGCGCGACGACGGCCAGCGGCTCGTCGGGGCGCGCGGTCGGGACCGCCGACAGCGGGATCGTGACCCGGCTGACCCGGGCCAGGTCCCGGTCGTCCAGCGGCACCGCGGCCAGGGCTCGGGCCAGCGCCACGCCGGTCAGCATGTCGTCCTCGTGGACCGTGAACACGGGCGCCACGAGCGCCCCCGGCCGGACCACCTCGGCGAGCGCGGCGTCGACGGTCTGCCACGACAGCAGCCTGGGGGGCGGCGGCGCCATGACGTCCCGGATGAACACACCCTCCAGCGCCGTGCCGGCCCGCTGGCGCGCCTGCTCCAGCCGGGAGGACGCGAGCGCCATCCAGCCGAGCAGCACCGCCCACAGCCCGACGAAACCGACCAGGAAGCAGGCCGCGACGCCGACGGCGAGCAGCACCCAGCCCACGATCACGCCGGTCTGGGCGACCACGGCCGCGGCCCGGCGGGGATCGCCGCCGCGCCGCAGCACGAAGGCGGCGAGGACCCGCCCGCCCGGAGTACGTGGCGAGGGCAGCAGGTCGACCAGCGTGATCAGCAGGGTGAACGTGCCGACCCACAGCCCGACCCTCGCCGCGAGCGCGAACGTGCCGCCGGGCGCGAACACACCGAGCGCGGTCAGCGCGCCGCCGAGCAGCAAGGTGGTCAGCAGCCCGGCGCGGGCGATCGCCGCGTCGGCCCGTGGGTCCAGCCTGTCGGACCGGGACTTATCCAGCTGCTGGGCTGGCGGGCCGGGAGCGGCGGCACCGCCGGGCGGCTCCGCCGGATACGGCTCGGCGGCGCCGACGCCGGATGCCCCGACCCCCCACACCATCTCGTCGGGGCCACGGCGGAAGCCACCACCGGGCACCGGCGGCCGGCCGAGCACGAGCCTGCTCCCGAACGCGCCGAGCTGGATCGCGTGCACGTCGACGCCCGCGCGCCGGGCGGCCCAGGCCCGCGCGAGGTCGGCCACGACCAGAACGCCCACCAGCAGCAGGGCGCCGAGCAGGCCGGCACTGAAGTAGGCGGAGCCGGTCCGGTTGGGGACCGTGACCGGGAGCGTCAGCCAGCCGAGCAGGGCGGTGACGATCGCCACCGAGACCGCCAGGCCCGGACGCACGACGATCCTGGGCAGTCGTCGGCCGCTGCCCGCGTCTTGGGTGCCCATGGTCGTCCGGCTCCTCTCGGGGACTCGCTCATCGCGTCCCTGTCCCTATCCCCCAACGACTGTCGTGCCCCTCACCCTCCCGTCCGAACCGGGATCTTCGGCCGGCACCCGGCCATCGTGACGCCCGCCACCGACAGGTTCGGCCGACCGGCCGGGGCCGTGCTCCGAGGCCGCCGGGCGGCCCGGCGGAAACTGTCGGACGGGTGTGGTGTTCTGGTTCGTATGAGCACGACGTCCGAACGACTCGCCGAGCTACAACCGGCCGAGCTACGCCCGGCGGAGCCACGACCCACGACGCCCGTCACGGTCAGGCCGACCATCGCCAACAGACCCACCGTCAACAACGAGCGCTCCGCCACGCCGTTCAAGGTCGTCTCCGACTACCAGCCGTCCGGTGACCAGCCGGCCGCGATCAAGGAGCTGGCGCGGCGGATCCGGGCGGGCGAGAAGGACCTCGTGCTGCTGGGCGCGACCGGCACGGGCAAGTCCGCGACGACGGCGTGGCTCATCGAGGAGCTGCAGCGCCCGACCCTGGTCATGGCGCCGAACAAGACGCTGGCCGCCCAACTCGCCAACGAGTTCCGCGAGCTGCTGCCGCACAACGCCGTCGAGTACTTCGTCTCGTACTACGACTACTACCAGCCTGAGGCGTACATCGCCCAGACTGACACCTACATCGAGAAGGACTCCTCTATCAACGAGGAGGTCGAGCGGCTGCGGCACTCGGCGACGATGAGCCTGCTCACCCGCCGGGACGTGATCGTGGTCGCCAGCGTGAGCTGCATCTACGGCCTCGGCACCCCGCAGGAGTACATCGACCGGATGGTCAAGATCTCGGTCGGCGAGGAGATCGACCGGGAGGTGCTGCTGCGCCGGCTGGTGGACGTCCAGTACGCCCGCAACGACCTGGCGTTCGACCGGGGCACGTTCCGGGTCCGCGGCGACACGGTCGAGGTGTTCCCGGTCTACGAGGAGCTGGCCGTCCGGATCGAACTGTTCGGCGACGAGATCGAGCGGATCAGCTACCTGCACCCGCTGACCGGCGAGATCGTCCGTGAGGTCGAGCAGGTCTTCATCTTCCCGGCCAGCCACTACGTCGCCGGCCCGGAGCGGATGGAACGGGCGATCGCGGGCATCGAGGAGGAGCTGGCCACCCGGCTGGAGCAGCTGGAGGGGCAGGGCAAGCTGCTGGAGGCCCAGCGGCTGCGGATGCGGACCACCTACGACATCGAGATGATGCGCCAGGTCGGCTTCTGCTCGGGCATCGAGAACTACTCGCGGCACATCGACGGCCGCGCCGCCGGCACCGCGCCGCACACCCTGCTCGACTACTTCCCCGACGACTTCCTGATGGTCATCGACGAGTCGCACAACACGGTGCCGCAGATCGGCGGCATGTACGAGGGCGACATGTCCCGCAAGCGCAACCTCGTCGACCACGGCTTCCGGCTGCCGTCCGCGACCGACAACCGGCCGTTGCGCTGGGAGGAGTTCCTGGAGCGGGTCGGCCAGACGGTCTACCTGTCGGCCACCCCCGGGCCGTACGAGCTGGGGAACGCAGACGGCGTCGTCGAGCAGATCATCCGGCCGACCGGCCTGATCGACCCCGAGATCGTGCTGAAGCCGACGAAGGGCCAGATCGACGACCTGATCCACGAGATCCGGCTGCGCGCCGAGCGCGACGAGCGGATCCTCGTCACGACGCTGACCAAGAAGATGTCGGAGGACCTGACCGACTACCTGCTGGAGCTGGGGATCCGGGTCCGCTACCTGCACAGCGAGGTCGACACGCTGCGCCGGGTCGAGCTGCTCACCGAGCTGCGCCGCGGCGACTACGACGTCCTCGTCGGCATCAACCTGCTGCGGGAGGGCCTCGACCTGCCCGAGGTGTCACTGGTGTCGATCCTGGACGCGGACAAGGAGGGCTTCCTGCGCTCCGAACGGTCCCTGATCCAGACCATCGGCCGCGCGGCTCGTAACGTCAACGGCCAGGTCCACATGTACGCCGACAAGATCACCCCGTCGATGCGGACCGCGATCGACGAGACGAACCGCCGGCGCGCGCTGCAGGTCGCCTACAACGAGAAGCACGGCCTCGACCCGCAGCCGCTGCGCAAGAAGGTCATGGACATCCTCGACGACATGGTCCGGGAGAACGCCGACGGCGAGATGTACGGCGGTGGCCGGGCCCAGTCCCGCGGCAAGGCCCCGGTGCCCGGGATGAAGTCCCGCGGCGGCAAGCAGGATGCCGTCGGCCGCTACGCCGCGGAGCTGGCCGGAATGCCCCGCCACGACCTGGCCAACCTGATCCGCCAGCTCGACGACCAGATGCACGAGGCCGCCAAGGAGCTCCAGTTCGAGCTGGCCGCCCGCCTGCGCGACGAGATCGCCGAACTGAAGAAGGAACTACGCGGCATGACCGCCGCCGGCGTCGAGTGACCGGGCCTGGTGGCCGCCAGCTCGGCCTGGCCGGGGGGGGCCGGCCAGGCCGAGGGCGGACGCGGGTTAGCTGATCTTGATGGTGGCCAGGAGGGCGTCGGTGACGGTGGGGTTGCCGCTGTAGTCGAGGACGCGGAATGGGATGCGGGGCAGGTACCAGCTGCGCGGGTAGAAGGTGTAGTCGTCGTCGGCGCAATGAGCGACCCACATGTCGTAGACGGCGGTCTGGCCGGCCAAGGTCCGGGGACCCTGCTCGATCGGCGCCCGAACATCGGTCCGGGTGTCGCCCGGGGCTCCGGACACGACGGGGTCGCTGCCGTCGCTGTTCGCGTTCGGCGGTCGCCGCGGGCAGCCGACTGGCCCGGCGTCGGCGCTCCAGCCGTCGTCCTGATGCGCCTGGAACGGCTGCCCCGCGTGGCCGGTGACGGTGCCCACCTCGATCAGGATGCCGGAGCAGCTGGCATCGGAGCGGTAGGCGAAGGCCGTGCCCGGCACCAGACAGGCCCACCGGCCGTGCGGGGCCAGCGTGCCGCTGCGCGGGTTGAAGACGGCCCACAGAACCGTCCAGCCCTTGGGCGGGATCAGTGAGACTCCGTCGTCGAAGAACATCCGCCGGGACTCGTCGGAACCGACCTTGATCGTGGCGAGTAGCTGGGCGTCCGCATCCGGGTGACCGACCGCGTCGAGCACCTGGAACGGGACGTCGGGGAGATACCAGCTGCGCGGGTAGAACGTGAACCCGTTGTTGCAATGGGCAGCCCACTTGTCGTAGGCGCCGGTGTACCCGTTCACCGTCCAGGCGCTCTGCTCGACCAGCGACGGGCCACCCGCCGACTCGGGGTCGCCGCTGGCCGGCGCCGCTCCTGGCCAGATCTCGTTGACGGCGCCGTTCACCCCGTCGGCCGGCGGAGTCGGGCAGGGCGCCTGACCCGACCCCTGGTACCAGCCCCAGGGCTGGTGTGCCTGGAACGGCGCTCCCTCCTGGCCGACCACGCTGCCGGACTGCAGCTCGATGCCACCGTCGCAGGGCAGGTCGGCGTACTGCGAGACCGGCGGCACCAGGCAGACCTGCATGTCACCTGACTCGCCGGAGGCGCTGACCGTCCAGCCTTTCGGCGGGATCAGGGACACCCCGCCGAACAGGTGCACGCGCCCGTCCTGCGGGGGCGGCGCGGTCGTGGTGGGCGCGGGCGGGGTGGTCGTCGGTGGGGCACTCGGCGGCGTCGCCGTGCTGGTCTTGGCCGGGACGATCGTGGTGGGGCCCGAGTCGTCGCCCAGGCCGAGCCCGAACACCACCGCGACGGCGCCGACGGCGACGGCCGCCAGGCCGGCGACCAGGACCGTCCGGCGCTGCCGGCGGTGGTGCTGCCCAACCCTCGTCCGCACCTCCTCGGCTCGGAACGGGTTGTCGGGCATGTCGGTGGCCGCGGCCCGCAGCAGCCTGGCGAGGTCGTTCGTCTCGTTCATCGGGCCTCTCCGGTCTGGCCGTAGGCGTCCTGGGAGCTGCGCGGCCCACGCCGCGCCACGCCGTCCGGCGGCGGTCCGTCGGCCGGATCGGCCATAAGGAGGCGCAGGCGGTCCAGCCCGCGGGAGGTGAGGCTCTTGATGGTCCCGACCGTGCAGCCAAGCTGCCGCGCGGTCTCTGCCTCGCTGAGGTCCTCGTAGTGGCGCAGCACGACCGCCGCCCGCTGCCGGGCCGGCAGCCGCCGCAGCGCCATGACCAGCCGGGCCCGCTCGTCGGCCGCGTCGGTCGGCGCCATGCCCTCGCGGCTGGGCTGGTCGGGGATCGTCGCGACGGGCCGCTCGCCGGACGCGCGCCGTCGCCACCAGGAGCACGACAGGTTGATCATGGTGCGCCGGGTGTATGCCTCCCAGCCGGCCGGCTCGACCTTGCCGCGACGCAGCCAGACCGCGAGCAGCGCGCTCTGGACGAGGTCCTCGGCCCGCCCGGCGTCGCCGGTCAACAGGTAGGCGGTCCGCCCGAGCGCTGGGCCCCGGTTGCGCACGAACCCGATGAAGTCGTCATCCACGTGGGCGTCCTTCTGCTTGCCCGGCCGAATGTGGCCGGTGAGTGCAGTAGGGACGCGACGGCGGCGACGAAACGTTCGAGGGTGTCAAGAACCCGACAGCTCCGCCCGGCCGGGCTCGGACCGTCGGCGTCGGTGGCGGGCGACGAGAGCCCGCGCGGCCAGCCGGAGCAGGCCGGCGGCGAACAGCAGCAGGAGTCCCGCGCCGAGGTGGCCGTCGAGCCAGGTGACGAGCGTGCGGCCCCATGGCGACACGGCCCGGGCCGCCAGCAGGTAGACCGACGTCTGGATGGCCATGCCCGCGGTCACGAAGCTCAGGAACCGCCGCCAGGAGACGCCGCTGCCGCCGAGGGCCGCGTCCACCGCGGGGTTGGCGTTGACCAGGCAGACGTAGAGCAGGACGCGCTCCGTGGACCGCCGCGACAGTGCGTCGACGACGCGTCGCCCGCCCGGGCGCAGCGCCAGCAGCGAGCGCAGGTCGTTGCGGGCGATGCCGAAATAGGCGATCCGTACCAGCGCCCGCAGCGGCACCGCGATCAGGAGCGCGGGCAGGAAGGGCACGGATCCGCCGACGAGAAGCATGACCGACCAGGTCGGCCGCAACGCGATGAGCAGCAGCGGGGCACTCGGGGCCAGCCGGGGCAGCAGCGCCAGCCCGACGGCGCCCCCGCCGTACAGCGCGGCGAGCAGCAGCACCGGCCAGATCCGCGGGACCCAACCGACCCACCGTCGCGACGCCGGGCTCGGCTCAGGCTGGCTCGGTCCAGGCGGGCTCGGCTCAGGCGGGCTCGGCTCAGGCGGGCTCGGCTCAGGCGGGCTCGGCTCAGGCGGGCTCGGCTCAGGCGGGTGCGGCCCTACCGGCCCCGCCGGCTCGGCCGCCGTCGCCGGCCTCCTGCCCACCATTCGTCCAGGATGCCTGGTCCGACGCCGGCGAACAGGCCGACCCAACGGGCGCGCCGGCGCGCGAGGTGCGGCAGACTCGGCGTCGTGGTGCGGGTGGGACTTACCGGTGGGATCGGGTCAGGGAAGAGCGCCGTGTCGAGCCGGCTGGCCGAGCACGGCGCCATCGTCATCGACGCGGACAAGCTCGCCAGGGAGGTGGTCGCGCCGGGCACCCCCGGGCTCGCGGCGGTGGCCGAGGCCTTCGGCCCTGGCATCCTGCGCCCGGACGGCAGTCTCGACCGCGAACAGCTCGGGAAAATCGTGTTCGCCGACCCGGCGGCCCGCCGTCGGCTGGAGGGCATCACCCATCCGCTGATCCGGGACGAGACCGCCCGGCAGTTCAGCGCCCCACCGCCGGGGGCGGTCGTCGTCCATGACATCCCGCTGCTGGTCGAGGCGGGGATGGCGAAGGGCTACGACGCCGTGGTCATCGTCGAGGCACCCCGAGCGCTCCGGCTGGAACGGCTGGCGGCTCGCGGGCTCCCGCGTGACCAGGCCGAGGCCCGGATGGCCAACCAGGCCTCCGACGAGGACCGTCGCGCCGTCGCCGACGTCCTGCTCGACAACTCCGGATCGCTGGCCGAGCTGCACGCCCAGGTGGACGCGCTCTGGTTGGACCTCGTCGGCCGCCGGGACACCGCCGGCTAAGGACCCGGCAGCAGCCGGTCCGGCACCGCTCCACCGCGCTCGCGACCGTCCTGGTCGCGGCCGCGCCGATGATTCCCGCCGTCCTGGCCTGTCTCACAGAGGTGGACACGCCAGACGCGCAGGAGCTGTCCCTCCTCGGCACCCGGCTCCCGCCGCACCTGCGGCTGCGTACCGTCGTGCTGCCGGCCGGGGACGCCGTCGCGTTCCAGCGGGCCGACTGGGTCGACACGCTCATCGTCGTGGAGCTCGGCGAGCTCGACGTCGAGTGCGACGACGGCACCCACGCGACGTTCCGGACGGGCGCGATCCTCGTCCTCGACCTGCCGGAGCCGCGGTGGCTGCGCAACCGGGGGGCCGGCCCGCTCGTCCTGTCCGCGGTGTCCCGCCGCCGGCCACCGGGCTGAGCCGCGCCGCTCGCCCGCCGCCGCCGCCGACGACGACTCGAAACGCCGACGACGATTTTCGGCTGTCCGCACTCCGACCGCGACACAACTGGACAACGCATGGCCGACACGGAAAGGTCGGTCACGTTGTGCATCAGCCCATCGGGCCGGTGTCCGGTCGCACCGACGTGGCTGGCCCCGCCCACAATGCCGCCTCAGGCCACGGACGCGCGAGCGGAACGCGCGCGCACGTCCGTCGGCCGTGTTGGGAGCCGACCGTGAACCCCCAGTCCTCGCCCACCCCAGTCCGGCACTGCGCCGTCCCGCCGCACCTGCTCGAGCGGATCATCCGCAACGGCACCGCCGAGCAGCGCGACTGGGCACTGCAGACCCTCGCTCTGGACAACACGCAGCGCACCGTCCGCGTGCACAACGCGCTCGTCACCGAGTTCTGGGGCGGTCGACGCCCCCGGCCCACCCCGGCGCCGAAGCCGACCCCGACGACCAGCGGGCTGCGCCGCACGATCGACGACGAGAAGGGCAGCGAGAACCTGCCCGGCACCACCGTGCGTACCGAGGGCCAGGCGCCGACCGCCGACGTCGAGGTCAACGAGGCCTACGACGGGCTGGGCGCGACGTACACCTTCTACTCCGAGGTGCTGTCGCGGAACTCGGTCGACGACCACGGCCTGCCGCTGATCGCCTCGGTTCACTACGGCGACCACTACGACAACGCCTTCTGGAACGGCGACCAGATGGTCTTCGGCGACGGTGACGGCGAGCTGTTCAACCGGTTCACCGTCTCGCTCGACGTGATCGGCCACGAGCTGACCCACGGCGTCACGCAGTACACGGCCGGGCTCGCCTACCTGAACCAGGCCGGGGCGCTCAACGAGTCGGTCAGCGACGTCTTCGGTTCGCTGGTCAAGCAGTACAAGCTCGGGCAGAAGGCGTCCGACGCCGACTGGCTGATCGGCGCCGGCCTGCTGGCCCCCGGCGTGCAGGGCGAGGCGCTGCGGTCGATGAAGGCGCCGGGAACCGCGTTCGACGACCCGACGCTGGGCAAGGACGACCAGCCGGCCACGATGTCGCGCTACGTCCACACCGCCTCGGACAACGGCGGGGTGCACACCAACTCCGGTATTCCCAACCACGCGTTCTACCTCGCCGCCATCGCGCTCGGCGGGCACGCCTGGGAGCAGGCCGGCAAGATCTGGTACGCCACGCTGACCTCCGGGCGAGTGAAGGCGAACTCGACCTTCGCCCAGTTCGCCACGCTGACGGTCTCCGAGGCCAGGACGCTCTTCGGCAAGACCGAGGCGCAGGCCGTGCAGGACGCCTGGAAGCAGGTCGGCATCAAGGTGTGACGCGCCAGCAGCCACCGAGTGCGGGCCGGCTCTCGATCCGCGGGCCATCGGACCGGTCAGGCGGAATCAACGGGACCTTGGTATGGCCGGCGGGATCGGGGGACAATGCAATCATGAGGGACAGTCGGTCATGAGTGCGGTCGGTCATGGGTAATGACGCACGGGTCAGGGTCGTGCTGGAGCGCTCCGGCGGCTTCGCCGGCCGCACGATTCGGCGCGGGCTGGACACCGCCGCGCTGCCTGCCGGCGACGCCGACGCGCTGCGCGCGCTGGTGGCCGGCCTGCCCGCCACCGCGCCAACGGCGCGGCCGGCGGCCGCGACCGGCCCGGACCGGTTCACCTACGCGGTCGAGGTCGACGCCGGGAACCGCCACGACGTCCACCATTTCGCCGAGCCCGTCCCCGAGGCCGCGAAACCACTGATCCAGCTGCTCTCAGCCGCACCGCTGCTCCCAGCCCGGCGCTGACGGCCCGCCGGCAACTGGCAGATCACCGTCAGCTGACAGATCGCCCAGCACTGACGGACCGCGGTCCTCGCCTCGGCGACGGACCGCGCCCCGCTGCTGACGACCGCGGAGGGGCGAAACCGCGACCACCGGTGTGCCTGCGGCCGAGGCCGCGACCAGCCGGAAAATAGTTTGTTCGCGGCCCGGATCTGCCCGATTCTGGTGAAACCCCGCGGCACTTGTCCGGAGGATTACCGCCGAATCAGTTCGATCCGCCGGCTGTCCTCGGCTGTCCTCGCCGCTCCCACCTGAAGGAGGCGTTTTCCGTCATGATGCCGCTGGCGCGGCTCGCTGGGGCGCAGGCCCCGATCTGGATGTGGACGCAGCCGGAGAACGTTGAGAGCGCCGCGCTCGACCAGCTGCGCGCGATTGCGAACCTTCCTTACATTCATCACCACGTGACCGTGATGCCCGACGTCCATCTCGGTAAGGGCGCCACCGTCGGCTCCGTCGTGGCGATGCGGGACGCCGTCTCGCCGGCGGCGGTCGGCGTCGACATCGGCTGCGGCATGGCGGCGTTGCGGACCAGCCTCACCGCGGCGGACCTGCCGGACGACCTGGGCCCGGTCCGCTCGGCGATCGAAGCCGCGATCCCCGTCGGGCACCGCGGGCACGCCGAGATCTCGACCAGGGTCCGCCGCAACGACGACCTGTGGGACGCCTTCGACCTGCTGCATCCGGCGGTGCAGGGCCGGCTGGACCGGGCCATGGCGCAGCTGGGCACGCTCGGCTCGGGCAACCACTTCATCGAGCTGTGCCTGGACGCCGACGACGCGGTCTGGATGATGCTGCACTCCGGCTCGCGCAACATCGGCAAGGAGCTGGCCGACGTCCACATCGGGGTCGCGAAGAGCCTGGAGCACAATGTCGGGCTGCCGGACCGGGACCTGGCCGTGTTCCTCGCCGGTACGCCGGAGATGGCCGCGTACCGCCATGACCTGCACTGGGCCCAGGACTACGCGCGGCGCAACCGGGAGACGATGCTGGCCCTGTACGCCCGGACGCTGCGCCAGTTCTTCCCGGCGCTGCGGGTCCCGTGCCCGCCGGCGGACGGCCCGCGCGCCGGCGACGCCGCCTACGCCAGCGTGAACTGCCACCACAACTACGTCGCCGAGGAGCATCACTACGGCGCCGACGTGCTGGTGACCCGCAAGGGCGCGATCTCGGCGCGGTCCGGCGAGTACGGCATCATTCCCGGCTCCATGGGGACGGGCTCGTACCTCGTCCGCGGCCGCGGCAACCCGGCGGCGTTCACGTCGGCCCCGCACGGGGCCGGCCGGCGGATGAGCCGGAACAAGGCGCGCAAGACGTTCACCGTCGACGACCTGATGGCCCAGACCGCGGGCGTCGAGTGCCGCACCGACGCTGGGGTGCTCGACGAGATCCCCGCTGCCTACAAGGACATCGACGAGGTCATCGGATATAGCGACAGTCTTGTAGAAGTTGTGGCCCGGCTGCGCGCGGTGCTCTGCGTGAAGGGCTGACAGGCCGCGCAGGCTGGCCGACCATGAGGTAAAGAGCCGACGAAAATTCGGTTACCGATAATCCCCCGCTGAGGCCATCCGACTGGTTGGCCGGCACCCTCGTGCCGGCCAACCTGGCAAGTGAGCCGCCGTTGCTGGACAAGACCACGGCGACAGTCGCGACCATGGTCGTTTGACGGAGGACCTAACCCGATTTCGGATCTTACGGTGCTTCTAGACCGTTAGAACCGTTGGATAGGCGGTCCCGGCTTCCGGTGCTCAGCGGAGGGAATGACGCCCATGCCCGATGTCAGGGTGGAATCAGACCACGACGACCTCGCGGACCTCGCGGGGGACCAGACAGATCGCGACCGGCCCGACGAGGCGCTCCCGGGCTTCGAGGAGGAGCGGCTGGAGATCCAGACGGGCACGATGCGGGTAGCCGCGACCTTCGAGCCGCCGATCCTGTCGATCGATGGCGACATCGACGCCTCGGTGCTCCCGGCGCTCGTCGGCACGCTCGCGAAGGTCGCCCACCACGGGCGCGGCGACGTCCGAGTCGACCTCGGCCGGCTGCGCCGCGTCGACGTCGGCGGCCTGCGCGCGCTGGTGGCGTCCGCCGGCAACCTGCACCGCGACGGCCGTGGGCTCGTGCTGCACGCCGTCGCGCCGTGGCTGCTCGGCCTGCTGATCGTCACCGGCTGGGACGACGCGCCCGGCCTGCGCCTGGTGTCAGGCCCGGTGCCGACTGGCTGATCCTGTCGTCTCGGCTCGGCCGCGACCAGGTCCTCCGTAGCGTGACCGGTCCTCCGTAGACTGAGCGCTCATGGCGGGGGTTGACCGAGACAGGCTGGCATGGCTGCTGGACGCCGAGGCCGCGCGGTTCGTCGCCGCGCATCCGGTCGCCGGGAAGGCGTTCGAGCGGGCCCGCGGCTCCCAGCTCTCCGGCGTCCCGATGAACTGGATGACCCGCTGGCCCGGCAGCTACCCCGTGGTCGTCGCGGCCGCCGCCGGCAGCCGGCTCACCGACGTCGACGGCCACGACTACGTCGACTTCTGCCTCGGCGACACCGGCGCGATGGCCGGGCACTGCCCGGCGCCGACGGTCGCCGCCGTCACCGCCCAGGCGGCGTCGGCGATCACCGCCATGCTGCCGTCGGCCGACGCCCCGGCCGTCTCCGAGCTGCTCCGCGACCGGTTCGGCCTGCCGCTGTGGCAGTTCACCCTCACCGCCACGGACGCCAACCGGTTCGTGCTGCGGCTCGCCCGGGAGATCACCGGCCGGCCGAAGGTGCTGGTCTTCGACCACTGTTACCACGGCACCGTCGACGAGACCGCCGTGACGGTCGGCGAGCACGGCGGCGTCGTCGCCCGGCCCGGCAGCCTGGGGCCGCAGGTCGACCCGGCGCAGACCACCCGGGTGGTCCAGTTCAACGACCTGGCCGCGCTGGAGCGCGAGCTCGCGCACGGTGACGTCGCCTGCGTCCTCACCGAGCCGGCGTTGACGAACATCGGCATCGTGCTGCCGGACGAGGGTTTCCACGCCGCCCTGCGGGCCCTGTGCGACGAGCACGGAACACTCCTGGTCATCGACGAGACGCACACGATCTGTGCCGGCCCCGGCGGGTACACCGCGGCCCATGGGCTTCGGCCGGATTTCCTCACCATCGGGAAGCCCATAGCGGGCGGTATTCCGATCGGCGCCTATGGAATGACGGCGGACGTGGCGGCGAAGGTGCTCGAGCACGACATTCCGCGGCTCACCGACGTCAATGGCATCGGGGGCACTCTCGCCGCGAACCCGGTGTCGTTCGCCGCCGCGCGGGCCACGCTGGCCGAGGTGCTCACCCCGGCCGCGTTCGACCGGATGATCAGCCTGGCCGAACGGTTCGAGGCCGAGACGGCCGGGGCGTTCGCCGACACCGGCCTCGGCTGGCAGACCGTGCGGCTGGGGTGCCGGGTCGAGTACATGTCCCCGGTCCGGGACAACCCCGGGACGGGAACGACGGGCGGATCGCGGCCCGCGCGAACCGGCGCCGAGGCCTCGGCGGCGTTCGACGAGGAGCTGGATGCCTACCTGCATCTGGCCCTGTTGAACCGGGGCGTGCTGATGACCCCGTTCCACATGATGGCGCTGATGTCCCCGGCAACCACCGAGGCCGACGTCGACGCCCACACCACCGCCCTACGCGACGCTCTGGGCGCCCTGGCCAGCTAGCAGCCTGCGCCCGGCCGGGGCGGGCCCGGCCACCCCGGGGCGGGCCGCCGCGCGGGCCCGGGCCGGGCCGCACGGCGCCGCGTCGGTGGACGGCGCGGCGGCCGGCCGGGCGAAGCCGGTCAGCACGGTCAGCGGGTGCCCGGCCGCGCCGGGGAGCGTCACCGCGGCGTCGGCCTGCCCGGACGGCCCGTTGACGTGGAACAGCAGGCCGAGCCGCTCGCTCGCGAGCCAGCCGCCGCCGTCCGACAGCGTCAGCGCCACCGGGTGGGAGCCGCGGCCGAGCGCCGCCGCGCCGCCGACCGCGACGAGCGCGAGCGCCGCGGCGATCGACGTCAGCCGGCGGGCCCGGCCCGACCCCGCCGGCTCGTCCCGCGGCCCACCGCTCTGTTCGGCGAGCTCGTCGCCAGCTGCGCCGGCCTGACCCGCGAGCGCGTCCAGGCCTGCCAGCCCGCTGGATCCGGGCGTTCCGGCGGAGCCGGCCGGACTGGGCGCAGGCGGTCCGCTTCGCGGTGTGCGGGTCACGGCACGTGTGACGGCCGGCCAGCCTGGCGGGTTGCGAGCCGCGCAGAACCAGATGTGCGTCTGGCCGGCTTCCGCGCGGAAGTCGCCCGAGATCACCGAGCGGCCAACTTTCTCGGGCCTCGGAGACAACGAATGCCGGGGCGTCCTCGTCTGAACTGAGCGAACCGGCTCGGGCCGCAGGGAAACCTGGCGGGCGCGCACACCGAGCTGGTTCCGGGCGGCTCCCCCCGCCGCCCGTGCGGGCGGGTCGCGCCGGCCGTCCCCCTCGGACGGTGCGACCCGCCCGCCACTCGCAGCGAAGCCGCGCGTCACGGCCGCCAGGCGCCGTGGCCTTCGGTGGCCGACAGCGCTCCCGCAGCCCTCAGCCCGCAGCCCGCAGTGCTCCAGCAGCCCGCAGTGCTCCCGCAGCCCACGGAGGGAACCGCACCGTGACGATCCCCGGCCCGACCCGTGGCGGTGCGCGATGAGCGCAGAGCTGGACATCTTCGCGACGGCCTTCGCCGACGTGGTCACGAACGTCGAACGGGTGATCCGCGGCAAGCGGGAGGCGATCGAGCTCGCGGTCATCTGCCTGTTCGCGGAGGGCCACCTGCTCGTCGAGGACGTGCCCGGCCTGGGCAAGACCACGCTGGCCCGCAGCCTCGCGGCGTCGGTCAACGCGACCTCGCACCGGATCCAGTTCACTCCCGACCTGCTGCCCTCGGACATCACCGGCACCACGGTGTACAACCAGCGTCTCGGCGAGTTCGGCTTCCGGCCCGGCCCGGTCTTCGCGAACCTCGTCATCGGCGACGAGATCAACCGGGCGTCGCCGAAGACGCAGTCGGCGCTGCTCGAGGTGATGGAGGAGCGCTACGTCACCGTCGACGGCACCCGCTACCCGGTGCCGCTGCCGTTCATGGTCGTCGCGACGCAGAACCCGGTCGACATGGACGGCACGTACGCGCTCCCGGAGGCCCAGGTCGACCGGTTCCTGATGCGGCTGCGCCTCGGCTACCCGAGCATCGAGGCCGAGCTGGAGATCCTGGAGAGCCGCCAGGTCGGCCGCCGGGTCGAGGACCTGTCCCCGGTGATGCGGGCCGAGGACGTCGTCGCCCACAGTGAGCGGACCCTGTCGGTGCACGTCGCCCCGGCGCTGCGCCGCTACATCGTCGACCTGGTCGCCTCGACCCGGCGCATCCCGGACGTGCTGCGCCTCGGCGGGAGCCCGCGCGGCAGCATCGCCCTGCTGCGGGCCGTCCAGGTGCGCGCCGCCTCCACCGGCCGGGAGTTCGCCACCCCGGACGACGTGAAGGCGCTTGCCGCCCCGGTGCTCGCGCATCGGCTGGTCCTCAGCCCGGAGACGGAGCTGAAGCGGGTCACCGCCGAGGACGTCCTCGCCGAGGTGCTGCGGGCGGTCCCGTCGCCGCGTCGGCTCATCGGCGTGTGACCGGTGCCCGTGGGAGCAGGTACGGCGAGCCGACAGGCCCGAGACGAGGCGGCTACGGATGAGACGCCGCCGGCAGGCGTCGCGGCAATCGATCTGAGCGCGGACGGTCTGGCGCTCGGCGGCCCGGCGGCGGCCCCGAAGGAGGCGCCCGAGCAGCGGCCGGCGGTGGTCACCCGGATCACGCCGTTGGGCGTCGGGGTCCTCGCCACCGCCGTGGTGCTGGCGGCCGGTGCCTTCGTGCTTCGTTACGCCGAGCTCGCGGTGCTCGCCGCGGCGGCGCTGGCCGCGGTGGTGATCGCCGCGCTGGCCGTGGCCCGCCGGCCCCGCCTGCGGGCCACGTTGCGGGTCGGCCCCGCCGGGGTTCCCCGCGGTGAGCCGGCCACGCTCGTCGTCGAGCTGCGCAATCCGCACCGGCGGCCGTCGCCGCGGGTGCGGGTCGAGATCCCATGGAGCCACGGTGCCCGCGGCGCCGTGCCAGCGGCGGGTGCCGCCGGAACGATCGTCGTGGACGTTCGTCGGCTCGACGGTGCGAGCAGCCGGGCGGTGGAGCTGCCGCTCGACACCCAGCGTCGCGGGGTCGTCGGCTTCGGGCCGGTCCTGGTCCGCCGGTCCGACCCGTTCGGGCTGATCAGCTCGGCCACCTGGCTCGCGGCGGCCGACGTGCTGCGGGTACGGCCGCGAGCCGTCCCCCTGGGCGCTCCACCGGCGGCCCCCGCCCGTGACCCGGACGGGCGGACGGCCGCCGGGGCGGCCGGCGGGGGGGTGTTCCATGGGCTGCGCGGGTTCGTCAGCGGCGAGGGCCGGCGTTTGGT
>NZ_JADWYX010000098.1:0-22578 GCF_016786355.1 Frankia sp. AgB1.9
AGCTACGGCTGGTCGGGACCGCCACCGACCTGCTCGGCGACCGGGCGCTGGGCCTCGGCGGCGCCGGACGGCGGGTCAGCCGGCGTGGACCGGCGTGGCGGGCCCGACCACGTCCGCCTTGCGGGCCCGGACCAGCGCCACGACGATGACCAGCGCGATCGCCATGAAGACCGCGCTCCACACGAACGACGTCGTGTAGCCGGAGATCTGCGCGTGCGCCTGGTCGAGCGGACTCGACCCGTGGTCCTTCACGTAGTTGGCCACGACCGTCGCGTAGATGGTGTTGAGCAGGGCGATGCCCAGCGAGCCGCCGACCTGCTGCGTGGTGTTCACCAACGCGCTGGCGACCCCGGCATCGTGCGGCGCGACGCCGATCAGCGAGACGCTCGACATCGGGACGAAGGCGAGGCCCATCCCGATGCTGATCAGGAGCTCGGCCGGCAGCACGTGCGAGGCGTAGCCGGTGTGCAGGTCGACCTGGGTCAGCAGGAGCAGCCCGACCACCGCCATCGCCGAGCCCACGATCATCGGGATCTTCGCGCCCAGCCGCGGCATCAGCTGGCTCGCGAGCCCGGCGCCGAAGACGATCCCGGCGCTGAACGGCAGGAACGCGAAGCCGGACCGCAGCGCGCTGTAGCCGAGCGTGTTCTGGAAGTAGAACGTCATGAACAGGAACATCGCCAGCAGCGCGGCGCCGAAGAACAGCGACGAGCCGAAGGCGCCGCCTCGGGTGCGGTCGAGCACGACCCGCAGCGGCAGCAGCGGGGACGCGGTGCGCATCTCGATGACGACGAACGCCACGAGCAGCACGGCCGACGCGACGAGCAGCGAGACCGTCGGCACGGAGCCCCAGCCGCTCTCGGCCGCCCGGGTGAACCCGTAGACCAGGGCGAGCAGGCCACCGGTGACCGTCAGCGCACCGGGGATGTCGTAGCTCGGCTTGCCCTCGGCCCGGCTCTCGCGCACCACGCTCACCGCGGCGACCGCTGTGACGAGCGCGATCGGGACGTTCACGAACAGGCACCAGCGCCAGGACGCGTACTCGGTGAGCAGGCCGCCGGCGATCAGGCCGATCGCCGCGCCACCGCCGGAGATGCCGCCGTACACGCCGAACGCCTTGGCCCGCTCCTTCTCCTCGGTGAAGGTCACGGTGATCAGGGAGAGCGCGGCCGGGGCGAGCACCGCGGCGCAAAGGCCCTGCAACGCCCGAGCAGCGAACAGCAGCTCGCTGTTCGGCGCGGCCCCGCCGAGAGCACTCGCGGCGGCGAAGCCGATCAGCCCCCAGACGAAGGCCCGCTTGCGGCCGGCGAAGTCCGCGATCCGGCCGCCGAGCAGCAGGAGGCTGCCGAAGGCGAGCGAGTAGGCCGTCATGACCCACTGCCGGTTGGCGGTGGAGATGTGCAGCGCCTTCTGGGCGTGCGGCAGCGCGATCGTGACGATCGAGCCGTCGAGCACGACCATCAGCTGCGCGACGGCGATCACGGCCAGCGCCAGCCAGCGGCGCGGGTCAGGCTCGCCACCCGGCGCCGAGGCGGCGGAGGCCGGGCTCGTCGACGCCTGGGCCGGGATCGACACCGCCCGGGCAGCATCGCCCCCCGGGCCTTCGCCAGGCGTGACGTCGGTGGTTGTAGTCACAGTGTCTCCCTGGGTCAACTCCTGGAGACTGAGAGTCTCCACGGCGCTGAAGTCGATCCGGTCAGCTGGAACAGCCACGCACGCCGGACGGTTGGTGCGCGACAGCGGATGGTGGACGTCCGCCGTGGACGTCGGTCGGGGGCCGCTGGGTAGCGGGAGGCGCTCCGGGGGACAGGCCGGAGTAGTTCACCTCCTGATAGTACGGCATCGAACTTGACTGGCGTCGAACTGTATTGATCAACTACACTCGGGTCATGAAAGGCCGCGCGAACGGCCCCGCGGTGGGCGCCGACATCGCACCCGGTGCCGCGACCCACGGCCCCGTCGACCTCGTCATGAGCTCGACGGAAGCCCTGGACTCAGCCGGCGACGAGTGCACGTTCTCGGGCGCGCTCACGTCAGTGGGTGGACAGGATCCGATCGACGAACTCATCGCTGACTGGCGCCGCGAACGCCCGGACCTCGATGCCGGCGCCCTCGGCTGCTTCGCCCGCATGAAGCTGCTGTCGAAGAACCTCGCCGGCGCGGCCGACCAGGTACTGCGCCACCACGGCCTCAACCCGGGCGAGTTCGACGTGCTGGCCACCCTGCGCCGGTCCGGCCCGCCGTGCACGCTGATCCCGTCACAGCTGTCCGCCCTGCTGATGATGTCGCGGGCGGGGATGACCAACCGGCTGGACCGGCTGGAGGCCTCCGGCCTGATCGAGCGCAGCCTCGACCCGACCGACCGGCGCAGCTTCCGCGTCTGCCTCACCGCGAAGGGCCTGGCGATCGTCGACGCGGCGATCACCGAACATGCCGAGCTGGTCAACCGGGTGGCCGCCGTCCTGTCCCCCGAGCAGCGTGGGCACCTCGATGATGCGCTGCGTGCCCTGCTCGACGCCTTTCAATAGGCCGCACAACACGACAGCAACGGATAGCGGCAACAAAGCTACATTTAGCTGGTCGTAGTCCTGAACGAACACGGACTCGTTACCGGCGCACGCACGAGACAGCGCCCCCGGCCCCCAAATGGTGCTGTTTTGGCCTGCGGGCCCGGGCTGGCCGGCGCCGGCAGCCAAGCTGGACAAGCGGCTGGTTTCCCACCGGACGCGCCCACCGGGTACGCTCTCGGCCGGCTATGGCCGGACCCGGTGTATACCACCCGAACCGGCCGGGCGATGATGTCCCGCATGAGGCCGTCCACGCAGCCCCTGATCCTGGCTCTCGTCGCGGGCCCCAAGCGGGGAAGGGCATCCGGTCGACACCGGCGCCGGACCCGACGTACGCGGCGGATTCTCGCGACCGTGGTCGCCACGATGCTCGCGCTGTTGTTCACCCCGCATCTGGCATCGGCCGCCGTCCCGCCGACGCTGACCATCACCCTCTACGACACGGATACGGCCGTGGTCGGTGGCACCGGGTTCCCGGTCAAGTCGACGGTGAAGCTGCACGCGGACCTGGCGTACCCCGACGGCACCGCCTATGCGGGTGACGGAACCATCGGCACCGACGGGACCGGCCATTTCCTGGTCGGGTTCATCCTGCCCGAGCATCTCGGGAGCGGCGGCAAGCTGACGGTGACGGCCACCGCGAAGGGCGCGCCGACGCAGGACGTGACGCTGTCACTGAGCGCCGGAGCGCCCATCAACGGCCCCGAGCTGACGCCGTCCCTGCAGCCGTCGGCCTCCGCGCCGGCCGGCGGGGCGCCGAACAACCCCACCACCGGTGGCGGCAGTACCGGCGGCACCCGCCTGCGTGGCGGGACCACCGACCTGGGCAACACCGCCGCCTACCCGAACGCGCCACTCATCCCCGCGCCGCTGAAGATCCCGGCCGGTGGTGTGAGCGTGCCCGCGGGCTCGAACCTGCAGTCCTTCATCGACAGCCACGGCGACGGCACCCAGTTCAACCTGGCCGCCGGCACGTTCAGCGGACCGGGCGTCATCCACCCGAAGGCGGGCGACAAGTTCTACGGCGTCAAGGCCGGGCCCGGCGGGACGAAGCTGGTCGGCCTGGGCATCCAGCGGCCGAACGGCAGCGCGGACAACGTCGAGATCCACAACATCAGCATCACCGGATTCTCGGACTCCGGCCGCAACGGCGCGATCGACAGCAACCTGCACGAGTCCGACGCCGCCAGCGGCTGGAAGCTCACGAACTCGGAGATCTACGGCAACTACCTGGGCGCGTCGATGGGAATGAACTCGCTCGTCGAGAACAACACGTTCCACGACAACGAGTGCAAGGGCGCGGCCGGTGGCATGGACGGGACCATCTGGCGCTACAACCAGTTCATTCACAACCGGCTGCCGGACGCGAACGACCCCGGCGGTGACTGCGGCGGGGTGAAGATCACCGTCGAGACCAACAACCAGTTCATCGGGAACCTGTTCTCGGACAGCGGCCACCCGTCCGGCCTGTGGATGGACGCGTCGTGCCACGACAACATGTTCGTCAACAACATCTCGTACAACAACGACGGCTCCGGGTTCACCGACGAGACCGGCTACAGCAACACCTTCAAGAACAACATCGCCGCGGGTAACGGCTCGAACGAGCCGGACGGCTGGCGGAAGGTGGGCATCGTGATCCAGAGCAGCGGCCGCGACACCGCCACCGGCAACTTCGCCTGGAACAACAACGGGGCCGCGATCACCATCTACATGGAGGACCGGCACGATGCCAGCGGCACCGACCGGACCGCCAACAACACGGTGACCAACAACACCGTCGATGTCGCAACGAAGATCATGAACGTCAACACCAACGGGCCGAACACCGACTCGGGCAACGTGGTCAAGGTGATCGCCAACATGCTGATCCCCCGCCTCGCGGCCGGCCCGCAGATGTGACGGACGCCAGGCAGCACCGTTGAGCGGGGCTGCTGGCCGGTGACAGCCCGGCCAGCAGCCCCGCTCAGCGCTCGATCGTGGCGCTGACCGGGCCCACGCGCAGGATCCCGTCGGTCAGCGGGGTGCAGCGGATCCCGCCCTTGCCGCGCAGGGCGGCGCGGGCGCCGGGGCCGATGGTGGCGTCCATCCAGGCACACGGGTTCGCCCGCCGGTTGACCCGCAGCCGCACCGGGCCGTCGCCCGAGTCGAGCACCAGCACCGTCCCGACGAGGTCGTCGACCGGAAGGTCGCGGACCAGGATGTTGCGCCGCAGCTGGGTGAGGTCGGCGCCCGCCGGCACCCCCTCGACCGCCGTGACCGTGACCGAGGCGTCCCGGTGCGCGGGCTTGCCGAAGTACCGGTCGCCGACGATGCCGAGGTTTGCCCGGATCTCGATCCGCTCGACCAGCTCCCCCGGCGGTGCCGGCAGCGCGCCGTCCGCCGGGCGGCCCTCGTAACGGCTGATCGGCGAGGCCAGCAACTGCACGATCTCCGCTACGCGCCGACCTTACGATCCCGTCTGGCCCGGGTCGAGAAGCTTGCGGCTCCCCTGGGGCCAGGCGTGGTTTCGGCCGTGTTCGCGACGGTTGTCGCGCCGACGGTACGGTCGGCGGATGGTCGACTCGGAGCTCAGCTCGAAGGCCGTCAGCTCGAAGGCCGACGCGAAGGTCATCGTGATCACCGGCGCCAGCGACGGTATCGGCGCGGCGGCGGCGCGGGCGCTGGCCCGGCCTGGCCACGAGCTGATCCTGGTCGGCCGCTCACCCGAGAAGACGCGCCGGGTCGCCGCCGAGACCGGGGCGGCGGCGATGACCGCGGACTTCGCGTCCCTGGCACAGGTCAGCACGCTCGCGCAGCGGCTGCTCGCCGCCCTCCCCCGGATCGACGTGCTGGTCAACAACGCGGGCGGGATCGGCGGCAGCCGGCCGAGCCGCACCGAGGATGGCCACGAGTGGACGATCCAGGTCAACCACCTGGCGCCGTTCCTGCTGACCCGGCTGCTCGGTGACCGGCTGACCGCGGGCGGCGGGCGGGTCGTGGTCACCGCGAGCCGCGCGAGCACCGGCCGGCACGCCGACCTGGACCCGGACCGGCTCGACGATGTCAGCGGCTACCGACCGATGCGGGCCTACGCGAACGCGAAGCTCGCCAACGTCGCCTTCGCGGCCGAGCTGCCGCAACGACTGCCCGGCGTGCGCGCGGTGTCCTTCCACCCCGGGCTGATCCGCTCGAACTTCGCGGCGGGCGGCGCCCCGGTGATCCGGACCTTCATGCGTTCGCCGGCACGGGCGTTGATGCGCTCGCCCGAACAGGGCGCCGACACGCTGGTGTGGCTCGCGACCGCCGGCCAGGGCGAACTCGTCGACGGCGCGTACTACATCGACCGGAAACCGGCGCCCCGCAACCCGGTCGTGGACGACCCGGAGTTCCGCCGCCGGCTGTGGGACCGCACGGCCGAGGCCGTCGACCCGGCCCCGTGACCGGGGCGGCTCCGGATGACCCGGAGCCGCCCCGGCCCAAGCCGGTCAGGCGGCGGCGGTCAGGCCGCGAGGCCGTGCTTCTCGGCGTAGCGGCGAGCCCACTCGGCCCGGGGGACGGTCGCCGTCTCGACGTCCGTCGCGGTGGCGCGCAGGGCGCCGACGGTGGCCTTCTCCTTCGGGATCACGGCGAACGGGTCCCAGTTGAAGAACCGGCTGGCGTTCTGCCAGGTGATCTTGTCGATCTCCGGGTCCGTCGCGCCGGCCCCGTTCAGCTCGTTGAGGACGAACTCAGGAGCGGTCGGCCAGATCGAGTCGGAGTGCGGGTAGTCGCACTCCCAGGCGATGTTGTCGATGCCGATCTCGTTGCGCAGCTTAAGCGTCGTCGGGTCGGTGACGTAGCAGGCCAGCGTGTGCTCGCGGAACACCTCGCTGGGCAGCTTGCCGCCGAAGTCGCGGCGCAGCCAGCGCTGGTTGGTGTAGTGCCGGTCGCAACGGTCCAGGTAGAACGGGATCCAGCCGATGCCGCCCTCGGAGAAGGCGAACTTCAGGTCCGGGTAGGTGCGCATCGCCGGGCCCCACAGGACGTCCTGCGCGGCCAGCGCCGAGATCTGGCAGGCCAGGATGATCAGGTTGTCGATCGGGGCGTCCGGGGCGCCCTTGATCGCGCCGAAGCCCTGGCCGATGTGCAGGCACCAGACCAGGCCGGTGTCCGACATCGCCTGGAACACGGGGCCCCAGTAGTTGAGGTCGTGGTAGCTCGGCAGGCCCTCGAGGTGCGGCTGCTCGGGCATGGTGACCGCCCGGACGCCCTTGGCCGCCACCCGGTGGATCTCGGCCACCATGAGCTGCGGGTCCCACGTCGGCACCAGCGCGATCGGGATGAACCGGCCCGGGTAGGCCGCCGCCCAGCCGTCGACGTGCCAGTCGTTGTAGGCCTCGATCATCGCGATGGTGATCTCGTCCTTGTAATGGGTGAGATGACCAGCGGAGAAGCCCGTGAACGTCGGGAAGCACATCGACGCGAGGATGCCGTTGCGGTCCATGTCGCGGACCCGGTCGTGGATGTCGTAGGCGCCCGGGCGCATCTCGGCGAAGCTGGCCGGGTTCTTGTCCCACTCCTCGGCGGGCCAGGAGACGACGGCGTTCAGGCCGGAGACGCCGGTCGGGCGGCCGCGGTAGATCCACCGCTCGATGCCGTCCTCACCCTTGACCACGCTGGGCGCAAGGTCGGCCCACTTCGCCGGCACGCGGCCGTCGAACATGTCGGGCGGCTCGACGACGTGGTCGTCGATGCTCACCAGGACCATGTCCTCGATGTTCATCTGGGGATTCCTCCTCGGGCGCGGCCGGGCCGTACGGATGCCTGGTGGGTCAGGTCGGTCAGCCCCTCCGCCGACTGGATCACGGTGTGGGCTGGACCACCTACTTAGTTGTACGCTTCCCAGCCATGTCCGTCTCCGCACGTTCGGCCAGGAACCCGGCAGAAACGGCCAACCTCGCCGCCCCCGTCACCGTGCCGGACCACACCGGAACGCTGCGGATCGACGGGGCCGTGCTCCCCAGCGAGGTCGACCTGATCGGCGTCCACATCGGCGCGATCGACCTGCGCCGGGGCGGCGACGCTCTCGGCGGCGGTTACATGTACGAGGGCGAACGGCTCGTCACCCCGTGGCACTCGCATGACCTGCACCAGATCGAGTACGCCATGTCCGGGGTCGTGGAGGTCGAGACCGCCGGCGGACGCTACCTGCTGCCACCCCAGCAGGCGGCCTGGCTCCCGGCCGGGCTCTCCCACCAGGCGACGATGAACACGGCCGTGCGGACCGTGTCGGTGATGTTCGACCCGCGCATCGTCCCCCGGCCCGGCGACCGGGCCCGGATCGTCGCGGTCTCCCCGCTGATCCGGGAGATGATCCTCTACGCGCTGCGCTGGCCGATCGCGCGGACCGAGAGCGACGACGTCTCCGACGGCTTCTTCCGCACCCTCGCGCACCTGGTGGCCGAGGCGATCGACCACGAGGCCCCGCTGAGCCTGCCGACCTCGGCGGACCCGCTCGTCGCCGCGGCGATGGCCCACACCCGGGAGAACCTCGACACCGTCACCGCGGCCACGGTGAGCCGGGCGATCGGGGTGTCCGAGCGGACGCTGCGCCGCCAGTTCGCCGCCGAGCTGGGCATGTCCTGGCGGGCCTACCTGCTGCAGGCCCGGCTGTTGCGGGCGATGGCGCTGCTCGCCGAGCCGGGCCCGTCGGTGCTGGACGTGTCGCTCGCGGTCGGCTTCGAGAACGTCAGCGCCTTCGCGCGCGCCTTCGCCCTGCGGGTGGGCGAGACCCCGTCGGCCTACCGCCGCCGCGTCGCCGCCGATCCGAAGCCGATCGGCGGTCCAGCGCAGCGGGAGCCACCGCCAACCCAGTGACGGTCGGTCCTGCGCCGCGGCCCGGTGCCGTGTCGGTCCCGGGCCGCGGGCCGGTGATGGTCAGTCCCGGGCCGGGTTCGGGACGAAACGTCCGATCGTTCCGTTCGGCAGGCCGACGGCGGTGCTGGCGCCGCCCGGCCGGCCCGACCCGGCGAGCCGGCGGCCCAGCACCCGCCAGAGCGCGTACTGCAGCACCGCCAGCAGCAGCGCGACCGGAGGCAGCGTCCACGGCCCGACGAGCTGGATGACCGTGCCCATCAGCCAGGGGAACAGCGCGCCGCCGGCCACCCCGCCGGCGCCCAGCGCGCCGATCGCGGTCGGCACCAGGTGGGCGTCGGTCAGCCGGTTCATGATCGACATCGTGGTCGGGTAGACCGGGCCGAGGAAGAACCCCAGCGGGACGAAGCTCAGACTCGCCAGGCCCGCGGTGGCCGGGGCCGCCCACAGCAGCGCGCAGCTCACCGTCGTCCCGACCATGCAGACCGACAGCAGCTGGGTCGCCGACAGCCGAAGCCGAGTGGTCGCCGGAGTGGCCATGAACCGGCCGACAGTCAGACCGAACCAGTAACCGCTCGCGGTGTAGCCGGCAAGCAGCCCGGACACCGAGCGGGCGTCGACGAGGTAGGTGTAGCCCCAGTTCCCGATGCCCTGTTCCAGGCCGACGTAGACGCAGAGCATCGCGCCGGCCCACAGCACCAGGGGCTGGCGCACCACGGCGAGCAGCGCGTGCCGACCGCTGCGGCTCATCGCGACGGGAGCGACCCCGTCCACGCCGGCCGTCTGGCTGGCGACGATGGCACCGGGGTGGGCGACCAGCAGCGGATCGACGTCACGGGCGGGGAACGTAAGCCAGCCGACGGCCGCTGGAGGCAGCGCGAGGCCCGCCATGATCAGCATCACCGCGGGCCAGTCGGCCACGGTCAACAGGCCGGCCGCGGCCAGCGGGCCGAGCAGCGCCCCGACGCCGAAATACGCGTGCAGCCGGTTCATGACCGCCGTGGCCGACGGCAGCCCGGCGACGTACGCGTTGAGCACGCCCTCACAGGAGCCGGACGCCGAGCCGACCACGAAGCTGGCCAGGACGAGCACCGTCAACGGGGGCCGACTGGCGGACAGCAGGTAGGCACCGCCGAGGACGACACTCGCGGCCAGGATCATCCGCCGCATGCCGAACCGGTGGCCGAGCGGCCCGACCACGGCGCTGGCCACCACGAACCCCACGGAGTTGGCGACGAAGGTGGCCCCGATCGTCGCCTGGTCCACCCCGTAGTCGCGCATCTGCGCGGGCAGCAGCACCCCGGTCGCCCCGAGCCCGATGCCGAAGATGATGAACAGGTAGTAGGAGAACCAGACCGACCAGCGGTCCCGGTTCGCGGCCGCGCGAATGGTGCCCCCCTCTTCGTCCCACCGGCCGGAGGCTCCGACGAGGCGACGCGGGACGGCAGGCCGGGAACCCGGCCAGGACCAGTTCACCACCGCGCGCCGGCCCGCCGAGCCCGGATCCGGTGTGAGAACCCCCTGGACCCGGGCTGTTCAGCCGCGCGTGGGGCCTAAGGCCTACTCCGGGCCGGCGGTGGCGGCGGTGAGGCCTAGGCGGGCGGCGCGGGCCGTCTCGCGGGCCTGGGCCGCCTTCATCGTCTGGTCGATCAGGACGGCGATCGTCATCGGGCCGACGCCGCCGGGCACCGGGGTGATGTACGAGGCCCGCTCGGCGGCCGGCTCGTACTCGACGTCGCCGCTGTTGTCGGCGTAGCCGGCGTCGACGACGACCGCGCCGGGCTTGATCCACTCGCCCCGGATGAGCGCGGGGCGGCCGACGGCTGCGACGACGACGTCCGCGCGGGCGACGTGGTCGGCCAGGTCGGTGGTGCGCGAGTGGCAGTAGGTGACGGTCGCGTTGCGGGCCAGCAGCAGCATGCCGACCGGCTTGCCAAGGATCGGGCTGCGCCCGACGACGACCGCGTGCCGGCCGGCCAGCGGGATGTCGTAGGCGTCGAGCAGGGCCATGATCCCGCCGGGGGTGGCCGAGTGGAACCCGCCCTCGTCGAAGGCCATCATCGCGAACGACGTGCGGGTGACGCCGTCGACGTCCTTGGCCGGCGCGATCGCCTCGAACGCGGCGCGCTCGTCGATGTGGTCGGGCACCGGGTGCTGCAGCAGGATGCCGTCGACCTCCGGGTCGGCGGACAGCTCCCGGATCCTCTCGACCAGGGTCTCGGTCGAGATCGACGCGTCCAGGTCCAGGCGGCGCGACTGCATACCCACCTTGGCGCAGCGGTTGGCCTTCATCCGGACGTAGGTGTGCGAGGCCGGGTCGTCACCGACGAGCACGGTCGCGAGCACCGGGACGCGGCCGTGCGCGGCCACGAACGCGGCGACCTCCGTCGTGACCCGGTCAAGGATCGCCGCCGACTGGGCGCGGCCGTCGAGGATCTGCGCGGTCACTCGGTCTCCTATCTGAGGCAGCCAGTTTCTGAGGCGGCCAGGACGCTATGTCGTCTCGGCCGGGCGCGGGCCTCGGGCTCTTGGGCGCACGGGCAGGTGGAACACGACGGTCGGGTCCCGCGTCTCAGCCGGCCCGGTCGTCGCAGTGCCAGGCTACGGCGCGGGCGAGAGCGCCGGGTGGGTCAGACGGGTCAGCACCCTCGCCTTGGTGAGCAGCTCGGCGTATTCCGTCGTCGGTTCCGAGTCCCAGGTGATGCCGCCGCCGGTGCCGTAGTCGGCGCGGCCGGTGGCCCGGTCGAGGACCGCGGTGCGGATGGGGACGCTGAACCGGGCCTGGAACCGGGCCCGCGGCGGGGCGACCAGCCCGATTGCACCGCAGTACACCCCGCGCGGGCCGTCCTCCAGCTCGCGGATGATCTCCATCGTGCGCGGCTTGGGTGCGCCGGTCACGGAGCCGCAGGGGAACAGCGCCCGGAAGACGTCGACCAGCCCGGCATCCGGCCGCAGCCGCGCCGTGACCTCGGAGGTCAGCTGATACACGGTCTCGAACCGCTCGACGCGACAGAGGGACGTCACCCGCACCCCGCCGGTCGCGGCAACCCTGGCCAGGTCGTTGCGCAGCAGGTCGACGATCATGATGTTCTCGGCGCGTTCCTTCTCACTGGCCCGCAGGGCCGCGAGGACCGCCGCGTCCGCCTCTGGAGTGCCGGCCCGGCCGGCGGTGCCCTTCATCGGCCGGGTGCGGACGTCGCGGCCGCGGATCTCGAAGAACAGCTCGGGGCTGGCGCTCGCGACCACGAACCGGCCCGTGTCGACGAACGCGTTGTAGGCACCGCGCTGGCCGAGCGCCAGGTCGGCGTACAGCGCGCGCGGATCCCCGGCGACCTCGGCGGTCAGCCGCGTGGTCAGGTTCGCCTGGTAGGTCTGGCCGGCGGCGATGTGACAGCGGACCGCCTCGACCCGGCCCCGGTGGGTGTCCTCGTCCCAGGCCAGCTCGCAGTGGCCGATCCGGTAGGCGCCGGCGCCGGCAGGCCGCACCGGCGGGACGACGGTGGGCGCGGCGCAGACGCCGAACCACGCCAGCGGCAGCCCGTCCACTCCCTGGCCGACCGCGAGCACCGGGTCCAGGCCGGCCGCGGCCTCGTAGGCGAGGAAGCCGTAGGCCCACCAGCCATCGGCGGTGGCCCGTTCCAGCTCGGCCAGCAGCGGCGCCACGTCGCCGGGCCGGCTCGTCTCGAGGACGAAGGCGGGGGGTCCAAGCTCCCAGGCCACCCCGGCCCGCAGGTCGTCGAACCTGGCGGTCGCGCCCTGGCTGGACATGACACCTCCGGCGCCGGATTGGCGGACCTGGACGGTTCCTCAGGGTGAGGACCATCGGGCCCGGCAGGTGCGGCCAGGCGGGCCCGCCCCGACGGCGAGCGCGCCCCGACGACCGATGCCCGGTCACGGGCGAAACACGGTCGTGACCGGCGCAGATGGCCGTCGCTGCTACCAAAAGGTGCCACCCGAACCGCGCGTCACGCAACGCGCCGTCAGATTGAGGCGTTACACCTAGAAGCGCGGGCGAAGACGATACTGTCCGGCTTCGTACCATGCCTCCCCGACGGCGGTGAGGCCCATGCGCGGAAGCGAGAGTGCCATGTTCCAAATCATCTGGATCATCATCGCGGGTCTGATCATCGGGGCACTCGCCCGGCTCGTCCTGCGTGGGCGTCAGAACCTGCCGATCTGGCTGACGATCGTCGCCGGCATCATCGGCGCGCTGATTGGCAACGTGATCGCGAGCGCCATCGGCGTCGGGCACACCGGCGGTGTCGACTGGATCCGCCACATCCTCCAGATCGCGGTGGCTGCCGGCGCCATCCTCATCCTCCAGCCCATCTGGCGGGGCTCGCGCCGCTGACCAGACGGCCGGCACCCCTCGCTGGGCACAGCACAGCGGCGTCCTCCCCCGGGAGGACGCCGCTTGTGCGTTCAGGCCCGCGCGACCGCGCGGACCGAGGCGGAGAAGCTCAGGCGTCCGCCCAGTCGGGGATGTCGATGCCGTGGACCGGCGACTCGCAGCCAGGCTCCGGCCACGTGACGAGACCGTCGCCGGTGACGAAACGGCAGACCACCGACTGGATGCGCCAGCCGTCGGCCGTGCGGACCACCTCGTCCCGGTAGAGGGTGTGGCGGAGCGCGGCGCTGTGCCGGTTCACGAACAAGGCGTTGCGGGTGGTGCGCACCCGGTCGGGGCTGAGCGCCTCGATGACCGGCGGATTGGCCAGATGCGTTCCGCGCTGCGCGGTCCGCATCAGCCTGCGTAGTCCGTCATGGCCGCGGTAGGTCCGCCCGTCGATGTCGAAGCCCGCATCCGTGGTGAACAGCCCCACCCAGCCGTCGACGTCCACGAGATCGAGCAGCACGCAGTACCTCGCCAGCAGGCCCGTGATGGCCAGCTGGTCCGCCGGCGGCAGTTCCTCGGCGTCAGCCACGCTTGCTCCTGTCCACGCGATCCGCTCCAGGAGTGCCGGGGCCGCCCTCGGGCGGGCCACGCGCCGTCGTCCGGGGGAGGGCGACAACCGGCGCTCCGGCCCGGCCGTCTCCCGAATGCGTGTCCTGAGCTTGGTGTGATGTGCGTCACCTCAGTGTAGACCGCAGGCGCGCGCCCAGACGGCCGTTTCGGAGCAAATCCCCTTACCGGGACCGGCTGACCGGGCTCGCCGGGGTGAAGTGAACGGGCATCGCCTCGATGCCGGAGACGAAGTTGGCCGGCCGGCGGCGCAGCGGCTCGCCGGTAGCGAGCTCCATGTCGGGGAGGCGGGCGAGCAGCCGCGAGAACATCACGGTCAGCTCGTGGCGGGCGAGCTGGTTACCGAGGCAGAAGTGGGTGCCGAAGCCGAAGGCCAGATGGTCGTTGGGCGCGCGGGTGACGTCGAAGCGCTCCGGGTCGGTGAAGTGCGCGTCGTCGAAGTTGGCCGACTCGTAGAGCAGCAGCATCTGCTGTCCGGCCGTCAGGTCGGCGCCGTACCAGGTCTCGTCCGCGACGACCGTGCGGCACATGTTCTTGACCGGGGAGACCCAGCGCAGCATCTCCTCCACCGCCGTGGGGATGCGCTCGGGCTCGGCCACGAGCAGGTCGCGCTGGTCGGGGTGCGCCAGCAGCGCCGCCATCCCACCCGAGATCACGTGTCGCGTCGTCTCGTCGCCGCCGATGAGGATCAGCAGCGACTCGCTGTGGACCTCGCGGTCGGTGAGCCGGTCGCCGTCGACCTCGGCGTGCACCAGGACGCTGACCAGGTCATCTGTCGGCGCCGACCTGCGGCGCTCGACCGCGGAGGTGATGTGCTTGTGCCAGCCCGCGGCGGCCTCGGCCGACTCGGCGACCGCCTCGGGAGACGGGTTCGTGTCCAGCGCGGACAGCATGGCGTCCGACCAGCGCAGCAGCCGGGCCCGGTCCTCGGGGGCGACCCCCAGCATGTCGCCGATCACGATCATCGGGAGCGGGGCGGCGAGGTCGCGGACGAAGTCGCACTCCCCCGCCTCGCAGACGGCGTCGATGAGCAGGTCGCACAGCTCGACGAGGTAGTCGTGCCGCGACTGCACCCGGCGCGGGGTGAACCCCCGGTTGACCAGCTTGCGTCGCTTGGTGTGCTCCGGGTCATCCATATCGATCATGTGGGGAAACGCGCCGGTACCGGGACGGGAGCCGTTCGCGCTGGAGAAGCGGTGCGGCTGCTTCTCGGCCTCCAGGACGGCCGCGTAGCTCGCGACACCCCACAGCCCGCTGTGCTCGTCGAAGAACACCGGCTCGTTCGCCCGTAGCCAGGCATACGCCGCGTGCGGGTCGCCCTGGTCACCGGCATAGAACCGGCCGTCGAGCAGGTTGAGGTCGGGCCGGACGGTCGGTGCGGTCATACCGGTGCGCTCGCCTTCGTGCTCGTGCCGCTACCCGGGTCGGTCAGACCAGGCAGGGTCCGTCAGACCAGGCAGGGGTCGGTCAGACCAGGCCGGTGGCGTCGAAGACCCAGGACAGGTCGCCGGCGGCCATCGCCTTCTGCCAGCCGGGCGGTGCCGCGGCCAGCAGCGTGTTCAGGTCCCAGTAGTCCCGCCACAGCATGATCACGCCGTCCTCGATCCGCTGGACGGAGACGAACGGCAGGGTGACCTTCTCCCCGGTGGGCCAGCCCCAGTGCTCCTCGTGCTCGGTGATGACCAGGTTGCCCTCGGCCACCACGCGCGAGGTGCCGTGGCTGTACTCGGACAGGCCGGCCAGCGCGGTCCTCAGCCGAGCCTCGATGTGCTCGGGTCCGCGGGCGGCGGCGGCCGCGGTGGTCGGCACGTCGTAGTAGATCGAGTCCGGGCCGAAGAAACTCCGGAGCCGCGACCAGTCCCGGGCGTACAGCGCGGCCCACAGCCCGGCCGCCACGTCCCGTGGCACCGCCAGCTCTCGCGGGTCCACGGTCGTCGCGCTCGGATCACCCATCGCCGTCACCTCGTCAGCCGACCGGGTGGCCGCCCGTCGTCGAGCTGACGGCCCGTCAGATCTGAGAAGCTAACATCCACGCGGCCGCGACGCAGCCGGTCGGCGGCTGACGGTCTGGGTCGGCTCTCGGGGGCTACCGCAGGTCCGGCAGGGTCGCGAGGGCGTCGAGCAAGGTCTCGGACAGCGAGTCGTCGCCGCCCCGGGCGACCCAGCGCTCGAACGCGTAGCTGACGACGCCGGAGAGCGCCGCCGCGTACGCACCGGCGCGGGCGTCGTCGGGTCCGACCCCGAGCCGCGCGGAGACGGCCGCCTGGAACGACACCGCGGTGCTCACCGCGCCACGGGCCAGTGCCAGCAGCACGGCCTCCGGCAGGCGGTGCACGGCGAGGCCCCAGGTCAGCAGCAACTCCCGGTCCGCCTCACGTTCGCCCCCTCGCTCCGCCTCCGTCTCGCGGACGGCGGCCGAGAACGCCTCGACCAGCGACTCGTGCGCCGGCCGGTCGCGGACCCTGGTACAGAGGATCTCCGTCAGGGTTCGCGGCAACGCGGCGAGCACCTCGTCACGGCTGCCGAAGTAGCGGAAGAACGTGCGCATCGAGATGCCGGCGGCGGCCGCGATCCGCTCGATCGTGACGTCCTGCGGAGCCTCCTGGGCGAACAGCGTCAGCGCGGTGCGCTCCAGATGCCGGGCCACTCGCTCACGCCGCAGCTCCCATCCGTTAGGACGGTGCACCAGGGTCTCGACGCTCATGAATCCGCATCATGCCGCAAGGAGGGCCCGCAGACCTGGCCCAAACGGGCCGAGAACGCGGGCCTGCGACCTACGCGTCAGTCGGGTTACCAGCGGTTATGAACGAGCTCGCGGATCCGCTGGTCGTAGATCTCGCGGACGGCGGCCAGGGTCGCCTCGTCCAGCGGCGGCGACGCGGCGGCGCCGGCGTTGGCGACCGCCTGCGCCCGGTTGCGCGCCCCGGGGATGACGGTGGTGACGCCAGGCTGGTCGATCACCCAGCGCAGCGCGAGCCGGGCCGGATGGTCCGACAGCGCGGCGAACTCCCGGGCGGCCGCGACCCCCGTCGCGTAGTCGACGCCGGAGAACGTCTCGCCGACGTCGAAGGCCTCGCCGTGCCGGTTGAAGGACCGGTGGTCGGACGGGTCGAACACGGTGTTCCCGTCGTAGCGGCCGGACAGCAGGCCCGAGGCCAACGGAACGCGGGCGAGCACGCCAACCCCGGCGGCGCGCGCAGCCGGCAGGAACTCCTCCAGCGGCTTGCGCCGGAACGCGTTCAGGATGATCTGGACGCTGGCGACGTGTGGCCGGCCAAGCGCCGCGAGCCCCTCCGCCACGGTCTCGACGCTCACGCCGTAGCTCGCGATCCGTCCCTCGGCGACCATCGTGTCGAGCGCGTCGTACACCTCGCCGCCGGTGATCACCGACGTCGGCGGGCAGTGCAGCTGCACCAGGTCCAGCCGGTCGACGCCGAGGTTGCGCCGTGACCGGTCGTTCCAGGCCCGGAAGTTCGCCAGCACGTAGTTCTCCGGAACCTGCGCGAGCCGCCGACCCATCTTGGTGGCGACGAAGACCCCGCTGTCCGGGTGCTCCCGCAGGAACCGGCCGATCAGCTGCTCGCTGCGGCCATCCCCGTAGACGTCGGCGGTGTCGAAGAGCGTGACGCCCTGCTCGACGGCGGCGGCCAGCACGTCCAGCGCGCTCGTCTCGTCGACGGCACCCCAGTCCGCACCCAGCTGCCAGGTGCCGAGCCCGACCACCGACACCGCCCGGCCAGTACGCCCCAGAACCCGCTCCTCCATGGCGGCGATCCTAGGGGCCAGGTCCGACGCCTGGCGGATGCCGGCGCGGAACGAGCGGTCAGGCTCGACAAGGTGCTCCGAATTCAGGCCTAACGTGGACTGGTGCAGACGCTGCCCATCTCGAAGGCCAAGGACCGGCTGAACGAGCTCGTCAACGCCGTCGCCCTCACCCGCGAGCAGGTCACCATCACCAGAAACGGTTCCCCGGCAGCCATGCTCGTCGGCGTCGACGAGTGGGAGTCGATCCAGGAGACCCTGTACTGGCTGTCCCAGCCAGGGATTCGCGAGTCCGTCGCCGAAGCGGACGCGGACGCCGCCGCCGGACGGGTTCTCGGCGAGGACGAGATACGCGCCCGATTCGGCGTTCCCCACCGAGCCGACGCCTACCGCCCGTGGCTCGCCTGACCGCGGCCCGCCGTCAGGCGCCGTGGCCTGGGTAGCGGGCGAACTCGAAGAGCTCGTGGACGTCATGGCCGGCTAGCAGGGCGCAGACCGCTGCGATGGCCAGGACCACCAGCGGGGCCGCCGCCGGCAGCCAGCGGCGCCGGGGTGGCGGGGCCAGCAGCGCGGCGACGCGGTCGCCGATCTGGCCGTCGGTGAACCCGGCCACGGTGGCGCGCGTCGCGTCATGCCGGGCGAGCGCCGCCCGGGCCACGGCCTGCGCGGTGAGGCGCCGGTCGCCGGTCGCCGCCGCGGCAGCCTCGTCGGCCCAGCGCTCGAGGGCGTGGTCGCAGGCGGCGACGTAGGGCCGGGCCAGCGGGCAGGCCGCGGCGGAGAGCCGCACCACGAACCGGAACAGCCAGTGCGCGTGGCTGAGGTGGCAGTGCTCGTGGGCGAGCAGCACCCGGCGCTCCTCGGCCGGCAGGGCCCGCAGCATGCCAGACGACACGACGATCCGACCGGGCCAGCCGGGCACGGCGAGCGCGGCCGGCTCCGGGTCGTCGACGACGACGAGCACGCCGGCGCAGCGGTCCGAGCGGTAGGCCGGCAGCCAGCGGCGCGCCTCCGCCACCAGCCGTCGGGCGAGCATCCCGGCGCCCGCGAGCCCGACGGCGACCGCGACCCACGCGGCGACAGAGGCGATCGTCGGCACCGGGTCCCCGGCGCCGACCAGCCGGGCCGACCAGCGCCCGACCGCCGCGACCGGCGGCGCCTGACCCACCAGCAGCACCGCGAGCAGGCCGACGACGATCACCCAGACGGCTGCGCCGCCCAGCGCGGAGGTCGCGAGCAGCAGTGCCGCCCGCGCCGGGGGCAGCCGGCGGGCCGCCGGCCGAGCGACCGCCAGCAGTACCAGCGCCGCCGCGCCCGCCAGGCAGACAGAGAGCAACACCGCGTCAGCCCTCGGCCCCTGGACCGTCCGCGTCCTGGCGCGAGTGGTTCAGCAGGTCACGCAGCGCCTGCTCCTCGCCGGGCTTGAGGCTGCCGACGAACCGGGCGAGCACCCCGAGCGGGTCGTCGACCTGCTCCAGCAGCCCGCGCATCCGGCGGGCGGTGAACTCGGCCGTGCTCTGGGCCGGCTGGTAGAGGAAGGTGCGGCCATCGGCGGTCCGGGTCAGCTCGCCCTTGGCGTGCAGGCGGTTGAGGATGGTCATCACCGTGGTGTAGGCCAAGCCGTCGCCCAGCGCGGCCTGTACCTCCCCGGGCGCGAGCGGCCGGTCGGCCGCCCACAACGCGGAAAGCACCTCGGCCTCCAGCTGTCCCGGCCGCCGCCGCGACCTGCCCTCGGAGCCCATCGTCACCCACCCAAGCTACCCGGGCCCGGACCACCAGCGGTACCGGTCGTCCACGCGCCAACCTCACTGTAGTAGGTTGTAGTAGAACAGGTACGATGAGCGCGCGCCAGCGAAACCTTGCTGGCAAAGCCCTGCTGGCAAAGCCCTGCCGACAAGGCTCTGCCAGCGAAGCCCTTTCAGCTAGGCCCTGCCAGCCAGACCCGCCTGCCGACCCGGAACCGAGCGGAGACCCGTGTGTCCAGTGACCTGACCTACCTGCAGTCAGGCGTGATCGGCGTCCTGCAGGGGGCCACCGAGCTGTTCCCGGTGTCGAGCCTGGGGCACTCGGTGATCATTCCGGCCCTCATCGGGGGCTCGTGGAAGCACCTGGTGACCGAGAACTCGGCCGACAAGTCGCCGTACCTGGCCTTCATCGTGGCCCTGCACGTGGCGACCGCGCTCGCGCTGCTGATCTTCTACCGGTCCGACTGGGTCCGCCTGATCAGGGCGTTCGGGCAGACGCTGCGGTCCCGGAAGATCGAGACGTCGGAGCAGCGGCTGGCCTGGATGGTCATCGTCGGGACCATCCCCACCGGCGTGATCGGTCTCGCGCTCGAGCACACCCTGCGGACGATCTTCGCGAAGCCCGTCGCGGTCTCCGTGTTCCTGGCCATCAACGGGGTCGTCCTCTACACCGGGCAGCGGATGCGTGACCGCTCCGAGCGCTCCTCGGTGGCCGGTGCCCAGAGCCGGGACGGCCTGACCTCCCCCCTGGCGCGCGCGGACGGCGCGGCGATCGCCGAGGCCGGCTACCCCGCGACGGCCGGCGGCGGGGACGCTCCGACCCTGGCGCTCAGGATTCCCGGGCGGTCCCGGTCCCGGGTGCCGGCCCAGGCCGGGGCCGGCCAGGGCGCCGCCCACCCCACCGGGCGAGGCCGGGCCAAGACGCTGGAGAACCTCACCGTCAAGGAAGCGACCGTCATCGGGCTCTACCAGTCACTGGCGCTGCTCGCCGGCATCTCCCGGTCCGGCGTCACCATGATCGGTAGCCTCTCCCGGGGACTCAACAACGAGGACGCGGCCCGGTTCGCCTTCCTGCTCGCGACGCCGATCATCCTCGCGGCTGGTCTGTTCAAGCTGCCCGAGCTCGCCGGCAGCGAGACGAAGGGCATCCACGGTCAGATCGTCTTCGGCGCGGTACTCGCTGGGATCGCGGCCTACCTGACCACCCGCTTCCTGGTCAGGTACTTCGAGACACGTACGCTCACGCCGTTCGCCATCTACTGCTTTGTGGCCGGCGTCCTGTGCACCGTGCGGTTCGCCTTCTTCTAAACCAGGCCCGCCGGCGCCGAGCCGACCCGACGACCCGACCCGACACCGCATCCGGACCCAACAGGCGCGAAAGAGGCAGACACGCTCGTGGAGCACTTCATCACCACCTACGGGATCGCCGCGGTGTTCGTGCTGATGGTCCTCGAGTCCGCGTGCATCCCGATCCCGTCCGAAGTGACCATGCTGGTCGGCGGCGCGATGTCGGCTGGGGCGTTCGCGGGCTCGAAGCCAAGCCTCGTCCTGGTGATCGCCGCCGGCGTGGTCGGCAACGTCATCGGCAGCTACATCGCCTGGGCGGTCGGCCGGTACGGCGGCACGCCGCTGATCATGAAGTTCGGGAAGTACGTCTTCCTGCGGAAGCACGATCTCGACAAGGCCGAACGCTGGTTCGACAACCGTGGCGCGATCTCGGTCCTGGTCGGACGCCTGCTCCCGGTGATCCGGACGTTCATCTCGCTGCCCGCCGGCATCGCGCGGATGAACCCGGTGAAGTTCGGTATCTACACCACGCTCGGGTGCATCCCGTGGACCGCGGCGTTGGCCATCGTGGGTTACCAGGTCGGCGGCAACTACAAGCACATCGCCGAAGACTTCAAAGGCCCCACCTACGTCATCCTCGTGATCGTCATCGTGGTGGCGGGGTTCCTGGCGTACCGGCACATCAAGCGATCCCGCGCCGCCGCCAGCACGCCGGGTGCGCCGGGTGCGCCCGACGACCGGACCATGGCGGTCGACCGGCGCGGACCGCGCCACCGCCGAGGCGGGGGCGCGGCGGACACGCGAGACGTGCCGAACGAGCGCCCCGGCTCCGACCGCTGGACCGACGAGCGAGACCAGCCCCGCGCCCGCCGGTAGCTCGAAGGCGCCCGCCGCCGACCGCTTCGCCCGGCCCGGCGTCCCAAGATCTCTGTTTCGACCCTCCGGTGGTCGTATTCGGCGCTGTTTCGTAGCCACCAGAGGGCGAAAACAGCGATCAAGAGCCGGCGGGTCGGTCGTGAGCCGGCCTGGCTGGCCGCGAGCCGGCCACGCCGGGCTAGAGGACCGCGCCTCGTTCCTTCAGCGCGGTGATCTCCTCCCAGGTCAGGCCGAGCCCGAGCAGGACGTCCTCGGTGTGCTCGCCGTGCTCGGGCGCGCGGGTCGGCTGGCCCGGCCGCCCGTCGAACTGGACCGGCGCGGTGACCATCGGCAGGCCGAAGCCGCCGGCCATCTCGACGTCGGCCACGTAGCCGTTCGCGACCACCTGAGGGTCGTCGTGGACCTCGCGCGGGGTCTGCACCGGCGCCCACTCCCCCGCGAACCCGGCCAGCGCCGCCCGCCAGTCCGCGAGCGTCCGGGTGGCGAAGACGGCGTCGAGCTCGTCGACGCAGGCTGCGGCGTTGCGGCGCCGGGCGTCCAGATCCACGAACCGCGGATCCACGGCGAGCTCCTGGCGGCCCACCGCGGCGCACAGGTCGGGCCAGTACCGGTCCGGCGTGAGCATCATCAGGGCGACGAACCGGTCGTCCGCGGTCCGGTAGGTGAGCATCAGCGGGTTCCACACCGCCTGCCGGTCGACCCGTGTGCCCGTCCGGCCCGCGGCGTCCAGGCGGGCGTTCACGACGTCCGGCTGGACCTGCCAGAGCCCTGCGGCCAGCAACGACGAGTCGATGACGGACGGCTCCCCGGTGGCCGCGCGCCGGTACAGCGCGGTGCTGACGGCGCCGGCGAGGGCGAGACCCGCAGCGAGGTCGCCGAAGGCCGGCCGCGGCGGTCCTGGCCACTCGGCCGGCGAGGTGTAGAGGTGCTGCATGCCGCTGCGGGCCCAGTAGGCGCCGGTGTCGTAGCCGCCGCGGCCCGCGTCCGGGCCGCGGGAGCCGAACGCGGTGCCGCGGACGTAGATGACCGACGGCGCGTCGGCCCGCACGTCGTCGACGTCGAGACGCAGCCTGCGCAGGCCGTCCTCGCGCAGGCTGGTGACGAACACGTCGGTGTCCTGGAGCAGCCGGCCCAGCAGAGCCCGGCCGTCCGGGTGCGCGAGGTCGATGCCGACCGACCGCTTGCCCCGGTTGGCGGACTGGAAGAACGGGTCGACGCCGCGGTAGACGTTGTGCAGCCCGACCGTGGTCAACGCCCGGTACGGGTCGCCGGTGACCGGATGCTCGACCTTGACGACCTGGGCGCCCCACTCGGCGAGCACCGCGCTGGCCATCGGCACGAAGACGTGGGTGGCCACCTCCAGCACCCGGATCCCCGCCAGCGGACCGACGTCAGCCACCCGACCTCCTCTACCGAAGCGGCCCGGACGGCACCAGGCCGCCAATCAGGTAAGTGACCGCTCATGAAGTATCGGTGCCGGGTGCGCCGGTGCACAGCCAGATCGACCCGGCCTGGCCAGGTCGTACGGCGCGCCTGGCGCCCCCGG
>NZ_JADWYX010000098.1:22588-35528 GCF_016786355.1 Frankia sp. AgB1.9
ATCAGCCTCGGCGGCAGCGGGCCAGGCGCCGGCGGATCAGCCCTGGACCGCCGACGGATCCGCGAACGCGGCCATCGCGGCGCGGTCCTCCGGCAGGACGAAGCCCGCCTTGATCGCGGCGGTGGTCGCGGCGTCGTAACGCCGCTGGTAGTCGGCCCGGCTCGGGTACAGCGCGGCGATCCGGCTGGCGGGCAGCGGCTTCGTCGAACCGAGCAGCAGGCAGATCACCGACGGGTTCGGCCCGGTCGCACCGGAGAGGGCAGCTACCGGCACCTCGACCGGCGGGGTACGGATCCCACCGATCGCGATGCCGTCGCCGTCCCGCCGAATCTGGGGTGTGCCCGTCGAGTCATCCACATCAAACCGTGGCGCGGTGACGGGCACCGTTCCGGTCGTGACCCAGTGCACCAGCGCGCGCAGTGCCGCCTTCGCGACCACGTGCATCGGGCCGTTGTTGATCGGCAGGCCGCAGTCCAGCGCGGAGGCGTTCGGCCCGACCAGGTGCGCGTCGGCGTGCGCGGTACCGGTGACCTCCCAGTCCCGGAAGCGGGCGCTGTCGGGCTGACGGGCCGGATAGGCGTTGAGGATTCCGGTGACGTCGGACTCCGTCTGGATGTCCAGCACCGGGGCGTCCTGGTCGGTCCGCATGATCGTCGTGACGCCGCTCAGCGATCCGGCGATGTCGGCGTACTTACCTGGCGCCGCCAGCGGCAGGCCGGCCTTGCCCCGGCTGTGCACCAGGAACCCGTCGAACTCGTGGGTCAGCGGCTGGACGCCGTTGTAGTAGGTGACCATCGCGAAGGCGGACTGCGACTCACCCGCCGCGATCAGCCGCTTCGGCTGCTGACCGGCGGTTCCCGCGCCCGCTCCGACGGCACGGGCCACCTGGGTGAAGATGTCGAACGCGAACCCGTCCCCGGGATGCTGCAGCGACCCGTACCGCGCCGGGTCGATCGCCTTGAGGCCCTTGCCCGCGACGGTGTTGGCGCCGGGCAGCGTGACCGCGACCGCACCGCCCGACACGCCGATCAGCTGGGCCGACACCCCGACCCAGATGTCGCCCGCGCGCATGAGCTCCTCGTGGAGGCTGGTCCACTCGGGGTCGGCGTCGACACCACCGCTGACGTTCAGCCATTCGAGGACGACCGTGCCGCTGAACTTCTTGGGGTCGGTTGGCCGGCGGACCAGGACTCGCGTCCGGTAGGGAGCGCTCGCGTCCGGCACGAACGTCCACCGGCCGTCCCCGTTGACCGCGCCGTCGGCCTTGTAGGAGGTGGCGGTTCCCGCCGCCGCGAACTCCTGCTCGACGTAGCCGCCGGCGCTCACGTTCTCGGGGGTCGGCGCTCCGATGAAGACCCCGTTCCCGCCGGTCAGGGGCGAGAACGCGGCGGCCGGACCGGCCACCCGCGGGGTCGTCCTGGTGGCGGCCGCCGGGCCGGTCGTCGTGGCCGCGGGCGACGCGGCATCACCACCGCCGCCGCTGCCGCCGCACGCGGTGGCGAGCCCGAGCACCGCGAGGCAGGCCAGGGCGGCGAGACGGGTGCCAGGCCAGCCGCGTAACAGTCGACCGATCGGGGTTCGCTCGCCAGGTCGCCGGCGGATTCCGGAAACGGCCATGGGTGTCCTCCTCGCGGCCAGGAACTCGGCCGGCGCCCTACGGCCGCCCGCCACGTCCGGATCAGTCTGGGAGATCCACCGCACAGGTGCATCGAATCCGGGGGCCTCTCGGCGAAGTGGGACATTTGGGCCCACCAAGTCCCGGTGCGGCCGGGAGCCGCGACCATCGGTGATGGAACCGCGCGGATGTGTCGGCTGCGAGGCACTCAGCGCGCCCGGAATGGAACAGGACGGTACGGTTCGGTCCCGTTGGTCGCGAAAGACAGGGAGTGCGCAGATGACGTCGACCGAAGGCGTCGGCCGGGTTCGCCGCGCGGCGCGGCCACGGTCGCTCGCCGGGCCGATCACCCTTGCGCTGGCCGCCGTGGTGCTGGCCGCCTGCTCGTTCGGCGGAAGCTCGGGCACGCCACCCCAGGGATCCGGCGGGCCGACCGCCGCGGGCGGGTCGGCGGGCGCGCAGGCTCCCCCGACGCTGGCGGCCGTCACCTCGGCGGGCGCGCTGGTCCTGCTCGACCCGACCAACGGCCAGGCCACCCGGACCCTGGTGCCCAGCGGGGTCGTCGGCGACGCCCTGGCGGTCAGCCCGGACGGCAGGTCGGTCTACTACGAGCTCGGCGCCGGCTGCCAGCACGAGATCTGGCGGGTCAGTACCGCCGACGGCGCGAAGACCCGGGTCACGACCGCCGGCAACGCCCCGGCGCTCAGCCCCGACGGCAAGCGCCTCGCCTACGCGACGCAGTACTTCGAGAACGACAATCACGCCAGCTGCTACCCGGACAACGACATCACCGCCGGATTCCAGGTGATCGTCCTCGACCTGGCCACCCACCAGACGCACCGCTACTCGATGGCTCCCCAGGTGGCCGCCACCGGACTGCCCGCGCCGGTGGACCACCTGTCGTGGTCGCCCGACGGCGGCCGGCTGGCCGTCTCGATGAGCGCGGTCCAGGACAACGAGGGCTGGCAGCTCGCGATCATGAACCCGTCGACCGACACGACCTACTTCCAGGACGACGGCTCGACCCAGGTCCCGCTGCCGGCCGGCACCACCCAGGACACCTTCTACGCCGAGGGCGCCTTCCTGCCGAACGGCCATCTCTTCGTCGTCCGGCAGTGCTGCTCCGGGTATCCGCCGAGCACGACGAACGTCGACATGCTGGAGATCGACCCGGCGGACGGCAAGCAGGTCCGGCAGATCGCCGTCGGCCTGACCGACCGGGACCACACCAGCCTCGACGCGAGCGCGGACGGGCACTGGCTGCTGTACCTGTCTGGCAAGGACCTGGAGGTCTCGCACGGCGGCGCGAAGCCCACGATCCTCGCGACCGGCTTCCTCGCCGCCGCCTGGTAGGCCAGGCGCCTGGTAAGCCAGGCGCCTGGTCAGCCAGGCGCCTGGTCAGGTGGTTGCGGCCGAGGCGGCCCGGACGGCGGCGGCGAAGTCGGCGATCAGGTCGTCGCCGGCCGCGTAGCCGGGGAAGTAGGCGCAGATCCGGTCGCAGTCGCCGTAGCGGGCGACGATCTCGGCGGCGACCTCGTCCGGGGTGCCCCAGACCGCGAGGGTCCGCAGCATCTCGTCGTCGATCAGCCCGGTCATCGTCGTCCACTCGCCTCGTTTGGACAGCGCGTTCAGCTCGGGCTGCAGGTCGCCCCAGCCCTCGGCGTCGAGCACCGGCCGGTAGGCCGGCGTCGACCCGTAGAACGCGAGCAGAAAGGTCGCGGCCCGCGCGGCCGCCAGCTCCTCGTCGGTGCGCCCGACGGCGACGATGACCTCGGCGGTCAGTTCGAGATCGCCGCGTGACCGGCCGGCCACCGCGAGCCCCGCCTCGATGGCGGGCATCGTCCGGGTCCGCATGTGCCGGTCGCTGTTGAACGGCATGACGAGAATGCCGTCGGCGACCTCGGCGGCCATCTGGTTCATGCGTGGCCCGAGCGCCCCGACGAGCACCTTCGGAACGCCATACGGGTTCGGCCCCGGGTTGAAGGCCGGGGTCATCAGGGTGTGGGTCGTGTACTCCCCGCGGAAGTCGAGCCGGCTGCCGTGCTGCCAGCTGTCCAGGATCGCCCTGGTGGCGAGCACCCATTCCCGCATCTGCGCGACGGGCTTCCCCCAACGGGCGCCGAACCGATGCTCCACGTGCGCCCGCACCTGCGAGCCGAGGCCGAGCCGGAAGCGGCCCGCCGAGAGCAGGTGCAGGTCGTAGGCAGCGTGCGCGAGATGCATCGGGCTGCGCGGAAACGCGATCGCGACGTTCGTCATCAGGTCGAGCGAGCACACCGGAGCCGCCGCGACCAGCGGGAAGAACAGGTCGTGGGAGTTCTCGAAGGTGAAGACACCGTCGACGCCGGCGCCTTCCAGCGCCCGGGCCCGGTCGGCGGCCTCGACCACCGAGTTCGCCAGCATCACATCGATTTTCAACGCCACGAGGACGACATCCTCCTGTTCGACGGGTCGACCAGCACGTTGCTCCGGAGACGGTGCTCGTGCCACGCTTCCTGGACGGCTCGCGGTGTAACGGGTTCTACGAGGTCTACCGCACGGGGTCGAGCCGGGTCACGCCGTCATCGGAAGGAGCGCCCGCGCATGACGAGCAGCGACAACGCGACAGTCGGCAGCGACGTCTACTACGACCCCTACGACGCGGCGATCGACGTCGACCCCTATCCGACCTGGCGCCGGCTGCGCGACGAGGCCCCGCTCTACTACAACGAGAAGTTCGACTTCTTCGCGCTGAGCCGGTTCGGCGACGTCGAGGCGGCGCTGTCCGACTGGCACACCTACCGCTCCGGCCGCGGCTCGGTGCTGGAGCTCATCCGGGCGAACATCGAGCTGCCGCCCGGGATCATCCTTTTCGAGGACCCGCCGGTCCACACGGTTCACCGCAAGATCCTCGCCCAGGTCTTCACGCCGAAGAAGATGAATGCCCTCGAACCGAAGGTCCGCGAGTTCTGCGCTCGCAGCCTCGACCCGCTCGTCGGCGCGGGCCGGTTCGACTTCATCAAGGACCTCGGCGCCCAGATGCCGATGCGCACCATCGGCTACCTGCTCGGCATCCCCGAGGAGGACCAGGAGGCGATCCGGGACCGCTTCGACGAGGGCCTGAAGCTCACCGGCGACGGCACCGACCTCCCGACGCCGGACATGAGCTACAGCGGCGACGAGTTCGGCGAGTACATCGACTGGCGGGCCAAGAACCCGTCCGACGACATCATGACCGAGCTGCTGACCGCGCAGTTCGAGGACGAGACGGGCACGACGCGCACGCTCAGCCGCGAGGAGATCCTGACCTACCTCACGCTGCTGACCGGAGCGGGCAACGAGACGACCACCCGGCTGGTCGGCTGGGCCGGCAAGGTCCTCGCCGAGAACCCCGACCAGCGCCGTGAGCTCGCCGCCGACCGCTCGCTCATCCCGAACGCGATCGAGGAGCTGCTGCGCTACGAGGCGCCGTCCCCGGTCCAGGCCCGTTACGTCGCGAACGACGTCACCTACCACGGCCAGACCGTCCCCGAGGGCAGCATCATGGTGCTGCTCAACGGCTCCGGGAACCGCGACGAACGCCGCTACCCCGCCCCGGACCACTTCGACGTCCACCGGGACGTCGGCCGCCACCTCACCTTCGGGTACGGCATCCACCACTGCCTCGGCGCGGCGCTCGCCCGGCTCGAAGGCCGCGTCGCCCTCGACGAGGTCCTCCAGCGCTTCCCCGAGTGGGAGGTCGACTGGCCGAACGCCGTGCAGGCACGCACCTCCACCGTCCGCGGCTGGGAGACCCTCCCCGTCCACACCGGCTGACGTCGCCGGCCGCGGCCAGGGTCGCGGAGATCAGCTGACGTCGCCGGGCACGGCGAGGGTCGCGGAGATCACTTGGGATTCGGGCCGGTGAGGCGGGTCTGGGCGCGAAGATTGCCAGGACCCGCCCGCGCGAACCAGTCTTCTGGTCCGACATCGACGTCGAACTCGATATAACAGGAGATCCGCCAACGGCGGCGGGTTGCCGTGCCGGTGGACCAGACCCGCTGCCACGGCTCTGCCGTCCGGGAAGGATCTTCCGTGTCCGAACAGAGCGACCGTGCCGACCGGCTTTCCTTACCCAATGCCAGTCGCGGCTGGCGCGACGACACGCGGACCAGCCGGCGTGGCACCGGTCGAACCAGTCGGGGCCGCCAGACCCACGACCAGCTGCTCGACGCGGCGCGGGTCGTGTTCGAACGTGACGGCTTCCTGCGCGCCCGGGTGGCCGACATCTGCGACGAGGCCGGGACGTCGCACGGCTCGTTCTACACGTACTTCGTGTCCAAGGAAGAGATCTTCCGGAAGGTCGTCGACTCGGTCGAGGTCGACCTGCTCACCGTGGACCCTGCTCCCTCGGAGACCGACCCGGTCGAGCGCATCCGCGCGGCCAACGAGCACTACCTGCGCTCGTACGCCGCCAACGCCGGGATCATGCGCGTCATCCATCAGGTCGCCACCATCGACGCCGAGGTCTGGCGGATTCGCACCCAGCGCCAGAACGCGTTCGCGCTGACCATCGAGCGGCGCATCCGGGCACTGCAGCAGGACGGCGTCGCCGATCCCGCGGTCCAGCCGGAGTACGCGGCCCAGGCGCTCGGCGGCATGGTCGCGCACTTCGCCGAGCTGCTGTTCAACTCGCGCGACCCGGTCGGCCTGGACGTCCAGTCGGCCACCGAGGAGCTCACCCGCCTGTGGGCGAACGCCCTGGGCATCCCCGCCCGGGCCGAGACCGCCTGACCCAGCGCCCCGCCCGGCCGGGGCCGGGATTGGGGTATGACTGTGACACAGGTGTTAGTCAGCCGGGAGCTGGACCGACGTGACGGGGCCGCACGGACGGCGGGTCGGCGCCGCCGGGCCGTCTCGGGCCACCTCGTGACGACGGGAGACCTGACATGGGCAAGCCAGACGCGGAGAGGACCTTTCGCGAGGTGATGACCGGGGATCTGGCCGCTCCGGCGACACCCTTCGCGCGGGCCAGCCGTGACTTCGTGTTCGGCGACGTGTGGTCCCGCCCCGGGCTGAGCCGCCATGACCGCCGCCTGGTCACGCTCGCCTGCGTGGCGGCCGCGGGCTCGCCCGGGCCGATGGAGGAGCAGGTCCACGCCGCGCTGAACAGCGGCGACCTCGACCTCGCGACCATGCTGGAGCTCGTGCTGCACTTCGCCGTCTACTGCGGCTGGCCGAAGGGCTCCGAGCTGGAGCGGGTCATCGGTGAGCAGTCGGCCCGGATCGCGCGGGAGAACGGCCGCGAGCCCGAGCCGTGGCCGGTGCTGCCGAACGACGGCCTGGGTGAGAACGACTGGGAGAAGCGCCTCGAACGCGGCGAGGAGGTCTTCAAGGAGATCAACCTGCTGCCCGGCGCGCCGCCGCGCACCTCGCCGTACCGGCAGGCCGGCGTGCTCGGCTTCGTCTTCGGCCACCTGTGGCTACGGCCCGGGTTGACCCGGCGGGACCGCCGGATCCTCTCGATCAGCTGCGTCGGCACCACCGGCGCGCCCACGCCGATCCGCATGCACGTCACGACCGCCCTGCGCTCCGGTGACCTCACGAAGCAGGAGCTGGACGAGATCGTCCTGCAGTTCGCCGCCTACGCGGGGTTCGCGACGGGCGCGGTGCTCGACGAGGCCGTCGAAGCCGCCTCGGCCACGACGCCCGCCTGACCCGCCCGGCAACGTACCGACAAGCGGGTCATGCCTGGTGGTCGGACAATCGAGATTCCCAACCGCCAGGCATGGCCCACCGCCACATGCCCCCGGCCAACCCGCCCGGTCAGGCCTTGCGCTGGCTGGACCGGACCCCGGCCTCGACGGCGTCGCCGAGGTTCTTGTCCACGTTGCGCCAGTACTCGAACGCCCGGACCAGGACCGGCTCGCTCACGCCCTTGAGCAGGTGCCCGACGATGTTGCCGACGAGCCGCTCGCGGGCCGCGTCGTCGAGGACCTCGCGCACGAGCGTGCCCGGCTGGCCGAAGTCGTCGTCGTCGCGGCGCAGGGTGTAGGCGGTCCGCGTCATCTCGCCGTCGGCCTGCCAGAGCCCGCCGTCGTCGTTAAGCGCCGGATCGGCCTTCGGGCCGCCATAGGAGTTCGGCGCGTACACCGGGTCGGAGACGTTGCGCACGCGCATCGCCCCGTCCTTCGAGTAGCTGTGGACCGGGGACTTCGGCGCGTTCACCGGGATCTGCCGGTAGTTCACGCCGAGCCTGGCCCGGTGCGCGTCCGAGTAGCTGAACCCCCGGGCCAGCAGCATCTTGTCCGGCGAGAGCCCAGTGCCGGCCACCAGGTTGTTCGGCTCGAACGCGGCCTGCTCGATCTCGGTGTGGTAGTCCTCGACGTTGCGGTTCAGCGTCATCCGCCCGACCTCGTGCAGCGGGTAGTCGCTGTGCGGCCACACCTTGGTCAGGTCGAACGGGTTGAACCGGTAGGTCTTCGCCTCGTCGAACGGCATGATCTGCATCTTCAGCGTCCAGCTCGGAAAGTCCCCGGTGTCGATCGCCCGGTACAGGTCACGCTGGTGGAAGTCGGCGTCCTCACCGGCCAGCCGGTCGGCGTCCTGCTGGGTCAGGAAGTCCACGCCCTGGTCGGTCTTGAAGTGGTACTTCACCCAGAACCGCTCGCCGGCCGCGTTGATCCACATGTAGGTGTGGCTGGAGTAGCCGTTCATGTGCCGCCAGCTGCGCGGGATCCCGCGGTCGCCCATCAGCCAGGTGACCTGGTGCGCGGACTCCGGCGAGAGCGTCCAGAAGTCCCACTGCATGTCGTTGTCACGCAGGTTGTTGTCGGCACGGCGCTTCTGCGAGCGGATGAAGTGCTGGAACTTCATCGGGTCGCGGACGAAGAAGACCGGGGTGTTGTTGCCGACGATGTCCAGGTTGCCCTCTGGCGTGTAGAACTTCAGCGCGAACCCGCGCGGGTCCCGCCAGGTGTCGGGGCTGCCGCGCTCGCCGGCGACCGTGGAGAAGCGGGCCAGCATCTCGACCCGGGCGCCCGGCTGGAACACGGCGGCCCGGGTGTAGCGGCTGACGTCCTGGGTCACCTCGAAGGTGCCGAACGCCCCGCCGCCCTTCGCGTGCGGCTGGCGCTCCGGGATGCGCTCCCGGTTGAAGTTCGCCATCTGTTCGAGCAGGTAGTGGTCCTGCAGCAGCAGCGGACCGTCCGGGCCGACGGACAGCGAGTGCTCGTCGCTGGCAACCGGCACACCGGCGTCGGTCGTCGTCGGGCGACGCTCCTTGGCGGTCGTCACGGGGCTCACTCCTCACGTTGTCGGCCTGAGCGAAGTTGTCGGCCTGCGCGTCAGGGCGGCTGCGCCCGCGCGAGAGCGATCACCCACGGCAAGACTCGATCGGCGCTCGGTGACGCCTCTCCTCTCCCGGCTACCCGCGCCCACCCGCGCCAAACCGCGTGGCGCGCCCGGTGGGCACGACATGCAGGCTGAGACCTGCATAATGAAGCCGTGGACGCGGACACGGTGTTCCGGGCGCTGGCCGACCCGACCAGGCGCCGGCTGCTCGACGCCCTGCACACCCGGGCGGGGCTCACGCTCGGCGAGCTGTGCGACGGTCTGGCGATACGCCGCCAGTCGGTCAGCGAACACCTTGCCCTGCTGGAGGCCGCCGGCCTGGTGACGGCGGTGCGCAGCGGCCGGCGCAAGCTGCATTACCTGAACCCGGTGCCGATCCACGACATCCAGACCCGCTGGATCTGGAAGTTCGAGGAGCCGAACCTCGGCCTGCTCGACCAGATCCGCCGCCGTGCTGAGGAGCGCCCGATGGCCGACCCGGTTCCCGCGTACGTCTACACGACCTACCTCCTCGCCACCGCGGCCGACGCCTGGCGGGCGCTCACCGACCCCGAGCTCACCGGCCGGTTCTGGGGCCACGCCCAGATCTCCGACTGGACCGTCGGCAGCCGCGTCGAGCACACCAGGACCGACGGCTCCGGCGTTGTCGACGCCGTCGGCACCGTCCTGGTCGTCGAGCCGCCGACCCGGCTGTCCTTCGGCTTCGACACCCCCGAGCAGGACGCCGACCCGACCTTCGAGCCCAGCGTCGTGACGTTCACGATCGAGCCGTTCGGCGACATCGTCCGGCTGACCGTCACCCACACCAACCTGCCCGACGCCACCGCTCGCGCGGCCATCTCGCACGGCTGGCCGGCGGTCTTCGCCAACCTCAAGACCCTGTTGGAGACCGGCGACGTGCTCCCCCACGCCCCCTGGGAGACGCCGGCCGGCGTGCCCGCCGGCTGAGGCCCGGAGGCCGGGCGTCAGCCGAGGTCTGTGTGCGGAACGTAGCGGTCGATGTCGAACAGGCCGGGCCGGCTGGTCATCAGGGTGTCCTGATCCTCGATCCGGTAGCCGGCCTCGACCAGGGCGCGCGTGACCGGGTGCGCGCCGAACGCGGCCACGCTCACGGTGAGCCGGTCCGCGGCGGCCAGGCGGGCCGCGGCCAGCACGACCTGGGTGCACGCGGCCGCGTCGTCTCCGCCGGCCGGGCCGACATGGCAGAGGACGCCCTCGACGCGGGTGAACACGTAGCCACCCGGGCCGGCCCAGACGGAGACGCCAGGCAGGCCGGCGTACCAGGCCAGGTGCCGGGCCCGTTCGCCCCCGCTGGCGGCCGCGTCCAGCCCGGCGATCTCCTCGACCGACGCGGGCCGGAGCTCGCCGCCCACGCCGAGCCGGGCCGCCGGTCCACCGCGCAGGTACCAGAGCGGCTGCCCGGGCACCAGTCCGGACCGCAAGTACAGCGCCTGTGCGCGCCGGTCCGAGGACGCGAACGTGACGACGTCCGCCCCGGCCGGCGGCAGGACCGCGTCGAGCAACCGCCGGCCGTGGCCGCCGGACTGTGCCCGCGCCGCGATGAACAGATCGCCGAGATGGGTGAGCGCCCCTCGGGTCAGCGTTCCGGCGAAACCCTCGACGACACCGTCGCCCGCCACGGCGACCATCAAACGCCCGGCGGCGCGTTCCAGATCGAGGAAGTCGGGTTCACCGTCCGGCCAGCCAACCCGGATCTCGTGCTCATCCGCGATCGCGCGAACGTCGGCCAGGTCATCCGACACCACATCTCGGACGGTCGGCGCACCCATTGCCCGATCTGACCACATACGCACCTCGCGGGGAAACGACTATGGCCTGGCTGGGACCGATCGCGCCGCGTTGGCGTCGCAGCCATCGCCATGATCGTCGTTTCAGCCCTCCCATGGCTGTCCCACCGGCTCGAAGACAACCACCCGAGGGCCGAAACGGCGATCATCACCGTCGCGGGACGCTGCCGTCGGCGGCCCGGCTCAGGTGAGGGCCGGGTCGTCGGGGTCGGCGCCGGACCGGGCCTGCGGGCGGTCGATCAGGGCGGCCATCTCTGCGTCGGTGAGGGTGAAGCCGAAGACGTCCAGGTTCTCCTGCTGGCGGCTGGGCGTCGCGGACTTCGGGATCGGGACGACGTCGCGCTGCAGGTGCCAGCGCAGCACGACCTGGGCGGGCGTCACGCCGTGCCTGGTGGCGATCTCGGCGAGCGCCGGCTCGGCCAGCAGGGCGGTCTTGCGGGCCAGCGGCTGCCAGGCCTGGGTCACGATGCCGTGCGCCTCGTTGTAGGCGCGCACCGGCTCCTGGGCGAAGTACGGGTGCATCTCGATCTGGTTGACCGCCGGGGCGACGCCGGTCTCGGCGATGAGGCGCTCGACGTGGGCCGGGTTGAAGTTCGAGACGCCGACCGACCGGACCAGCCCGTCGTCACGCAGCCGCAGCAGCGCCCGCCAGGACTCGACGTACCGGTCGAGGCGTGGCAGCGGCCAGTGGATCAGGTAAAGGTCGACGTACTCCAGGCCGAGCCGCTTGCGGGACTCGTCGAACGCGCGCAGAGCCGGCTCGTAGCCGTGGTCGACGCCCATCAGCTTCGTGGTCACCAGGATCTCGTCGCGGGGCACGTCCCCGCTGGCGATGCCCTGCCCGACGCCGGCCTCGTTGTAGTAGGACGCGGCGGTGTCGATCAGCCGGTAGCCGGCCGCGAGCCCGGCGCGCACGGTGTCGGCCGCCGCCGCGTCGTCGGTCCGGTAGGTCCCGAGCCCGAGCACGGGCAGCGCGCGACCGTCGTTCATCGTCCGGGTAGGCACCCTCACCATGCCTGCGACCCTCCCACAGGCGGCGCGTCGTGCCATTGCCGGTTGAGGCCGTGCCGGTTGAGGCCGTGCCGGTTGAGCGGTCGGCGCAGGCCCAGCCCTACGCCGTGGCCGTGCCAGGGGCAGGCGTCAGGCGCGGGTGTGGTCGGCCAGCCCGTGGTAGCCCGACCGGTAGAACAGCAGCGGGCGCGCGGCCTCGTGGGTGGCGTGGCCGAGGCCGAGCACGTGCGCGGTGACGATGACGTGGTCGCCGCCGTCGTACTCGGCCGCGATCCGGCACTCCAGGTACGCGAGCGTCTCCTCGATGACGGGATGACCCGTGATGGTCCCCCGCTCCCAGCGGACGTCGGCCCACTTGTCGGTCCCGCTGCGGGCCATCGCGGAGCTCACGTCACGCTGCTCGGCGGACAGCACGTTGACGACGAAGTCCCCCACCTGGCGGATCGTGGCGAACGACTTCGACGTCCTGGCGACCGAGAACGCGACCATCGGCGGGTCGAGGGACAGGCTGAAGAAGGACTGGCAGGTCAGCCCGACCGGCCGCCCGTCACTCGTCGAGCTGATGACGGTGATGCCTGACGCGAAGTGACTCAGGACGGCGGTGAACAGAGAGGCATCGGTGATCGGTCCGGTCGCTTGGCTGACGGTCATGGTCTCTCCTGTCGGGGTGGGCACGCAGGGAAGTCGAGCAGCGGCCGCCGAAGCCCAGCAGGCGAGCCGCGCCACAGGAGTCAGCCGGTGGGCGTCCAGCCGAGCGCCGGGGCGACGGTCCGGGCCAGGTCGGCCAGCAGCCGGACGTTCTCGGCCAGGCCGAACGCCGGCGGCAGGAACAGGACCAGCTCGTCCGCGGCGGCGAGGCCCTGGTCGGCCAGGACGGCGGCGGCGACGGAGTCCGGGTCTCCGTGGTAGACGGGGCTCATCAGGAAGCCCCTGGGGAGGTCGGCCGAGAAGGTCGGTGCCAGGGCCCCCTTCGGCCGGGACGCGGCCGGCCCCTGGGTGCGCCGTTCCAGGTCGTAGGCCGCGTAGGTGGCGCGCAGCTCGGCCGTCGTCCCCGGCAGCACCGACGCGGCGACCGCCACCGGCGGCGGGGGCGTGCCGTGGGGGGGGGGGGGGGGGGGGCGGGGGCGCGGGCGCCCCCCCACCCCCCCCCCCCCCCCCCCCCCCCCCCCCCCCCCCCCCCCCCCGCCCCCCCCCC
>NZ_JADWYX010000099.1:0-2679 GCF_016786355.1 Frankia sp. AgB1.9
CTCTACGGCAGCCACAAGCTCGACATCAACGACCGCGAGAACATCGTGGCCGGCGCCGACAACTGCCAGTGGATCGCCAAGCTGGAGGGAAGCGCGTTCAAGCCCGTCCCGAACGCCATCCCGCTCTGCGGCGAGGTCGTTCCCGGCAAGACGGTCTCCGCGGCCAGCTGAGGCGGCCGAGGCAGTTCGAGGCCCGCTGGGGCCGGCGCATCCGACTTCGGACACGCCGGCCCCAGCCCGCCATTCCGTGTCAGTTCCGCACAGGCCACTATCTACGGCGCGCTCTGGCTTCGCGGATGCGGCTACGTCGTACGCGAGCTGCCGCCCCGCGAGGCTGAGGAGCACGGGCCAGCGGCCGGAAGCATCCAACAGCCGGTTCACCAGCGGAAGTGAGCCAGCGGTCACCGAACGTGATCACGGATGCATCGAGTCTGTGACCTGCGAAAACGCGGGTCAGTCAGGCCTTCGCAAGGTGCCGGCTGATCACCAGGCGCTGGATCTGGTTGGTGCCCTCGAAGATCTGCATTACCTTGGCTTCGCGCATGTAGCGCTCGACGGGATAGTCCTTGGTGTAGCCGGCGCCGCCGAAGACCTGGACGGCGTCCTCGGTGACCTTCATGGCGGCGTCGGTGGCGACGAGCTTGGCGATGCTGGCTGCCTTGGAGAAGGGCCGGCCGGCGTCGCGCAGCCGGGCCGCGGTCAGCATCGTCGCCCGCGCCGACTCGACGGCGGCGGCCATGTCGGCGAGCAGGAAGCCAAGCCCCTGATGGTCGATGATCGGGCGGCCGAACGCCTCGCGCTCGCGGGCGTAGGCGATGGCGTCGTCGAGGGCGCGCTGGGCGAGCCCGGTGGCGGCGGCGGCGATCCCGAGGCGGCCGGAGTCCAGCGCCGACAGCGCGATCGGCAGACCCTGCCCGGGCACCCCGACCAGGCGGGAGTCTGCGACCGGCGCGTCCTCGAACCCGATCTGGGTGGTGGGCGAGGCGGTCAGGCCCATCTTGCGCTCGGGCGGGTAGACGATCAGGCCGCTAGTGCTGGCGTCTACGAGGAAGCAGGAGATGCCGCCCCGGCCCTCGCCGGTGCGGGCGAACACGGTGTAGAAGTCGGCCGCGCCGCCGTGGGTCACCCAGGCCTTGGTGCCGGACAGGACGTAGTCGCCGCCGGTCGTGGACGGGGGAGTGGCGGTGGTGCGCAGGGCCGCCGGGTCGGAACCGGCATGCGGCTCGGACAGGCAGTAGGCGCCGAGCAGGTCACCGGCCAGCATCCGGGGCAGGTGCTCGGCCTGCTGCTTCGGGGTGCCGAAGGTCGCCAGTGGGTAGCAGGACAACGAGTGGACGCTCACCCCGACGGCGACGGACGCCGACCGGTAGGCGATCTCCTCGAGGACCTGCAGGTACACCTCGTAGGGCTGCTCCCCGCCGCCGAAGCGTTCCGGGTAGGGCAGGCTCAGCAGCCCGGCCTGCCCGAGCGTCCGGAACACCTCGCGGGGGAAGCGGGCCTCGGCCTCGTCCTGCGCCGTGCGGGGCTCCAGCTCCTTGGCGCAGATCTCGGCGGCGAGCTCGACCAGCTCACGCGCCTCGTCCGACGGCAACAGACGCTCGACCGGCACGGCGACCCCTCCCTGGTACAGCGGGCGCCCGGCGCGCTGCCCGATCGGTCGGCCTGGTCCGCGTCGTGGACGGTCTCGCCTCTCGGCGAACCGTCTGTGCCACAACGCCTGACCCGTGGCCTGACTGATCGGGAACGGCGCCCGGACGGGCCGAACTGTACCAGGGGGAGTACTCGGGTACTACTTCTGGTTCGGGTCCACCGGCTTAACGCTTGGTGATGCGGGCGATCGCGGCCTGGGCGTCGGGGGTCTTGGAGGTCGCCGTGAAGACGACGCCTTCCAGCGCGGCGGCGGTGTGCAGCTCGGCGACCAGCGCCTCGGGGTGCAGCAGCCGGCGCACGGCCGCGAGCGCCCCGGCAGGGCGGGCCAGCAGCGCCTCGACCCGGTCGGCCACCCGCGCGCGCAGCGCCTCGGCGTCCGGGAGGACCTCGGTGACGATCCCAGCCTCGGCAGCCGCCGCCGCGCCGAACGTGTCGCCGAACAGCAGCAGTCCCGCGGCCCGGCCCGGTCCCGCCACCCGCGGCAGCAGCACCGACGACGCGGCCTCCGGCACCACCCCGAGGTTGACGAACGGCATCCCGAACTTCGACCGGGCCGTCGCGTAGACGAGGTCGCAGTGCAGCAGCATTGTCGTGCCGATGCCGATCGCCGCGCCGTCGATCTCGGCGACCAGGACCTTCGAGGTGTCGATGAGTGCCCGGATGAAACGGGCCGTGGGTCCCGACGGCTCCAGCACGTCCCGCTCGGCGATGTCCGCCAGCTCGTTGCCGGCGGTGAAGGCGCCCCCGCTGCCGGTGAAGACGACGACGCGGACGGCCGGGTCGGCCTCGGCGCCGACGAGGGCGTCGCCGAGCGCCTGGTACATGTCCTGCGTGATCGCGTTGCGCTTGTCCGGCCGGTTGATCCGGACGGTCAGCACCCCGCCGGCTGTCTCGGTCAGCACGTGGTCGGTCATGGAGCCTCCTGCCAGTGTTCGGAGTCGGGTCATACGCGACGCGGCCGGGCCGGTGCCGGTGGGTTTACCGGCATCAGCCCGGCCGCGCCGAACGTCCGAGACCGGCGCCCCCCCC
>NZ_JADWYX010000099.1:2689-35427 GCF_016786355.1 Frankia sp. AgB1.9
GTCCCGGCTACCAGCCGGGCCCTGGCCGGCCCGTGCCGGCGCCCGGCCGGCCGGTGCCCGGCCCCGCGCCGGGGCCCCCCCCCCGGGGCGGGTCGGCGCCGCCCGCCCCGCCGCCCCCCCTCCCCCGGCCGCCCCCGGGCGGCGGCGGCGAGGGAAGAGCTAGTCGACGATCTTGATGGCCTGCTTCGGGCAGGCCCGCACGGCCTTCTCGATGTCCGGCCGCAGCGACTCGTCGGGCTCCTCTTCGACGGAGAGGTACTCGTTGTCGTCCAGCTCGAAAACTGACGGGACGAGTCCGACACAGATCGCATTGCTCTCACAGACGTCGAAGTCGACGACGACCTTCATGATCTGCCTCCTTCAGGGTGCTCCTCGCGTGGCGTCGCCTTATCAAACCGCATATGCCCGGGTGGGGGGAGGAGGAGCACCCTCGACCGGACGAACCTGCTGGACCTGGGCGTACCTTCAAGATCGTCGCGGCGGTTCGGGTGTCGTGAGGGCATATTGGATACATTTCGGGTCATGCTCGCGGACACGGTACGGGCGGCGGCGCGACGGTTCGGCGCCGCGACGGCGTTCGTCGACCCGGACGGGACGCCGCTGTCGTTCGCCGGCCTGGACGACGGGTCGGACGCGGTCGCGGTGGGGCTCGCGGCCCGCGGCCTGGGGCCGGGGGGCCGGTTGGTGCTGCGGCTTCCGTCGACCAGCCGCTACGTCCTCGCCTACGCCGCCGCGGCCAAGCTCGCCGCCGTGACCGCCGGGGTGAACCCGGTGCTCGCGGCGCCGGAGCAGGACCGGCTCACCGAGCTCGCGGACCCGCGCCTGGTCCTCACCGACCCGGCCGAGGTCGACGAGCTGGCCGCGGCCGGCGCCAGGCTGCTGGCCGCGGGCACGGCGACCCCGCCCGCCCCGTTGCCCGCGGACGCCAACCGACCGGTCGCGATCGTGTTCACCTCGGGCACGACCGGGACGCCGAAGGCCGCGGTCTTCACCGAACGCCAGCTGCGGGCCGTCACTGAGATCGACACCGGCGGCGCCTGGGCGGACCGGCCGGGCGAGCCGGCGCTGGCCGCCACCCAGTTCGCCCACGTCGGGTTCATGACGAAGCTGCCCTGGTACCTGCGCCGCGGCCTGCGGATGCTCATCCAGGGCCGCTGGCGGGCCCGGGACACCCTCGCCCTGCTGGCCGAGCACAGGATGACGACCGTCAACGCCGTCGCTCCGCAGCTTGCGCTGCTGCTGCGGGTGCCTGACTTCGACACGTTCGACCTCAGCGCCGTCAAGCTGATCGTCGCCGGGGCCGCCGCGTCCCCTCCGGCGCTCGTCGAGGAGGCCCGCCGCCGGCTGCGCGCCCCGTACAGCGTCCGGTACTCGTCCACCGAATCCGGTGGCTGCGGGCTCGGCACCGCACCGGACGCAGACGACGACGAGGCGCTGTTCACGATCGGCCGGCCGCGGCCCGGCATCGAGTGCGAGATCCGGGACGACGACGGCCGGGGGGCACCCGACGGCGAGATCGGCGAGCTGTGGCTGCGCACCCCGAGCGCCTTCGCCGGCTACTGGCGGGACCCGGCGACGACCGCGGCCACCCTGGTCGACGGCTGGGTCCGCACCGGCGACCTCGGCCGGCGCGACGAGCGCGGTCTCGTCCGGCTGGTCGGGCGGCGCAAGGAGATGTTCATCCGCGGCGGCTACAACGTCTACCCGGCGGAGGTCGAGGCCGCGCTCGGCACTCATCCGGCCGTCGCTCAGTGCGCCGTCATCCCGCGCCTCGACCCGGTGATGGGCGAGATCGGCGTCGCTGTCGTCGTCCTGCGCGACGGCGCGGCGCCTCCGACCCTGGCGGACCTGCGCGCCCATCTCGCCCCGGTCCTGGCCCGTTACAAGCTTCCCGAGGACGTCCGGATCGTCGCGTCGCTGCCACTGACCGCCGTCCACAAGCTCGACCGCGCCGCCCTCGCCGCGCAGCTCGCCCTCTGATGTCGCTTCTGGCGTTCAGGAACCAATGCCGCCTCAGCGGAAAGCATGGCCCGGCCCGGTCCGGTCCGGCGCCGTCATGATCGCCGTTTCGGCCCTCGGACGGTCGTAATCCGGGCTCGATCACAACCACCCGAGGGCCGAAACGGCGATCAAGCACCGGGACGAGACGGGTGGGCCCTGGCGGGACCGGCATTGGGTATGACAGCGCTGGTGACGGCGGCCCCACACGCCGATCGCCCCGCATCCCGGCCATGCGGACCCGGTGGTCGGGTCCCGGCCGTGATACGGGGCGACAGGAATCGTTCGGCGACAGGGCTGGTTCGGCGGGGATGTCAGCGGTTGCTGAGGACCTTCTCGAAGAAGTCGCGGTAGCCGCGCAGAGCCTTGCGGAGGTCTTCGGTGGAGGGCTCTCCGTGCGTGCGCCACGCGTCGCGCAGCCCGGTGTGCTCGCGGTTGATCTGCTCGGTCAGCGCCCGCACGGCGTCCTCGACGAGCTGGTCGGCCTTCTCGACCGCCTCGCGAGGGTGATCCACGAACTCCATCAGCACCTGCCGCCAGTCGCCGGGCTGCTCCTTCGCACCGGCAGCGGGCTGCTCGGGTCCGTCCGTACCGGCGTCCGTACCGGTGTCCGTACCCGCGTCCGCGCCGGTGGCCGAGGCGTCCGCCGCGACGGCCGGGCCGTCCGGGGGGTCGGCGACGAAGTCGTCCGCGACAGGCTCGTCCACCCGGCCGTCCTCGGTGGCGGCGCCGAGGCCGACCGGCGGCGTCGAAGCCTCCGCGTCGACCGGCTCCGCCTCGTCGACCGGGTCGACGTGCTCGTCGCCGTAGGTGTCGCTCGGGACGACGGCCTCGTCCACCGGGGCCGCGGCGGCGACGGGCTCATCCGCCGGCGGGACCGCCGACGCCTCGTCGTCCGACGAGTTGACGATCACGGGCTCGTCGAAGGGCGCGGCGGGGGTGACGGCCACGGGCTCGCCGAACGGCTTGGCGGCCGCGTTCTCGTCGGCCGGGGTCTCGTCCAGAGCCTCGTCGCCCAGCCCCTTGTCGTTCAATGCCCAGTCGTCCAAGGCCTTGTCGTCCAGCGCCTTGTCGTCCAGGGCCTTGTCGTCCAGAGCGGTGGCCTCCGGCTCGTCCACCCGGCTGTCGGGGGTCTCGTCGGTGTCGACGTCCGCGGTCTGCGAAGCCGGCTTGTGCTCGGCCGTCCGGGCCGGGTAGGTGAACGGCGGCTCCGCGCCGGCGTCCTCGCCGGTGGGCTGGAGCGGCGACTCGGTCTCGTGCGACTCGGCCTCGTCCCTCAGGTGCAGGCGGTCCGACAGGCTCATGGCGTCTTCTCCTTGTGCTCGGGATAGGAAATTCGGTCGGCCGGGCCGTGGCCGGGACTTGGCGCCCCGGCCCCAGACGGCGCGGCGGTCCGGTCAGGCCAGGGCCGCCGGGCGGTTCGAGCTCTCGGTCGCCGCCGGCTTGGCGGCACCGTCCACGAGCCAGCTGAACGGCTCGCGGTAGTGGACGAAGGCGGCCCGCAGGTGCTCGGTGCCCTCGCCGTCGCCCTCGCTGGCCGCCTCGTCGTTGGCCTGCCGGTACGGCCCGACGACGGCGGGACGGTCGGCGGCCAACAGTTCGGCGCGCTCGTCGAAGCTCTCGACGGGGTAGCCGCGGGTGCGCATGACCTCGGTGATGAGCTGGTCCGCCTGCCGGGTGGCCGCAGTCGGGTCGTCGACGAAGAAGGCCTGCAGCTCGTCCCAGCGGGCCGTGTAGTCCGCGCGCTCGTTCTCGTCGAGCGGGCGGATTTCGAGGCCATCACGGCGGCGCGCGATTTCGGCGAGCCTGCGCTCGGCCGTCTGCCGGTCACCGGTCTGTTCCACCGCGCGGTCGTATTCCGGGCCGAATCTGCGGCGCAGCGCGTGCGTTCCGCCGCCGCGCTGGGCGAGCCGGTGCACGAATACGACGGCGAGAACCGCCAGCGCAATCACACAGAGAGCCAGAATAATCCATCCCAATGCCGACACGGCGTTTCCTCCGTACGATCGCTGCCTGCCTGTCACGTTCGCCCGTTACGTCCGCACCGGTACCCGGGACTTTGGGGGACAAACTCTGGAATCTCCCTCAGGTGAAAACAGGACCGGTGGGCTCCACCCCGAGGGGTGACCGTCCCGCCGCGCGGACGTCCTGGTCGGGTGCGGTGCGCGGGTTGGCCGGGTCTGGGTGGGTGTGCGCCGCCGGTCTTTCGGGGACGAACCCCTCAGGCGGGGTGAATCTGCGAAGGGGCGGCACGTGACAACGACGCAGGACTCGTCCTCACCGGGCGGGACGTCCGCACCGACCACGAGCCCGCCGCAGGTCGAGGCCGCGCGGTCCCGCGCGCTCGAGGTGCTACGCACCAACGACAGCGGGGGATTCACCCGGCCCTCCGCGCGCCTTTACCCGCATCAGTGGCTCTGGGACAGCTGTTTCGTCGCCATTGGCCTGCGTCATGTGGACGTCGAGCGCGCCGTCGACGAGGTGATGTCACTGTTCGCCGGGCAGTGGCCGAACGGAATGCTGCCGCACATCAGGTTCTGTCCGGCGCAGGGCGAGCCTTACCACGCGGACGCGGGACTGTGGCGGGTGCGCAGCGAGGTCGAGAATCCTCCGGCGCCGGAGACCAGTGGCGTCACTCAGCCGCCACTGGTCGCCGAGGCGGTGGCCCGGGTCGGCGAGCTGATTACGCCGGCACCCTGGCGCCCGAGCAGGCCGGGCGGCTCGCCGGGCAGCTCTTCGGACCGCGCTGGGCCGGGCGGTACGGGCCGGCCAGCCTGCCCCTCGACGCTCCCGAGTTCGACCCGGCCCGCTACTGGCGCGGACCGGTTTGGCCGATGGTGAACTGGCTGCTCGTAGACGGGCTGAACCGATCGGGGCACGTCTCCGAGGCGCGGAGGCTGCGGGCCGAGACCATCGGGATGGTCGCCGGCTCCGGGCGGCCCTACGAGTACTACTCGCCCCTCGACGGTGGCGGCCACGGCGCGCCCGACTTCGCGCCCACCGCCGCGGTGTTCCTCGACCTGACCCAGGCCCGATGACGGGTGCCCGCCCGGGGGTCAGGCGGTGAGGGAGACCGCGAGCAGGGCGGTGTCGTCGTCGTGGCTGCCTCGGGCCAGGGCGGCGAGCGCCCGTTCGCACAGGTCCTCGGGCCCGGTCGCTCCGGCGGCGGCGCCGCGCAGCAGGGCCATCCCGTCGTCGACCGAGCGGTCCCGGTCCTCGACCAGGCCGTCGGTGTACAGCAGCAGGATGCTGCCCGCGGCGAACGGCACCACCGTCTCGGAGTAGCTCGTGCCAGCGGCCCCGGCGCCCAGCGGCGGCCCTGGCTCGACCGTCACGAAACTCGGCTCGCCGCCGTGCGGGGGCACCACCAGGGGCGGCAGATGGCCGGCCGAGGCGACGCGCAGCTCGCGGGCCACGGGATCGAGGACCGCCATCGCCACGGTGGTGATCTGCTCCTGTTCGAGCCGGCTCACCGCCGCGTCCAGCTGCACGAGGACCGTCTCGGCCGGCAGTCCGGCGGCCGCGTTCGCCCGGGCGAACGCCCGCAGCTGGCCCATCGTCGCCGCCGCCTGGATGCCACGCCCCATCACGTCGCCGATCACCAGGGCGATCGTGCCGTCCTCCGGGGTCAGCACGTCGTACCAGTCGCCGCCGACGAGCGAGCCGGCGCCGGCCGGCAGGTAACGCCAGGCGAACTCGACGCCGTCGACCCGCGGCAGCCGCTGGGGCAGCAGGATGCGCTGCAACGTCAGCGCGGTCTGGCGTTCCTGCTGATACTGGCGGGCGTGCGCGAGCGCCACCGAGGCCCGGTCGGCGACGTCGCCCACCAGGCTCACGTCGTCCGCCGGGAACCCCGCCGACCGGCGCAGTCCGAGCACGGCGACCGTGGCGCCACCGATCCGCAGCGGGACGGCGAGCACACCAGGCGGTGCGGCCGAGGGCACGGCGGCGAGCTCGCCGGTAAGCGCGAACGGCTGGGCCGACAGGGGAGCCGACGGGGGAGACGTGGTGGCCGGCCCGCCGAAGGACGTGCCGCGCCGGGCCACGAGGCGCATCGCCGGGGTCTGACGCGGGTCCAGCGGCCGGGGCTCGTCGCCCCCGGCGCCAGAGCCCGTCTCGGCAGCCAGCCACGCTTCCTTGTCCGGTTCGTGCAGGTACACCGCGGCGTAGTCGGCGAGGTCGGGGACGACGAGCCGGACCAGCTGGCGCAGCGTCTCGTCCTCGTCGAGCCGGGCGGTCAGCCGCTCGGTCGCCGTCGCGAGGAAGCTCATCCTGGCCCGGGCCGCCCGCTCGGCGGCGAACAGCCTGGCCCGCTCCAGCGCCAGCGCGCACTGCGCGGCGAGCGTCTCGGCGAACAGCCGGTCCTGCGGGCCGAACAGGCGCGGGTAGTCGAAGGAGAACCGCAACGCGCCGAGCACCTCGCCGCCGGCGGACAGCGGCAGCGCGCACAGCGACACGGTGCCCGGCTCCAGCTCGCGCAGCAGGGGGAAGCGGTCCCGCGTCTCGTGGACGGACTCCAGCCAGACCGCCTCGCCCTCGCGGATCGCCTCGGCGGCCGGCAGCGCGGCGTCCCGCCGCTCGGCGCGCAGCTGGGCCACCAGCTCCTGCGGGTAGCCGACGGCGCCTGGCACGGCGAGCAGCTCGGGGCCCTGCGGCACCAGCAGGCTGCCGCCGCTCGCGCCGAGCGCGGCGACGCCCTCGGCCAAGACCACCTCGGCGACCTGCTCCGGCCGCGTCGTCGACGCGAGCGCCGCGGTGACCACCTGCAGGCTGGAGCCCCGCTCGGCGGCCCGCCGGGCGGCGGAGGCCTCCGTCAGGGCGCCGAGCAGGAACTCCTCGAAGGTGGGCGTCACGGGCGGCTGCTCGCCCCGGCCGGCGGCGCGCAGCTGGGTGACGAGTGAGGAGATGTACCAGTGGCGGAAGGCCCGGTGGGTCGGCGGGGTCTCCACGGTCAGCAGCCGGGCGGCGCGGGCGTACTCGTCCGCCCGGTCGATCGCGGCCAGGTACTCCTCGGCCGCGTCGGCCGCGGACACCGGCAGCACCAGCTCCAGGGAGGTACGTGGCCGGCCCGACGCGGCGGCGGTCAGCGCCTGGCGGCGGATCGCCTGGCGCGGCTCGACGAACGTGGTGGCGACCACGGAGATCAGCTCCGTCAGCCGCGGCGAGACGGCCGCGGTCTCGCCGCTGGCCGCCCCGCGGGAAGCCAGGGTGAACTCGCGGACGAGGTTGTCGACGTGGCCCTTGGCGGCCAGCAGCAGGTCGGTCGGTACGTCGCCGAGCCGGACGCGGAAGCGTTGCGGCGGGCGCCCCTCGGCCCGCGCCCGCGCCGGGTCGGCGGCGTCGATCCGGGCGCCGGCCGGCTCAGGCACCTGGTCGACCGGCGTCGGGCCCAGTTCGGCCGCGCCGTCGTCGCGGTAGCCCCGTCTGGGCGCCGCGGCGGCTCCGGCGGCGGCGAACTCGGCCCAGATGACCTTCCCGCCGCCCTCGGCGGTGGTGCCCCAGCGGGTCGCCACCTGGTCCAGGATCAGGATTCCGCGCCCGGTCAGGGACTCGGCGCCCGCGCGTCCGCGCAGTGGGGCTACCGGGCTCGCGTCCGCGACCTCCAGCCGTAGCCCGCCGTGGGCCGTCAGCAGCCGCAGGGTGACCGGCGCCGCGCCGTGCAGCAGCGCGTTCGTCAGGAGCTCGCCGGCGACCAGGGTGACGTCCGTCTGCAGTGCGCGCAGCGACGGCTCGGCGCCGGACAGCGTCGCCGCGACCAGTCGCCGGGAGCGCGACACGGCTCTCGCGTCGCTGTCCGCGTCGATGCAGACATCGACGAGGATCTCTCCGTCCGCGGCCGCCGAGCTCCCCACCGTCCCTAGACCTCGCTCGCCCCCGTGCGGGGACCACCGGCGCAGCTGCTCGCTCGGGCGGTCACTGCGCGTCCCCCAGGTTGGTTGGCGCGCCGCCGAGCCTGTCGCTCACCTGCATGCCCGTCGATCACCTGGTATCCGACCGTACACCGATTCAATGAGGTTGAGCCCGATCGGGCGAGGTGAGCCGGTCCAGGCGGTGCGGCCGGCTCACGGCATCGGGCGGTAGTTCGTGGTGGTCACCCGGCGGCGGAACCGCGCGGCGCGGTTCACCGGCACGTTGTCGTAGACCTGGACATCGGACTCCTGGTCCGGGTAGGCGACCGGCGCGTTGTCCTGGTAGACGACGCGCTGCCGCCGGCGCGGGGCGAACAGGAAGAGGTCGAGAATGATTCCGGCGGCGCCCGCCAGCATCAGCACGACTCCGATCACGGCGATGTCGAGACCGGAGATCGAGACGTTGACGGCGAACGTGAGGATCGCGCCGACCGCGATGAGGAAGATGCCGGCACCGATGCCCATCGTGTGCTCCCTTCGGCCGTGCCTCCGGGCTGGAGACGATCACGTCCTGCATACCCGAGGAGATCGGTGCTATTCGACCGACACCGGCCGAGAAAAGAATCCGCGCGCCAGGGCGCCGCGCCATTTCTTTGGCCGGGGCGCCTACCTGCGGTTTCGCGCTGTAGAGCCGCCGACGACCGGCGGCGCGAGGCTGAAATTCAGGCGACCGAGTGGGTCAGCGTGCAGGTATATGCCCCGGCGACGGCCGCCGCGGGGACCGTCACCGACAGCGTCGGTGCCCAGGACAGCGTGCCGACGAGCAGCGAGATGGTCGTCGCGGAGAAGGCCGTGCGCGACGTGCTCAGTGACTGCGCCTGCGCGGAGGTCGCCTGGCCAGGGGTCGAGAGCGAGATGGACCCGGTCGTGGCGGTCGCGGGGCCCGACCAGTAGCTCAGCGCGGCGTTGGAAATGGTCTCGTTCGCGGTGGCGCCCCCGGTGGTGCAGTTGGTAGAGGAGACGGTCGCCGTCCACGACCCGATCAGGGCAGTGTTCGTCACCGTCACCGTCCCAAGCTGCACGGTCAGGGTGCCGCCGCCGGTCGGCCGGGAGCCCAACGACCCGGTCGCCGGGGCGGTGATGCTCACCGCGGCCCGCGCCGGCACGCCCACCGACAGGGCGAGGGCGAGCAGCGCCCCGGCCACGGCGAACGCTGCCGGAGAGCCGCGCCGGCCCGCGCCGCCCGGCCGGGTCGGCCTGCTGACCGTCCGCACTGTCGTCCAGCCCTCCGTTGCGAACCGCGCTTCTCGCCCCGGGAAAGTCCGGTCGCCCCGGGAAAGTCCGGGCTTGGCGGCGCGTCGTCTTCACGCTTCGTCTACCGATGACTTCAGATTGTTACTGGAGGTGGTGGGCATGGCACAAGGACCCTGGACAACGGCCCGTCAGGTGTCGCGGGAGCGGCGCACCGTTCGCCGCAGCCTCCTTGCCCTGGTCGCGGGCGCCGTGCTCGCCGGCACGGTGGCCGGCCCGGCGACAGCCGCCACACCGAATACCAGGACGGGCGTCCCGACCGCGGGCGCGGAGCCGGCCGGTCAGCCGCCGTCGTTCGGGATCGAGCCGCTGCCCGCGCTCACGAGGGCCGGCACCGGGGTCGGCGACCCGCGGTCGGCGCAGTACATCGTCGAGGACGTCCGGCCCGGGACCGTCCTGACTCGCGTGGTCCAGGTGTTCGCCGACGACGCCGAGCGCCTGCCGCTGTCCGTGTACCCGGCCGCCGCCGGGGTCGCCGGCGGGGACTTCGAGTTCGCGCCGGGGCGGACCGCGAACGACCTGTCCAGCTGGACGACGCTCGACCGGGCCGCGGTGGCGCCGTCGCGGGGCTCCCCGGTCACGGTCCGGGTGACCATCGCCGTGCCGGCGGACGCCCGGCCCGGGGAGCGCTACGGCGTCGTCTGGGCCGAGTCGACGGGGGCCGACCCGGCGCCCGGCGGGTCGATGACCGGCGGCATCCGGACGGTCAACCGGGCCGGGGTCCGGATGTACGTGTACGTGCCGGCGGCCGGCTCCGCCGCACGGGACGGGCTGACTCCGCCGGCAGGTCGGACAGGCGTGGCCGGTGCCGACGCCGTCGAACGGACGCGGTCCGAGCCGGTCGGTTCGGCGGTGGCCTCACTCGTGCCCGCGCTGGTCGCGGCGGCGGCCGCGCTGGTGCTCGCCGCCAGGTTCGCCGCCGCCCGCCGCCGGGCGCGCCCCCGCGGAAAGGCGCACGGGTCGGAAAGTTGACCTCAGGGCGACTTGAGGTCTTACCGTCAACAATCGGAGCCGTCGCGTCATCCGAATCGAGGACACAGGTGCCGTTCACCACGGGGTTCAACCACGTCGCCACACTCACCGCTGATGTCGACAGGATCGTGAAGTTCTACACCGACGCGTTCGGGGCCGAGACGACGTTCGAGATGGCGGCGAAGGAGGGCCATCCCCGGATGGTGATCCTCGACCTCGGCGGGGGCGCCGCCCTCAACGTCTTCGAGGTGTCGGCCGAGGACATCGTCGGGGACCGGCGCCGCCAGGGCGGGCGAGGCCCGGTCGACCACTTCGGCCTGGCGGTCGATTCGCTGGAGACGCTGGAGGCCACCCGCGACCGGCTCCGCGACCTCGGCGCGGACATCGGCGAGATCCAGCGACTCGGGTCGGAATGGTCGCTGTTCTTCCGCGACCCGGACGGCATGGAGCTGGAGGTCTGCTGCCACGCCGGCTGACGACCCTGGGCGTCAGGCCTGGTGGGCCGGCTCGTCCGGCTGGGGCGCGCCGGGGCGGTGCGCGTCGATCCAGGCGTCCACCACCGCCCACTGCATGGTCAGCCAGTCCGAGCGGTCGGTGCCCGGCGCGGGCAGCTTCTCGGCCGGGAACCACCACCAGCGGACCTGCATCGGTTCGGCCAGCGGCAGCGCCCGCCAGATCTGGCCCGGCGTGACCAGCTCGTCCAGCCCGGTGTGGGCTACCACGGCGGTCCCGGCGACGGTGCCCGCGTCCAGCACGGCCAGCACCCCGGCGGGCCGCGGCGGGAGCACGTGGATGAGGTCCTCGGCGACCCGCGCCCGCGCGTTGTGCCCGCGGCGGCGCAGGCCCACGATGACCCGGCGGCGACGCAGGGCGGTGAAGTTCGCGCCCTCCGGGAAGATGACCAGGGCGTCCTGGCCGGTCAGCCCGGCCGCGAGGGCGTGCACCCGGGCGGTCGCCGTGGCGTCGGCGCCGTCCGTCCGCACGAAGCAGGCCCCGAGCCGGCCGAGCAGGATGTCGATCCCCGGGTCGAGCTGGAGGCTCGCCAGCCCGACGACCCGAGGGGCGCGCCGGTAGCGGTTGAGCACGAGGTCGACGAGCGCGAACGAGTCCCCGGCGCCGGCATGCCGGCTGGCCACGAGGACCGGGCCGCCGCCGCACGCGAACGTCCCCGCCGGCGGCTCGTGGACGACCATCCGGAACCGCGTCAGCCGTCCAGCGGCCGAGCGCAGCAGCCCCAGCATCGCCCGCAGCAGCGCGAGGTGCGCCCGGTCCCACCGCGACCGCACCAGCGGCTGGACCAGCCAGAGCCCGAAACCGGCGACGATCACGACGGCCTCGGCGAGCAGGTAGGTCGCGGCGAGGGCGGCCACCCGGCTCAGCCGCAGCCGCCGGTCCACCGGCGCGCCGACCAGTCCCAGCAGCGTCACCCCGGCGCCGAGCGCGGCCCCCGCGACGGCGAAGGGGATGAACAGCGGGTCGATGACGAGACGGCGGACGGCGCGGGGCGGCACCTTCATCTGGCGCCGCTCGACCGGCTGGTGGGGACGCCGGCCGCGGCCTGCTCCAGGTACGCGGCGGTGGCCTGGTGCGCCCGCTCGATCCGGCGGCGCACCCCGGAGGCGGACCGGTAGCGCAGGCCGAGCAGCGGCGCCGCGTTCCCGTCGCCGACCGGCAGGACATGCACCGTCACGCCCGTGGGCAGGGCCGCCATCGCGTCGGTGAACCCGCGGCGACGGGCGATCTCGAACGCGACCAGCCCCGCCTCCCACGGCCAGCGGCCCGGCCGCAGCGGCCGCTCGATCCGGCCGACGTGCAGCACGTAGACCGTCCGCGCGCCGAGGGCCACCGCCCGACCGACCGGGGTGCTCTCGACCAGCCCGCCGTCCACGTAGTGCTCGTCGCCGATCTTCACCGCCGGGAGCAGGGCCGGCACGGCACAGGAGGCCAGCACCGCGTCGACCAGTGGCACCGGCTCGTCCGCCGTCTCCGCAGTCTCCGCGCCGAACCAGCGGGCCGCCGCGCGCTCGATGCTGGCGGCGACGCACTGGAAGCGGACCGGCAGCTCCTCGAAGGTGGCGGCGAGATGGTCCTGCAGCAGCCGGCGCAGCGGTGCGTTCGAGTGCAGGTAGCCGTGCTGGACGACCGTCGCGAGACGCTTCGCCGGGCCGCCCGCGAACACGTCGGAGCTGCCCAGGTCGGACCACAGCTCGGTCAGCCGCCCGATGGCCGCGGGCGTCGGGTCGGCGGCGACGGCCGCGCCGTTGATGGCCCCGACCGACGTCCCGACGATCAGGTCGGGCCGGCAGCCGGCCTCCAGCAGCGCGCCGAGCATGCCGACCTCGGCGGCGCCGAGCACCCCGCCACCGCCGATCACGAACGCGACGGGGCCTGTCGGGGCGGCTGGCGAAACGATCGTCACGGGACGCTGCTACCCCTCTGGCCAGGCGGCGAACCCGACCCGCCGGCCGGGCGCGCCGCTACTGCAGCACGCTGCCGCACCAGTAGCCGTCGCGGGCGACCGCGGCGGGCGGCGGCACGGGGACGAAGGTGCGGCCGGCGGGGTCGACGCTGATGAAGTTCTGGCACAGCTCCGGCTGCTTCGGCTGGGCGAGGTCGACGGGCGAGATCATCCCGTTGGCCGAGTAGGCCGTCACCCTGCGCAGGCTCGTGATGAAGGACTGGCGGGTGGGGCAGGCCCCCGCGAGCCGCAGCCCCTCGATCATCTCGTCGGCGGCCACGTAGCCGCCGATGGCGAGCTCGTCCGACGGGTCCTCCACCTCGGGGGCGTAGGTGTTCATCGCGCTCTCGTAGGCGTTTCTCGCCGGGGAGCCCTTCGCGGCGACCGGGGAGGTTACCGACATCCCGGCCATGTCGGTGCCGCGCTGGGCGAGCAGGGCCGTGCTGATCCCGCTGGAGTTCAGGGCCACGTTCAGCTTGACCCCGAGCTTTTTCGCCTCCGCGTAGATGTCGATGAAGGGGCCGGACTGGGCGGCCCCGACCAGCGTGTCCGCGCCGGACTTCTTCAGCTGGTCGGCGACGCGGGCGGCGTTGGTGATTCCCTCGGTGAAGGTGACGGCGCCGACGACCTGGATTCCCCGGCTTTCCAGGCTGGGCACCAGCTGCGCCGCGAGGCTGCTGGACGTAGGCACGTTCGGGTCGATGACGAGCAGGGCCCGCTTGCCGCCCTGCGCCTTCACGAAGTCCCCGAAGACCGTGGTCCCGCCCTTGTTGAACAGGCTGCCGGAGTGAAAGAGGTTGGGGTGGTCGCTCCAGGCCGCGCTGGTGGCGGTCCCGGTCACCGGTACGTCCTGGTCGGCGAGCCAGCCGGCCGAGTCGTCGAGCACGATCGTGTTGGCGATCAGGCCGAAGACCTTCTTGTTGTCGACGAAGTCGTGCGCGACCAGTGCGAAGGTCCGCGGGTCGGACCGGTCGTCGCCCCAGTCCAGGTCGAGCTGGCGGCCATACACGCCGCCCGCGCGGTTCTGGGCGTCGATGCGGGCCGCCGCGCCGCTACGGGCGGCCTTGAAGACGTTGGCGATCTCGGCCGGTCCGGTGTCGGGAAAGATGAACCCGAGCTTGACGGAGTTCGCGGTGACCCCTGGCGTCCCCGTCGAGCAGGTGTTCGTCTGCGTCGAGGCGGAGCCGGGTAACACCCCGCAGCCGGTGAGTGCCGCGGGTAATCCGACCACCATGGCCGCGATGATCGCGGTGGTCCGGATGGTGGAACCGCCTGAGATCCGCATGTGCCGCCTCCAGAGGGAAGATCCGTCCGAGGGTCATGACTCGGATCCGCGTCGCCGGGCATCGCTGGTTGCCCGCGGCGGACCCGCGCCCGAGGACCGGGTGTCACCCTGAAGGCCCTCCAGATCATGCCTGGTCATCGTGTGTCCCGCCACTAAATCGCGCTGCGCACGGGGTCGGGTGGTAATGGGTGATTTGTTCCCGCGGCGAGGGTGGCGGCGCTGCCGTCGACGCCCCGGCGGCCTGGCCGCAGGTCACCGACAGGTCGATCCGCGCCCAACGTTTCGCCATGGATTGCCAGGTTTGCGCCCTGCCGGACAGCCGGCGATCCACACCGGTTAGCGTCGGGTGACGAGTGGTAGTGCCGCGCCGTACCGGCCAGGAGGGTGCTCTGTGTCCCTGACCTGGCTTCGCCGCGCCGCGAACGGCCGTATGACGCTGGCCGCGGCCACCCTCACGGTCGCCGTCCTGGCCCTCGCGGGCTGCGGCTCGCCGGCTGGCGAGGGCACGGTCGACCCAGCCCCGACCGTGGCTGCCGCCGCCTTCCCGACCCGGTTCGCGGTCGTGGACGCGTTGGCCTCGACCACCCCGCCCGCGGCGAGCCCCACCACCGCGACGCCGACCCCGGCGGCGAGCCCGACCGCTCCGCCGCCGACCCCGTCGCTGGCCCCGCCCAGCGCCGCCCCGACCACCAGCAGTCCCGCGGCGCCTCGCGCGCCGGTGGCCGCGGGCCGGATCCGGCCCGGCGTCGTCTACTCCGGCCGGGCCACCGAGCACGACGCGGGCAGCGGCGACGGCAACTGCCTGCTCGGCGACAGCGACTCCGCCATGCAGGTGGTCGCGATGAACGAGGTGGACTACGACAACGCCCGCTCCTGCGGCGCCTACCTCCAGGTGACGGGGCCGGGCGGCACCACGGTCGTGAAGGTCGTCGACCGGTGCCCGGAGTGCCCCGTCGGCGCCCTCGACCTCAGCCAGCAGGCGTTCGACCGGATCGCGGGCGGGGCCCAGGGCGGGCTCGACAAGGTCACCTGGCGGCTGGTGAGCCCCGGCGACATCGGCCCGCTCCAGTTCCAGGTCAAGAAGGAGTCCTCCCAGTGGTGGGTCTCCCTCCAGGTCCGTAACCACCGCAACCCGGTGGTGTCCCTGGAGATCCAGCGGGGCGGGCAGTGGGTCGCCGTGGCGCGCCAGATGTACAACTACTTCGAGTCCGAGGGCTTCGGCGCTGGCCCCTTCACGGTGCGGGTCACCGACCTGTACGGCCAGCAGATCGTCAGCACGGTGAACCTGACGCCCGGCGCGGTCCAGACGACCAGCACCCAGTTCGCCCAGCACTGACACCGCCACCCGCGTCGCGGCGCGGCTGCCGCCCGTTCGAACCGCCGATCATCATCGGCCTGGTTCGCGCCTCTTCTTGCCCCCTAAGTGAGTAGACGCTCATTGCCGGTGGCCGGTCGGCGCGAGACTTAACAGCGGCAGGGGCTGAAAGGCGTGGTTGCGACGTTCTGGGTTGGTAGCGAGCGTTCGCTCCGGATGCTACGGTCCGCCGGGGGAGAACCTGCCAGGGAGGCGACGTGTCGGACCAGCTGATGTACCGGCGGACGTTCTACATCGACGGCGTGTGGACGGAGCCGGCGAGCCCGGAGCCGTTCACGGTGATCTCGCCGTCGACCGAGGAGCCCGTCGGCGCGGTTCCGCTGGCCACGACGGCCGACCTGGACCGCGCGGTCGCCGCGGCCCGGACCGCGTTCGAGGACGGGCCGTGGCCTCGGATGAGCCCGGCCGAGCGGGCCGACGTGCTCGACCGGGTGGCCGCCGCGCTGCGCAAGCACTCCGATGACATCGCCCGGATCACCGTCGACGAGATGGGCTGCGCGATCAGCCAGGCACCGCAGGCCCAGACCGGCCTGGTCGCCCCCGTCTTCGAGTACTACGCCGAGCTGATCAGAAGCTACGAGTTCGAGCGCCTCGTCCGCGTCGACGCCCGGGGCGGCCTGGTCACCTCGGAGCCCGTCGGCGTGGTCGCCGCCATCGTGCCGTGGAACGCGCCGGTCACCCTGGCCGCCTGGAAGGTCGCCCCGGCGCTCGCCGCCGGCTGCACCGTCGTCCTCAAGCCGCCGCCCGAGGCCCCGCTGTCCAACTACGTCCTCGCCGAGGCCTGCGCCGAGGCCGGTGTCCCGCCCGGCGTGGTCAACGTCGTGCCGGGCGGCCGGGAGGTCGGCGAGCACCTCGTCACGCACCCGGGCGTCGACAAGGTCGCCTTCACCGGCTCGACCGGCGCCGGCATGCGGATCATGAGCCTGTGCGGCGAGCAGGTGAAGCGGGTCTCGCTGGAGCTCGGCGGCAAGTCGGCCTCGATCCTGCTGGACGACGCGGACCTGGCCACGGTCATCCCGGCCGTCGTGAAGGGCGGCATGCACCTGTCCGGCCAGGTCTGCGGTGCCCACACCCGGGTGCTGGTGCCCAGGTCGCGCTACGCCGAGGCACTGGCCGCGGCCGGTGCGACGGCCGAGGCCATCCCGGTGGGCGACCCGCACGACCCGGCGGTCGTCGTCGGCCCGCTGGTCGCCGAGCGGCAGCGGACCCGGGTCGAGGGCTACATCCAGGGCGCGGCCGCCGACGGTGCCCGGGTGGTGGCCGGCGGCGGGCGTCCCGCCGACCTGCCGAAGGGCTGGTACGTCGCGCCGACGATCCTCGGCGACGTCGACAACGGGATGCGGGTCGCCCGCGAGGAGATCTTCGGCCCGGTGCTGAGCTTCATCGCGTACGGCGACGTCGACGAGGCGGTGCGGATCGCGAACGACTCGCAGTACGGCCTGTCCGGCGGCGTGTGGACCGGCGACCCGGCCCGCGGCCTCGCCGTCGCGAAGCGGGTCCGGACCGGCAGCATCGCGATCAACGGTGCCTACCCGCCGTTCCCGCTGGTGCCGTTCGGCGGCTTCAAGCAGTCTGGGCTGGGCCGGGAGCTGGGCCCGGAGGGGCTGGCGAGCTTCCTGGAGATCCGCAGCATCGGCCTGCCGCCCGCCCTGCTCGCGGACGGCTAGGCCGCCGATCGCGCCTCGAACGACCCGCTCCACCTTGCTTTGTCGTGAACCCCCCGGGTAGTGGACGCCGCATCTAGGCCGTCAAGGAGTGAGTGGCATGGCGATCCAAAGCATCAACCCAGCGACCGGCGCCGTCCTGAAGACCTTCGACCCGCTCGGCCCGGACGAGATCGAGGCCAAGCTGGCCCGGGCGGCGACGACGTTCGCGAGCTACCGGCGCACGACGTTCGCCGAGCGTGCCGGCAAGCTGCGCGCGGCGGCCGACCTGCTCGACGCAGAGCGGCGCGACATCGCCGTCACGATGACGAGCGAGATGGGCAAGACGGTCGCCTCGGCGGCGGCCGAGGCCGCCAAGTGCGCCAAGGCGATGCGCTTCTACGCCGAGCACGCCGAGGGGTTCCTCGCCGACGAGCCGCTGGAGGACCCGTCGGTGGTCGGCGCCCGCCGGGCGTTCGCCCGCTACCAGCCGATCGGCGCGGTGCTCGCCGTGATGCCGTGGAACTTCCCGCTCTGGCAGGTCACCCGTTTCGCCGCGCCCGCGCTGATGGCCGGGAACGTCGGCCTGCTCAAGCACTCGTCCAACGTGCCGCAGTGCGCGCTCTACCTGGAGGACCTGTTCACCCGGGCCGGCTTCCCGGTGGGCGCCTTCCAGACCCTGCTGATCAGCGCGCGGCAGGTCGAGGCGGTGCTGCGTGACCCGCGGGTCGCCGCGGCCACCGTCACGGGCAGCGAGCCCGCCGGCCAGTCGGTCGCGGCGATCTGCGGCGACGAGATCAAGAAGACCGTGCTGGAGCTCGGCGGCAGCGACGCGTTCGTCGTCATGCCGTCCGCTGACCTGGAGAAGGCGGCCTCGGTCGCCGTGACGGCCCGCTGCCAGAACAACGGCCAGTCCTGCATCGCCGCCAAGCGGTTCATCGTCCACGACGCCGTCTACGACGAGTTCGCCGGCCTGTTCGCCGCGAAGATGGCCGCGTTGAGGGTCGGCGACCCGCTGGCGGACGGCACCGACATCGGACCGATCGCCACCGAGCAGGGCCGGACCGACCTGGAGGAGCTGCTCGCCGACGCCGTCGCGAAGGGCGCGACCGTGCTCTGCGGCGGCACGGCGCCGGACGGGCCGGGCTGGTTCTTCCCCCCGACGGTCGTCGCCGACGTCACCCCCGCCATGCGGCTGTACCTGGAGGAGACGTTCGGGCCGGTCGCGACCCTCTACCGGGCGGCCGACCTCGACGGGGCCGTCGAGATCGCCAACGCGACCTCGTTCGGGCTCAGCTCGAACGCGTGGACCACCGACCCGGCCGAGCAGGAGCTGTTCGCGAACGAGCTCGTCGCCGGCGCGGTCTTCATCAACGGCATGACGACCTCGTACCCGGAGCTGCCGTTCGGCGGGGTGCGGCGGTCCGGCTACGGGCGCGAGCTGGGCGCGGTCGGCATCCGGGAGTTCTGCAACCAGAAGACCGTCTGGATGGGCTGACCCCACCCGACCGGCTCGCCGCCGGGGCCCCACGCGGCGGGCCCTATCGTGACGTCATGCGGGTGCTGGTGGTCGAGGACGAGCCGCGCACGGCCGCGCTGCTGCGGCGCGGGCTGGCCGAGGAGGGTTTCGCCGTCGACGTCGTGGCGGACGGCGGCGAAGCGGTCTGGCAGGCCAGCGAGATCACCTACGACGTGATCGTTCTCGACCTGATGCTGCCGGTGCTCGACGGGTTCGAGGTCTGCCGGCGCCTGCGGGCGGCCGAGCGCTGGGCGCCCGTGCTCATGCTCTCGGCCCGCGGCGACGTCGTCGACCGGGTGCGCGGCCTCGACGTCGGAGCCGACGACTACCTGGCGAAACCGTTCAGCTTCGACGAGCTGTCGGCCCGGCTGCGGGCGCTGATCCGGCGCGGCGCGCAGGAACGGCCGGTCGTGCTGGACATCGACGGGCTGCGCCTGGACCCGACGGTCCGGGCCGCGAGCCGGGACGGCGTCGAGCTGGACCTGTCCCCGAAGGAGTTCGCCCTCCTGGAGTACCTGATGCGCCATCCCGGGCAGGTCCTCAGCCGCACGACCATCCTCGACCACGTGTGGGACCTGGCGTACGACCGGAACTCCAACGTGGTCGACCAGTACGTCGCCTACCTGCGCCGCAAGATCGACAAGCCGTTCGGCCTTGCGCAGCTGGAGACCGTCCGTGGTGCCGGCTACCGGCTGCGGGTCAGCGCCGATGCGGGGGAGGACTGACCGCGGGCAGCGCCAGGGTGACCACCGCGCCGCCCTCAGGATGGTTCGCCGCGGTGGCCCGGCCGTCGTGGGCCGCCGCGACCGCGGCCACGATGGCGAGCCCGAGGCCCGCGCCGCCGTCGGCGCGGCCGCGAGCCGCGTCGGCGCGGGCGAACCGTTCGAACGCCTGGGGCAGGAACTCCTGGGGGAACCCGGGCCCGTGGTCGCGGACCGTGATCGTCACGACGGGCCCGTCGAGCCCGGCGGCCGGGCCGCCCTGCCCCCGCTCGGCGGTGACCTCGATCGGGTTACCGGGCGCCGTGTACCGCAAAGCGTTGCTGAGCAGGTTGTCGACGGCCTGACGGACGCGGTCCGGGTCGGCGTCGAGGTCGACGGAGCCCTCGACGTCCAGCCGGATCTCGGCGCCGGCCGCCCGCGCGGCGGGCATCGCGGAGGCGACCGCCCGTTCGAGCAGCGGGGCGAGCGGCATCCGCTCGCGGTGAATGAGCTGGCCGGGATCGGAATCGAAGCGGGCGAGGACCAGCAGGGCCTCGGACAGCCGGATCAGCCGGTCCGTCTCGACGGCGGCGCAGGTGAGCGCCTCTTCCAGGTCGGCGCGGCTGCGGCCGGGCCGCGAGGCGAGCTCCAGCTCCGCTTTGAGGTTGGTCAGCGGGGTGCGCAGCTCGTGTCCGGCGTCCGCAACGAAGGCCCGGTCGTGGGCGCGGGCGACGTGCAGGCGGTCGAGCAGGTCGTTCATCGTGGTGGCGAGCGCGGCCAGCTCGTCGCGGGTCGGCGGGATCTCCAGGCGGCCGCCGAGATCGGCGACGCCCATCGCGGCGGCCTGTCCCCGCATCCGTTCGACGGGCCGCAGCGCGGCGCCCGCGAGCCACCACGCCGCCAGCGCCGACAGCGCGACCAGCGGCACGCAGGCGAAGAACATCACGTCGCGGATGCGGTCCTCCGCGTCGTCGAGGCTCTCGGGGGAGGCGCCGACGACGAGCACCAGCCGGCTGCCGTCCGCCGCGTCGACGGGCTCCGCGAGGACCCTCGTCTTCGCCCCCCGCACCTCGACCGTGACCAGTACCCGTCTGGTCCGCGCCGCCTCGACGACACCCGCGCCCGCGAGCGGCCGGGTCGCGGTGGCGGGCGACACGGCGAGCACGTGCCCGTTCGCGTCGACGAGCTGGGCCAGCGGGCTGGCCGCCGCCAACGCGTCGTCGGGCGACGTGCTCCCGACGACCCGGGCGCGCAGCGCCTCCGCCCGCGTCGCGAGGATCGCGTCCAGGGAGTGCGACAGGCTGGCCCGCAGCTGCAGGTAGAACAGGAAGCCGACCCCGACCAGGACCAGTGCCGTGCCGAGGCCGAACAGCGCCGTCAGCCGGATCCGAAGCGACATCCCCACCGGCTCTCAGTCCGTCCCGCGGCCGCGCCCGTTCGTCACCCGCCTGGCTCGCACCTTAGGAGCCTTCCGGGTCCCCGGCCCGCCCGACCGAGCTGTGCCGGCCGCCGGCGCCGCGCCGCTTCGCGAACTCGCGCAGAACCGGGATCGCGGAGAGCAGGACGATGAGCAGGGTGACCGGAATGATGTACCGGTCGATCGGGATGGCCCGGCCGAGGGCGTAGCCGAGCAGCGTGACGCCCAGCGACCACACCAGACCGCCGATGACGTTGTAGACCAGGAAGGTGCGCGCCGGCACGCCGACGACGCCGGCCACCGGGTTCATGAAGGTGCGCACGATCGGGACGAACCGGGCCAGGATGATCGACTTTCCGTACCCGTAGCGCTCGAGGAACTCCTGGGCCCGAAGGACGTTCTCCTGCTTGAACAGCCGGGAGTTCGGCCGGTTGAACAGCCGCGGGCCGGTCCGGCGGCCGATGAGGTAGCCGACCTGGGCGCCGAGAATCGCCGCGACCGCGACTCCGGCGAGGACGGCGCCGAGCTGGAAGTGCGGCTGGTCCCCGGTCGCGGCGGTCGCGCTGTAGGCGCCGGCGAGGAACAGCAGCGAGTCGCCGGGCAGGAAGAAGCCGATCAGCAGGCCGGTCTCGGCGAAGACCACCAGGATCAGCCCGGTCAGGCCGAAGGTGGCGGTGAGCGAGGCGGGATCGAGGACGTTGACCGCGAGCGACGCGGACATCAGGTTCCTTTCGGATGGGACGGTGGCAGGATGCGTGCCGCGTTCGGGCCCGGCCCGGACGCAGCCGTCAGGCGTTCAGCGTTCCGGTGGCGAGCAGCCCGAACAGGAGCAGGCCGACGACGACGCGGTAGGCGACGAACGCGCCGAACGTGTGGCCGGCGACGAACCTGAGCAGCCAGGCGATCGAGCCGTAGGCGACCGCGAACGAGACGACCGTGCCGATCGCGAGCGCGGGCAGGGAGACGGCGCCGCTCGCGGCGTCCTTGAGCTCGTACAGCCCGGCGCCGGTCAGTGCCGGGATCGAGAGGAAGAACGACAGCCGGGTGGCCGCGACCCGGTCGAGGTCACGGAACAGGGCGGTCGAGATCGTGGCGCCGGACCGCGAGAAGCCCGGGAACAGCAGCGCGAGGATCTGCGACGATCCGACGATCATCGCGTCGGGCAGTGTGATGTCGCCTTCGCTGCGCTTGTGTCGCCCGAACCGGTCCGCCGCCCACATGTAGGCGCTTCCGGCCAGCAGCGAGCCGGCCACGACCCACAGCGACCCGAGCGGTCCCTTGATCAGCGACTTCGCCGCGAGGCCGACGACGACGACCGGGATCGTCGCGAGGATGACCCACCAGGTGAACGAGTAGTCCGGGTCGCGCCGGGCGTCGGGGTGGCGCAGGCCACGCCCCCAGGCGAGCGCGAACCGGCGGATGTCGCGAAAGAAGTACACGAGCACCGCGAGGATGGCCCCGGCCTGGATCACCGCGGTGAAGCCGACCACCGCGGTGTCGTCGACGGGAATCCCCATCAGGCCCTCGGTGATCTTCAGATGGCCCGTCGAGGACACCGGCAGAAACTCCGTCAGCCCCTCGACGACGCCGAGGACGACTGCCTGTCCGGCACTGATCGCGCTCACCTGGTCGGTTCCTCCCGTGATCCGGTCGTCAGCCCGCACGGCCGGGTGGGCCCGGCGGGATAGACCGGAACCTAAGGAGCGTTCGATGTGAGGATCGTGTGAGCAGCGCGGAGCGGGAGAGGCGGCGCGGTGGCGGAGCTGTTGGTGGTCGAGGACGACGAGACCATCGGCCACGCGCTGGAGGCGTCGCTGCGGTCCCATCGCCACGCGGTCACACTGGCGACGACGGGCGCCGACGCCGTCGCCGCCGGCGAGCGGGCCTCGTTCGACCTGGTGCTGCTGGATCTCGGCCTTCCGGACCGGGACGGGTTCGAGGTCTGCCGCGACCTGCGGTCCCGGCTCCCCGGCACGGTGATCGTGATCCTCACCGCCCGTGACGAGGAGATCGACGTCGTCGTCGGCCTGGAGGCGGGGGCCGACGACTACCTGGTGAAACCGTTCCGGTCCGCCGAGCTCGCGGCACGCATCCGGGCCCACCTGCGGCGCGGCGACGCCCCGGCCGCGGCCGTGGGACAGCTCGTCGTCGGCGGGCTGCGGGTCGACGGCGCGGCTCGGCGTGCCTGGCTCGCGGAGGTGGAGATCGCCCTTCGCGCGCGGGAGTTCGACCTGCTGGCCCGGCTCGCGTCGGAGCCGGGCCGGGTGCTGACCCGCGACGTGCTGATGCGCGACGTGTGGGACGAGCACTGGTTCGGCTCGACGAAGACGCTCGACGTCCACGTGTCCGCGCTGCGGGCCAAGCTCGCCGCTGCGGCGGACCAGGCCCTGGCCGTCGCCCCGGAGATCGTGACGGTACGCGGCCGGGGCTACCGCCTCGGCTCGGCGTAGGCGGCCCGCTCAGCGCCCGCGGTCGTCCCCGGCCATGACCCCCCGGTCGTCCCCGGCCATGAACAGCGTGAAGGTCGGCGGGGCGCGCCGGGTGACGGTCAGGCGCGAGCCTTCGGCGAGCGCGAGGCTGCGGGCCAGGGCGAGCCCGATGCCGGTCCCCGCCGCGCGCGTCGAGCGCCGGCGGAACAGGTCGGCGTAGTCGCCGGTCAGCTCCAGGCCCTCGTCGCTCACCTCCAGCGCCACGGTGTCCGCGATCTCGCGCAGCCGGACGGTGACAGTGCCGCGGCCATGGGCGCTGGCGTTGTCGAGCAGGACCTCGGTGATCTGGCGGGCGCAGGCGTGCGACATCCGCGGCCGGGCCGGGTCCGGCGGCGCGAGCAGCCGAAGCTGCCGGCCGCGCGCGGCGAGCGGGCCGTGCCAGCGCTCCCGGATCTCCGCCATGAGGCGGGCCAGGTCGACAGGGTCGCCGCCCTGCCCGGTGTCGCGCGCGAGCGTCACCAGGTCGCCGATGGTGGCGTCCAGCCGGTCCGCGGCGGCCAGCGCGGTCGCGACGGCGGCGTCCCGGGCGGCCGGGTCCGTGCTCGCTGTCTCCAGGGCCAGACGCAGCCCGGTCAGCGGGGTGCGCAGCTGGTGGGACAGGTCGGCGGCGAAGGCGCGCTCGCGGTCGAGCAGGGTGCCGAGGCGCCGAGCGGTCTTGTTCAGCGACGCGGCGAGCGAGTCGATCTCGGCGATCTCGCTGCCCGCCGCGTGGACGCTGAAGTCGCCGTCCCCGAGGCGGTCGGCCGCGGTGCGCAGCGTCTCCACCGGTGTGGTGAGGCGTCGTGACAGGCGGCGCGCCAGGAACCAGGCCGCGCCGAGCGCCGCCGCCGCGAGACCGGCCATCGCGGCCCAGGCCAGCCCGATGTGCTGGTAGGTCTCGGCCCGGTCGGCGGTGGCGACGAGCGCCCCGGCGACGGAGTCCCCGTCGCTGACCGGCACCGCGACGCCGTAGCGCCCGTCCAGCGTCGCGGCGGCGACCCGCCCGCCGAGCGCGGCGTGCACGATCGACGGCGGCCGGGCCGGGCCGACGCCCCGCACCCGGGCCCCGCCGGCGTCGTAGACGACGATCCGCAGGTCGGGATCGACCGCGAAGGCGGGCGCGGGACGCGCGGTCAGGTCTCCGGAGACGGCGACGGCCGCCGTCTCCGCCGCCCGCAACAGCTCGGTGTGCTCGGCGTCGACGAAGTAGCGGGCGACCGCGATGGCCAGCGGGATCGCGAACAGGGCGATGGCCACGGCTGCCGACTGCACGGCCAGCGCTACCACGCGTGCGCGCATCCGCACCTCCCCTGGGGGCAGCTCGACCAGCGGTGTCGACGCTACGGCCAGCCTGGCGCCCGCGGCGCGCACATCCGGATCGTTTGCCATCCGCTTGCCTTCGGCGAGCAGTCCCCTGTCCCGGTCGTGCCTAGCGTCAGCGGCCACACCACGGGCGACCAGGGAAAGGGGCTCCGGATGGCGATGGCGCCTTCAGTTCGGGCAAGGACCGCGGCGGCGCTGGCGCTGGTAGCGCTGGCGGCCGCGGCCTGCGGGTCCACACCGGCCGCGTCGAGCGGGCCGGCCGCTCCGACAGTGACGGGAGCCGCCTCCGCGCCGGCGGTTTCGACGCCGACCGGCCCGGCGACGGAGTCGAACCCGGCCGGCGACATCCCCGACTCGCAGGCGTTCGTCACCTACGCCCCGGCCGGCGGTCCGTACGGCGTCGAGGTCCCCGAAGGCTGGGCCCGTACCGCCTCGGCGGGCGGCGTGACGTTCTCCGACAAGTACAACCGGATCGTCATCGCCGTCAGCAAGGCGGCGCCGACCGACCCGGTCGCGTATGCCCGCTCGACCGAGCTGCCAGCCGTTCGCGCCGCGAGCGTCGGCTTCGCGCAGGAGAAGGTCAGCTCGGTCAAACGCACCGCCGGCGACGCCTTTCTGATCACCTACCGCGCCGTCTCGCCGCCGAACCCGGTGACGGGCAAGGTCGCGGTCGAGGACGTCGAACGCTACGAGTTCTTCCGCGGCGGAACCGAGGTAGCCCTGACCCTCGCGGCGCCGGTCGGGTCGGACAACGTCGATCCCTGGCGCCGTGTCACCGACTCGTTCCGCTGGCGCTGAGGGCGGCCTCGCCGTGGACACCGCAACCGTCGCGGGCGCCGAACCGGACCAGCCCGCGCTCGCGGCCCGCTCGCTTTACCGCTTCTTCCGAGCCGGAGACGAGGAGACGCTGGCCCTGCGGGGCGTGTCCCTCGCCGTCGCACCCGGGGAGATCCTGGCCGTCGCCGGACCGTCCGGGTCCGGGAAGTCGACCCTGCTCGCGTGCCTGGCGGGCACCGACGAACCCGACGGCGGCACGGTCCTCGTCGGGGGCCAGCGCCTGAGCCACCGCCTCGAGGCCGACCGCACCCGGCTGCGGGCGCGCCTGATCGGTTTGCTGTTCCAGAGCTCCAACCTGCTGGCCCACCTCACGGTCGCGCAGAACGTCCAGCTGGCCCGCCGGCTCGCCCGCGGCGCGGGGCGCACGCCGACCGAGGACCTGCTCGGCCAGCTCGGTATCGGCCGGCGGGCCCGCGCGTACCCGGCGCAGCTGTCCGGCGGCGAGCTGGCCCGCGCGGGGCTCGCGGTCGCGCTCGCGAACGACCCGGTCGTCCTGCTCGCCGACGAGCCGACTGGCGAGCTAGACCTGGCCACCGAACGGGACGTGCTCGCGCTGCTGCGGGCCCGTGCCCGCAGCGGGATCGCCGTCGTCATCGCCAGCCACAGCCCGGCCGTCGCCGCCGCGGCCGACCGGGTCCTCACCCTCACCGACGGAAGGCTTGCCCGTGAGACGTCGTAACGTGCCCGCCCAGACTCAGGTGGACCAGAGGCTCGACGAGGCCGCGCTCGACGGGGCTCCGCTCGTGGACTGCCGCGATCTGGCCTGCACCTTCGGCACGGGCGAGGCCGCCGTCGTGGCCGTGCACGGCGTGAGCCTCCAGGTCTGTCCCGGCGACCAGATCGGCGTGACCGGGCCGTCGGGCTCCGGCAAGTCCACGCTCCTGCACCTGCTGGGCGGCCTGCGGTCCGCCACCGCCGGGACGGTCAGCTGGCCCGGCCTCGGCGGCCACCCGCTCGGCGTACCCGGGCGGATCGGCTTCATCTTCCAGGGGCCGAGCCTGGTGCCGTCGCTCGACGTCTTGGAGAACGTCACGCTGCCACTGCTGATGGCCGACGCCGACCCCGCCGAAGCGAGCCACCGAGCCCGCGCGGCTTTGGACGCCGTCGGCGTCGGGACGCTGGCCGCGCGGGTGCCGGACGAGCTGTCGGGCGGACAGGCGCAGCGCGTCGCGGTCGCCCGCGCGCTGGTCTGCCAGCCCCGGCTGCTGCTCGCCGACGAGCCGACCGGGCAGCTGGACCACGCCGCCGCCGACGTCGTCATGACCAGCCTGCTGGACGCCCGGGCCCGGCTCGGCGCGGCGCTGGTCGTCTCCACCCACGACCCGCTGATCGCCGATCGGCTGTCCGGGCGGTGGGTCATGCGCGACGGCGCGGTCGCCGGCGCGTCGAGCCCGGCCGAGCGGGTGGCCCGATGATCCGGCTCTGGCTGCTCGGCTCCGTGCGCCGCCGGGCCGGCCGGCTCACCGCCGCCGGACTCGGCGTCGCGATCGCGGTCGCGCTGCTGGCCTCGCTCGGCGCCTTCCTCGCGCACGCGAAGGCGACGATGACCTCCCGGGCGATCCACGGCGTCGCCGTCGACTGGCAGGTCCAGGTCCAGCCCGGCGCCGACCCCGCCAAGGTCGGCCAGCTGCTGCGCGACACCCCGGCCGTGGCCGCCTCCGTGCGCGTCGGGATCGCCACGACGAGCGGCCTGTCGGCCGAGACCGCGGGCAGCACCCAGACGACCGGGCCCGGGGTCGTGCTCGGCCTCGACCCGGCCTACCCGCGGACCTTCCCGGGCGAGCTGCGCCTGCTGACGGGAACGCTGAACGGGCCGCTGCTAGCCCAGCAGACCGCGGCGAACCTGCATGCCGGGCCCGGTGACGTCGTGACCGTCGGCTGGACCGGGCTGCCCCCGGTCCAGGCGCGGATCGCGGGCGTGGTCGAGCTCCCGCTGGCCGACTCGCTGTTCCAGGTGGTGGGCGCCCCGGCGACGGCGCAGCGGACCGCCCCGCCGGACAACGTCCTGTTGCTCCCGAGCGCGTCCTGGCAGTCGAGCTTCGAGGCGCTGCGGGCGGCCCGCCCGGACCTGGTGACGACGCAGTTCCACGTCGCCACCACCCGGGCGCTGCCCGCCGACCCGGCCGCGGCCTACACCGCCGCGACCGGCGCGGCGAACAACTTCCTCGCCCACGCCGCCGGCACGGCCGCCGTCGGTGACAACCTCGCGGCCACCCTCGACGCGGCCCGCCAGGACGCCGCCTACGCGCAGGTGCTGTTCCTGTTCCTCGGGCTGCCCGGCGCGATTCTCGCGGCGCTGCTCACCGCCGTCCTCGCGACGGCCGGCCGGGACCGCCGCCGTCTCGAACAGGCACTGCTGCGCGCCCGCGGCGCGACGACCGGCCAGCTGACCCGGCTCGCCGCGGTCGAGGCCGGAGTGGTCGCGGGCTTGGGCGCCGTCGTCGGCCTCGCCACCGCCGCCGCGGTCGGAGCGGGCGCGTTCGGCACGGCCCGGTTCGGCGCGACCACCGGCACCGCCGTCGCCTGGGGTGCCGCCGCGGCCGTCACGGGCCTGCTCATCGCGATCCTCACCGTTCTGGTGCCGGCTTGGCGCGACCTGCGCGCCGTGACCGTCGCGTCGGCCCGCCGGAGCGTGACGGCACCGCGCTATCCGCTCTGGGCTCGGTACGGCGTCGACGCCTTGGCGCTGGCCGTCGCCGGGCTGGTGTTCTCGGCGAGCGGGCGCAACGGGTACCAGCTGGTCGTCGCCCCCGAGGGCGTCCCGATGCTGTCGGTCTCCTACTGGGCGTTCGCCGGCCCCGCGTTGCTCTGGCTCGGCGCCGGCCTGCTCGTGTGGCGCGCCGGTGACCTGCTGCTCGGCCGCGGCCGTCGCCTCGTCGCCGCCGGGCTGGGACCGTTCACCGGCCGCCTCCATACGACCATCGCCAGCGGGATGTCGCGCCAGCGAAGGCCCCTGGCACTGGCGATCGTCCTGCTGACGTTGGCGCTCTCCTTCGCGGGATCGACCGCGGTCTTCAACGCCACGTACCGCCAGCAGGCCGAGGCGGACGCCCAGCTGACCAACGGCGCCGACGTCACCGCCGTCCCGGCGCCCGGCACCACGCTGCCCGCCGGTCTCGCCGGCCGGATCTCGGCCATCCCCGGCGTACGCGCGGTGGAACCAGTCCAGCACCGGTTCGCCTACGTCGGACCGGATCTCCAGGACCTCTACGGCGTGCGGCCGGGCACCATCCGGCACGCGACCGCGCTGCGGGACTCCTACTTCAGCGGGGGTACGGCCGCCGGTCTGACCCACCTGCTGGCCGCCCAGCCGGACGCGATCCTCGTCTCGGCCGAGACCGTCCGGGACTACCAGCTCGCACCGGGAGACGCGCTGACCCTGCGGCTGCTCTCGAGTGGCTCCGGCCAGCGGGTCCCGGTCCGGTTCCGCTTCGTCGGCGTCGTCAGCGAGTTCCCCATGGCCCCGAAGGACAGCTTCTTCGTCGCCAACGCCGACTACGTCGCCCGCCAGACCGGCGACGCCGCCACCGGCGCGTTCCTGATCGACACCGGCGGCCGGAACGCCAGCGCGGTTGCCAGGGCTGTCGCGTCGCTGGCCGGCCCGTCCGCCACCGTCACGGACATCACGACCGTCCGCCACAGCGTCGGGTCCAGCCTCACGTCCGTCGACCTCGCCGGACTCACCCGGGTCGAGCTGGCCTTCGCCCTCGTCCTCGCCACGGCCGCCGGCGGCCTGGCCTTCGGGCTCGGGCTGAGCGAACGACGCCGTACGTTCGCCGTCATCACCGCGCTCGGAGCCCGGCCCCGCCACCTGCGCGCGATGATCCTCAGCGAGGCCGCCGCCGTCTCCCTCGTCGGGGTCCTCGCCGGGGCCGCCGCCGGCACCGGCCTGTCGTTCATGCTGGTCAAGGTGCTCACCGGGGTCTTCGACCCGCCGCCGTCGGCGCTCGCCGTCCCCTGGGCCTACCTGCTCGCCACGGCCGCCACCGCCGTCGTCGCGCTCTTCGGCGTCGCCGCCGGCGCGAGCCACCTCGCCAGACGCCCCGCCATGACCCTGCTCCATGACCTGTGAGGCGCGGGCACGCCTATCGTGGCCGGGTGACTCCGGGGGAGCGGCGGACGCTGGAGGCCGTGCGGGCCGAGCTCGCGCGGCTGGTCCGCTACGACGACGAGTCGCTCGTCCACGAGACCTGGATCCGGCAGCGGTACGAGGGCGGGTTCGCCGGGACCTACGCGCCCGCGCGATCCGAGGCGGTGACGACGGCCTGGCACGAGGCCGGCCACGCGGTCGCGGCGCTCGCCGTCGCCGCGCGGTTCAGCTCGGCGTCGATCCGCGCCGGCGCGCGCAGCTACGGGCGGGTGCACTCGATCGCCGGCGGCGGCCCGGACGGGTTCGTGATCGCCGCCGGGGGACGGGTCGCGGAGGGCCTGCGACGCTGGACGCTGCCGTCGTCCGACGCCGAGGTCCTGGCGTTCCTGAAGACCTGGCGCGACGACGGGGGCGACGCCCGGCGGTTCCGGGCCGGCCTGGGCGCGACCCGGTTCGCCGGCGACGAGCTGAGCGCCTGGCGGCACTGCGTGGACCGGCTGACACCGTTGCGGCCAGGCGTCCGGACGCTGGCGCGCGGCCTGCTCGTCTGGCCCCGTCACCTGCCCTACGCGGTGGCCGCGGCGCTCGCCGCTCCGCTGCCCGCCTGACACCGGCGGCCGGCCGGCCGCGGCCGTGCGCGCACTCTTGGCGGTTTCGCGCTGGTGTGAGCTGATCGGCAGAACGTTGACAGTTTCTGGTACGCCCCGCACACTGCGAACGCGATCTGTAGGTGGAAGCCGGTGTAAGTCCGGCGCGGTCGCGCCACTGTGACCGAGCCTTCCGCCCGTCCGGGTGGTGGCTTGGGAGTCAGACACACCTGCGGTCGAGTCCGATTGTTCAGGGACGCGTGATCCCGAAGGGGGCTACCGTGAGCACTGCTGCGCCCGGCACCGAGGCGTATGGCCAGTCGATTTCCTCACCGATCACGGCGCGAGCGCTGTGGCTGGGGGGAGTCCTGATTCTCTCGCTGCTGCTGTACTACTTCATTGGCGTCGACCAGGGCGCGACGTCGCTGTTTGGTGCCGACCGCCACATCCACGAGTTCGTTCACGACTCGCGGCACTTCCTCGGCTTCCCCTGCCACTGAGCGGCGGGAGCCACGATGGAATCACGTTTCATTTACCGTGCGCTGGGCGTCGGCGTCCTGGGTGGGCTGTTGGCGTTCGTGTTCGCGCGGATCTTCGCCGAGCCGTTCATCCAGGACGCCATTGACTACGAGTCGGGCCGGGACGCCGCGCAGGAGGCGCTCGACAAGGCCGCGGGCGTGACGGTCGGCACGGCGGACCCGGAGATCTTCAGCCGGGGGATCCAGCGCAACCTTGGTATCGCCACCGGGATGGTCCTGTTCGGGCTGGCGATGGGTGGCCTTTTCGTCGTGGCCTACCTGATGCTGTCGCGTCGTTTCCCGGGGCTTCGGCCGCGGGTGCTCGCCGCTCTTGTCGCGGCCGCCGGTTTCGTCGGCGTGTACCTGGTGCCGTTCGTGAAGTACCCGGCCAACCCGCCGGCGATCGGCCATTCGGAGACCATCAGTGACCGCAGCGCGGTCTATCTGGCGATGGTCGGCATCTCTGTCGTCGCGCTCATTCTCGCGGTGGTGGCCGGATACCGGCTGGCCGGCCGTTTCGGCACCTGGAACGCCAGCCTGCTCGCGGCGCTCGGGTTCGTCGTGGTCATCTCGGTGGCGATGGCACTGCTGCCGGCGCTGGGGCATTTCCCGGTGAACGAGGCCCAGTACGGCAAGCACGCGACGGAGACCCCCCAGCCGCTGCTCGGACCGGACGGGAAGATCGTCTATCCGGGCTTCCCGGCGGACGTCCTGTTCAAGTTCCGGCTGTACTCGATCATCGCTCAGATGATCATGTGGTCGACGCTCGGCCTCGCGTTCGGCGCGCTGGCCGAACGGCTCACGGGCAAGGTACGGGCCCCGGCCACGGCCCGCCCGGCGGCCGTGGTCACGCCCTCACCGGCCTCCTGACCGTCCCTCAGACGCTCCGCTTCTGAGGCGCGCCGCGTCATTGAGGCGCCGCGTCCCTCAGGCACTGAGGAAATCAGGCACGCTGTCACTCAGGCAACCCCGTCCGAGCCCGGTGGGTCGTGGAAACGCGACCTGCCGGGCTCGCGTCGCCTCGCGGATGGCCCCCTGTTTCCATCCGGCCCGCCCTTTGAGGTAGCACTTGGTTGGTGCAGCCTCTCTCGGTCGTCATCGTTCACCGTAACCAGCCGGAGCGACTCGTCGACACCATCGACGCGTTCCGCGCGCAGGACCTTCCTGTCGCGATCACGATCGTCGACAACGGATCCACCGTCGTGCCGCCGGTCGAGGCCGCCGACGTGGCCGTCGTGCTGACCGGGGGCAACCTCGGGTTCGGGCCGGGGGCCAACATCGGCTACCGCAAGTTCCTCGCCGACCCTGACGCGGGCGAATGGGTGGTGCTCGCGCCGCACGACGCGCTGCCCGAGCCCACCTGCCTGAGCCACATGCTGCGGGTGCTCGCCGACCAGCCGCGGGCCGGGCTGGCCTGCGCCGACGTCGGCGACGGGACGACGCCCGTCGTGGACCCCTACTTCGGCGGGATCCTCGTGCCGGCGAGCGTCGACGCGGGATGGGAGCGGGTCGGCCACCCGCACGGCACGCTGATGCTCGCGCGGCGTGCCTGCCTCGACGAGGTCGGGATCTTCGACGAGCGCTACTTCGCCTACTGCGAGGAGGCCGACCTGGCGCTGCGGGCGCGGGACGCCGGCTGGGAGTCCGGCCTCGTCCGGGGCGCGATGGTCAAGAACGCCTACGTCGGCTCGACCGCCGCGGTCATCGACTACCTGCAGCTGCGCAACACCCTGCTGCTGGTGCGGGAGCACTCCGGGCGCTACCACGTGTTCATCCGCTTCTGCATAGCGCTGCTCGACCTCGCCACGGGCGCCGTCCTGCCGGCCCGGCGCGGGCCGTACTGGAACGTCAGAGCGAGGCTGCGGGCGCTCGCCGACTTCCTGCGCGGCCGCTACGGACCGCCGCCGCCGGACCTGCTCGCCCAACGCTGATCTTGTCCGCCGCCCGCCCCGCCCACGGAGATGGCGGACTGGCATCTGGCTGTGTCGTGGCCCGCGCCGGCGCCATGATGGCCTGATGGCGGCTGGCGAGAAGGCAGGCGCGTCGGTGCGGCCGGCGCTGACGGGCGAACAGGCCGGGCGGTGGGAGACGGTGCTGAGCACGCTCGTCGGCCTGCTGCCGGCCGGTGGCGTCCGGGTGCTGGTCGACGGCGTCGAGGACGACGGCCTGACCGGCGTGGTCGCGGACGGGCTCGCCGAGGGCCTGCGCCAGGCCGGGCGGGACTGCCACCGGCTGGCGGGTGACGAGCGCTCCGGCGCCGGGCCGGCCGCGCTGATCGCGGACGCCGCCGCGTCAGCCGGGGACCCCACGGCCGGATGGGACGTCGTCATCCGGCTGCGCAGCAGGTACGTGCCCCCCCGGCCCGCCCGGGGGGGGGGGGGCGGAGC
>NZ_JADWYX010000009.1 GCF_016786355.1 Frankia sp. AgB1.9
ACACCCGGTGGGGCGATCCGGGGGGCTAATACACAATCGGTTTACCGGGGCGGCGGGGGGCCCCGCGCCGTGCCGCCGCACGCGCCGCGCCCGGCGGGGGCCCGTCAGCCCGCCGGGAGCGTCGGAGCGTCGCCCGTCGCCACAGACGACCGGGGCTACCACACGCATACAGCCTGAACGGATACTGTCAGCCGCCATGAGCGTCAAGGTCGAGGTCGCCACAACCGTCAACGCCGAACTTGTCGAGGCGTTCGACCGGTTGCTGCCTCAGCTCTCCCGTAACGCCGCGCCTCTCGACGCCGACGCTCTCACCAGGCTTGTCGAGTGGCCAGGTAACCAGTTGCTCGTCGCTCGCGTCGATGACCGCATCCTTGGCGTGCTGACGCTGGTGATGTTCCCGATCCCAACCGGTCTGCGCGCGTGGATCGAGGACGTGGTCGTCGACGAAGCCGGTCGCGGGCAAGGTATCGGCGCTGACCTCACCACTGAAGCGATCCGCCTGGCTCACCTGGCCGGAGCACGCACCGTCGACCTCACCTCTCGCCCGTCCCGCCAATCAGCCAACAGGCTGTACGAGCGCCTCGGCTTCCAACTCCGCGACTCCCAGGTCTACCGACACGTCCCGTAGCCGACGGCGGCGCCACGAGGTCTCTGTAACGGCGTGCGCCAGGCGCGGCCAGACAGCCGACGTCGCACGGCGAGAACCGGCGCCTACCGCCGTCAGTGGCTAGGCAGGGGTGGGTGAGGTGCAGCCGTGGAGGTGCCTTTCCAGGTAGTCCGGCAGACCTTGGCTGCCGCCAGGCTCGCCGTCGATCGAGGCGCAGGTGTACGTCGTCAGCGGCGGGCCGCCACGGCCGAACGCGTCCTGGCTGGTGTCAACGACGACGGTGATCAGGCCGCTCGGGTCGCTGGTGAGGGTCATGGAGATCGGGTCGCCCTCGGTCGTCGGGGAGACGCTGACGAACGTGGCGACCTGCCGCCTGACGACGGCCTGGACGAAGCAGCGGCGTGGTTCGGCGGCGTGGACGGCATCGTACGACAGTCGTTCGGTGCCGCAGTCGAGACCGATGACCGACCGCGTGGCCACGGGCGGCCGGTCGAAGCGGTCGGAGCTGCCCGTCGACCCGGTGCACCCCAGCAGCGAAGCGGCGACGGCGACCGCGCCGCCGGTGACGCGCGGGAAACGACGATTCCGAGTCACAGCGGCTTGGACGTGAGTGTCAGGCGCACGGTTCCACCGTCCTGGTCACGGGTGAACCGCGCATCGCAAACGCCCGCGCAGTGGCCGAACCTGCTGCGCTCGTTCTTGGGCCTGCCGCGGCGGGGAAGGAGAGCGGTGGGTCACCGCAGGCGACGAAGCGCGACAGACCGGCCCACATCTGCGCGGACGGTGGCAGACTGGTCGCGTGGTCGACGGGGGCGACGGATACGCCGTGGCAGGCGAGTCCCGGAGCTGGGATTTTTTCATTTCCTACACGGCGGCCGACGAGGCGTGGGCGGAGTGGATCGCCTGGCAGTTGGACGAGGACCGGTACGAGGTCCTCCTCCAGGCCTGGGACTTCGTCCCGGGAACGAACTTCATGAACAGGATGCAGCTCGGCATGCAGGGCGCGCGACGCACCATCGCTGTGCTGTCGACCGCCTACCTGTCATCGGTCTACGGAGCGAGCGAATGGCAGGCAGCGCACTCTGCCGACCCTCGCGGCTTCGAGCGCAAGCTCCTGCCCGTCCGCGTCGAGGACTGCGCCCGGCCAGGTCTGCTCGCCCCGATTGTCTCCATCGACCTCTTCGGCCTCGACCCCGACAGTGCCCGCAGCCGCCTGCTCAATCGCGTCCGCCACGCAGTGGCCGGCACCGCGAAGCCCATCACGCCCCCCGGGTTCCCCATCCCCGGCGGGAGCCCGCCAGCCTCGGAACCCGTGTTTCCCCCCGGCCAGCCGCCCCCCGTCGACCCGCCAGCCGGCCCGCGAACGCTCGCCGAGCCGGGTGCGCCCGATGAGGCGATGACCGCGGGACCGGCCGGGGCGGCGGGAGCCGATCCAGGTGGTGCGACGGCCCAGGCGCCGGCGGAGCCACCGTCGGACCAGGTAGTCCTCAGCACCCTTGCCGACGAGTTTTCTGATCGCGCCGAGGCCCAGAGGCTGGTCGAGCGGGCAGGCCTCGTACGTGGACGCCAGCCCGGCTGGGGCGTCCTCAGCGCGGAGGCTTTCTGGTCGGAGGTCCACCGACTGTTCGTCGGCGGCGCCGTCCGCGGCGGATGGGCGAATGTCCTGCGGGAGGCCTACCAGCTCCGCCCAGGGAACGCGGTCCTCGCCGCAGTGGCGAGGGCCGCTGGCATAGCAGGCCCGCCGTCCGACGATGCTGAGGCTCGCCCGGCCGGAGACATCCCGCGTGGCATGGCGCCGAATGCCGCTGGGATCGCGGTCACGGTGAACGACGGACAGGGCCTGGCGCGGCGTGGCAGCGACCAGCGTGCCCGGGAAACCGGCGGAGGCGAGGTCCCGGTCGCGGAAACGGGACTGACACCCGCCGACATCCGGCCCCGCCGTCGCTACCGGCGGCCCCTGATCCTCATCCCCGTGATACTCGTCGCCGCGACGATGGCAACCGTGATACCTGTCCTCGCCGTCGAACTTACGGGCGGCGGGCCAGCCGCCACCGGGACACCGGCCGGCGTCGCGGTCGGCTCCGACGGTGTGTACCTCACAGACAACGACAACAACAGGGTTCGGAAAGTCGACGGGGCCGGCGAGGTCAGTGCCTTCGCGGGCACAGGTGGGTCGTCGTTCGCCGGCGACGACGGCCCGGCCACCGCGGCGCAACTGGGTTACCCGAACGGTGTGGCGGTCACCCACGACGGAATCGTCTACCTCATCGACAACACCAACAGCCGAGTCAGGAAGATCGACAAGGCGGGGGAAATTACCACCGTCGCCGGCAATGGTGGTCATGGGTTCTCCGGCGACCGCAAGGCAGCCATTCTTGCCGAACTGGGCGATCCCGACGGTCTCGCGGTTACCCGCGACGGCACGCTCTATATCTCAGATCGGCTGAACAATGTAGTCAGGGAGGTCAAGGACGGGATCATCACGACTGTGGCCGGTACCGCCTCCCGTAAGGGAGGCTTCTCCGGGGATAATCTTCCTGCGACCCAGGCGCGCCTGAACAATCCAGCCGGCCTGGCCATCGGCCCGGATAGTGCGCTCTACATAGCGGACCCCGGCAACCAGCGCGTCAGGAAGGTTGATCCTTCGGGGAACATCAGCACCGTGGCCGGTGGTGATGCGCGCGGTTTCGGCGGCGACGGTGGTCGGGCCGTGGACGCAAAGCTCAGCGATCCCCTCGGAGTCGCGGTCTCCAGCAATGGAACCCTCTACGTTGCCGACTACCGCAACAACCGGATCAGAAAGATCGACGAGCACGGTATGATCAGCACCTTTGCCGGTACGGGCAAACCGGGGTTCTCCGGCGACGACGGCCCGGCCGCGAGAGCCGAACTTTACGGCCCCGCCGGGGTGGCGCTTGCCGGTGACGGCACCCTCTACATCTCCATCCTTTACAAACACGAGAACCATGTCCGGAAGGTCGATCCGGCCGGGCAGATCAGCACCCTCACCGAGTAGGTCTCCGCACCCACCGGGTTTTCCACGTCCCAGCCACTCCAGGGCTGCTCGACCTGAGCCCGTCCGCGCAGCCGCGGGCCTGATCGCGACTTCAGTTGCCAATTGATTGGACCCGTGGCCGCTGCACGACCACCAGGGCACGCAACCGGCGATCGCGCCGCCCGGGCTGACCCTGGCGGGCCCGGGTTGGACGCCGGCGTCAGCTGCCCGGCCCCGTCGCCGATTCGCCTCACCGGGTGGGAGCCCGAGGCGCTGGCTTCGCGCTCAGGGTGACGAGAACCGCGCTGTCGAGGTGGTGGTGATCCGCCATGCGCCCTGTTAGGTTTATCCGGAGGATTTCCCTCCATTTGCGGCGCTCCTGACGGCTGGCGCGCTTGACGAAAGGATGGCCGCCATGTCGCAGGACGTCGTCGCCGACGGTCAGCGGACGCGCGCCGCGCCGGCGAGCGCGGCTGGCACCGCGACGGGCCGACGGGGAACCCGTGGTGGGCGCTGGTGAGCGTCGCTCTAGGTGTGGTCATGGTCGGGCACGAATCAGATCCAGCGGCTTGATCTGGTGTTTCCGCAGCTCACAGGCCCACTGCCCAGCCTGGCGGCTCTGCCGGACGCTTTGGGTCGAGGCCTTGAACCGCGATGGCCATGGGACGCACCGGAGAGGACCGGCCATCCGAGTTCAGAGCTGGCGGCGTAACCAGTTCACCCGGGCGGCCCGGGCGGCTCTGGAGACGGCCGCCGTCGGTGCGATCAGATCAGAGCCGTGGAAGGCGCCGGGCCACACGTGCAGTTCCGCCGACCCGCCGGCCGCCCAGATCGCGGCGGCGTAGGCGACGTTCTCGTCACGGAACGTCTCGGCGGAGCCGACGTCGAGGAATGCCGGCGGCAGGCCCGAAAGATCGGTGGCCCGGGCGGGCGCGGCAAAGGGGCTCACGTCCGGCCCGCCGGCGGCGTCACCCAGCAGGGCTGCCCAGCCTGTCGCGTTCGACGTCCGGTCCCAGATACCAAGGCCGGCCATCTGTCTGGCGGACACCGAGTCGTTGCGGTCGTCGAGCATCGGGCCGAGCAGCAGCTGCCCGGTGAGTGCGGGGCCGCCGCGGTCGCGGGCCATGAGCGCGAGCGCGGCGGCCAGCCCGCCGCCGGCGCTGCTGCCGCTGACCAGCAGTCGGCCGCTGTCGACACCGAGCTCGGTGAGCTGCCCGGCGGTCCAGACGAGGCCGGCGTAGCAGTCGGTGACCGCCGCCGGGTAGGGATGTTCGGGCGCGAGGCGGTGGTCCGGCGAGACGACGACGAGTCCCAGCTCGGCCGCCCAGTCGAGCGCTTCGTGCAGCCCGGTGCGGGCGTTGCCGAGCACCATGCCGCCGCCGTGGATGAAGTAGACGGCGGCCGCGGGCACGGCGACGCCGGTCGGCCTGCACACGAGGAGGGGCACGTCCGGCTCACCCGGGGCGACCGGTGCCGCAACCGTCTCGACGGTGAACACGCCGGAGCGGGCGAGATCCTCGTCCGACAGCGCCGTCGCTGCCAGCCGCGCCCGGAAACGTTCGATGTCCTCGGGGCGCATCGACTGGGGCACGAGGCCGGCGAGGGCCTCGAGGATGGGAGCGAGCTCCGCGTCGAACGGGACGGGCGGCCCGACGGTCGCGCCGGGCCGCTCGGTGTCGATGGTCCGTTCTCCTGCGGAGGTCATGGCGCTCTCCTGCATGTCCGGGGATGGTCTGCCGGCCTGGGCCTGATACGGGGTGCTCACCCGATGATGTAGTCGTCGCGGTCGAGATGACGGGTCCAGGCCCAGTAGGTCGCCAGTGGCCAGGGCGACAGGGTGAACACCTTCCCTGCGGCGTTCTTGTAGTGGCTGTGGGTGATCGACGGATGCGACCAGACGAGCTGGGCGATCTCGGCTTCGTAGCGGTCGACGTACTCCTTGTGCGCCTGCGCCCGGACCTCGCAGGTCGTGGCACCGGCGGCCAAGGTCTGCCGGAGGGCATCGAGTGCATAGTTGATCTGGAACTCGGCGTGAAAGAACAGGCTCGCGCCCGCGGCCAGGTTCGTCCCCGGCCCGTAGGCGCAGAACAGGTTCGGGAAATCCGGGATGGTGATGCCGAGGTAGGCGGTCGGCTCGTCGCCCCACCGCTCCCGCAACGACACCCCCGCGCGCCCGACGACCTCCATCGACGCGAGGAAGTCGTTGTGCCGGAAGCCGGTCGCGTAGCAGATGACGTCGGCCGGGTGGAAGACGCCGTCGGTGGTCTCGACGCCGTCGGGGTGGATGCGGCGGATGCCCGTGCGCACCAGGTCGACGTTCGGGCGCCGCAACGTCCGCAGCCAGGTTCCGTCGTCCTGCAGCACCCGTTTGCCGATCGCTGGGTAGTCGGGGGTGATCTTCGGTAACAGGTCGGCGCGGTCGCCGATCACCGAGGTCATCCAGCCGAGCAGCGCCTCGGCGCGCTGGGCGTTGCCCGCGTTCACCGACCGGGACGTCGGGTCGTCATGGCCGGGGTCGACGCGGTACGGCTCCACGCCGGAAGCGATGCCGGAATACGACATGAGGAACCTGAACCAACGGCCGTAACCGGGCAGGTGGCGTAAGGCCCAGCGCTCCCCCGCCGGCGCGGGCTGGTGGTACAGCATGTTCGGGATGACCCACTGGGCGGTCCGTTGGAAGATCGCCAGCTGTTCGACGTCTGCGGCGACAGCCGGGCCGATCTGGAAGCCGCTGGCCCCCGCGCCGATCAGGGCGAACCGGGTGCCTCGGACGTCAAGGTTCGCCGGCCAGCGGCTGGAGTGGAACGACGGCCCGGTGAAGCTGTCCATCCCGGGCAGGTCGGGCAGCCGCGGGATGTTCAGCGAGCCGACGGCCGAAATGACGAAGCGCGCCGTCAGCGTCTCCGCGGCGCCGTCCGGGCCGGTGACGTCGATGCTCCAGCGCGCGTTCGGCTCGTCCCAGGCAAGCCGGTCGACGCGGGTGTCGAACCGGAAGTGCGGCCACAGCTCGTACGTGTCGACGACGGCGCGAAAGTACGCCGCGAGCTCGGGCTGCTGGCAGTAGTACTCGCTCCAGGGCGTCGGCTCGAACGAATAGCAGTACTGGTGGCTGGCGACGTCGACACGGGCGCCGGGATACGTGTTCTCCCACCAGGTGCCGCCCGGGCCGGCGTTCTTCTCGAGGATCGTGAAGGGCAGCCCGGCCTGACGCAGCCGGATCCCGGCGAGGATGCCGGCCATGCCACCACCGACGACGACCACTGGCGACGCGTTCCTCACCTCGGCGGGGATCTCGTCCCCCCAGGTGACGGCGCCGCGGTCGTGGCCGTCGAGCCGCAGGTCGTCGAGCAGCAGGCCGGCGAGGTCGCCCTCGACCGGCTCCGCGGCGGCGAAGGCCAGCAACTCACGCTGCAGCTCGGGCGAAAGGTGCGCCGGCACACAGCCGGCGTCGCGGTAGGCGACGATGGCCGGCACGGCGCGGGCGCGGATCTCGGCCTGCTGCTCGGCGGATAGGCCGCTCTGGATGTCCAGATTGTTCGGCCGGCGCGGCCGGATCTCGCCGCGGATCCAGGCGGGATCGCCGGTCAGGTGCACCAGCGCGCACATCAGCGCTGGGACGCTGACGTCGGCCAGCGCGGCCGTGATCGCCTCCGCGTCGTCGGTCAGCGGCTGCGGGGCGAGTGGGTCGATGGTCACTGTTGACTCACCTCCTGGCGTGACGTGGGCCTCGGGCGACGATGCCGGTCAGCCGACCGGCACGCGGCCGGCGGTCTCCCCACCGTCGACCTTCAGCTGCGCCCCGGTGACAAACGTGGCGGCGTCCGAGGCCAGGAACAGCACCGCCTCGGACACCTCGTCCGGCCGGCCGACACGGCCCGCGGGCAGGGTCGCGAACCGGTCGGTGTTCTCGGGCACGGGCAGCATGTCGGTCGCGATCGGCCCGGGGTGCACCGAGTTCACCCGGATGCCGTACCGGCCGAGTTCCAGCGCTGCCACCTGCGTCAGCCCTGTCACACCGAACTTCGAGGCCGCATAGGAGCCGTGCGCCCAGTACGGCCGCAGCCCGCCGGTGGAGGACACGTTGACGATCGACCCGCCGCCGCTCGCCCGCATCGGCTCGACGACAGCGCGCATCCCGAGGAAGACCCCGCGCAGGTTCACGGCGATGATCCGGTCGAACCAGTCGTCCGTCTCGTCTTCCACCGTCGCCAGGTGATGGATCGCCGCGTTGTTCACCAGGACGTCGAGCCGGCCGAACTCGGCGAGGGTGAAAGCCAGGACGTCGTCCCACGAGTCCCGGTCGGCGACGTCGTGCCGGCGAGCGCGCGCCGCGCCACCGAGCTCCTTCGCACCCTGCGTCACCTGGTCGACCAGCACGTCGGTGAGCACCACCCGGGCGCCCTCCTCGACGAAGCGCCGCCCGTGCGCCGCGCCCATGCCGCGCGCCGCCCCGGTAATGATCGCCACCTTGCCGGCCAGCCGGCCCTCAGTCCTGTCCACCGTGTCTCCGCTCCGGGCGCATCCTCGGGACCACAGGTCCCACCTCGCGGATACTAGATACTGGATAAAGTATGCGCCCTCGCTGTCACGCGTCGCGGCGGTTCAGCAGGTGGCGGCCGGTGACGAACGGCAGGTCGGTGTGGTTGACGATGCCGGGTCTGGCCGCGACTACGTGGGGAATCGCGTTGATGGCGGGCATCGCGGTCGGGCCGGCCGACGCGAAGTGCGCGCTGCCGATCGGCGCGAGGCGTACCTGGACGCCCGGGTCGCCCTCGATCTCGAGAACGTAGCCGTTCTCGACGGGCCAGTTGGGCGTCATCTGGTCGCCGACCTTCCAGACGAACCGGCACTCGATCAGCGACCGGCCAGCGGAGATCCCGGCGATGACGCCCTTGAAGCCGGAGATCTCGCCCTTCTTCAGCTGCATGAAGCCGAAGTCGACGTCCTGCGTGGCGGCGGCGAACTCGGCGGTGAACCGGACCTCGTCGAGGTCGACCGCGAGCGCGTGCGCGAGGACGCGGATCTGCTCCTTGAACGACCCGCAGTTGACCTCGATCATCCCGGGCGCGGCCGGGTCATCGGGCAGCAGGCCGATGCTCATGGCCCGGAACATCCGCTCGTTGGCGTAGCCGCTCATGTCGAGCGACTCGAGGATCGAGATTCGGTCGATCCGGGTGCACATCGCGCTCGCCGCGAGCACGGTCATGCCCATGTGGCCCGGGTAGACGCCGGTCGTGTAGAGCGAGGATCCGCCGCGCTCGCAGGCCGCCGCGAGCCGGTCCCTGACGTCCTCGCCGTAGCCCGCGCCCGCCAGCATGTACATCGTGGACACGATGTTCACGCCGGCCGAGAGGATCCGGTCGAGCTGGTCGAAGTCCGGCCGGAAGGCCATGTAGGCGACGCAGTCCGGCTTCAGCGCCAGCAGCGCGTCCACGTCGTCGGTCGCGGTGATCCCGATCGGCGCGATCCCGGCGAGCTCGCCGACGTCGCGGCCGACCTTGTCCGGCGAGTGGGCGTAACAGCCGACGAGCTCCAGCGCGGGATGTCCGACGAGCCCGCGCACGGCGGCGGTGCCCGTCTTTCCGGTCGTCCACTGGACGACGCGTAGCCTGCTCACAGCGACTCCCTCTTCCGCGTCCGGGCGTTCCTACCGGGCCTGCCGCTCGGGCGGCCGGGTCGAGGTCTCCATGAGCGCCCGCCAGGTCAGCGTCACCTCGCCGCGCGGCATCGCCAGCGACCTCGTCGTGATCCACTCGTCGAGGGGCTTGGACCAGGTCACCGGGCCGTTCGGCAGCCCGTCGTAGAGCGCGATCGCGACCTGTTCGGGCTCGGTCGGGTTCACCAGGCCGTTGCGCATCCGGTCGAGCAGGTCCTCGGAGTCGGCCTTGTCGCACAGGGCCGGATCGAGGGTGTCCTTGAAGGCGTTGAAGTTCGGCGACGCGGTCGCGCCGACGAGCATCGCGGTGACGTCCACGCCCTGGTCGCCGAGCTCGCCCCACAGCGACTCGGCGAGGATCCACTCGAAGGCCTTGCCCGCGTTGTAGGTGGCGCTGGTGACGGCGCCCTGGGTGCCACCGGTCGAGCTGACCAGCGAGATCCCGCCCCGGCCGCGCGCGACCATCCTGGGCGCGAACAGGTTGAGCAGGATCAGCGGCGTCGCGCAGTTCGCCTGCACCGACCGCAGCTGCAGCTCCAGCGGGTGGGTGAGGAACAGCCCGATCGGCGCCACCGCCGCGTTGTAGACGAACAACCCGATCTCCAGGTCGTCCGTCGCGGCGGCCACGATCTCGCCGATCTCCGGATCGGTCAGGTCCGCGGCTAACTCGCGTACCTCGACGTCGTGCGTCGCGCGCACCTCGGCGGCGGTCGCGGCGAGCGTCTCGGCGCCGCGGGCGTTCATCACGACGTTCAGCCCACGTGCCGCCGCCTCCAGCGACAGCGCCCGGCCGATACCCATCGACGCGCCGGCGATGAAGGCCCAGGGCCCGTACTTGTCCTTGAACATGTCTCTCCTACTGGTCCGTCGGCGCCGGCGAACGGCGCGCAGGGGGCTTGCGGTCCGGGAGTAGCAGCAGTGGGGTCAGGACCGCACGACGGTGGACGGCTACGCTGGCCGCCTTCGTGATGGCCGTTCTGCACGAGGATCTCGAGGCGGCTGCGTCACGAGGCAGCTCCTTTCAGCTGAGCGTCCGCACGGGCCGTGCCCGTGGCAGCGGGCTCCAGGTGCGCGACGAGCAGGTCGACCAGCGCGGCGCGCTCGCGGGAGGTGTCGAGCGGCTCGCGCGTGGCCAGCTGGCCGAAGACGAGCCCGCGCAGCGTCGCCCAGAGCAGGTGGCCGACGGCCCGGGCGTCACCGCGGTGCTGCCGTTCGGCGATCAGGTCCTCGCCGAGGCGGGCCAGCTCGGCCGCGATCAGGGCGAAATGCGCGCTCGTCTGCGCGTCACGCTGGCTGCGCGTCGCGACGGCGATCTCCAGGCTCGCTCGCGACGACGGTGTGCAGAACATGGCCCAGGCGGCCTCGACGAGCGCGCTGACCTGCTCGCGCGTGGAGCCCGCCGGCACCCCGACGGCGGCCATCCGCTGGCGCAGCTCGGCGAAGCTCGCCTCGACGACCGCGGTCAGCAGACCGTTACGGTCACCGAAGTGGTACTGGATCACACCCCAGGTGACGCCGGCCCGCTCGGCGATGTGCTGGCCACTGGCGGCGGCGAAGCCTTCCTCGACCACGCAGCGCACGGTCTCGTCCATGATCAGAGCCCGCGTCCGCTCGCCGCGTTCCTGCGCCCCGCTCGCGGGCCGGGTCGGCGGGATCGGCCCGACGCGACGCGTACGCGGCGTCACGACATGAGTCCGTACGCCTGCGCGACCGGAAGCTCGGACAGATGCGTGAGCCCCGGAGGCGCCGCGCACACCGCGGGGATCGCGTTCACGGCCTTGGCCGCGGTCGCGACGACCCCCGCCTCGTTGTGATCGATGGACCCGCCGCCGACATGCGTGTTGATCTCGACACCCGGCACACCCTTGATCACAACCCGGTGCACGCCAGGCCGCCCCTCCGGCGGAAACGGCCACTCGGGCGCGGCCTCGGAGGTCAGCCGGTTCACGTGCTCCATGACGATCGCGGGGCGACCGCCCACGATGCCCTCGACGGCAAAACGGGCCGCCGCGACCTGGCCTGGCTCGACGGTCATCATCGCGCAGGTGATGGTCTGGGTGGCGGTCCAGGTCTCGTGACGCTCGCGGAGCTCCTCGACCCGCACCCCGAGCTGGTCGGCCAACAGCCGGACGGGACCGCCCCAGATCGACGCGAGCACGCCGGGCAGGAACAGGGTGGGCACGACGTCCGGCGGGGCGCCGAACCCGAAGCTCGCGCCGGTGAACTCGGCGTCCTCGTACGAGCCGTAGTCGAAGATCTCCTGCACCAGGATCTCGTCGGCCCGCTCGGTCAGGCTCAGCGCCGCGAGGGGCAGGAGGTCACCGGAGAAGCCGGGGTCGATGCCGTTCACGTACATGGTGCTGCCCCCAGCCGCGCAGGCCGCCTCGATCGGCTCGCGCAGCCAGGCCTCGGCGTGGGGTGGATAGACGAGCCAGACCAGAGACGTCGCCACGACATTGGTGCCTGCGGCGAGGAAGGCCGTGATCTCCGCCAGGGCGGCCTGCGGACGCGTCTCCGCCTGCGACGTGTAGACGACGCAGTCGGCCTTCAGCGCCAGCAGCGCCTCGAGGTCGTTCGTCGCCACGATGCCGGTCGGGGTCTCGAGGCCGCAGAGCTCGGCCGCGTCCCGCCCCACCTTCCCGGGACTGCTGGCGTGCACCCCCACCAGTTCCAGACCAGGCCGGTTGATGATCGAGCGTAGGGCGTGACGCCCGACGTTCCCGGTGGCGAACTGAATGACCCGCAGTGACATGCCCGCTCCAGAAGGTGCGCCCAGGAACCTCTGCGCGGGCATCATAAACAGCTTTATGGTTTCGCTGTCCAGCGGTCGCCGCACGACGGCGGCGCTTGGCATCCTGTCCCGCGTATGTTGAGGTCGACCTCGACATCGAGGGTGCGCAGAGGGAGCGGCATGACGGAAGCCGTGGACATCATCGCGATCACGGCGGTGCAGAACGCCTACGCGGTCGCGATCGACCGGCGGCAGTGGCCCGCGCTGCGCGACTGCTTCACCGCCGACGCGACCATCAGCTTCGGGATGTCCCTCCAGATCGGGACCCTGGCGGAGTTCCTGGACTGGGCCGTGGACTTCCACACCCCCCTCGGCCGGACGCTGCACCAGATCACCACCCATCAGGCGCAGGTGCGGGAGTCGACCGCCACCGCCTCGTGCTACCTGCACGCGGTCCTGGTGGAGGCGGGGCGGGAACGGGCCACCTCCGTCTTCGGCCGCTACGACGACGAGCTCATCCGCGTCGAGGACCGCTGGAGGATCCGGCAGCGGCGCTTCCGGCCGGCCTGGCTGACGACGTCCGCGCCCGCGGAAAGCGCGGCGGGCTGATGCGCCCCGCCGTCCGGCTGGGCGCCGTGCTCCCGCAGGCGGAGATCAGGCCGAGCGACCCGCGGGCCGTGCGGCTGTTCACCGAGCACGTCGAGCGCCTCGGGTTCGACCATCTGATCGCCTACGACCATGTGCTCGGCGCCGACTCGGCGAGCCGCCCGGACTGGGCCGGCCACTACGACCACACCACGCCGTTCCTCGAACCGCTGACACTGTTCGCGTACCTCGGCGCCACCAGCGGCCTGGAGCTCGTCTCCGGTGTGCTCATCCTGCCGCAGCGCCAGACGGCGCTCGTCGCGAAGCAGGCGGCGACCGTCGACGTCCTGCTGGGCGGCCGGCTGCGGCTCGGCATCGGCATCGGCTGGAACGAGGTCGAGTACGACGGGTTGGGCGTCCCGTTCCGTTCCCGTGCGGCCCGTCTCGAGGAACAGATCCACCTGCTGCGCCTGCTGTGGACCCGGCAGGTCGTCGACCACGGAGGCCGGTTCGACACCGTGGACCGGGCAGGTATCGCGCCGCTGCCCGTCCAGCGGCCGATCCCGCTGTGGATCGGCTGCGGCGACGCCGACGTGGCGCTTGACCGGGTGGGACGGCTCGCCGACGGCTGGATCCCGCACCCGACCCTGGGCGGAGGGAGCCGGGTGGCGGCCGCCTGGGCGAAGGTCCGCGCCGCGGCCGAAGGCGCCGGGCGGGACCCTGACGCGCTCGGCCTGCAGGGCCAGGTCCGACTGACGGCGAGCAGCCTCAACGAGGTGACCGGCCGGGTCGAGCGCTGGATCGAGCTCGGTGCCACCCATGTCGCCCTCAACACGCTCGAGGCCGGGCTCAGCTGGCCGGACGACCACCTCGACCTCTACGCGCGCGTCTGCCAGGAGTGGTAGTTCGGCCTGGACCTGCGATTAGGGGGAGCCTGCCCGGCTTCCTGTAGCGGGCCGAGGAGCTTCGCAACGGGCTCGATGTCGGGAGCGCGACCGGACGACCTGGCGTCCAGGAGCCGACTGCAGCGGGACTCTTCGCCCACCCCGACCTGCACTTGTTACATGACGGTTTCCACACCTCCGCCCGTTCGTGCCCAGGCACAGGCCGGCGCCCGTACCGGTGGGCTGCCACGGCAGCGTGGCGACGGCCGGCGAGCCGTTTCCCCGTGCTCGCGCCGCGCCATCCGGCGGGCCGCCCCGGTGATCCGCGAGCTGAGGCCCGACGACGGGTCGATCCTCGGCGAGGTGTTCGCCGGCCTGTCCGAGCGCAGCCGCTACCTGCGCTTCCACTCGCCCTTGCACCGGCTCTCCGACCGGTTCCGCGCGGCGCTGCTCGACGTCGACGGCCACGACCGGCTGGCGCTCGTCGCCCTTGTCTGCACCCCGGACGGCCCTCGCCCGGTCGGCATCGTCCGTCTCGCCCGCACCGGCCCCGACGACGCGGACATCGCCATCGCCGTCGTTGACGCGATGCACCGCCAGGGCATCGGCCGCCAGTTGCTGACCGCGCTCGGCGACCGGGCCGTCGAGCTCGGCCTGACGCGGCTGACCGCCGAGATCCTCCCCGAGAACACGGCCGCCGCGGCGCTCTTCCGCTCCGTCTTCCCGCACGGCCCCACCCGCCGGGGTGGCGGCATCCTCACCCTTACCTGCCACCCGGCCGAAGACGCCCATCCCTCGTCCTGAACGGCGCCGCCGCGCGGGCGACCACCGCCCCGCCCATCGGCGCGGCCTTCCGGACCGCGCCCTCGTGGCCTAGGCCGGGCTGAACCGATTCGCCAGCGCGCTGAGCGTGGCCGAGATCCCGTCGCCGTTTCTCGCCGGGTAACCAAAGAGCTCGAGGGATCTCGCGCCGCGCGCGCGGGTGTAGTCGAACGTCTCGGTCACCCGGGTCGCGCCCGCGCCGACCTCCTCGAGTTCCCACCGCCAGCGGTGGCCGAGGGGGTGGCGCCACTCGATCACACGGCCCTCGTCGAACTCCGTCACGGTCGACGTGATCCGGTAGGGAAAGCCGAACTGCTTCATCCCCACGCTGAAGCGAGCCCCTTCGCTGAGACGGTCCGGACCACTGACCCGCGAGTCCCGCACGGTTCCCGAACCATCGAGCTCCGGGTGGCGCCGCGGGTCGGCGACCAGATCGAAGATCAGGACGGCGGGCGCCGACACCACCGCCTGCCGTGCCACTTTGCGCTTCCCGACCGAGACCGTCGTCACCACCGCGTCCGCCATGGATCAACTGTAGGCGAACCGTCCACGCCCAGGAATCGCTCGCCGGGCCGAAGTACTTCGACAGCCCGCGGCCCTGAAGGATCAGCAGGTCCGATACGTGTAGCCGTCGCTCCCCGCGGGGACGACGTCTCGGTCGCGCCTCACGATCGAAATCGTTTTCATCCAGCCGACGCACGCCTTCGCGAGCCCCCTGTCGCTGTACTCGACGTCGTAGACACGATCGTCGTACGCGGCGGCGAAGTCCGCGCATTCGCCGTAAGTACCGCATTCCTCAGTCACGGCGAAGTCGAAACCGACAGCCGTACGCTGGCCGAGAAGTTCGGCCGTGTTCTTCTGGCCGACAGCCAGACCGTCAGCGTGCGCCCGCCGGGCGACCAGTTCGGCGAACGCGGCGTTGTCCGCCTCGGTGAGGAGGCCCTCGGCACGTTCGAAGGAGTCGAGGTTGTCAGGCTCGACGGCCTGGAAACCGGAGGCGGCACAGCCGTCGACCCAGACGGCGACCACAGCCAACAAGGCGGCGCGTCTGGCAGCCGTGGACGTGTCCAGAAGAGCCTCCCCCCAGTCCCGGTCGGCAACCAGACCGTGATCACCGCGGCGCAGGAGAAGCTCAGGATGATGAGCCTGCCACCACTCCAGCGCGTCAGGTTGCGCCTGGAACGCATTGACGTAACAAATGTTGTAAAGGCCCGCGACCGGCGCGGCTGTTCGGTCCCGTGACACCACCCGCACCCCGCCCAACGGGGTGTAAGGACCCCCGAGCTGATAGTCGAAAGGCGCACCAACCGGGGGCAACACGACACGGGCCCGCTGGTCGCCGACAGGGCCGGGAGACGGTGCCGGGACAGCTGGCGGCGGACCGGCGGAACTCGCGGCCGCCGACGAGACGTGGACGCCGGCCGTGGCTTCACGATCTGGACGAGGGTCACCAGCAGAACAGCCGCCGGCCGAGACGCAGAGACACACAGTCGCCAGCGCCACCGCGCCAGCCCGGTGCACCCTGCGGCGAGCGACGCAGCCGATCACGTCCCGACCGGCCGCCCGGCGAACCCCGCCAACCGTAGCCTCATCCGGAGCCTCCACATCAAACTCAGGTCGCCAGGACTGGGCGACTTCTCCCTCGCCGAGGAGGTCACCGAGGAAATAATCCTGCACCATTCAGGCATCGTTATGTATTTTTCACGAACACGCCGACCAGCACGGCGCAAAACGGGTCAACGGACCATTCGGGCCCCTCCGGACTAGGATCGCAGTCGATCACCGTCGATCAGGGTCTGCCGAGTTTCGGCGGCGCCGCGATCCGTGAAGGTCGCTTCTGAATCGGAGGCCCGATGCCCTCGGACCTGGGAAATTCATCGCCGTTTCTCCACGAGAAGGACGGGCGGCGGAAGACATGGGCGCGCGCGCTCCGGGCCGTTCCGGCCGTCGCGCTGGTTTTCGCGGTCCTCGCCGTGCCCGGCCAGGCGGAGGCCCTGGGGGATCCCAAGATCTACGTGGCCAACAACTCGGGGAACTCGGTCTCTGTGGTGGACGCCGGCAGCAACACGGTGGTCGCCACCATTCCCGTCGCCGAGCCGTACGACATCGCCACCACCAGCTCTCCCACGCCCCGGGCCTATGTCACCAGCTCCGCGGGCACCGTGACGGTCATCGACACGACGCGCGATGTGATCGTCGGGACCATTCCGGTCGGCGGTCAGCCCACCGGGGTGGCGATCTCCAACGACCTCAGGCGCGCCTACGTCACCAACTACGCGGCGCCCTACGTGACCGTGATCGACACGACGACGAACTCCGTCGTCGGCACCATCCCGCTCGGAGCGACCTCGATGGACATCGCCATCCTGGACGCCAGGACCTACCACGTCGCCTACGTCACCAACTACGAGGAGGGCACCCTCTCGGTCATCGACCTCACCCACAACACCGTCGCCGGAGCGATCCCGGTCGGCCTTTTTCCAGATGGCGTGGCCGCGAGCGACGATCTGTCCAGCCCGCGGGTGTACGTCGCCAACTCCGGCGAGACAACGCTGACGGTCCTCGACGCAAAACTGGGCATCACCACCGTCAACCTCGGTACCCACGCCCTCCCCAGGAGCCTGGCCATCGACACCGACGCGTTCCACCCGCGGGTTTATGTCGCCGGCCCCGCCCTCCAGCAGACCGTCTTTCCCACCGTCACCTTCTACCAGGACGCCGTCGCGGTCATCGACGCCGACACCAACAACGTGGTGCGCAGACTCGACAGCCCTTCGGCGACGGCTGTCGCGATCTCCGAAGGTCTCGCCAGCCCGCGTCTCTACGTCCTGACCAGCAATCCGAACGTGATGAGGGTGTTCGACCCCGAGACCGGGGCGACCGTCGCCACCGTCCCCGTCGGCGCCGGGCCCATCGCGCTGGCGATCCAGAGCTGAGGCCCTCAGGGGACGTCGATCGGGAGGCAGTCGGCGATGTGCTTCCACGGGATCGCCATCCCGGATCGTCCTCTAGAGCAGTGCGCCGGCGAGTTCGCGCCACTCGTCGCGGGTGAGCCGACCGGTGCGCGTGGCGGCGCTCGCTCCGGACACGAGGACCTGGACGACGACGTGGTCCGCACCCGCGTCGAGATGCTCTCTCACCCGCTTGGCGACCTGGTCGGCGCGGCCGCGTGCGACGAGTGCGTCGACGAGCCGGTCGCTGCCGTCGCCGGACACGTCGGACTCGGTGAAGCCGAGGGCGAGCAGGTTGTTCACATAGTTCGGAAGCCGCAGATAGTAGGCCACGGTCGCGCGCGCCAGCACTCTGGCCTCGGCCGGGTCCGCGGTGAGGACCACCTTCTGCTCCGGCGCCAGCAACGGCCCGGCACCCAGGATCTCGCGGGCGGAACGCGTGTGGTCGGGGGTGGTGAGGTACGGGTGCGCCCCCGCCGATCGTTGCCCGGCCAGCCGGAGTGCCTTCGGCCGGAGCGCGGCCAGCACCCGGCGGTCGGCGGGCACCGGTCGCGGCGCGGCGTCGAGCGCGTCGAGGTAGTCGGCGAGGAACCCCAGCGGCCGGGAGTAGGTCCGGCCCAGCGCCTGCACAACCGGTCCGTGACTCGCGCCGAGCCCGAGCAGGAAACGGCCCGGATGGGCGTCGTCCAGGCGGTGATACCGGGCCGCGAGGTCCTCGGCCTCGACCATCCACACGTTGACGATGCCGGTGGCGACCACGATCCGACCGGTCGCGGCGAGCAGGCGCTCGGCAAGCCCCAGCCCCGGGTCAGCGGACCCGAGCCACAGCGCGCCGAAACCGAGCGAGTCCAGCTCGGCCACCGCCTCCCGCGCGCCGTCGACCAGCGTGCCGGATCCATCGGTCCAGCCGAAGGACGAGCTCCAGATACCGATCCGGCCGAGGTCCAGCGTCACGGGGCGCTCCTTTGCCATTTGCTCGGATTCGGCTGACCGCCAGCGGTCCAGCCCTCAGTGTTCGATCAGGACCGAACACTGCGGACTGTACGATACGGATCGAACACCTGCCAAGCGTCGGAAGGAACCGTGATGACGCCCGCGGCGCGACGCGCACAGAACCTGCGGCACACCGACCCCGACGACGTGGCCCTGCAGGACGCGCTCGACGCCCTGGCCGACCCGGTCCGCCGGTCGATCCTGCGGACCCTCGCCGGGGAGCCGGAGTTCTCGCGAGCCTGCGGAACCTTCGACCTCCCGGTCTCCAAGGCGACGGCGAGCCACCATTTCGCCGTACTGCGCGCCGCGGGCCTGCTGGAGCAGGTCGACCAGGGCTCCCGGCGGCTCAACCGCCTCAGGCAGGCCGAGTTCGACGCCCGTTTCCCCGGCCTGCTCGCCCTCGTACTCGCCGAGCCCGCCACCCGCCAGGCCGGCCCGGCGGAGTGATCGCCGTTTTCGCCCCCAGGTGGTCGTGAATCGGGTCTTCTCACAACCATTCGAGGGCCGAAACGGCGATCAGGTTGAGGTTCCGGAGCGGCCAGACCTTGTCGGAGGCGGCACTGTTCAGCTGGCGGCTCGGCGGGTCCGCCGACGGCGGCCGAGCGCGAGGCCCGCGGTGGTGAGGCCGAGGCCGACGGCGAGGGTGGCGGCGTTGAGGAGCCAGTAGGTCGCGTTGATGTCGCTGGGGGTGTCCGCGTGAACGACGATGGTCTGCACCGCCAGGACGACCGCGAAAAGGATGACGGTGGCGAGGTAGGCGGTTCGACGGCTGGCGAGGTAGACGCCGATCGGAACGGTGAGCAGCAGCATCGCGATCTGGGCCATGACGGTCTCCTTTGCTACGGGTGGGGTGGCTGGCCGACGCGGCGCCGGCAGGCGGTGGGGGCTCGTCGCTGGCCGGAACCCGCTGAATGGCAGCGGTGATCGCGCCGCCACGAGTGCACGCTACTACACTTGTAGTCGAAAATACTATGGGTGTAGTGTGCATTTGTGGCCGGCCGACGGGATGACCTTCTGGACGCGGCGATCGACCTGCTCGGGGAGCAGGGAGTTCGCGCGTTGACGCACCGGGCTGTCGACGCCGCGGCGGGGCTGAGCGCGGGGTCGACGTCCAACTACTTCCGGACCAGGGAGGCGCTGTTCGACGCGATCGTGGAGCGGTTCGCCGCGCGGGAGCGGGCGAACTGGGAGGAGCTGGCCGCCCGCCTGGAACCTCGAACGACCACGGACCTGGCCAGAGCGCTGGCCGTCTTCGCCCGCGACAGCGCGGGCCGCGACCGGGCGCTGACCCTGTCCCGGTACGCGATCCTGGTCGAGGCCTCCCGCCGCCCCGAGCTACGGGCGCAGCTCGGGGCCACCGGCGCCCGGGTGAACACCTGGTTCGTCACCTGGCTGCGCCTGGTGGGCTCGACGGACCCGGACCACCACGTCCACGTCGTCGGCAACTACCTGACCGGACTCGTCCTGCACCAGCTGGCGATCCCCGATCCGGACTTCGACCCGACGGCGCATCTCGACGCCCTGCTGGCGTCGCTGATTCAGCACCAACCCGAGCGGGGATCGCGGGACACCGGCTCCTGAGGCACTTGGGCGCAGGGCACCCCGACGCGTTGGACCGATCACGGCGGCGAGCATGACCCGCCCTTTGTCTCACCGCGCCGCCCGGACGGTCGCGACACGGACACCAGGCACGGACACCAGGCACGGACACCAGGCACGGACACTCCGCAAGGTAGGGAGAACTCCCATGCACGCCGACGACGTCTGGCAGGCCATCGACACCCAGCGGCTACGCGTCGCCGACCTGCTGGAAAAACTGACCGACGACGAATGGCGCACGCCCTCGCTCTGCGACGGCTGGACCGTGCGGGATGTCGCGGCCCACCTGACCCTGCAACAGACCGGGCTGGGCGGAGCGCTTCGGATGGTCGCCCGGTCGCCGGGCGGGATGAAACGAGTCATCCACCGTTCGGCGTGCCTGCGCGCGGCGATGCCGACGGAGCAGATGATTGCCGAGATCCGCGGGATGGTCGGCTCACGGAAACACAACGCGGGGGTCACCTGTCAGGAGACCCTCATCGACATCCTCGTGCACGGCCTGGACATCGCCATTCCGCTTCAGAAGCCGCTCGCCGTATCCCCCGAAGCCGCGGCCGTCGCCGCCGACCGGGTCTGGTCCGTCGCCTTCCCGTCCTTCGGCTACCCGTTCTTCCCCAGGAAACGGCTCAGGGGGCTGCGACTCACCGCGTCCGACACGGAATGGGCCGTCGGTGAGGGAGCGCCCGTCGACGGCCCGATGGACGCCATCCTGCTACTGCTCACCGGCCGCCTCGCCGCCCTGCCACGACTCTCCGGCGAAGGGACACACGCCCTGCGCGCCAGACTCACACCCGCCCAGAAGCCCTGATGACGCTGTCTCCGGCGAGTCGACCAGCAGGCGGCGCGGCGGTACTCGTCACTGGAGCGGAGCGCCGCACCAGTAACCGTCGCGGTCGAGATCTGCCGGCGGAGGGACGACCACGATGTTGCGACCCGCCTGGTCGACCCTGATGAATGCGGCGCAGAGCACCGGCTGTCTGGGCTTGGTCAGGTCGACCGGGGGAATCAAACCGCCGCCGGTGAAGTCGGTCACCTTACGCAGATTCTGGATGAACGCCTGCCGTGTGGGGCAGGCGCCGGCGAGTTCCAGGCCCTGAATCATCTCGTCCGCGGCCCCGTAGCCGGCGACGGCGAGCCCATCGGTCGGGTCCGGCAGTTCCGGGGCATAGATGTTCATCGCGTTCAGGTATGCCTTCGTCGCCGGGGAGCTGTCGAAGGCGAAGGTTGACAGAAACGACATCCCGGCCATGTCGTCGCCGCGTTGGGCGAGCAGACCAGGGGTGACGCCGCCGGAGTTCAACGCGACCTTGATCTTCGCCCCGAGCGCCCTGGCCTGTGCGTAGACATCGATTACCGCGGTGGGCTGGGTGGCACCGATGAGCGTGTCGGCGCCCAGGTCCTTGAACCGCTGGGCGACATAGGCCGTGCTGGTGATCTGCGGAGTGTAGGTGATCTCGCCGACGACGCTGACCCGCCGGCTCCGCAGGCTGGGAACGAGCTGCATGGCGAAGTTCTGCGAGGCCTGAACGCTCGGGTCGACGACCACCAACGCCTTTGTCCCGCCCTGTCGGCTGACGTAGTCACCATAGACGGAGGTTCCTCCGGCGTTGAACAGATTGGTGCCGGTGAAGAGGTTGCCGTAGTCGCCCCACCTCGCGCTCGTGGCTGTCCCGGTGACCGGGATACCTTCCCGATCCAGCCAGTCAGCCGAGTCCTCAAGGACGATCGACGTGGCTATCAGGCCGAAAACCTGCTGGTTGTCGACCAGGTCGTGCGCGACCCGGGAGAACTTGTCGACCTCGGACTGGTCGTCACCCCATACAAGGTGGATCCTGCGACCGTTCACACCGCCGCGGGCGTTCTGCTGGTCGATGCGAGCCTCGACTCCGTTACGAGCCGGCCCGAACGTCCTGGCGATCTCGGCGATGCCACTGTCGGGATAGATGAGGCCGATCTTGATCGAGGTACCTGTCACGCCGGGCACTCGCGTAGCGCACCTGACCGCCCCGTCCGCGGTCCCCCGCGAAACCGTCCCGCAGGCGGTCAGGGTCGCGGGTAATCCGACCAGGGTTGCCGCGATCGCCGCGATACCGGCTCTCGCGCGCAGACGGCGAAGGCTCATAGGCCCTTACTCCGATCTGAGGAACGGTCCGTTGCGCTACCGCCGGAGAGACTAGATCCTGGCTTCTCCGGGACGTCCGAGGACGGCGCCCAGAACCGCTGTCGCCTCCTCCTTCTCGCGCTTGCTGACCCTCGCGTCTCCCATCAGTGTGGAGCCATGGAAGGTACCGGGGAAAAGATGCAGCTCGGTCGGGACACCGGCAGCGAGTAGTGCCTGAGCATAGGCGATGCCCTCGTCGCGCAGCGGGTCGAACTCCATCACCGATATGTAGGCGGGCGGCAGGCCGTTCAGGTCGGTCGCCCGCGCCGGCGCGGCGTACGGCGAGACGTTCTCCGTTCCAGGGATGCCGTCACCAAGGTAGGCGTTCCAGCTGACGACGGCGTTGGGCCGATTCCAGACCGGAGTGTCGACGAACTGGCGCATGCTCGGCGTCGTCAACCTGTCGTCGAGCTCAGGGATGGCGAGAAACTGAAAGCACAACGCCGGTCCGCCGCGGTCGCGGGTGAGGAGCGCGAGCCCGGCGGCCAGACCACCGCCGGCGCTGCGGCCGTAAACGGCGACGCGAGCCGGGTCGACCCCGAGCTGGCCGACGTTTTTCGCGGTCCATTCCAGTGCGGCGTAGCAGTCCTCGAGGGCCGCCGGGAACGGGTCCTCCGGCGCGAGCCTGTAGTCGACCGACACCACGACCACGCCCAGCGCGCGGACCAGGTGCCGACAGTTCTCGTCATCGATGTCCACGTTACCGACCATGAAGCCGCCGCCATGGATGTTGAGGACCGCGGCGGTCGTCTCGCTCACCTCAGCCGGGCGGTAGACCCTGACCGCGACGTCGGGTTCGCCTGGCGGACCGGGAACACGTAGGTCCGTTGTGTGGACGCCCTCCGTGTCCGACTGTATTGCGCCCATAAACTCGTTGATCTGCGATCGGACGGCGGGTAGGTCGGAGTAGTCGGTGGCCGGCAGCAGCTTGATGATGTCGGCAAACTCGGGATCGAACCGATAGCCCATCTTCACTTCCTTCGTCGAAGTCTCATCCAGACGCGCACACCGCTGTGCTCCTGGGTTTTTCAGGACGCCGGCGACACGGTCCTGCCGGGGACCACTGTGCCGCAGATGGGCTCGGCGCCTGGTACAAGAGTGAACTTGGTACCGCTTAGCTTGGCGACCCACATGCAGTTGTCCGGACCGTTGACGACGTTCTCACGGTCGTTGATGTCGACGGTGTGACTGCCAAACAGGCCGAGGGCGTTCCAGTCGTGGATGCCCGACAGCGCGTTGATGAGAGACGCCTGGGTGGGATGGGAACCCGCGGCTTTCAGGGCGCGCACGAGGAGTCCGACGGAGACGTAGCCGGTGTACCTCGCATATGTCGGCTCACCGCCCACGCCGGCGCTTTCCAGGTCAGCGGTGAACGCCCTGGTCGCGGCGGTCTGCATCTCGACGGGCTCGTAGCTGAGTCCGAAGTAGACGTTCTGCGCGGCGGTGAGCGCCCCGGTGCCGGCCTGTTGCAGATCACCGCCGTAACCTGTGGGCAGCAGCGAGGCGGAAAGGTTGACGCCGGCGGCGCGCAGGCTCTTGATGAGCGCGAACGCGGTGTTGGGATCGACCGCGGGCAGCAACGCGTCGATACCGGCGTCCTTCATCTGGAGCACGGTCGGCCCTACATCTGTCGAACCGAAGGGGAACTTGGTGTTCAGGTAGCCGACCTTGAGACCGGCCACCTCCGCCGACACCGCACCGGCCGCGGCTGCCTCTGACGACAGCGGCGACACAGCGTAGCCGAGCGCGGCCAGGTTCTTGGCCCCCAGCAGCTTGAAGAACGCCCCGATCGTCGTTGCGACCTTGGTCTGTTGCAGGGGTCCGGTGACCGAGAACATGTTCTTCGACGTGATCCACTCGGGGCCGTCCGAGCTGATCCCGATCACCGGCACGTTGTGGGCGGTCAGATAGCGAGTCGCGACGAACAGCAACGAGGAGCTCGCGATGACCGCGAGCACGTGGTCCTGGGTGACGAACTTCTGCGCGACCGCGAGCGCCGTCGTCGGATTCGTCGCGGAGTCACCAACGACGTACTTGACCGAGAAACCGTTACGAGAGGCGTAGTACGTCCCCGCCTTCACCCCGTCCGGGAACGTTTTGTTGCTCGACGCGGCCGGCCCAGTCAGGTCGGTGAAGACGCCGATGGTGACAGTCTGCCTGGCCGTTCCCGAGGCGACAGCTGCTTTCGGTGCCGACGAGCCGCAGGCCGTGGCTAAGAAGACAGCCGCGGTTGCGACTGCCGCGGCGAGCACTAGACGTCCTCTGGACATCAACATCTCCCTTATCAAGTCGAAAGGTGCCGGACCAGTAGTCACGTCATACTGGTCAGCTGTGCCTGGAAACGCTTGGCCGAGCCGGTGTCGAAGCCAGAAGATCCCCGCTTCGACGTTGGGTCGAGGAGCGCTCTGGTGTATCGAAAGACTGTCCTGTCCGCTGGGGAGCAAGCCTGCGGATCGCGCACCAAGGCGGCCAGTTCGGCGCGGTAGATCGCGCCACGAAGCGAGTTTCGGGCCGCGCCAAGGTCAGCAGATTGCGAAGCCTGGTCGAGCCCAGGCGTTCAGGTGATCCGGCGCATTTGGCACCGACACCCTTGTGGCGAGCAGCCGGACGGTCGCCCGGTGTCTATACTTCGGTCTTCACGCGAAGCGTCAGGCGCGAGGATTCCTCAATCCCAGTGACCTCACGACGAACGTGGTCATCTGCTGCACGAACACCTCCGGCTCGAAGCTCATGGTCCGCCGGCCAAGCCAGCTGCCCGCCAACTCGTGGAGCGTGCCGTCAAGGGCGAGGTAGGCGACGTCCGGATTCAGTCGAGGGTCCGCGAGACCGCGATCCTGCGCCAGCCTTATGAGCCGGACGCAGCGTTCACGGCTCTGCCGCTGGGCCGCCATCATAGCAGCGTTCACCCGCGCGTCAGAAAGCGCGATCTCGCCAATGAGAGAGAGTATCGGCGCGTTCCGCTCGTAGGCGTCAATGTACCTCAGGAGCTGCCTGCGGACACCTGACTCCACCGCGGCCGATGAGGCGAAATCACTCGCGTCGACATCGACCGGCGCCCAGAGGCGACCGGCGGCAAGCCGAGTCACCTCAAGGAAGATTCCCTCCTTGGACCCGAAGTACCTGTAGAAGGAGCTATAGGTGACTCCACCGAGGCGGGCTATGTCGGCGACTTTCGCGTTGTGGAATCCATCCCGGGTGAAAACCTGCTCAGCGGCCGCGACGAGGCTTGACCGAGAGGCCTGGCACACCGGAGTCAGCGCCACCTCGCGGACGTCTTGCTGGCAAACGCCCTGTGCACGCACGGGACCAGGCCACCTCCTCCGCGGACTCGCGATCTCGCCGGCAGCGCAGGACCACCCCTGAGATCCGCCACCCGGCACGCGATCTCACCCTGCCTACAAGATCAGCTAGTTACATACAAGATCTCGTTTTTGTGTGATTGCAAGCCGATGTTGGCTCACGGGCGGGGCGGTGTCAAGACGCGGCGGTCGCGTTCTCGACCTCACGCACCGTCGCCATGGCGTGGCGCCACCGCCGGGCCGAACCAGCGGCGCAGGAACGCGCGCAGCTCGGCGCCCTCGCGCTCAGGCTGGGGTGGCGCGACGATCATCGTCTGGATGACCCGGTTGATGACCTCCATCAGCTCCAGGAGCGCGCGGTCGTCGTAGCCCCATGCGGCCCAGTCGATCGGGCTTCGGTCACGGAGCATCGCGACACCGCGCGCGAGAACCTCGGGCGCGACCGCCCCGCGCTGGAAGCGTTCGGAGCGCCCGGTAACCAGGAGCGGCGTGAGGTGCGGCGCCTTCGGCAGCTCCTCGATGACGTACGCCATGAGCTCGATCACGAGCTCCGTCGGATCACGGAATGTTGTGATCATGACGGTCGCCTGGGCGAGCATGGTGTCGACCTCCTGCTCCGTCACCGCGGCGAACAGCTCGTCCGTCCCCTGGTAGTAGCGATAGACCGTCTGACGGGTCACGCCCAGGTCGGTGGCGATGTCGGTGAGATGCGTCCGTGCGGGTCCGACACGATCCAGGCGTCGAATCGTCGCTTCGACGATCTTCCTGCGGGCTTCCGCGTCGCTGGCGGGCGGCGATCCGCCCCAACCACGTCGTGTCATCGTCGTCCTCGACCTCGCAGGCTCGCCCTCTTGGCGCTGCGCGATCGTATCTAGACCCAGGTCGACGGAATGATCGAGAGAACCGTCACCGGCCTCGGCGATGACCTGCCCTGACCGGTCACCCAGACGACCGCGCCCACACCGACCTAACGCGGCGGCGAGCGCGGCCCGCCGCCGCGCCTGGCGGGTCGTCGCGTTGTCATCGAACGCATCGCGTCGTCATCAGACGCGTCGTGGATGGTGATGTCGTCTCGTAGGATCGGCACTCGTGTCTTCTGGTAGGTCTAGGTCATCCGGTGGGGGCTCGGAGGGCCGGGTGCGGTGGGGTCACGAGACGGCCCTCATCGACGACGACGAGGCGAGGCGTCGTCTGGTGGCGGCGGCCAGCCGGTGCCTGGTCGCTCGAGGGACGACGCGGCTGACGGTCGACGATGTCGCCCGGGAGGCCGCCGTGGTGCGGTCGACGGTCTATCGCTACTTCAGGTCCCGTGACGACCTGGTCCTCGGTGTCGTCCTGAGCCGTATCGACGCGGGGATGCGGCCGCTTATCGAGACACTGGAAGCCCCGGAGGACGCAGCGCGATCCGTGGCCGATCTGCTCATGTTCTCGGTTGGCCTCGTGGCCGGCGATCCACTCAACGAGGCGCTGTTCGCCCCGGAAAGCGGCGGGTTCGTCACCTCACTGGAGCTGCGGTCCGAGGCAGTCGTCGACGCCTTCCACCGTCACCTTGGTCCGCTGCTGGAGCGTTGGCGGGCCGAGGGTCAGCTTCGGGCCGATCTCGACCTGCGGGAGACGAGCCGGTGGATGAACACGGTGGGACTGCTGTTGTTGGGACCGCCGTGGACGGAACGCACCGACGAGGCCAAGCGGGAGTTCGTCGAGCACTATGTGGTGCCAGGCCTGCTCCCCCAGCTGGCGGGCCGGTGAGCCGCCGGTCTGGGATCCGTGCCGCTCAGTCGGTCCACGCATCCCACCGGATCATGGATCGTAGTGGCCCGGCGAACAGCGGGCGGACGTCTCCCGAGGCCCATCGCTGCTCGATCGTGGGAGCCAGGCGTTTGGTGACGGTCAGCGGGTCGTCGTCGAGGTAGACGACGGTGATGTACTGCGGCGGGCCCTGACTCGCCGGGCCCAACTGCCAGAAGTCGGTCGAGCCGTACTGCCAGGTGCCGGCTACGCCGGGTGTCTGGAGAAGCTCCGGGTAGTGCTGGGTGTGCAGCCAGTGGAGCCAGCCCGAGACGTCATGCGACACGGGCTCCTCGATGATCATAAGCACGCCGCGGTGTGGCCGGAAGGGCACCACTTCCGCGGAGACGAGTGCGCTTGGCGCGGCGTACCAGTGCTGCAGCGCGAGCAGCCGTAGTTGGAGCGAGCGGCGGCGTTCAGGGAAGCGTCCGGCCTCGCCGAGACGCAGTCCGAGTTCCATGAAGTCGTCGTGGGTCTGCTGAACGGGGTCCCCGACGAGGTAGTTCACGACGTTGCCGACATCGGCCAACGGACCCGTGCCGGCGAGGCGGGCCTCGGGATAGCTGCCGTCGGCGATCCATCGCGTCGCGTGGACGAGCCCTGGTAGCTGGTACTGCTCGGGCATGTGGTCAAGCAGGTGCCAGCGCAGGTAGCTGCCGTCGTCTCCCTCGGGAGCCGGCTCTGTCGCGCTGAAGAACGCCGCCTTCACTCTGATCACAAGACTGCCTCCGTTGCTGGTTCGGTCGCGTTCGCGCCGGTTCGTCGGCATCATGCTGGAGGATCGGACGTTCACGCAATAGTGTCCGATCTGCCGGCTACACCCAGGTCGGGCCGCCGGACGGCGTCAGCAGCCCATCATCGAGGATCGGACGTTTCCAACGAAACGTCCGATCCTCGGGTACGCTCCGGCCCGGAAGGCCAGGCGCGCGGCCCTGCGCAGGAGCGGATGCGGGTGATGGCTGGCGCCAACTTCGGAGGAGGTGGCTGATGGGCGCGAACGGAGAGCTCGCTGCGCTGGAGGCGCGGTTACGCCGGGTGGAGGACGAGGCCGCGATCAGGCGACTGATCCTGACCTACGGTCCCGCGGCGGACGCGGGGCTGGCTCTCGGCGACACGATGCGCGAACGGTCCAAGGCGGTGGCCCGATGACGCAGGAACGCCTCGCGGGAAAGGTCGCCATCATCACCGGCGCGAGCACCGGCCTCGGCCCGGTCATGGCGATGCTCGTCGTCGTCGACGCGGGTGGCGTGATGCTCGGATGAGCGGTAAGCCAGCGCTGCGACTCTCCGTACCGACTCCCGTCGTCACGATGCTTCCCGGTGCGCATGCGCGCTGGGAGGAGAGCGCCGGCATCGAGGAGGTGGCGCGGATAGCCCAGGCCGCCGACTGGCTGGGCTATCACCACCTGACCTGCAGCGAGCATGTCGGCGTTCCGGCCGGTGAGGCGGTTCGCCGCGGCGCGCGTTACTTCGACCCACTGGCGACCTTCGGCTATCTGGCCGCGCGTACCGAGCGGATCCGGCTGGCGACGAACGTGCTGGTCCTCGGCTACCACCATCCCCTGGAGATCGCCAAGAGGTACGGCACTCTCGACGTCGTCAGTGGCGGCCGGGTCATCCTCGGCGTCGGGGTCGGCACGCTCAAGGACGAGTTCGACCTGCTCGACGCGCCGTTCGAGGACCGCGGGGCCCGCGCCGACGACGCGTTGCGCGCGCTACGGGCATCGCTTTCGCGGGCAGAGCCGGCCTACCGGGGCGAGTACTACAGCTTCGGCGGACTCGTCGTCGATCCCTGCGCAGTGCAGGACCGGCTGCCGCTGTGGGTAGGCGGGCGAACCCTGCGGTCCCTTCGCCGCGCGATCGCCCTGGCCGACGGATGGAGCCCTTTCGGCGTCACACCGGCCCAGGCGCGCGGATGGATTCAGCGGGAAGAGCTTCCCGCGGGCTTCGAGATCGTGCTCGGACCGGGACGCCCGCTCGACCCGATCGCGGACCCGGACGCGGCCGCCGAAGAGCTCGCCGAACTCGCCGCCGCCGGCGCCACCATCGCCTCGGCCAGGCTCGTCCACCACTCCCTCCAGCACTACCTCGACCAGCTCGAAGCGCTCGCCGCGCTTCACGCCGATATCTCGTCACCGAAGATATGAACGAGAGGAAGATCCAGTGACCCTGACGAACGACAGCGATGTCTACTACGACCCGTTCGACTTCGCGATCGACGACGACCCCTATCCGGTCTGGCGGCGGATGCGGGATGAGAAGCCGCTTTATTACAACGAGCGGTACGACTTCTTCGCTCTGAGCCGGTACGAGGACGTCTCTCCCGCCCTGACCGACTGGCAGACCTACCGCTCGGGAAAGGGTTCTGTCCTCGAGATCATAAGGGCCGACATCGAGATCCCACCCGGCGTGATCCTCTTCGAGGACCCGCCCCGGCACGACATCCACCGATCGCTGCTCGCCCGGGTGTTCACACCCAAGAAGATGACGGCCTTGGAGCCCAAGGTTCGCGAGTTCACGACCAGGTGCCTGGACCCACTCGTCGAGGGCGGCGAGTTCGACTTCGTCCGCCATCTCGGCGCGCAGATGCCCATGCGCACGATCGGCTTCCTCCTCGGAATCCCTGAAAGCGACCAGGAGGCGATCAGGGACCAGATCGACAGAAGCATGAACCTCGAACACTCGACAGATCAGGACGTCTACGACGACGAGTTTCTGAGTGGCTCGATGTTCGCCGACTACATCGACTGGCGGGCCAGACACCCATCCGACGATCTCATGACCGAGCTGCTCACCGCCGAGTTCGAAGACGAGACGGGCACGGTTCGCCGGCTCACCCGCGCGGAGGTCCTCACCTACGTCACGCTGCTCGCGGGTGCCGGGAACGAGACGACGACGCGCCTCATCGGATGGACAGGCAAGCTGCTCGCCGAGCACCCCGACCAGCGCCGTCAGCTGGCAGCCGACCACTCACTGATCCCGAACGCCATCGAGGAGATCCTGCGGTACGAGGCGCCCTCCCCGATCCAGGCACGCTACGTGGCACAGGATGTCGAGCTCCACGGGCAGACAGTCCCCGAAGGCAGCGTCATGGCTCTGCTGAACGCGTCGGCCAACCGCGACGATCGGCATTTCGACAGTGGGGAGACCTTCGACATCCGTCGGAGGATCGACCGACACCTGACCTTCGGCTACGGAATCCACTTCTGCCTCGGCGCCGCGCTGGCCCGGCTGGAGGGACGCGTCGCCCTCGACGAGGTCCTGAACCGGTGGACCGACTGGGAGATCGACTGGCCGAACGCCAAGATGGCCCACACCTCGACGACCCGCGGCTGGGAAAGCCTGCCAGCCCTCGTACGCTGACAGTCGCCTTCGGCAGTGGACAGAGGCCGATCCCCCAAGTTGGCTTCGTCAGCCGCCACCCGCACCGCAACCGCGGTCCGGCCGGCCAGGTTCGTAGACGACAAGTCCGCCACCCGCCTGTCGTTTTGCCGCATACATGGCGAGATCGGCGTCGTGTAACAGGGCGTCTGGATCAGCGGGACGATCGCCGTCGGCGACCACGACTCCGAGACTGACCCCCACCGGCTTGAGCCGATCGGCCAGCAGTGTGGGTGCTCGGATCGCGTCGGCCAGGCGTTCGCAGAATCGCCGTGGATCCTCATTCCTGTCGTCGAGAAGGATCGCGAACTCATCGCCACCGAGCCGCGCGACCGTGTCGACGGGTCGGACGCCCGCGCGGAGTCGATCCGCCGTGGTCCGCAACAACGCGTCTCCGACAGCGTGGCCGAAGGTGTCATTGACCTGCTTGAAATTGTCGAGGTCGCAGTAGACCAGGGCGAACGGCTGGCTGCCACGATGCGCCAGCGCCGCACGGACCCGCTCAGTGAACAACGCGCGATTCGCGAGTCCGGTCAGCGGGTCATGGAAAGCCTGGTAGCGCAACTGGCGCCGGCTGATCTGGACTGCCTTCAGGAGCCGGGTGTTCTCGGACTGGATCATCATCTGTCGCACGATCACCAGCAGGAGAAGGCCGATCAGACCGGCGCGCTCGGCGTTGTCGATCGGGATCTTCGCGATCAACTGGCCGACGACCAGCAGACCGGCCGTGCCGAGCGCCACGTACGGCAACAACGCGCGGAGTCGAAGCGTGCGCTGGCTTCCGCTCCGGCGTTCCGACGGTGGCGATCCGGGGACTGGTACAAGGCTGGCGAGCAGCAGCATCAGCCACCCTGCCGTCGCGATGACATCGACGATGGGCGTGCTCCTGTGTCCGCCCGAGGCGGTGATGGTGAGGTAGCTCGCTGTCGAGACAGCCATCGCGCCCATACCAGCGGCCAGCAGAGCGAGTGCCCGACCTGAACGTGGCTGACGGAACGTCGCCAGAAGGAGGCAGGCAGCCAGCAGGATCAGGTCTCCGATGAGGGCTCCCGTGTTGGCGACGATCCCCGCGGTATTGACGTGGCGCGTTCCCAGTGATGCGCCGAGAACCGTCGCCCAGGTGAGAAGGAACATCGAATCGACCAGGAGCAGGCTGTCCAACGCCGTTATCGCGTACCAATGGTAGCCCTCCCACGGCACAGCGCGTTCGTCCGTCTCTGTCTCGAGCGGATCCGAGGGGAACAACAGAATTCCGACCAGATTGACGACGACGACAGCTAAGAAGAGCGTAGCGGGCCAGGGGACATAAGCCGGGAGAGCTAACTGGTGGTCAACGATCCAACGGACATGCCAGGCGCTGACGAAGATGGTCGGAAGCGTCGCGATCCCGAGCGCCACCCGCCAGCGCCGGTCGACTCCACGCGCGCGCCAGCCGGTCCACAGCATGCACAGCCCCGCGGCCGCGCAGGCGACCGCCGCCGCGGCGCCGGCCACCAGGACGCTCTGCGCATTGGGCGCAAACAACCCGAACACGGCGATGCCGAGCACGAAAGCCGCACAACACAGTGCTGATGGTCGCACCTTCGACCGGCCGCCGAGCGCGGCGGCGCACCTCCCCGAAGGCATCGAGCATCACCTCGCCAGCCACGTCGCCCGACGGATCTAGAGAACTACTCCGTGGAAGCACTACCCAGACCGCGAACGTCGTCACCTCTCGGACGCGCTCGCGCCGGCCAGGACGTCAGCCCGACCCTACGGCGAGGATCGGACGTTCTAGCAGAACTGTCCGATCCTCTGGTACGCTCCGGCTGGTCGAAGGTCGGGGCCACCGCCCGCGATCACTTCGACACCGACGCCCCCCTGATCTTGGGTCCGGCGGCCCGCGGCGGCCTGCTGCTCGGCGCGTGAGGCGAAGCAGTGGCCTGGAAGCCCTCGAACTATCGGCTGCGGATTCTGTCCGCCGCGCCGCGAAGGGACGGAACAAATGGCACTCAAGGACATCGGCGCGCTGCGGGGTGCCGACGAGACCCTGAACCATCAGTTGGCGGACACGTTCGCCACCGTGGCCGAGTCGGATCTGGCCTGGACCGAGAAGATCTGGGGCTCGTTGGCGAGCACCGACGGTTCGTTACAGGTGAGCTTCGGGCTGGGTAAATACCACAACCGGGGCATCATGGACGGCTTCGCCGGCGTCTCCCGAGGCCGGGAGCAGTGGACCGTCCGCGGGAGCCGGGAACTTCGGACCGACCCGGAGGAGACCGCCGTCGGCCCGATCCGGTACGAGATCGTCGCGCCGCTGAACCAGGTGCGCTTCCGCCTGGAGTCCAACGACGTGCAGCCGATCTCCTTCGATCTCGTCCTGTCGGGAGTGACCCCGCCGTTCTTCGAGAACCGCAACCTCGTCCGCAACCGCCGGACCGGCCGCGTGGATGTCAACGTCATCCGCTACCACCAGGGTGGCTGGGTCTCCGGCACCGTCACCGTCGACGGCGAGACGCACGAGATCCGTCCGGAGGCGTGGTTCGGCTTCCGCGACCACTCCTGGGGAGTGCGACAGGCCGTCGGCGCCCCGCCTCCCGACCTGATCCGTGGCAGGCCCCGGGCGGACGCGCCGCCGATCAAGGGCTGCATGAAATGGTCACCGGCATTCCTGCGCCGTCCGGACGGCACCTACTACGAGACCGCCATCTCGGACGCGGGTGGTGGCTGGGGTTACACCTCCGCGTACCTGAACGAGTCCGACGGGTCCCAGCTGCCGATTCGCCAGGCCGAGCCACGCATCGAGTACGACCGCCGGACCCGGTTCGTGCGGGGCGGCGAGCTGCACCTCACGATGGAGTCGGGCGAGAAGCGGGTCGTCGAGATCGAGGCACTCGGCGAGTCCGGCTTCTTCCTGAAGGCCGCGGGTTATGGAGCCTGGAATGGTCACATTCACGGGTCGTGGCAGGGGAAGCTGCACCTGGACGGCGAGCACATCAAGGACTGCTGGAGCGAGGAGAGTCGGCGCGCGCTTGGGCAGCTGCGGGACACACCGATCCGGGTGCGGGAAGGCGACGCGGTGGGCTACGGAGTCATGGAGAGCATCATCCAGGGCGAGTGGCCTGAGCTGGGCCTGACGGCGGAGTCCGATTTTCAGGTGTCATTCGGATGACGACCGCGGCGGCCGCCGAATCCCACCTGACCGGGCGCGAAGGGAGCAGGCAATGCGGACCGAGAACGCTCTCGAGCGGCTGACCTCCTGGCTCCAGGAGCGGATGCCGGCCGGGACCGACCTCCAGGTCGAGAACTCCAGCCGCGTCACCTTCGGCCACTCGGCGGAGATGCTGGCGCTGACGCTCGGCTGGCGCACCCCTACCGGACGGCGGCGCCAGGACGTCGTCGTGCGCCTGCGCCCGCCCTTTCCCGGGTTGCTGGAGCCGTACGACATGGCTCAACAGTTCACCATCCTGCGGGCACTGGAGAAGACCGACGTCCGCAGTCCGGCCGTCCTGTGGTTCGACGAGTCGGGCGAGGTCCTGGGACGGCCGTTCTATGTGATGGAGCGGGTAGCCGGAGACGTCTACGAGCAGCAGATGCCCGCCGAGCTGGACGCTCGGCCGGCGACGGTCCACCGGATGACGCGGGCACTGGTCGAACAGCTCGCGGCTATCCACCTGGTGGACCTGTCCGGCACGGGACTCGTGGCTCTCGGCGATGGCCGTTCCTATCTCGACGACCAGCTCGACCGCTGGACGGCCGAGATGCGCCGGGTCCAGCGCGGCGAGCTCCCGGGGCTCGAGCGGCTCCTCGCCGAGCTGCGGGACCGCAGGCCGACGGCGTCAGAGCGGGTCACCCTCGTACACGGCGACCCGAAGCCCGGGAACTTCGCGTTCGTCGACGGCGAGGTCACGGGTGTGTTCGACTGGGAGATGGCAGGAATCGGCGATCCCCTCGCCGACGTCGGCTATCTCGACCTTCTCTGGAAGACACCCGTCTTCTTCACGAGCCGGCCGGCGGCACTGACCTCCGACGAGGCGGTCGCGTACTACGAGGAGCTGACCGGAATTCCGGTCCGGCATCGCGAGTGGTACCGCGCGTTACAGGCGTTCAAGACCTCCGTGATCCTTCTCGTCGGCGCCATGCTGTTCGACACGGGCCACACCGACGACCTCCGGTTCGGGATGATGGGTCGAGCTATCACGCCCTACGTCCGGCGCTCGCTGAGGGATTTCGGCGTCGACGAGTTGCCGCCGTCTGGACCCGTCGAGCCGCGACCGGAGCGGCTCCTGAAACCGGACCCAGCAGGCTGACGGCCCTCGCCGACGCGCGGGCGCGGAACGAACCAGGGCCGGGCCCCGGCTTCCAGATCGACATCGGGGCGAGGTCGCGCACGGTCGTCCCGGCCGGCCTCGGTCGGGTCTGGGTCGCCCGGCTTCAGGTATCCCCAGGCGCGGGCGGCGGCGCGCAGCTTGGGGGGAATCGACGTGGGCGGCTCGGCCGGTGCCTGAATCCTGCCCGATCTGATCTTGTCGCGCCAGTCGCCGATACCGGGAACGAGCTGGTCTCGGTCAGTGCCGTAGTCGAGCATGGCCGGCTCGAACTCGACGCCGAGGAACTCGCACAGGTCGGACATGACCTCCGCCGGCCGGGCCGCGAGGTCCTCGTAACGCACCGTTGGGCCGGGCAGCGCCTGCCGGGCCGCCTCCAGCTCTGTCATGAACGGTTCGATGCCGAGCTTCAGCTCCCGCGCATAGCCGCCGGTCACCAGACGGACAGCGTCCTGGGTGAGGTCGCGGGCATACCTCACACGGTCCCTCGTGCCGAAGCTCTTGGCGGCGGACACCGCGGACTCGGCCACGGCCGCCGGATGGCGAATGAGGAAGATGAAGCGGGCGTCTGGCCAACACTCGACGATTCGTTCCCACATGAGCACGTTCGTGGGCGTCTTCTCGACGATGATTTCCTTGCCGCTGGCGACCAGACTCCGGTGCAGAAGGCGGTCCCAGAGGAGGTGCTCGACGCTTCGGACCGTGAGACCGGAGGCCCTCAAGGACGTCTCACCAAAAGAGGAGAAACACTTCACTCGCTGCATGTTCAGGTATAGCTCGTGCGGTGAGTGGATACGGCTGTGACTGTCCAGGATGCACCGCAGAAGCGTCGACCCCGACCGCGGCGGCGACAGCAGGAAGATCGGAGACTGCACCAGTCTGTCGCGCATGCGCTGGTTCCTTCCGGCTGCCGATCCCGATGCGAAGGCGGGAGCCTGAGCTTGCCTGAAAGCTGCCAAGGAGTACGGGCGACATTCCGCGAGCACGCGCACGCCACGTGGACGACGTCCGCTCCGCTCCTCCGGCGGCCACGCTCGTGGACCGCATCGAGCCTCAGGCGTAAGCGGACAGCCGGCCTACCGAGGCGGACCACGGGCGCGGGGCCATCAGCCTGCCCGCACGCCGGCAGAGCCGTGGTCTCCGGGCGGCGACGCGCCCCGAGCGTTGAACGTTGAGCGGCCAGGCCACATGTCGGTCATCTCATAACGTGCGTGTCTGTCTTTGACGGTATGAATCGCCATCCGTAGCGTGCGCGGTATGGACCCGTGGGCGCCGGATCCGGCCGAAAATCGCTCCTGGGCAGACACGGGGTACGAGTCGCGGAACTCAGCCGACCCGGACGCGGAGTTCGACCGGACGTCCGAGTGGCGGAATCCGCCCCCGTCGGACACGGGGCGCGGGTGGCAGGACGCGCCTCACCCGGCCAGGAGCCACAAGCGCCGGAGGTCGTGGAAGTTCATCACGCTCGTGACGACCGTGGCCGTGGTCGTCCTGGTCGCCGTCACCGCGACGATCGTGTCCGTGGTCGCGCCAGGCAAGAAGAGCCATCCGATCGTCGGGTTCGTGCCGACGGGGACCTCTCCGGAGCAGGACGGCGAGCAGATCACCACCGCGTTCCTGACTGCGTGGGGGGCCGGCAACCTCGGGTTGGCGGCCGGCTACACCGACAGCCCGCAGGCCGCCCAGGCGGCGCTCGCCGCGTACCGCGAGGGCCTCCATCTCGGCACGCTGAACAGCTCGACCGCCGGCGCCACCGCGCTGGCAGCGACGCCGACCGCGACCGCGTCGACGCCGCGGATCAAGGTCACCATCGCGGTGAACGCCCAGGTCGGGGCCCCAGCAAGCTCCGGGACGGTCAGCGGTACGTGGAGCTACCACTCGTCGCTGCTCGCGTACCAGAAGCCGGACTCGCCCGCATGGTCCATCGCGTGGGCACCTGACGTCCTCGCGCCGAACCTCACCGCGACCACCCATCTCGCCGCCATCGCGGTGGCCCCGACGGCCACGTCCGTCCTCGACGCGACCGGCAACAGCCTCACCACCTACGGGGACGCGGGCCTGAACACGATCACGGGGGTTCTGAAGGCCAGCCCGCCCAAGGACCTGGGGCAGTCGGGACTCGACGTCGAGATCCAGGCCGCGGACGGAACGGCGGTCAAGGGCAGCCAGGCAGTGATCTCCGCGCCGGTCGACGCCACCCTGGCCACCACGATCAGCGCCAAGGCGGAGCAGGCCGCGCGCGGCGCCGTCGCCGAGCACCCGCAGAGTTCGATGGTCGCCATCCAGCCGTCCACCGGCCAGATCCTCGCTATCGCCAACAACGCCGGCTTCAACGACTTCGCGCTCACCGCCGCGGTGGCGCCAGGCTCGACGGGAAAAATCATCTCGGCCGCGGCCCTGATCAGCCAGGGGGTCCTCAGCGCGAGCACCCCGGTCGAGTGCCCGGCCGTCTACACGGTGCAGGGCATCAGCTACCACAACGACAAGAACGAGTCCGAGCCGGCGTCGACGCCGTTCTCCACCGACTTCGCCCAGTCCTGCAACAACGCGTTCAGCCAGTGGTGGCAGCACGAGAGCGACGGCCGCCTCGCCGCGGTCGCGAAGCAGTACTTCGGCCTCAACCAGGCCTGGGACATCGGGCTGGGCAAACCTGGCACCTATTACAAGCAGCCGCCGGGTGCCAGCGGCTCCGAACTGGCCCAGAACATGTTCGGCCAGGGCCAACTCACCGCGTCGCCGCTCGCGATGGCCTCCGTCGCGGCCACCGTCGCGAACGGGACCTTCAAGCAGCCCGTCCTGCTACCCGGAGCCCAGCAGATCGGCGCGACTCCCCTGCCCGCCAACGTCGACTCGCAGCTGAAATCCATGATGCGCGAGGTGGTCACCCAGGGCACGGCCGCCGGGCTCGGGTTCGGCCCGACCGTCTACGCCAAGACAGGCACCGCGGACGTCGACAACCAGGGACAGCCCAACAGCTGGTTCGTGGCCTTCGACCCAGCCCAGGACATCGCCGTCGCCTGCCTCGTCCTCAACGCCGGCTACGGCGCCCAGGTCGCCGCCCCCGAGGTTCAGCACTTCCTGGCCAACTATTAGGTACTGGGCGCCCCACGGACCTCGCGGCCGAGCGGCGGCCTTTCGGGTCCTTGGCCCGGATTGCGCAGGGCGATCGCGGCGTTCAGGCCGGTGGCGAAGCCGGTCCAGGCGGCGTAGGGAAGCAGCGCCGCGCCGGCGAGCCGGTCGGCCTGCCAGGCCCGGCGTAGCAGAACGACGTTCGCCACGTTCAGCGCGACGATCTCGGCCAACGCCAGGCGCGGACGCCGGGCCCGGAAGAACAGCGGCGTCCAACCGGCGTTCAGCGCGAGGTCGATCCCGAACGCGCGCCGCAGCTGCCTGCGCTGCGCAGCGCCGGCGCTCGCGTCCAGCGCCCGGGCGCCGGCGTACGCGATCGAGGCGTACAGCGGCGTCCACACGGCGGGAAACACCTGCGCCGGCGGCTGCCAGGCGGGCTTGTCCAACGATCGGTACCAGTCGGAGTCGGGGCTGGTGCCGATCGCGCCACCGGCGGCGGCCACCGCTGTGGCCAGACTCGTCCTGGCCAGGTTCGAGACTCGCATACGAGTCCGATACCCCGCTGGACGGCGACCGCCGCATCAGGGAACCGGCTCGGCCCGTCCTGCGCACGTTGAGAGCGGTTGCGACGGAGCCACCTCGGCAGATAGAACCGTGTTACAGCGGCCCCCGCCGGCCGGCCGGCTCTCTGATCAGAAATGGCATGGCCGCTCCCCCTGGCCGCGGCCGTAGCTCGCGGAACGACGACGGAGCACCGTTCTCTCCGCGCCCTGTCGCACGCTCGACGACGGAGGTCTCGTCTTGTCCTTATCGCGCACGATCACCAACGAAGTGGCCGGCGGGACGCGGTGGCCGCTACGTTTCGGCATCTTCCTGGCGCCGTTCCACAAGGCCGGCCGCAACCCGACGCTTTTGCTCGAACAGGACCTGGCGCTGCTCGAACACCTCGACCGGCTCGGTTTCGACGAAGCCTGGATCGGCGAGCACCACTCCGGCGGCTGGGAGATCATCTCCTCGCCCGAGGTCTTCATCGCGCACGCGGCGGCGCGAACCCGGCGCATCCGGCTCGGCACGGGGGTGGTGTCGCTGCCGTACCACCATCCCCTGCACGTGGCCGACCGGATCGTGCTGCTCGATCATCTGACCCGAGGCCGGACGATGCTCGGCGTGGGCCCAGGCCAGCTCGCCTCCGACGCGCACATGCTCGGCATCGACACGAACCAGCAGCGGGCGATGATGGAGGAGTCCCTCGAGGCGATCGTGGCCCTGCTGGCCGGCGAGGAGCCGGTGACCCGACAGACCGACTGGTTCACGCTGCGCGACGCCGTGCTGCAGCTGGCGCCCTTCACCCGCCCACGCCCGGAGATCGCGGTCGCGGCGACGTTCTCCCCCGCCGGTCCCCGCACGGCCGGCCGGTTCGGCGCCGGCCTGCTGTCGATCGCGGCGAGCCAGGCGGGCGGGTTCGATGTCCTCGGCTCGCACTGGGAGGTCGCGAACCAGGTCGCCGCGCAGCACGGGCAGACGATGGACCGACGCGACTGGCGGCTGATGGGCATGATGCATCTGGCCGACACCCCGGAACAGGCCGCGAAGGACCTCGAGTACGGCCTCGCGGACGTGCAGAACTACCAGTCGAAGGTGCTGCCGATCTCCCTCGACCCATCGACGCCGCTGCGGGAACGGATCGAGCAGGGAAACGCGTCCGGCTCGTTGATCTGCGGCACGCCGGACCTGGCGATCGCGCAGATCGAGCGGTTGTGGCACCAGTCCGGCGGCTTCGGCGCCTACCTGCTGCTGGCCGCCGACTTCGCCAACCCCGCGGCCACCCAACACAGCTACGAGCTGTTCGCCCGTGAGGTCATGCCACATTTCACCGGAGCGTCGGCCGCGCCGTTGGCTTCCGAGAACTGGCAGTTCGGCAAGTCGACGACCTGGCGCGACCAGACGGCCGCGGCGATCGGCAAGGCGATTCAGGACCACGCCGCCGCCACCACGCCGGCGGACGCGAAAAGCTGACCCCGCCGCGCCCCGTCAGCCTGATCGGCCAGCGGCAGTGTCCCTGCAACGCCGCGGGTAGTCCGCAGGGGTGTCAGATCACCATCGAGGCGCGCTCGCGAGTAGGTGGTCGCGGACGGCCGCCACGTGCGCGACGGCGTCCGCGGTCGGTAGGCGGGCGAGCCACAGCGTGTTGATGGGCGGGTCGCTGGGGGTGTGCAGGATGGTGAGTCGCTGGTGGGCGAGTGACTCGCGGCAGAGGTAGTGCGGGAGCACGCTGATGCCCGCGCCGGCGATCGTGGCGGCGAGTACTGCTCGCAGATCGGGCGCGACGAGGGCGGCGTTTCCGCCGCGCGGGACGCCGAAGACGTGTCGCCAGTACCTGCGGATGATCGGAAGGTTGTCGGCGTAGGCGAGGATCGGGACTTTCCGCAGGATTTCCGGGCCGTGCTGGTCGAGGTCGGCCGCCGGCAGTCGCTGTGCCCATTCCGGCGTCGCGACGAGGATGAACTCCTCGTCGTAAAGCGGTTCGGCCACGATCCCTGGCCGGCGGGGCCTGGTGCTGGTCACGACGAGATCGGCGTTCCGGTTGGTCAGCGCGTCGAGTAGCGGGTCGGGCAGGCCGAATCGGATGCGGGCGGTGAGCCCGTGACGCAGCAGCGGCGCGAGGGACGGGACGACGACGGCGGCGGTGAACTCGGCCGGGCCCGCGAGGTAAACCGTCCGTCCCGTCAGGCGGTCCTGTTGGCCGTCGGCTGTCGTCACCGCCGCGGCGAGTTCGTCGAGTGGACCGGCGACGCGCTGGGCCAGGTCGTCGGCGGCCGGGGTCGGCGCCACGCCGCGCGCCAGCCGGGTGAACAGGGCCCGGCCCAGGTCACGTTCCAGCGTCCGGATCTGGGCGGTCACCGTTGGCTGCGCGAGGGCGAGCGCGGTCGCCGCCGCGGTCATGGAGCCGGCGCGGTACACGGCCAGGAAGGTCCGCAGGAGATCGAGCGACGGCGCAGGGGGCGCGGACACGGCTCTCACAGCGATCAGAATATCGATGGCTTAGTGCCGTTTACGGCATGCGACATCCTGTCGTTGCGCGGGCAGGCTGAGAGACCGGAAGAACGCCGAGCGTCCTCATGGGAGATCGCATGTCCGTCCCAGCTGCCGGAGACATCGCGGGCGCCGCCCGCCCGGCCCGCGTCCTGATCGGTCTGACCAGCCACGGAAAGCTCGGCGAGACCGGGCGCACCACGGGCTTCTACGTCAGCGAGGCGGCCCATCCGTGGCAGGTGCTCACGGCCGCGGGCCACCAGGTCGAACTGGCGAGTGTCGCGGGCGGCGAACCGCCTCGGGACGGCTTCGACGCCGACGACGCCATCCAGGGCGCGTTCCTCGCCGACCCGGCGATCGCCCGCCAGCTGGCCGCCACCCGCAGTTTCGCGAGCGTGGACCCGGACCGGTATGACGCGGTCCTGTTCGCGGGTGGCCACGGGACGATGTGGGACTTTCCCAACGACACCGCGGCGGCGGCGCTGACGAGGCGGATCTGGGAGCACGGCGGCATCGTGGCGGCCGTCTGCCACGGACCGGCGGCGCTGGTGAACGTGACCCTCTCGGATGGCACGTACCTGGTCGCCGGGCGGGACGTCGCGGCCTTCACCGATGACGAGGAACGCGCGGTGGGCCTGGCCGAGACGGTGCCGTTCCTGCTGGCCAGCACACTCGCCGCGCGCGGAGCCCGACACCACCCCGCGCCGAACTTCACCGCCCAGGTCGTCCGCGACGGCCGGCTCGTCACGGGGCAGAACCCGGCCAGCGCCGCTGGAGTCGCCGAGCAGATCCTCGCCGTCCTCGCCGAGGTCGACCGACGCGCCTGAACCGGTCCCGAGATGTTATGCAATATATTGGATGCAATCATGTCGTGGCCGTGTCGGCCGAGGAGGGCGGAATGGAACCGGGGCCTGAAGCGGAGCAGAGATCAGCCGCAAGGCCACGGGTAGTGCTGGTCCACGGCCTGCGGGACGAAGGCTCCAGCTTCGACCCGGTGGCGCGTCTTCTTCCGGGCCTCGAGGTTCTGCGCTACGACCGGCACGGCTGGGGCGCGTCCCCGAACTGGGACGGCGTGGAGGCGGACCTCGGCGGACACGTCGACGACCTTCTGCGGGTTCTGGCCGGCCGGCCGGCGACCGTCGTCGGGCACAGCTGGGGCGGCAACGTGGCGCTGGCGGCAGCGATCCGTCACCCGGACCTGGTCGAGGCCGTCGGCATCTGGGAGACAGCCATGCCGTGGGCCGACTGGTGGCCCCGGGAGCATCGCGCCGTCATCCAGGAGACCATCGACCGCGCCGCCGTGACGCGGCCCGGCAGCCCACGCCAGCTCCGGGAACGGGCCTTGGCCGCGGCCGAGATGACACTGACGCTGGACCCCCCGTTCGACCCGGGCCAGCTGACGGTGCCGCGCGTCGTGGGATACGGAACGGCGTCCTTTCCGCACTTCGCCGACGGCATGCGGGCCTTCGCCGCGCAGGTCGGTGCCGAGACGGTCAGCTTCGCCGGCGCCTCGCACATGGTGCACCGGGAGGACCCCGCCGGTTTCGCCTCCTTCGTTCAGCGGGTCGCCGACCGGAGGCCTGCCACGAGACTGGTCGCGGGCGGCGTGGACTGATCCGCTGCCGGTCATCGCGGCCACCCGCCGGTCCGGCTGTTGCCCCTACCGCGCGTCCTCCGTCAGGGCGGGCTCGGACGGACTGGCCTGGCTTGGCACCACGGGGGTTGCCGGCGGCCGGGCACGGCCGGGCAGGATCGCGAGGGCCAGCCCGGCTCCGGCGAGGCTGATGCCACCACAGAGCCAGAGCGTCAGATCCATGCCGTGGACGAAGGCCGTCCGGACGGAGGTGAGCAGCGCGGGGTCGTGCAGCCGCTGTGCCACCGCGACGCCGGAGGTCACACTGGCACGGGCGGCGGTGTTACCCGCGGCGGCCGAGAGGTCGAGGCCGCCTCGGTAACGGGACAGCGCCAGGGTGCCGAGGATCGCGACGCCGACCGAGCTCCCGAGCTGGCGCGTCGCGAAGACGAGGGCGGACCCGGCGCCCGCGCGGGCCGTGTCCAGGGAGCCGACCGCCGCGAGGGTCGCGGTCGGGATGGAGAGGCCGACGCCGAGGCCGAACAGCGCGAACCACACCGCCGCCTCGCCGTAGCTGGTGGCGGCCGTCGTGAACGCACCGAGGAACAGACCGGCGGACGTGATCAGCAGGCCCACCGTCACGATCGCCTTCGGCCCGATCCGCTGGACGACTCGGGTCGCGACCTGAACGCCGACCACCATCGCCCCGAGCATGGGCAGCAGCCGAAGTCCCGTGCCGAGGGAGTCGGCCCCGAGCACAGCGCGCAGGTACTGCGGGGTGTTGAAGAGGACGCCGAACAGCGCGAAAGCCATGATCGTCACAAGGATGGTTCCGGCCGTGTAGGCGCGGGCGCGGAAGAGCGCCAGGTCGACCAGCGCGTCTCGGGTCCTCGCCACGTGGCGCTCCACCACGACGAACAGACCGAGGATCACCGCGCCGCCGACCAGTGGCCCGAGCGAGCGGACGTCGGTCCAGCCGCGTTCGCCGGCCTCGATCACGCCGTAGGTCACGCCGACCATTCCGGCGGCGGACAGCGCGATGCCGAACGGGTCGAGCCCGGAGGCGTCAGGGTTGCGCGACTCAGGCAGCAACGTCGCCACCGCGATCAGGCCGACGGCCGCCACCGGCGCGTTGATCAGGAACACCGAGCCCCACCAGAAGCTGTGCAGCAGCAGGCCACCCGCGATCGGCCCCAGCGGGATGCCGACCAGGCTGCCCAGCGTCACGACCGCGATGGCCCGTGGTCGCTCCGTCGGCTCGAAGAGGACGAGAACCCCGGCGACCACGAGCGGGATCAGGAAGGCCGCGCCGACGCCGAGGACCGCGCGAGCCGCCATGAGTTCCCCAGGCGACGTCGAGTAGGCGCTCCAGACGGAGCCGGCGCCGAAGACGGCCAGCGCTCCCATGATGAGCTTCTTGCGCCCGTATCGGTCGCCCAACAGGCCGGCCGGCAGCAGCAGCGCGGCCAGCACCAGGTTGTACGAGTCGGTGATCCATTGAAGCTCGCTCGTCGACGCTCCGAGCGTCGTGCTCAGGGTGGGCAGCGCCGTGTTGAGCACGGTGGTGTCCAGACCGACAGCGAGCAGGCAGAGGGCGAGCGCGCCGAGCGCCCACCACCGTCCCGCGCTTTCTACAGGCACCGAAGCCTCCGCGTAAGAAACAGTGTGTATCTCATCCGGGAGGTACCGTACCTCGATAAGAGCCACAGTGAACCCTAAGGGAAAGAGATGAACAACACCGCGGGGCCAGCCGGCGCGGACGCCGCCACACCGGCCGACGAGGCGGGCTCCTCCAGCGCTCAGCCGGCAGGAACGCGCCGGCGGGGCGCCGCGCTCGAGCGGGCGATCCTCGCCGCCGTGTGGGAGGAGCTGACCGCGGTCGGATACTCGGGCCTCACGATCGAGGGTGTCGCGGAACGCGCCCGCACCAGCAGGACCGTGCTGTACCGCCGCTGGTCCACCCGGGCGCAGCTCGTCGTCGCGGCCATGACGCAGTCGATCCCGGAGCCGGCGGACCTGCCCGACACCGGCAGCCTGCGCAATGACGTGATCACACTGTTGACCCGACTCGAAAGCCGGTTCGACGGGCTACCGGCCGACGCCGTACGCGGGCTGCTGTTCGAGGTGCTTCAGGATCCGGAGGCGGTCGCGATCCGCGATCAGGTCGTCCAGCCGCAGTGCACCGACCTGGTCATGATCCTTCTTGGCCGCGCGGCCGCCCGCGGGGAGATCGACCCGTCCCTGATCAAGCGCCGTATCGCCAGCCTGCCCAAGGATCTCGTCCGCGCCGAGTACCTGACCAGGAAGGACGGCCGCGTCCCCGAGGACGTCATCGCCGAGATCGTCGACGACGTGTTCCTCCCGCTCGTGCGATACCGGCCGTCGGACGGCGGCTGAGACCACCGCACCGGCCATGATCGCCGTTTGGGCCCTCGGGTGGTTGCAGAATCGCCCCCGTCACGACCACCAGAGGGCCAAAGCCGCGATCAGGCGTCAGGTCGGCCGCTGTCTGCGGTGCGCCGTATGGGCGCGGCCTGGGCGGGCTCGCTGTCTGGATCGCTCGCGGGGTCGCGGACGCTTAGCGCATAGGAGGCCAGCAGCGCGAGCTTCTCCGCGGCCGGCGAGGCGGCGGGGGCGTGCCACAGCGCCAGGACCTGGCCCGCGGTGCCGGGGATCGGCAGCTTCTCCCGGTAGAGGGTGAGCGCGCCGGCCTCCGGGTGATGGACGGTCATGGTGGTGCCCCCGCGGCGGACGACGTCCTGACGGGCCCAGAGGGTGCGGAACAGGTCGCTGGCCAGGGACAGCTCGCCGACGATCTCGACGAACCGCGGGTCGTCGAGGTCGCTGCCCACGGAGGTACGAAACCCGGCGATGATCCCCCGCGCCGAGTTCTCCCAGTCGGAGTAGAAGTCCTGTTCGGCGGGTTCGAGGAAGAAGTCGCGCACCCGGTTGCGCCCGACGACGAAGCGTGGCGAGAGGATCGCCGCCAGCGGGTTCGCGGCCAGGATGTCGAAGTAGCGGCTCTCCACGAAGCCGGGGAACGTGATGGTGTCGAGCAGGGCGAGGATGTTCTCCGGCACGACCTCGCGGCGGCGCTCGCGGCGTCGTGGCCGGCGGGACTGGCCCTGCGCGAGGCCGAGCAGGTAGTCCAGCCCGGCCGCGTCGAGCCTCAGCACCCGCGCCAGCGACTCCAGGACCTGCGTCGACGGGCCGCGGTCGCGCCCCTGCTCCAGGCGCAGGTAGTAGTCGGCGCTGATCCCGGCGAGCATCGCGACCTCCTCGCGCCGCAGCCCTGGCACCCGCCGGGTCCCGAGCTGCGGGATGCCGGCCTGCTCGGGCGTCACCAGCGCGCGCCGGGCACGCAGGTACTCGCCCAGCGAGTTCGGTCCGTCGCTCACCCGTCGACCATAGGTCGGCCGACGCCGGCGGTGGGTGGTCCTGTCACTCCCAGGAACGCCCGGACACTCCCCGGCCCGGGCCGCCGCCCGCAGGCTCGGCTGGAGCAGCCACCGACGGAAGGAACACCATGACAACCAAGCTGGCCCTGGTCACCGGTGGATCCGGGTATGTGGGCACGCAGCTCATCGCCGCGCTGTTGCGCGGTGGAACTCCCGTGCGCGCCACGGTGCGCTCGCTGGAACGCTCGGACGGGCTGCGCGCGGCGGTGCGCCGTGGCGGCGCGGACGACAGCGGCCTGGAGCTGGTCGCCACGGACCTGACCGCGGACGACGGGTGGGCCAAGGCGCTGAACGGCAGCGCCGAGGTCTATCACGTCGCCAGCCCGCTGCCCTACGTCCAGCCGGAGAATCCGGACGACCTGATCGTGCCCGCCCGCGACGGCGTGCTGCGGGTCCTGCGGGCCGCGCGCGACGCGGGCGCCCGCCGCGTGGTGCTGACGTCCTCGTTCGCCGCGGTCGGCTACACGCCCAAGCCCGGCGCCGAGTTCACCGAGGACGACTGGACCGACCCCGACACACCCGGCCTCGCGCCCTACCCACGGTCCAAGACGATCGCCGAACGGGCCGCCTGGGACTTCCTGGCGCGCGACGGCGGCGACACGGAGCTGGTCACCGTCAACCCGACGTTCATCCTCGGCCCGACCCTCACCTCGGACCTGCGCTCGTCCACCCAGCTGGTCAAGGCGATGATCGACGGGACGATGCCGGTCGCGCCCCGCGCCCGGTTCGGCGTCGCGGACGTCCGTGACGTCGCCGACCTGCACATCCGCGCGATGGCCGCGCCGAAGGCCGCCGGCCAGCGCTTCCTGGCCGTTGCCGACGGCCCGACGATCAGCTACCTGACGGTCGCCCAGACCCTGCGGGCCCTCCTCGGGCCGCTGGCCGCGGGCGTGCCGACCGAGGAGGCGCCCGGTGCCGAGCTGCCTCGGCCGATCATCCACAACGACCGCGCGCGCACCGAGCTCGGCTGGAAGCCGCGGCCCGTCGAGGCCACGATCGTCGACACGGCCGAGAGCCTGCGGGAGCTCGGCCTCCTGGCCCGGACCGGCTGACCAGCCGCGCGGTCCGGGGAGGCGAGCCGCTCCCCCGTCAGTGGGCCAGGCCACCGGCCAGTCAGTCCGACCTGCAGGTCAGCCGAGATGAACGCGCAGTGCACTCCTTGCACCTGCGCTTAGCGCGAGGCCAATATGTAACAGTGGCGTCAGCTGATCGGCTGGCTGCATGGCGGGCGGCCCTCGCGCTGGACCACGTGTCAGCTGTGGATCATCTGTCCACGAGCGAAGGTCGCCGCAGACGCGTTGGACGGGCTCGGGCTCCTGATCTTCAGGCGGCCCGCGCCGGATGATCCACTCTACGAGGAGGGCAGCTTCCCATTCCTACATACTTGAGCTACCCGGTATTTGACGCCGACAACCACATGTACGAGACGACGGACGCGTTCACGAAATACCTCCCGGCGGAGTACGAGAACCTGGTCAAGTACGTTCAGGTCAACGGCCGGACGAAGATCGCGCTGCGGAACGTCATCAGCGAGTACATCCCCAACCCGACCTTCAACAAGGTCGCCCCGCCCGGTGCGCAGGAAATCGAGTTCCGACTCAAGAACCCGTCCTCCAAGCACACGATCGGGACCGGCTTCACGCTCGGCAAGTCGAAGAACGACCAGATAGCCGAGCGGGTGGCAGGGATGCCGCCGCGCTACATCGAGTCACCCTCGTCGTTCTTCGACCCCGCCGCCCGGCTGCAGCTGATGGACGAGCAGAAGGTCGACCGGGCCATGATGTGGCCGACGCTGGCCAGCCTGCTCGAGGAACGCCTGGCCGACGACCCGAAGGCGACCGCGGTCGTGGTCCACGCCCTCAACGAGTGGATGCACGAGCACTGGACCTACAACTTCGAAAACCGGATCTTCGCCACGCCGGTCATCAACCTGTCGATCGTGGACGAGGCGATCAGGGAACTCGACTACGTGGTCGAGCGCGGCGCCCGGGCGGTGCTGATCCGGCCCGCTACGGTGCCCGACTTCGGAGCGCGGCGCCGGTCCTTCGCGCTGCCGGAGTTCGATCCGTTCTGGGCCCGGGTGCAGGAGTCCGGCATCCTCGTCGGGATGCACTCCTCCGACGACGGCTACACCCGTCACACGAACGAGTGGAACGGCATCACCGACGAGATGAAGCCCTTCGCCGGGCGGAACAAGTTCACCGAGCTCGTCAGCAGCGAGTACCGCAGCATTCGTGACGCCATCTACTCGATCATCGGTCACGGTCTGGCGACCCGGTTCCCGGACATCCGTTTCATGCCGGTCGAGAACGGCAGCCAGTGGGTGCCGACCGCCATCAAGCAGTTCAAGAAGGTCTACGCGGTGGATCCGGGCAGCTGGGACGAGGACCCGATCGTCGCGCTGCACCGTTCGATCGTCGTCCACCCGTTCTTCGAGGAGGACGTGATGGCGATCGTCAACGCGATCGGCGTCGACAACGTCGTCTTCGGGTCGGACTACCCGCACCCCGAGGGCATGGCCGACCCGACCTCCTTCGTGGAGGAGCTCGACGACTCCCTCTCCGATGGCGACAAGGCCAAGATCATGGGCGGCAACCTCTCCAAGCTCATGAAGTGCGACCCGACCGAAAAGGTCATCGCCGCCTGACTCGACGGGACCGCCGGGTAACCCGGGTTCTGGGTCGGTGCTCGGCTGGGCGTGCGGCAGCGCGCCCAGCCGGGCCGGGCTCAGGCGCTGCCGACGAGCTGGCCTGGGCGCGCGGGTTCCGGAGTTCTGGACGGTCCGGGCCGGGAAAGGCGCAGAATTCTCCGCCATACCTCGCCGGTCTGGTGCGAGAGCGACCCCGTCGTGTACAGAATGTCGAATCTCTCGCAGAGGGCGCGTACCTGCGGAGCGATCTGGGCGTACCGGTTGCTGGGCAGGTCGGGGAAAAGATGGTGCTCGATCTGGTGGCTCAGGTTGCCGCTGAGGATGTGAAAGAGCGGGGAGCCCTCGATGTTCGCGGAGCCCCGTAGCTGGCGCAGATACCACTGTCCGCGGGTCTCGCCGTCGAGGTCCTCGGGCGTGAACGTCGCGGCGCCGTCCGGAAAATGCCCGCAGAAGATGATCGTGTGGGCCCACAGGTTACGTACCAGGTTCGCGGTCAGGTTGGCGGCCAGCACGGGAAGGAACACGGGCCCGGCGAGCGCCGGGAACAGCACGTAGTCCTTGAGCACCTGCCGCCTGACCTTGCGGAGCGTCGCACCGAGATCGGCCCGGGTCTCCCGCCAGCTCTTGTCCCCGGACCAGAACCGATCGAGCTCCAGATCGAAGATCGCGATTCCCCACTCGAACGTCATCGCGAGACCGAGGTTGTACAGCGGCTGGACGACATGTATCGGGCGCCAACGCTGGGCCGGCGTCATCCGCAGAATGCCGAAACCGAGATCCCGGTCCCTGCCCTCGACGTTGGTGAACGTGTGGTGGCGATAGTTGTGGGCCCGGCGCCACTGGTCCGCTGGCGACACGGAGTCCGATTCCCAGGTGGTGGAGCGGATCGCCGGATCACCCAGCCAGTCCCACTGGCCGTGCAGCACGTTGTGGCCGATCTCCATGTTCTCCAGGATCTTGGCCGTTGCGAGCATCATCGTGCCCGCGAGCCAGGCGGGCGGCAGGGCGGAGGCGAACAACGTCGCCCGGCCGCAGACCTCCAGGAGACGCTGAACGCCGATCACCCGCCGGATGTATCGGGAGTCGTCCTCCCCGAGACTGGCCAGCACCCGGGTTCGTAGCTGGTCGAGTTCGCGGCCGAGCTCCTCGACATCCGCCGCGGTCATCCCGAGCGCGCCCGGGCCAGCGTCAGACCCGGCGCCGTCGGAAGCCCCCAGCCGGCCGCGGCGCGGGACAGGTCGTTGCTGATCAGCCGTCATGACTACTACACGCTACTACAAGCCGGTTGGGTGGCCCGGCCGCCAGAGGTCACGCGAGAGGTGGGCCGGCTCCAGGCGTGGCGTCGCCGGCGGTGGCGGTGGCGAGCCGGCGCGGCAGGTGGCGGTGCGCCGCGACGGTGAGCCTGGTCAGCGGGTGTCGCCAGCTGGGCCAGACCAGGAACGCCTCGGCTTCGAGCATGGCCAGCGCGATGCGGGGCAGGTCGGTGCTCGCGGGGTAGCAGATGTAGCGGGGCTGCCAGGTCGGCTGGAACTTGGCGTTGAACCGGTAGAGGCTGTCGATCTGGAACCAGCGGGACAGGAAGATGAGCAGCCCCCGCCAGCCGCGGATGAACGGCCCCGCGCCGAGCCGTTCGCCGTGTTCGAGTGCGGACCGCAGGAACGCGAAGTTCAGCGAGACCCTGGTGACGCCCAGGTCGGCGGCGTGGCAGAGCGTGTGGACGATGAGGAACTCGTTCAGGCCGTTGTCCGCCGACCTGTCTCTGAGCATCGCGTCCAGCGACAGGCCCGCATGGCCCCAGGGCACGAAGTGCAGCAGCGCGCGTGGCTGAGGCTCCCCACCGTCCGGGTCGGCGCGCGACGCGGTCACGGCCACGCAGTCGCCGTCGGCGGTGTCGCCGAGCCTCCCGAGGGCCATCGAGAAGCCGCGTTCCGTCTCGGCCCCCCGCCACGCCGCGGCCTTCCGGGCGAGCTGCTCGGCCTCGTCCTGCGGGATGTCGCGCATCCGGCGGGCCACCGCGGTGTATCCGGCGCGTTCCACCCGGCCTGCGGCCTGGCGGACGTTGCGCATCGACCGGCCCTGCAGGGTGAAGCGGGCGGTGTCGATGACCGCCTCGTCGCCGAGTTCCAGGACGGACAGGCCGGTGCGTTTCCAGACGACGGCACCAGCCTGCGAGCAGCCGATCACCGCCGGCGTCCAGGCGTGGTCAGCCGCTTCGCGAAGGAACTCCTTGATCGCCGCCGGCCAGGCCTCCGAGTCCCCCAACGGGTCTCCGCTGGCCAGCATGACGCCGGAGACCACCCGGAACGCGACACCGGCCTTACCGGTAGGCGACCAGACCACCGACTTGTCGCGGCGCAGCGCGAAGTACCCCAGCGAATCGGCGTCGCCGTGCCGATCGAGCAGATCACGTACCCGGACCTCGTCCTCGTCGGTCAGCCGAGGCCGCGGCTGGGGTGGCCGCAGCGCCAGGTAGCCGGTCGTCACGACCGTGAGCCCACCCATCGCCAGGAGCACCCGGGTCGCGAGGTCGCCGAACCAGTCCGAGGTGTAACGCAGCGGTCCCGGGATCCCGACGAGACCCCAGAGGATCTGTTCGAACTCGGCGGACAGCGGGTGCGGACCAGCGATGTGATTCGAACGGGCGTGCAGGAGCAGCAACCCGATACCGACGGAGATGACGGTGAGCGTCACGCCGACGCCGAGCGCGCGCCAACGCGTCGTCGGGTCGCCCTTGGCCTGGAACTCCCGTCGGGTCACCAGCAGAACCCCGAACAGCGCGGCCGATCCGGCAGCCTCCTCGTAGTCCAGTCCGTCCACGAGGTGGAGCACGACGCTCGCGGCCAACAGGATCGCGACCGCCCGCCAGGCCCGCTGCTTGCGGCGACGCAGACCGCGCGCGAGCAGCACCAGCAGCATGCCGACCAGGACGGTGAACGCCGCCGCCTGCCGCGACACCGACCCGGGCAGCACCTCACGTAGATCCGCCAGTTGGGAACGCCACTCCGGGGTGACCGCGAAGACGATGTCGATCACGCCGATGGCCAACGTCAGCAGCGCGACGACCCGCGGAACCCAGGGCAGCCGCCAAGCGGACAGCCGAGGCAGCACCCCACCGCCAGCTGGCCCAGGACCCGCCACGCCAGCCTTCGGGCCGTGTCGCAGGCGGACGCCCGCGGCCTCGTTGTCGTTGGGCGCATCCATCGTGTCGTCTCCGGTGGTCACGGCTTGCGCCCTGGGTCGTCACGACCATAGACCCGGCCACGAAGGGCGCCGCCCGAGCCGCCCCTGGAGAGCAGCCGACATCCCCGGCTTGTTCGGCCGTGCGCTCCACCCGCGCGATATACACATTGTTAACGGGGAGACACTGTCCGAAATATTCCTGTGACGGCTGGTTTACATCCACTTGCGCCGGGGAATCGCCGTGCCGTCACCGGTCGTCCGGCTGGTGGACCCACACCTCGAGGCGACGTGGCCTGGATGGAGGTGGCGGGCTGGTCATCGCCCGGCCGTCACCGTCTCGTGCCCACGTGTCGCCTTTGGCAGCGCGACATGGGGTGGTGAGGCACGGCCCATGAGAGTCCGACAGTTCGGCCCGCCCGGGGGATTTCGCGGACGCCGTCGACATTTCGGTCCACGCTCGGGGAAGCCGGATCCGGCAGGGGCGGCACGCCGATGAGAAGAAGAAGCCTGTCCACGGCGAGCCTCATCGGAGCGCTGGTACTGGCCGTGGGAGCGGCGCTGGCCGGTTGCGGCTCAGGCAACGAAGGCAGTGGCCACGGCCCGGCCGCGCTGACCTGGTACGTCTACAACGAGTCGTCGGGGTCGTTCGCGAAGGCCGCGGCGGACTGCTCGGCCGCGTCGCACGGCCAGTACACGATCGGCATCAACGTCCTGCCGAACGATTCGGACGGTCAGCGCCAGCAACTGGTGCGCCGGCTCGCCGCCGGGGACTCCTCGATGGACATCCTCGCCCTGGACGTGACCTGGACCGCCGAGTTCGCCGAGGCCCGCTGGATCGAACCGTTTGCGCCGACGGATGCGAAGCGGATTACCGCCGGAATGCTGCCGGTCGCCGTGCAGACCGGCACCTGGAATAACCAGCTCTACGCCGTGCCGCTGAACACCAACGCCCAGCTCCTCTGGTATCGCAAGGACCTGGTCCCGCGGCCGCCGCGGACCTGGGACGAGATGCTCGCCGACGCCCGCCAACTCGCCGCGGAAGGCAAGCCGCATTACGTCGAGGTGCAGGGCGCCCAGTACGAGGGCTATACCGTCCTGTTCAACTCGCTGGTGGCCTCGGCCGGCGGCCAGATCCTCAACAAGGACGGGACCGAGGTGGTGCTCGGCCCGCCGGCGGACAAGGCCGTCGAAGCGATCCGGGCGCTGGCGCACTCGCCGGCCGCCGACCCGTCCTGGTCCAACCAGCGGGAGGACGACAACCGGCTGGCATTCGAGACCGGCTCGGCCGCCTTCCAGCTCAACTACCCGTTCATCTATCCGTCGGCCAAGCAGAACAATCCACGGCTGGCCGAACAGATCGGCTGGACCCAGTGGCCGACGCTGGTCCCCGGCCAGCATTCGCACAGCACGATCGGCGGCTACAACCTCGCGATCAGCGCGTACAGCCGGCACCAGACCGCGGCCGCCGCGGCGATCACGTGCCTGACCAGCCGGGACAACCAGATCCGGGACGCGATCGACGGTGGGCTCCCCCCGACCATCGGGGCTCTCTACACCGACCAGAAGTTCATCGCCGCGGGCTATCCGTTCGCCCCGGCCATCTACGAGGCGCTGCAGAACGCAAGCGTGCGGCCGCAGACGCCGGCCTACCAGAGCGTGTCGCTGCAGATCGCCCACACTCTGTCCCCGCCTTCGTCCGCGAGCCTCGGCAGGCTCGCGGCGCTGCGCGGGGCGATCTCCGACGCGATCGAGTCGAAGGGGCTGGTGCCGTGAGCGCGAGCGGAGCGGAACACGACGCGCGGCCCCCGTCCGACGCGCAGCCAGAGCCATCCAGCAGGCCAGAGACGCCCGATAGCCCGGAGACGCCAAGCAGGCCGGAGACGCCAGCCAGGCGGCGGAAGGCGCCGCTCTCGGCGGGGGCCCGGGCCGAGCGCCGGCTCGGCTGGGCGCTGTGCGCGCCGGCGTTCCTCGTCATCCTCGCGGTGACCGGCTACCCCGTCGGGTACGCGGTTTACCTGTCGCTGCACCGCTATGACCTGCGGTTCCCCCAGGATTCCAGGTTCATCGGGCTGGCCAACTACGGGACGGTGCTGGGGTCGTCGCTGTGGTGGCAGGCGCTCGCGGTCACCGCGATCATCACGGTGATCGCGGTGGCGATCCAGTTCGTGCTGGGGATGGCCCTCGCGCTGGTGATGCACCGGGCGCTGATCGGCCGCGGGCTGGTGCGGACGGTGATCCTCATCCCGTACGGGATCGTGACGGTGGTCGCCGCGTTCGGCTGGCGGTATGCCTGGACACCGGACACCGGCTACCTGTCCGGGCTGTTCGGCAGCTCAGCCCCGCTGACCTCGCAGGTCGGGGGAATCAGCGTCATCATCCTGGCCGAGGTGTGGAAGACGACGCCGTTCATGGCGTTGCTTCTGCTGGCCGGGCTGGCGCTGGTCCCGGAGGAGCTGCTGCGGGCGGCGAAGGTCGACGGGGCGACGGCCTGGCAACGCCTGACCCGGGTGATGCTGCCGCTGATGAAGCCGGCCATCCTGGTCGCGGTGCTGTTCCGGGTGCTGGACTCGTTCCGCATCTTCGACAGCATCTACGTGCTGACCGCCGGCGCGTACGACACGCGTTCCGTGTCGATCCTGGGCTACGACAACCTGTTCACCGCGCTGAACCTCGGCGTCGGCTCGTCGTTGTCGGTCCTGATCTTCCTCGTCGTGGCACTGGTCGCGTTCATCTTCATCAAGGGCTTCGGCGCGGCCGCACCCGGGACGGAGGGTCGCCGCTGATGGCCACCATCGCTACTGCCCCCGGCGCGGGCCCCACCGCCGGTCGTTACCGGCGGCCGCCGCGGAATGGCACCGCGCTGCTCGGCTGGTCCGTCGCGAACCTCGTCATCATCGCGATCTCGCTGGTGCCGATGCTCTGGCTGGTCTCGCTGTCCTTTAAGGCCCCGTCCACGATCACCGACGGCCGTTTCATACCGCGCACCTGGACTCTGGAGAACTATCGGGGGATCTTCACTCAGTCGCTGTTCACGAGGGCGCTGCTGAACAGCCTCGGGATCGCGCTCATCTCGACCGTGCTCGCGGTGGCGCTCGGTTCGATGGCCGCCTACGCGATCGCCCGGCTCGAGTTCCCCGGTAAACGGCTGCTTGTCGGGCTGGCCCTGCTGATCGCCATGTTCCCGCAGGTCTCGCTCGTCAGCCCGCTGTTCAACGTCTGGCGGCAGATCGGCATCTTCGACACGTGGGTCGGGCTCATCATCCCGTACCTGACGTTCTCGCTGCCGCTCGCCATCTACACGTTGTCGGCGTTCTTCCGGGAGATCCCCTGGGACCTGGAGAAGGCCGCGCAGGTCGACGGCGCCACCCCGCTTCAGGCCTTTCTGCGGGTCATCGCCCCGCTGGCCGCGCCCGGCATGGTGACCACCGCCATCCTGGTGTTCATCTTCTGCTGGAACGACTTCCTCTTCTCGATCTCCCTGACGTCGACGGAGCGCTCACGGACCGTCCCGGCGGCCATCGCGTTCTTCACCGGAGCGTCGCAGTTCGCCCAGCCGATCGGCTCGATCGCGGCCGCGGCCGTCGTCATCACCATCCCGATCATCATCTTCGTGCTGTTGTTCCAACGTCGGATAGTCGCCGGACTGACCTCCGGCGCGGTGAAGGGCTAGGGGCGCAGCCATGGCGGACATCGTTCTCGACCACGTCACCAAGCGGTATCCGGACGGCCAGCTCGCGGTGGACGACGCGAGCCTCTCCATCGCGGACGGCGAGTTCGTCATCTTCGTCGGGCCGTCGGGCTGCGGGAAGTCGACCACCCTGAACATGATCGCCGGGCTGGAGGACATCACCTCCGGCGAGCTCCGGATCGGCGGGAAGGTCGTCAACGACCTGGCGCCGAAGGACCGCGACATCGCCATGGTGTTCCAGAGCTACGCGCTGTACCCGCACATGTCGGTGCGCAAGAACATGGGCTTCGCGCTGGCGCTGGCGAAACGGCCGAAGGACGAGATCAACCGGAGGGTCGAGGAGGCCGCCCAGGTGCTCGACCTCACCGAGCACCTGGACCGCAAGCCGGCCCAGCTGTCCGGCGGGCAGCGCCAGCGCGTCGCGATGGGCCGGGCGATCGTCCGATCCCCGAAGGCGTTCCTCATGGACGAGCCGCTGTCCAACCTGGACGCCAAGCTGCGGGTGCAGATGCGCATCGAGGTGTCCCGGCTCCAGAACCGGCTCGGCACCACGACGGTCTACGTCACCCACGACCAGACCGAGGCGATGACGCTCGGCGACCGGGTGGCGGTGATGCGGTCCGGGCGGATCCAGCAGGCCGGGACCCCGGCCGAGCTGTACAGCCGGCCGGCGACCGTCTTCGTGGCCGGCTTCATCGGTTCGCCGGCGATGAACTTCGTGCCGGCCACCGTCGAGGAGAGCGATTTGCGCACTCCGTTCGGGACGATCACCCCGGACGACCGGCAGCGGCGGCTGCTGGAGAGCTGGGCCGGCGGCGCCGCCGGCCGCCGGTCGCTGATCGTCGGACTGCGGCCCGAACACTTCGAGGACGCCGCGCTGGAGTCGGTGCACGGCCGCCCCGGGCTGCGGACCACGGTCACGGTGGACGTGCTGGAGCGGCTCGGCTCGGACATCTACGCCTACTTCACGCTGGCCGGTGGCCGCGCCCAGGTCGCCGACCTCGACGAGCTGGCCCATGACGCCGGCACCGTCGACCTGTCCAGCAGGGCCGAACAGGTCGTCGCCCGGCTCGACGCGGACAGCCGGATCCGGGAGGGCGAGAACGTGGAGCTGTGGCTGGACACGACCCGGTTGCACCTCTTCGACCCGGAGACCGGCCACAACCTGGACGCCCCAGCCACCCCCTGACCTCTCCGTGGGTCAGGGGTGTGGCTAGGCCTTGGGTGCGAGGAGACGGGACAGCCGGCCGAAGCTGGGGCCCGTCGTCGCGGTGGCGAGGTCGCCGGCAGTGAGGGCTGCGGCTGCCTGCTGGAGGGCTCCCATGGTGTGCGCGTACAGGGAGACGCCCAGGCTGATCCGCCGCACACCCGCTTGCTGGAGCTCGGCCACGGAGAGGGTCTTGTCGACCGGAGAGACGACGACGTTGACGGGCTTGGGCGCGACGGCCTGGACGATGGCGGTGACGGCGGCCAGATCGGGCGGGAAGGGCGCGTAGAGGACGTCCGCGCCGGCTTCCGCGAACGCGGTCAGCCGACGGACGGTGTCGTCCAGGTCGGACCGGCCCTGGAGGAAGTTGTCGGTCCGGCCGGTGACGACGATGCGACCCCGGGAGGCGACGACGGCGTGGCGGACCCGGTCGACGGCCTCGTCGAAGGGGCGGATGGGCCGCTCCGGGTCGCCGGACGTGTCCTCGATGCCGATGCCGGCGAGCCCGGCGTCGACCGCGGCCTCGACGGTCGCGGCGACGTCCTGGGCCGTCTGGCCGTAGCCGTCCTCGAAGTCGCCGTTGACCGGCAGACCGGTGAGCCGGCCGAGCAGGGCGGCGTGGTCGAGGTGCTCCTGGCGGCTGACGGCGTGCCGCCCGTCGAGGCGGCCGAGGGTGGCGGCGAGCGCGGCCGACGACGTCCCGATGGCCTCGAATCCGGCGTCGGCCAGCAGGAGGGCGGACAGGCCGTCCCAGGCGTTGGGCATGACGAGCCCGCCGGTGCGGGTGTGCAGGGCCAGGAAGTGCTCGTAGATCTCGGAGCCGGGCATGGTCACGTCCTTACTCGTCGGGGCGAGAGAGGTCAGCCTGAGCGGGAACTGTTACCTACGAGGGCCCGATCAGGTTGTCACGGTGAACGACTCGACGTAGGCGAGCGCCACGTCCAGGGCGACGGCCATCGGTATGGAGTCGTGGGCGTTCTGGGCCAGCATGGGCGGCGGGCCCGTTGGACCGCGGGGCTGGTCCCGCGGGGCGGCTGCCTGTCCGGGTCAGGAGATAGTGTTCGGCCGGTTGGGCTGGTTGTCAGTCCTGCCAGGCTCGGTTGGTGGGGGCATCGGGTTCGTGACGGTTCAGCGGGCCCAACGGGTCGGGCCAGCGCGCAATCGGGTGCTGGCGGTCGCGTTGGAGTTGTTCGCGCAGCACGGCGTGAGCGGCACCTCGATCCAGATGATCGCCGACGAGCTGGGCGTGACCAAGGCGGCGGTGTACTTCCAGTTCAACGCCAAGGAGGGCCTGCTCCGGGCGCTCGTCGCTCCGGCGATCGAGGAGCTGCGCCTGCTGGTCGAGGCGGCGGAGGGCCAGCCGCGCAGGTCCGGCCAGGTGGCGACCGCGCTGTCGGGCATCGTGGATCTGGTCATCAAGAACAGCCGGTTGAACGCCGTCGTCCTGGCCGACCCCGCGGTAAGCCGTCTTGCCCACGAGGATCCGATCCTGCGTGACCTGACAGGCAGGCTTGACCGGCTGCTGGCGGGCCCGGACCCGGATGCCAGGGCGACGGTCGCCGCGGTCATGGTGGGCGGCGGCCTGATGGCGGCGACGACCGATCCGCGGCTGGCCGAGCTCGACAAGGACGACCTTCGCGAATATCTGCTGGAGCTTGCGCGCCGCCTGCTGGGACTGCGGGCGCCACGCACCCGGGCCTGACCCGCGCGGAGCACAGCGGCCCGGCCCCCGGCCAACGGTCGCCGGTTGACGCCTGGCATCAGGGCCGCCCGCAACCCTTTCATGATCGACTGCTTCCTCGGCTTCGGTTGACATCGCCGTCGTACCTAGACGATCGTCAAGGTTCGGCCGTGACGATCGTCAAGGTGCGGCCGGACCGGCCCAGGGTCGCGATCGGAGGCTGACCCGGTCGGCGCTCCCTGCGAGCCGATGAGGCCCGCGCGCGGGAACGCATCCTCGTTGGCGCAGCTGAAATGGGCGGAGGCAGCCATGGACGACACCGCGGCCAGCGGCACTCGCACGACTCGTAGCTTCTGCCGGATCTGCACCTCGGTGTGCGGAATTCTCGTCGAGACGGACGGGGATGAGGTGGTCAGGGTCCGGGGCGACCGCGACCATCCACTGTCGCGGGGATACACCTGCCCGAAGGGCCGCTCTCTGCCCCAGATGCACCACCACCCGAACCGGATCGAGCGCCCGTTACTGAAGGTCGACGGCGAGTTACGCCCGACCAGCTGGGACGCCTGCCTGGACGACCTGGGGACCCGGTTACGGGACATCATCGACCTCCACGGCCCGCAGGCGGTCGGGGTCTTCTTCGGCAGCGGTATCGGCATGGACGCCGCCGGCTACCGGATGGCCCAGCGGCTGCACGCCGCGATCGGCACCCCGGCGAAGTTCAGCCCATTGACGATCGACGGCACGGCCAAGGCACTGATCTCGGACCTCATGGGCGGATCCCCCGCGCTCAGCGGTCGACCCGACTACGACAACGCCACCTTCGTCCTGTTCGTCGGCAGCAACCCGGTCGTCTCCCACGGGCATACCGTCGCCATGCCGAACCCCACCGGCACCCTGCGGGCACTGCGCGAACGGGCCGAGGTGTGGGTCATCGACCCCCGCCACACCGAGACCGCCCGGCTGGCGAGCCGGCATCTGGCCGCTCGACCCGGCGCGGACTGCGCGATCCTCGCCTACCTGGTCCGCGAGATCCTGCGTGACGGCGCGGACCGCGAGGTGATCGCCCGCAGTACCCAGGACAGCGCCGTTCTGGCCGCCGCCGTCGAACCGTTCACCCTCGAACGGGCGGCCCACACCGCCGACGTCTCCCCCGACGATCTACGGGATCTGCTCGACGGGGTGCGCCGGGCGGGCCGCCTCGCGGTCGAGACCGGCACGGGCGTCACGATGGCCGCGAGCGCGAACGTCACCCAGTGGCTCGGCTGGGCCCTCATGGCCATCACCGGGTCGCTGAACCAGCCCGGCGGCGCCTGGTTCCATCCCGGGTTCGGCCACCAGCTGGAGAAGGCCGTGCTCCCCATCTCCCCGGCCGACGGATCGTTCGGGCCCGGACCGCGCAGCCGCCCGGAGACCCAGGCCTTCCTCGGCGAATGGCCCTGCGCGGTGCTCGCCGATGAGATCAACGCGGGGAACATCCGCGCGGTGCTCAACCTCGGCGGTCACCTCGTCACGGCCTTCCCCGACACCGAACGGCTCGTCCCAGCGCTGCGCGACCTGGAGCTGTTCGCCACGATCGAGATCATCGAGAACGAGACGACCGCGCTGTCCACCCACGTCCTCCCGACGAAGGACCAGCTGGAGCGCGCGGACCTCACCCTGTGGGACGCGCTGCTGCCGCGCGTCGCGGCCCAGCACACCCCGGCGGCCGTCGAACCGGTCGGGGACCGCCGATCGGTCTGGTGGGTGCTCGCGGAGATCGGCCGTCGGCTGGGCCACCAGCTCGCCGACACCACGTCGGCCGAGGTCACCGACGAGACCATGCTCGCCCGCATCACGGCCCGGGCCCGCCGCCCGTTCGCGGACATCGCCGCCGAGCATTGGATCGAGGTTCCCCACGAGGTGCCCGCGCCGTGGGTCGACGCGCATGTCGAACGGATGGGCGGCTGGCGGCTCGCGCCCCGGCTGCTGGTCGACCAGCTGGCCGCCCTCGAGCCGGTCGAGTCGCTCGTCTTCACGCCGCGGCGGCAGAAGCGCCGGCTGAACTCGCAGCTCGACCATCTCGGTGCCGTCCCGGAGATCCTGCTGCACCCGGACGACGCGGCGGGCGCCGGGGTCGCCGACAGCCAACCGGTGACCGTGCGCTCCGCCAGCGGCGCCATCACCGGGACGGCGCGGCTCGACGCCACCCTGCGGCGCGGCGTCGTGTCGGTGCCGCATGGCCACCAGTCGGCGAACGTCAACCGGCTGACCTGCAAGGACGACCTCGACCTCGTGACCGGCATGGTCCGCTACGGCGGAATACCCGTCAGCATTCACCCGGCCTGACCGGACGCCGACGGTACCTGGCGCCGATCTGTCCCGGCTCCCAATGATCACCGTTTCGGCCCTCTGGTGGTTGTTACCGGGGCTGTTTCGTAGCCACCAGAGGGCGTAGACGGCGATCACCGCGACGGGCGGACCTTGGCGGTCACGGCACGGGCACCGACGACGGGGGTCGGCGGCAAATCAGAGCTGGCTGTAGACGGACTTGGTCTCCAGGTACATCTCGATGCCGTCTCTGGCGTACTCGCGGCCCCAGCCGGACTGCTTGTAGCCGCCGAAGGGCATCTGGTGGTCGTAGACGAGCTGGCAGTTCAGGGTGATGGTGCCCGCCTCGATGCGCCGGGCGATCCGGTGGGCGCGGCGGACGTTCTGGGTGTAGACGGCGCCGGCCAGGCCGTAGGTGGTGTCGTTGGCCAGGGCGATGGCCTCGTCCTCGTCGTCGAACGGCAGGACGGTGACGACCGGGCCGAAGATCTCCTCGCGGTAGAGCCGCGCGTCGGTGGAGACGTTGGTCAGCACGGTCGGGTGGACGAAGTAGCCCTTGCGGTCCAGCCGGTTCCCACCGGTGACGACCTCGACGCCTTCCTGCTTGCCTTCGTCCACGTAGCCCATCACCCGGGTGAGCTGCTTCTTGCTGATGAGCGGGCCGAGCTGGGCGCCGTCGTCGGTCGGGCCGCCGAGACGCAGCTTGTCCGCGACGGCGGCGATACCGTCGACGACCTGGTCGAAGACGCCGCGCTGGACGAAGATCCGCGAGCCGCAGACGCAGCCCTGGCCGGAACCCGAGAAGATGCCCATCGCCGCCGAGACGGTGGCCGAGCGCATCGCGGCGTCGTCGAAGATCAGGACGGGTGACTTGCCCCCGAGCTCCAGGCTGACCTTCTTCAGGTTGCCCGAGGCCGCCTGCACGATCAGCTTCCCGACCTCGGTGGACCCGGTGAAGGCGACCTTGTCGACGTCGGGGTGCGCGGCCAGGGCGGCGCCCGCGGTGTGGCCGTAGCCGAGCACGAGGTTGACCACACCCTCGGGGACGCCGGCGTCACGCAGGATCTGGTCGAGCACGAACGCCGTCAGCGGCGTCTCCTCGGCCGGCTTGATCACGGCACTGCAGCCAGCCGCCAGTGCCGGCGCGAGCTTGATGCACGCGTTGAACAGCGGCCCGTTCCACGGGAAGATCATCCCGACGACGCCGATGGGCTCCTTGAGGGTGTATCCGTGCAGGTCCGCCTGCCGCCCGGTGATCCCGGCCGTCATCTGGATGTCGAACGAGGTGCCCTCGACCTTGGTGCACCAGCCGGCGTAGTAGCGAAAAAGCTCGGCCGCGCTGGGCAGGATGCCCTCGCCCGAACGGAACGGCATCCCATTGTTCAGCGAGTCCAGCTGGACAAGCTCCGGGCCGCGCGCCTCGATCAGCTCGGCTACCTTCCAGAGGATCTTCGCCCGCTCCCGGCCGGGCAGGTTGCGCCACACGCCTGAAGAGAAGGACGCCCGCGCGCGGGCCACGGCCTCGTCGACCGCGGCCGCCCCGCCATCGTGGAACTCGGTGATCTGTTCCTCGGTCGCCGGGTTGATGACGGGAATCAGCTCGCCCGCCCCGGGAACCTCACTGACCTTGTCGAGCACCGATTGCAGGGACATCCGTCACCATTCTTTCGGGGTCCGCCGGGACGCCTTGGGGGTAATCAATCCGCGGTTTTCACCGCGACCGTCGCCGCAGGCTCTCCTGCCTGCTGAACACATGTTTAGCAGGCAGGATCCGGCGGCGTCAACCGGCGTGCTCACCGCCAGTGTCGCTCGCAGAACGCGCGGATCTCACGCGTGCGCTCCCGTTCCTCGGGGGCGGTCCCGAAGAACATCGCGTGGCCGGCGGCCTCGAAGACGTGCAGGTCGGCGGGTACGCCCGCGGCGCGCAGCGCGCGGTGCATGCGGACGGTGTCGGACAGCAGGAGATCGCGCGTGCCGGTGAGCAGGAGGGTCGGGGGGAAGCCCCTGGACAGGTCGCCGAACAGGGGCGACAGGTAGGGGTCGCGCAGGTCGTGGCCGTCGGCGTAGAGCGCGAAGGGCGGCTCGAAGCTGCCGGTAAGCGTGTTGTCGATGCCGAGGTTCGTCCGCCAGGAGTCGCCCGCTCCGGTGAGGTCGACCGCCGGGGTCGCCAGCACCGCGGCGGCCGGCAGCGGCAGCCCCTCGTCGCGGGCGCGCAGGATCAGCGCGGCCGCCAGGTTCCCGCCGGCCGACGGTCCGCCGATGATGACCCGCCCGGGACGGCGGTCGCGCAGCAGCGCCCGGTAGACGGCCAGGCAGTCGTCCAGCGCCGCCGGGAACGGGTGGTCGGGCGGCATCCGGTAGTCGACGGACCACACCGTCGCCCGCACCTGCCTCGCCGTGTCGACGGCCATCGAGCGGCACATCGCCCCGCCGCCCGCGATGAACCCGCTGCCGTGGATCTCCAGGTAGACGCGCCCGTCGTCGGCGGCGAGGCCGTCCGGGGTCACCGCGTAGACGCGGACACCGTCGCCGTCGAGGTCCTCGACCTGGGCCCCGTCCGCCGGCCTGGTGAAGTCGAACAGGCCGAGCGCCTGCTTCTCCTGCTCGGCGACGTACGTCCGCCACCCCTCGGGGTCGTCCAGCGCCGGCCACACCGGCGGCGGGCTGACCAGACCCAGGGCGAGCACCGCCTGCGCCTCGGGGCTCACCGACGTCGGGACAGGAATGTCGCGGGCGGGAACGTGTAATACCGGTGGGGTCGTATTGGTCGTCATCGCTCACCCTTATTGAACAGCCGGTCAGGGATGTTGACCGACTGTTTAGCACAGCAAGGAGCGTGGCGGCTACACCATGAGGATGCTCAGGCGTTGGTGGGCGCGTCGCCGCCGAGCCTGCCCAGCAGGCGATCGACGAGCGCGATGGTCTCGGCGTGGCCTTCGGAGAGCCCGAGCAGGTCCTCCGAGACAAGGCCGGCCGAGACGGCGCCGACCAGGAACAGGAGCGCGGCGGGCGGCACGCCGTCGAGGTCGAGCCCGAGGTCGGGCAGCCGGCTCGCGAGCAGCTGTGCCTGCTGGCGGCGGAACTTCCGCGAGTAGTCGGCGATCTCGTGCCGGATGGTCTTGCGGTGGTTCGCCAGCGCCATGAACTCGGTCAGCAGGGCCGTCGCGCTGGCATCGATGCTGAACTCCCACAGGTCGCGCAGCGGCTGTGGCGAGGCGAGCAGCCGGGTCTGTCGCTCCAGGTTCTTCTCGGCGCCCCGCCGGAAGACGGCGAGGAACAGGTCGTCCAGCGTCGGGAAGTAGTAGTGGATCAGCGCTGGCGTGACGCCCGCGATCTTCGCGACGCTGCGTGAGCTCACGGCCGCGTAGCCGTCCTCGCGCATCAGTCGTTCGGTGACGTCGAGCAGCAGCGCGCGGGTCTGCGAGCTCTCGGTGCCGGTGCGGCGTGGACTGGACATGCCCCCATTCTGGTTGACGCGGCCGCGTCGCCGTGCTGAACTACCGTTCAAACCACGTGGCTTCAGTCTCACCGCCGGGCAGCACGGCGGCCGGGCCCGCGCCGCCGGGTGCCCGAGCGGCGCCAAGGCGGGTTCAGGTGGCTCGACCCTTCGGAGGGCATGGATGCGGATAGGTCTGGGCGGCGGCGGCTCGACGCCGGACAAACTGGTCGAGCAGGCGCGCAAGGCGCAGGCCGACGGCTTCCACTCGCTGTGGTACGCGAGCGTCGTCCAGGGGGACCCGCTGGTCTCGATGGCGCTGGCGGGCCGGGAGACGACCGCGGTCGAGCTGGGTACCGCCGTGCTGCAGACCTACCCCTGCCACCCGCTGCTGCAGGCGCAACGCATCGCCGGGACCGCGGCGGCGATGGGGCGGGCCGGCCTGACGATCGGCCTGGGCCCGTCACACCAGGCGAACATCGAGGGCATGTACGGCCTGTCGTACGCCCAGCCGGGCCGCAACACCGAGGAGTACCTGCGGATCCTCACCGCCCTGCTGCGTGGCGAGGCGGTCGACTTCACCGGCCAGGAGTGGACGACGCGGGTGCCGGCCGCCACGGTTCGGCTCGCCCACCCGGTTCAGGTGCTGCTCGCGGCGCTGTCGCCGCGGATGTTGCGGGTCGCCGGCGAGTACGCGGACGGCGCGATCCTGTGGATGGCCCCGGCGGCCGCGATCGAGAAGCACGTCGAGCCCAGGCTCGCCGCCGCGGCGAGGGAGGCGGGCCGGCCGGCGCCGCGGATCGTCGCGGGCCTGCCGATCTGCGTGCACGACGACGAGCAGGAGGCCCGCGCGGCCGTCGCGGCGCAGTCAGTCGTGTACGCCAGCTCGCCCGCCTACCAGCGGATCATGGCCATCGGTGGTGCCGACAACGCGGCCGAGGCGGCGATCGTCGGTGACGAGGCGTCCGTCGAGGCGCAGCTGCGCGGGCTGCTCGATGCCGGCGCGACCGACATCCACGCGCACATCGTCCCGGCCGGGGCCGACGCGCGTTCCTCCTTGAAGCGTGGCCGGGACCTTCTCAGCTCTCTGGCCAGGGAATCAGCCAGCGGCTGACCGCGCGGCCACAACCGGATCGGCTTCGAGCCACTTCTCAGGGGAGCGTCTGATGACCGAGCTTTCTCGTCCCGTCCGGGTCATCCAGTGGTGCACTGGCAAGATCGGCCAGATAGCGATCCGGCATCTCGCCGCGAACCCGAGGTTCGAGCTGGTCGGCGTCTACACGACCTCCGCGGCGAAGGAAGGCGTCGACGCGGGATTAATCGCCGGCATCGGTCCTGTCGGCGTCCCGGCGACGACCGACAAGGAGGCGCTCTTCGCACTGGCGGCCGACTGCGTGAACTACCTGCCGTTGACGGTCGACGTCGACGACCTGGAGCGGCTGCTGCGGTCGGGGAAGAACGTCGTCACGGCCGTGGGCCTCACCTTCCCGCCGCCCGAGGACGAGCGGACCAAGCGGCTGGAGGCGGCCTGCCAGGCCGGTGGGACCACGCTGCACGGCGGCGGCGTGCACCCGGGCTTCGCCGGCGACATCCTGCCGCTGGTCACCTCGCGGCTGATCAGCCGCATCGACCAGGTGGTCGTGACCGAGGTCTGCGACTTCAGCGAGCATCCGCAGGCCGAGCTGCTCTTCGGCCTGTTCGGCTTCGGCCTCGCGCCTGACGAGGCACAGAAGCACGCCACCGCCGTCACGGGCGAGGTCGACGCCCCGTACCAGGAGTCCATCGCCCTGCTGGCCGCGGCGCTGGGCCTCCGCGTCGAGCGCTACACCCACGAGCTCACGATGGCCGTCGCGGATCGGGACATCACCATCGCCGCCGGCGCGATCCCCGCCGGGAAGGTGGCCGGTATCCGCCGCCGCTGGGAGGCGATCGTCGACGGCCGGCCCGCGATCGTCTTCGTCTGCGAGTGGAAGATGGCCGACGGCCTGACACCCGCGATCCGGGAGGGCAGCAACCGCTACATCGTCGAGTTCCTAGGCGAACCGGCCAGCCGGATCACCCTGGAGCCGCTGGAGCCCAGCGCGACCGGCGACCCGGGGTACCCGGGACGGATCTGGACCGGCATGTCCGTCGTGAACCTGATCCATGACGTCGTCGCCGCACCGCCCGGGATCCGCACGCACCTGGACCTTCCGCTGGGACGGCCCCAGGGCCTGTTCCACGAGGGCACCACCTGGCGCGGCCCGCTGCCGGCCGCCCGGTGACCACCGCCGGACCCTTCTCAGCCTCAGGTCGGCGGCCACTGGAGGGGCTGCTCGTCGTCGGGCTGGAGCAGGCGGTGGCGGCCCCGATGGCGACGCGTCACCTGGCGGACATGGGTGCCCGGGTCATCAAGATCGAGAACCCGCGGGGCGGCGACATGACCCGCCACTACGACGACGCGCAGGCCGGCCTGGCCGCGCACTTCGTCTGGTGCAACCGGGGCAAGGAGTCGGTCACCCTCAACATCGCCGACCCGCGCGGCGCCGCGGCGCTGGAGCGCCTGCTCGCCCGCGCCGACGTGCTCATCCAGAACCTCGCCCCGGGTGCCGCGGCCCGCCGTGGGCTCGACGCGACCCAGGCGGTCGCCCGGCACCCCCGGCTCGTCGCCGTCGACATCTCCGGCTACGGCGAGGGCGGGCCGCTGTCGCACAAGCGGGCCTACGACATGCTGGTCCAGTCCGAGGGCGGCTCCTGCGTGGTCACCGGCGGCCCGGGGCAGCCCGCCAAGCCCGGCATCGCGATGATCGACCTGGCCACCGGGATGTACGCGCTGAGCTGGATACTCGGCGCGCTGCACGGCCGGGCCGCCACCGGCCGGGGCGAGGCCCTCACGATCGGCATGTTCGACGTCGTCGCCGAGTGGATGGGCTACCAGGTCAACTACACGATGGGCACCGGGGTCGAGCAGGAGCCAGCCTGGGTCGGCTCTCCGGCCGTCGCGCCCTATGGCACCTACCGGACCTCCGACGACCAGACGGTCGTGCTGGGAACGACCAACGACGGCGAATGGCAGCGCCTGGCCCGGACCGTGCTCGAACGCCCCGACCTCGCCGACGACCCGGCCCTGGCCTCCAACTCCGGACGGGTCGCCGACCGGGCCCGGGTCGACGCGGCCATCAGCGCCTGGACCGGCGGCGTCACGTTGAAGGAGGCCCAGGAGACGCTGGACGCCGCCGCGCTCGGGAACGCCCGGCTCAACGGCGTCCAGGACCTGATCGATCACCCCCAACTGGCCGCCCGCGACCGGTGGCGACCCGTGGCGACCCCGCACGGGGAGTTCCGCGCGGTGCTGCCTCCGCCGATCGCCGCGAGCTGGACCCCGTCAATGGGCCAGGTCCCGGGCCTGGGCGAGCACACCGACGCGGTGCTGGCCGAGTTCGGCTACTCCCCCGCCGAGCTCGCGGGCTGGCACCGCGACGGCGTCATCTGACCGGCCCGCATTGACCCGGGCCGGCGCCCGGGTCAGGCGTCCCGCAGGATGCGCAGCGCGCGGGCGGACATCATGCCGACGCCGGTGCCGCGTTCGGCCATCCGTTCGTCGGTGGTCTCGCCGCGGGCGTAGCGGGCGTAGAGCTGCTGGCGGATGATCGCGATGCGCCAGCAGGCGAACGACTCGTACCAGGAGATCGCCGCCGGGTCGGCGACCCCGCGGCGGGCGTAGTGCTCGACGACCTCGGCGCGGGTCGGCAGGCCCAGCGTCTCCAGCCCGGGGTCGGCGGCGGCGTGGTCGTCGTCGGTGTCCGCCGGGTCGGGCCAGTAGTTGAGCAGGGTCCCGAGGTCGACGAGCGGGTCGGCGAGGGTGGCCATGTCCCAGTCGAAGACGGAGGCGACCCGGTCCGGGCGGCCCGGGGCGAACTGGCAGTTGTTGATTTTGAAGTCGTTGTGGACGAGCGTCGCGGTGGTGCTCGCGGGCAGGCGTGCGGCGAGCAGGTCCGCGGCCGCGACCATCGCGTCGTCATGGGTGGGCTCGGCCCAGGGGGCGACCCGGTGCCAGCGGTCGCGCCAGCCGGACAGCTGGCGTTCAAGGAACCCGTCGGGGCGTCCGAGCCGGTCGAGGTCGCAGGCTGCGGGATCGGCGGCGTGCAGGTCCGCGAGGGCGTCGACGGTGGCAAGGCCTAGCTGGCGGCCGTCGGCGGGTCCGCCGAGCTCGGCGGGGATCGTTCCCCAGACGACGATGCCCGGCCGGTACTCGCTCACCAGGAAATGGCTGCCGGCGACGTCGGTGTCCTCGCAGAACAGGAACGCGCGCGGTGCCCGGTCGTAGACCCGCCACAGCCGGGACAGCACCCGGTGCTCGCGGCGCATGTCGTGGGCGCCGGGCGCCAGCACCCCGAACGGCGGCCGGCGCAGCACGAACCGGCGGTCACCGAACCGGACGAGGTAGGTGAGGTTCGCCGAGCCGTTCGGGAACTGCAGGACCTCCATCGGCCCGTCGACGTCGAGCCGCGGCGCGAGGTACTCCCTGACCTGGTCCCAGGGCAGCTCCTGGCCGGGCCGGACCGGAGCGACCTCGGGCGGGACGGCGGCCGCAGTCGGTTCGGTCATCGTCGGGCCGCCTGTCCTTGGATCCTGCGGGGCCGCCGCGCTAGCCGGCATGGACGGCTCGCTCGATCTGCGCGGCGAAGCGCTCCCGGGCGGCGGCGCGGCGCGCCGGCAGGTGGCCGGATGGGAACAGGCCGTCGGCCGGCTCGTAGCCGGCGAGCAGGGTGCGGGCCAGGTTCGTCTTGTGGACCTCGGTGGCCCCGTCGGCCAGGCCCATCTGGAAGCTTTCCAGCACCCACGCGCCGAACGGCATCTCGTTGGAGATTCCGAGCGAGCCGTGGATCTGCACGGCTCGGGCGGCCACGTCGTGCAGCACCTTGGGCATCGTGGCCTTCACCGCGGCGATGTCGGCGCGGACCCGGCTGTAGTCGTTGTACTGGTCGATTCGCCACGCGGTCCGCAGCACCAGCAGGCGGAACTGCTCGATCTCGATCCAGGAGTCGGCGATCATCGCCTGGACGAGCTGTTTGCGGGCCAGCTGCTCGCCCTTGGTGACCCGGGACAGCGCGCGCTCGCACATCATGTCGAACGCCTCGCGGACCAGCCCGACGGTACGCATCGCGTGGTGAATCCGGCCGCCGCCCAGCCGGGTCTGCGCGACAGCGAAACCCTGGCCGCGTTCGCCGAGCAGATGGTCGGCCGGGATGCGGACGTCCTCGTAGCGCAGGTAGGCATGCGCGCCGTCCGCGTCGGCCTGGCCGGCGACCGCGACATCGCGCACGTTGGTGATGCCCGGGGTGTCCGCCGGGACGACGAACATCGACTGGCGCCGGTGCGGGGCCGCGTCGGGATCGGTGACCGCCAGCACGATGAGGAACGCCGCGAACCGCGCGTGGCTGGAGAACCACTTCTCCCCGTTGATGACCCACTCGTCGCCGTCGAGCTCGGCGCGGGTGGTGAACCCGGTCGGGTCGCTACCGCCCTGCGGCTCGGTCATCGAGAACGCCGACACGATCCGGCCGTCGACCAGCGGCTCCAGGTAGCGCTTCTTCAGGTCGTCGGTGCCATACCGCGCGAGAACCTCCGCGTTGCCGGAGTCGGGGGCCTGGCAGCCGAACACCACCGGCGCGGCGGGCGAACGGCCCAGGATCTCGTGCATCAACGCGAGCTTGAGCTGCCCGAACCCCGGGCCGCCCAGTTCCGGGCCCAGATGACAGGCCCACAGGCCGCGCTCGCGGACCTTCCGCTGCAGGGGCGGGATCAGCTCGGCGCGCAGTGGGTCACGCAGGTCGCGCGCGTTGCCGATGAGCAGGTCGACCGGCTGGACCTCGTCGCGCACGAAGGCGTCGATCCAGTCCAGCTCGGCCTGAAACTCTGGATCGGTCTCGAAACCCCAGGCCATGCCCGCTCCTCACCATCACCAGTACCAGCGCGCCCGCGCCGCTGCGCCGGGCGATCGACCGTCGTGGCCTCAGCCGCCCGCCAGCAGATCCGGGATTCGCGGGTCGGGCTCGAGGTCCAACGAGGTCATGAACGAGGCCATCGTCGCGTAACAGCCAACCGTGACAATGACATCGAGGAGCTGCCGCACGTCAAGCTCGGCGGCGAGCGACTCCCAGGTCCGGTCGGACAGCGAGCCGTCGTCGACGAGGTCGTCGACCGCGCAGAGCAGCGCGCGTTCCAGCGGCACGAGGAAGGGCGCCTTCGGCCCGAACGCGACGCGCGCGATCTCCTCGTCGGTTAGGCCCGCCTCCCGGCCCGCGAACAGATGCTGCGCCCACAGATAGGGCGACGCGCGGCGCGCCGCGACCCGCAGGGCGAGGATCTCCAGCTGACGGGTGGTCAGTGTGCTGTCCAGCAGGACGTGGCCGTTGAGAACCATGAAGGCGCGGGCCAGGTCAGGGTGGTGCGCCAGCGAGGCGAGCACATCACGCCCGCTCGGCCGTCTCGTCAGGTCCGGCGCCGGCAGCCCCCGGGTGACCGGATCGATCGCGGCCAGCGCCTGTCGCATCTCGGCGGGCCACTCCCGCGGCGGCAGGGGTGGAATTCGAGCCATGGGCCGCTCCTTTCGCGCAGCTGGTTGCCACCCGCGGCGGCCTACTTGAGGAGGGCGCCGGCGTCGACGGGGAGGGTCACGCCGGTCAGGAAGCGGCCTTCCTCGGAGGCGAGGAACAGGGCGGCGTTGGCGATGTCCTCCGGCTCGACCCACGGGGTGGGCAGCAGGTGCATGTTCTGGGAGACGACCGCGAAATCGTCGATCGTCGGGTTCTCCAGGTCGGGGCGGAACATCTTGAACGTGCCCTCGTGGATCGTCATCGGGGTGTTGACCTGGGTCGGGTGCAGCGAGTTGACCCGGATGTTGCGGGCGCCCAGCTCCAGGGCGAGGGTGCGCATGATGCCGACGACGCCGTGCTTGGCGGCGATGTAGTGGCCGATGTGGGGGTGGGCCATCAGGCCGCCGGCCGAGCTGGTCAGGATGATCGACCCCCCACGCCTGCCGGCGAGGATGTGCGGGATCGAGACCTTGGTGGTCAGCCACACGCCGGTGAGGTTGATGTCGATCGTGTCCTGCCAGGTCTTCTCGTCCATCTTGTGCAGCAGTGCCCCGGTCGCGCCGATGCCGGCGTTCGCGATGACGATGTCCAGGCGGCCGAACTCGGCGACGCCCTCGTCGACGACGGCCTTCATCGTGTCGTGGTCGCGGACGTCGGCCTGCGCGGCGTGGATCCGGCGGCCGGTCTTCTCCACGAGGCGGACCGTCTCCGCGAGGTCCGCGGGGGTCGACATCTGGAAGTCGACGCCGTCGAGCGGCTTGCAGATGTCGATCGCGATGATGTCGGCGCCCTCCTGCGCGAGGCGCACCGCGTGCGCACGGCCCTGCCCCCGCGCCGCCCCCGTGATGAACGCGACCTTGCCCTCAACCCGTCCAGACATTCCTACCCCACTCTTCCGCCAGACATCTGCTGAACGACCGTACAGTGGAGCGGATCGATCAGCAAGATCTGTACACGCCTGGTCCGGGTTTTGCTCGCGCCAAGGTCGCTTGACCATTGGGATACGCCGATGTTAAACACGTGCTCAACATGCGTGGACGGCTGTCCAGACAATCCTTGCCCGAGCGGCCGCGAGATCCCGCCCGCCTCGGCAGCAGCAGCGACCAGGGAGCAGCATGAGCACCGACACCGAGATCGAGGCGCTGCGGCGCGAGGTCCGCTTCCTGCGAGACCGGCAGGACATCCTCGACTGCGTCAACAAGCAGTCCCGCGGCCACGACCGCCACGACGTCGAGCTGATGACGAGCGTGCTGCACTCCGACGGGATTGACGAGCACGGCTCGGTCTCGAACGTGGGCGCCGCCTACGGTCCGTGGTCGAACAAGCAGCACTCGATGGTGTTCGCCGACCACCTGCACAACATCACGACGCACACCTGTGAGATCGACGGGGACGTCGCGCACGCCGAGAGCTACGTCATCGGCACCATGGTCGCCCGCGACGACAAGACGCTGGCCTTCATGGGCGGCCGCTACCTCGACCGGCTGGAACGCCGCGACGGCGTCTGGAAGATCGCGCTACGGCGCTGCACGATCGAGTGGGCCTTCACCGCCGACGCGTCCTTCCTGCGCTCCGGCGCGTTCCAGGGCTTTCTCAAGGGCACCTGGGACACCGACGACCTGTCCTACGCCCGCCCACTGCTGCCAGACACCGGCCCCGCCGTCCGCTGGTAGACGCGTCCGGCCAGCCGGGCCCGGCCGCGGTTTTGGTGATCGCCGATTGGCCCTCAGGTGGTCGTAATCTGCGCTGATTCACGACCACCCGAGGGCCAAAACGGCGATCATACCGCCGGAGGCGGCACTTTAGCGCGGGCCTTTCTCGCAGGGGCTGACGTCAGCCGTCGCCTTTCAGGAGCACCTCCGGGACTATCGTTTCCAGTTCGTCCACGGTCCAGGGGGCTTCGCGTTTCTCGATCTCGGAGACGATCGTGAATCCGTCATACAGGGCGATGCGGCCGCCCGCCGTCACCGAGAAGACCTCGCCGTTGATCTCGGCGGCCGCATCGGAGGCGAGGTAGGCGAGAAACGGGCCGAGCTTCTCGGGATCCTGGTGGTCCCTGTCCTCTATTTCGAGACGGCGCCGGAGGGCCTCCATCTCGGGGCCGCCCTTCGCCAGCTGCCGGCGCATCGAGGCCCGCCAGTTGACGTGGTTGCGGGAGATCGAGCGGGGACAGAAGACGTTGCAGGTGATGCCGCTCCCCCGCACCTCCTGGGCGACCGCCCTGGTCAGACCGACGACGCCGGCATTCGCGGCGCTGTAGGCCGCGAGCATCGGCAGGCCGACCCAGGCGTCCGAGGACGCGTTCAGCACCCGGCCGAAACCCTGGCGCCTCATGAGCGGCAGGGCATGGTGCATCGTGTTGTAGGTCCCGGTGAGCTTCGCGTGGGTCTGCAGGGACCAGTCCTCGGGCGTCAGCTTCAGAAAAGGACCGAAGCCGGAGCCCGCGGCGCCGTTGACCAGGATGTCGACTGTCCCCCACGTGTCCACCGCGGTCTGGACGAGCGCGCCGGCGACCTCGACGTCGCCCGGGTCACCGAAGAACGGGACCGCCTCACCGCCTTCGGCGACGATCTGGTCCGCGGTCGTCCGGGCGTCGCCGCTCAGCGACTCGATCAGCCGCCTGTCCTCGTCGGTCAGCAGACTTTCGGTGTCGTCGCTGTTGGCCCACGACGACAGGCCGACCGAGCCGGGCTTGCGGTTGTTGGTGACCACTCTGGCCCCTTCTCGGGCCAGACCGACGGCGATGCCCTTCGCCGCTCCCATGCCAGACCCCGTCACCACCGCCACTTTGCCCGCGAGCCTTCCAGCCATGCGTCAGACCCTTTCCCCTACTGCTGGTCATTGGTGGGCTCGGCTCGTCGCCCGTCATCGTCCCCGCAGCCGTTCGACGAGCGGCGCGAACGTGTCGACGGCGTTCTGCGGGACGGTGACGTAGCTGGTGCCGAAAGCGTCCCGGTTTGCCCGCAGCCGGTTCACCATCTCGTCGAGGGTGCCCACCAGGACATTCGGATGGTGCGGGAGCACCTTCTCGTCGACGGAGATCCAGCCGGCGATGTCCGCGTACGCCGAGTCGGGCTGGTCGGTGACGATCGTGAAGTAGGGCGAACCCTCGATCTCCAGCTCGCCGAGGCGCTTTCCTGCGGCCTCCCTGACGAGGCCGTACCGATGCGCGGCCTCCTGCATCGGGGTTCGGCCCGCCGCGTTGACCGGGTCGAACGGCACACTGGAGACGCTGACGATCTCGGCCTCCCGCGCCGCCAGCGACAGAACGCGCCTGCGGCTCCCGCCGATCATCAACGGCGGCCGTGGCTGCTGCACCGGCAGTGGCAGACCGCGGTAGCCGCTGACCTTCACGTGCTCGCCGGGCACCTCGATCGGTTCGCCGGACCAGTGCGCCTTCAGCAGGGCAACCATCTCCTCCAACCGGTCGACGCGGACCTTTCCGGGATCGAAGGGGATGTTGAGCGCCTTGTACTCGTTGGCCTGCACCCCAGCGCCAATGCCCATCTCCAGGCGGCCGTCCGAGAGCAGGTCGAGGGTCGCGGCCTCCTTCGCCAGCGCCGCCGGCGCGTGGTAGTCGACGCAGAACACCCGGCAGCCGATCCGCAGCGTCTCGGTCACCGCCGCGGCCGCGGCCATCGCCGCGATCGGCGCGAGATGCTGCGGCGGCATGCCGCACGCGCGCGCCGCCGGACCTGGCCCGACGTAGTGGTCGGCCACGAACAGCGTCGAGTACCCGAGAGCCTCAGCCTTGCGCGCCAGGTCGTACCACTCGCGCGCCGACGTGGCCCGCGTCCCCTGCACCGCGAAACGGAATGGCTTGACGTCCATCGCCCGAGCGGTGGTCTCCCGGAGAACTTCTTGCTCAGGGCTCGGCTTAACCAGTACGGCGCACCCCGTTCAGACGAAGATCGGCAGCTTCACGTAGCCGCGAACTGCACTGGTCTGCACCCGGACCGCATTCGCCTCCGCTTAGCGCCACGATCACATCAGACAGTCGCTAACAATCTATTAAACACATGTTTAACACGGCGCGCATCGCGCGGTCAAGCGGGGCCAGAGCCCACGGGCCGAGCGTTGTACGCGCTGCACTCCAGACCGGACCCGCGACGGGGGATGCCAACTCAGGCACCACGGCTCGCGAGGGCTTGTCAGGGCTTGTCAGGGCTCGAGAACAACACGGATGACCCCGAGTGACCTGTCGCCGGCGACCCGAAACGCCTCGGCGGCGTCCTCGATCGGGAACCGGTGTGTGATCAGTGCGGCGGCGATGGTCGGGTCCGCCGCCAGCATGGCCGCCGCGTCCGCCAGGTCACTGCCGCCCTCGTGAGCGCAGTACCCCAGCGACGGCATGAGCCGTGCCTCGCGGATGAATATCGTCTGGAGGTCGATCCGGATCTCGGAGAACTGCGCGCCGAGAACGACGACCGACCCGCCTGGAGCGACGAGCTCAACGGCACGAGCGAGGCTCGCGTCGGTTCCGGCGGCCTCGACGACGACGTCGTAGCGGCCGCCGGTGCCCAACGACGCTCCGAGCCGTTCACCCACCTCCCGCTGGTGGGGATGCCGCGCCTCCAGCGCTACATGCCGCGCGCCCATCCGTATGGCGCCGGCGACGGCCAGCAGCCCGAGCGCGCCGGCACCGATGACCGCGACCCGACTGCCGGGGCTGGTCCCGCCCAGCCGCAGGCCGTGCCAGGACACCGCGGCCGGCTCGGCAAGCGAGGCGTCGCGGAGGGCGAGCCCGGCCGGCAGCGCCACCAGGCGTTCGGCCGGGGCACGGAACTGCTCGGCCATTCCCCCGTCGATCGCGACGCCCAGCGAGCGCTGCAGCCAGGTCGGGCACAGGTTGTAGCGGCCCCGCTGGCATCGCTTGCAGGTCATGCATCCGTAGACGGCCTCGACCACCACGGCCGTCCCGTCCTCGCGCACCCCGGCCAGCTCATGGCCGATGATCGGGCACCCGGGTCCGACGTGGCGCAGGTCGCCGCCGCAGATGCTGGCCGACCGGATCCGCACGAGCTCACCCGAGCCCGGTGGATCATCGACTTCTACGACGGCGACCCCGTCGTCGGTCCTGCGAACCGCCTTCATACGTTCACGTCCTTCGTCGCGGTCGTCGGATGTGACGGACCCGGACACGCGAGAGCGGAGCGCGGTCGCCGGTGTCTGTCAGGCCCGCGGTGCCGTGCCGATGGCCTTTATCGCTGCCGCAGCAGGTAGCGCTGCGCCTTCCCGCTCGGGGTTTTCGGCAGCGCGTCGATGAAATGGACCGCCCGCGGGTAGGCGTGCCGGGAGTACTGGTCGCGGACGAGCGCCGTCAGGTCATCGCCGCCCTCGCCCTCCCGCTACCGCTGGATGATCGGCAGGACGAGGCGGCTGGGGTGGGACGGGCCGTGGAACACCTGGTTGTCGGCGACGACCGGGGTGGCGGTGTCGTAGGCGATCTCGTTGCCGGTGTTGGTGTTGCGGTCGTAGCGCGGGAAGTTGCTGCTGGAGACCTCAAGCCGGATGCGGTGGCCGGGAAGGAAGACGTTCGACGTGGGGCCGAGGTCGACGGTCAGTTCGTAGACCTCCCCGGGTTCGAGCAGCTTCGCCTCGGCCAGCGACTCCCGGTAGCGGGCCCGCAGGATGCCGTCAGCCAGGTAGATCGCCCGGCCATCGGGGAACGCATCGACGAGCTTGCCGGTGAAGTCGGTGTCGAGCGCCGACGACGAGGCGTGCAGGACCAGGCGGATGTCGCCGGTGACCTCGACCGGCTCGTCGAGGACCGGCGTGCTGAAGCAGAGCACGTCGGCGCGCTGTTCGACCGGGCGCTGGTCGGCCGGCCCGGACCGCAGGGCGGCCACGCCGAAGCCCATCTCGTTGAGCCGTCCGCCCAGTGTCGGCACCGGGTCGTGCGGGTCGAACCGATAGCCGTCCGACGTGTCGGCCGTTGGCGCGTCGGTCGTCAGCAGGCCGTCGCCGTCGGCGGTGTTCGCCTGGCCAGCACTGTCGAGGTAGTAGTCGACGTACTGGGTGTCCGGCAGCGGCCAGTCCTGCTCGTCGCGCCACTGGTCGATGCCCATCACGAAGATTCGCACCGGGCTGGCGCCGCCGTCCGCTTCCTTGTTGCCGCGCAGATGGCGGTCGAAGAACCGCAGGTGCGCGCCCGTGAGGTCGGCGTAGGGAGCGCCGGACATCAGGCCGAACTCGCGGTTGCGGTACATGGCGTCCTGATAGGTGTGGTCCCACGGGCCGACGATGAGCCGCTGGCCTTCACGTGCCTCCGGCGTCGCCGCACCGGCACGCATCCGGGTATAGGCACGGGTCGTCTCCGGGGCGAAGAAGTCGAACCATCCGACGATGTGCAGCGCCGGGGTGGTCATCTCGCCCAGGTGCTCGCCGGGTGCGATGCCCGTCCAGAAGTCGTCGTGGGTGGGGTGCTTCCACCACTCCTTCCACCAGGGGGCGTGCTTGTCGAGCACCGGCTGGTCGGTGATCGGGAACCTGCGCAGATGGGGCTCCAGGTCGAACATCACCGACCCGGCCTCAATGAGTGGGTCGAGGTCGCCCTTGCCGTGTTCGAAGGCGTACTGGCCCTGGGTGACGATCTGGGCGGCCACCCAGCCCAGAGCCATGCCCCAGGAAACGGCGCCACCCGGGCTGTACCACGGAGCGAGATAGAAGTCCGTGGTGGCCGCCGTCGGGGCAATGGCCTTGAGAGCCGCTGGACGCCGGGAGGCCGCGGCCCACTGAGTGATCCCGTGGTACGACATTCCGTAGCCGCCGACAGTTCCGTCACACCATGGCTGCGCGGCGGTCCATTCCACCGCGTCGAAGCCGTCGTCGGCGTCGTCCATGAACGGCCGGAAGTCGCCGTTCGAGCCGTAGGTGCCGCGGCATTCCTGGTACACCACCGCATAGCCGGCCTCGACCATCGACAGCACGTTCGGGATGAGCGAGAGGGGCAGCTTCTCGAACATATCCTTGCTGTAGCCCATCCGGATGACCAGGGCCGGCCCCGGCGGGCCGTCCGGCAGGAACAGGTCAGTACATAACGTCACGCCGTCGCGCATCGGCACCATGACGTTCTTCTCGACTCGGTATCCCACGGTCTCTCCCGCGTTCTCGCTCGCTCGTCTCAGGCTTCTGGTGCGCAGGCGATGCCGGCGTGGTCAGGCGACGGCCGCCGGCCAGTGGTTCTCGCAGAACAGGCGGATCTGCGCCGCGCGTTCGTTGTCCTCCGGGGACATTCCGAGGAACCCGGCGTGGCCCATGGCCTCCCACACGTGCAGTTCGGCCTCGACGCCCGCCCGCAGCAGGGCCCGGTGGAAACGGGCCGTGTCCGACAGAAGCTTGTCGCGCGTTCCGGTGGTCAGAATCGTGGGCGGGAATCCCTGGTCCAGGTCGGCGTAGACGACCGAGATGTAGGGGTCCTTCAGGTCGTGGCCGCCCGCGTACAGCTCGAAGGCGGGCGCGAAGACACCGCGCAGCACGGTGTCGACACCCTCATTCGCCCACCAGCTGTCGCTGCTCTCGGTGAGGTCGGTGCAGGGCGTGTTCAGCACCGCCGCCGCGGGCAGCGGCAGGCCTTCGTCGCGGCCTTTGAGGATGCAGGCCGCCGCGAGGTTCCCGCCCGCCGACGAACCGCCGATGACGATTTCCTGCGGCCGCCGCTCGTCCAGGAGCCGCCGGTAGCCGGCGACGCAGTCGTCGACCGTGGTCGGGAACGGGTGGTCGGGCGGCATCCGGTAGTCGACCGACCAGACCGTCGCCCCCAGTCCCTTGGCGAAGTCGACCGCCCGCGAGCAGGCGATCTGGCCGCCGTCCTGAATGAAGCCACCGCCGTGGAAGTCGAGGAAGACCCTGCGGTCGTCCGCGGACACCTCATCGGGCCGGATCTTGTAGACGACGAAACCGCCGAGGTCCTCCTCCTCGACCGTGGCGCCGACGTACGCTCCGCCGGCCCCCGTCATGGCGATCACAGCGGCCTCGCGCTCGGCGACTAGCTTCTTCCAGCCCGCGGTGTCGAGCTCGACGCCGAGCCACTCGGGCTCCGGCCCCACCATGCCCAGCGCCAGCATCGCCCTCGCCTCGGGGCTCACTGTCGGGGGAACCGGGATCTCACGCTCGGGCACTCGCAGCGCCGGAAGCGAACCTTCGTCCGTCATCGTCTTCATCCCTTCTGTCACGGCGGGTGTCACCGTTGCGCGCCTCTGCTGCCTGAGATGACGAAGCTCGACGCGACGCGAGGATCGCCGCCGGTGTAGACCGCCCTGGCGGGATAGGGCCCGATAGCGTGCGTGATCGAGGTCGGGTTCGCCACCGGCGAGGTGATCGCGACGGTGCCCGGCTCGACGCCGTTCTCGACCCAGTCGACCAGCAGCGCGTACAGCTGGCTCGCCCCGAAGATCGGCGGATTCGCCTGCTCGTTCGAGGTGCCGTGCGGGGACATGTGTCCACCGCCGGGAACGATGTAGAGCTTGAAGAAGCTCTGGACGTTCTCGAGGCCGCCCATCGTCTCGACTACCCGGTCGTAGTAGCGCATCGTGGACTGCACCGGGATCGACTCGTCGTTCCAGCCGTGCCAGCTCAGGAACTTCCCACCGCGGGCCTGGAACGCGGAGAGATCCGGGTTGTCGCTGGCGATGTGCGCGAACGCCGGTTCCATCTCGGCCGCCCGGTCGAAAAGCTCGGCGAGCTGCGCGTAGGAGAAGTCGCGCCAGCGTCCCTCGCCCTTGCCGCTCGCGTTCTCGAAGGACGGGCCGGCGATCGACGGGTCCTGAAGGATGAGCGCCGCCTGGTCCGCGCCGGGTGCGTCCCCACTGGCGGCGCGTTCCCGGAGGATCTCGCGCATCCGCGGGTCGTGCTTCGTGAAGTAGGCGACGTAGAGCGAGGTGCCCCGCGCCATCCCGTACCAACGACGCTCACCCAGCGCGATACCGGTGCCGTTGTCCGCCTCGGGGTCCGGTACGGAGCCGTCGTCGGTCACCCCGTACCAGATCTTGTTGATGGCCCGTGCCTGGGCCGGGGTCAGGCTGGCGGGCGAGCTGTTGTTCCCGCCGTCGCTCACGGACACGACTGCCGGATCCCTGGTCGGGTCGTAATGACACGCCTCGTTGTCGAGGATGTAGCCGAGGTGTTCGCCCCCGACCAGGTCACCCGCCTGGATCGCGGCATTGGAGGCCACGTCCAGCTGCTCCTCGGTGAGCGGGACGCCGTCGAGGTCGCGCTGGATCACCAGGTGCCGGTAGAGACCGGCGAGCGCCCATTCGCTGAAGTTGATCGTCGGCAGGTTCGCGATGATGCCGTCGTAGTCGTCCGGGTACTGCTGCGCGAGCCGGTATCCGTGGCGCCCCCCGGTCGAGGAGCCCTCGTAGTAACACCGCCGCGGCGGCGCACCGTAGAACGCCTCAGCCAGCGTCTTCGACCGGACCGCCATCTCGTGCATGGCACGATGCGCGAAGTCGATCCACAACTGCGTGGCCGGCGTCCCGTCCGGGTTCATCCCCCAGGCGCCGTTCGTCAACGCGTGGCCGGAATCCGTGCTCGCCGAGACCGCTCCCTCACCACCCGCGGTCAGGGCGGCATAGAACCACCCGATCTCGGTCGGCGACGCGTGACGGCCACCGTCGTAACCGCCAAGGCCGCCGATGTTGTGGACCCGCCCGTTCCACCGGTCCTTCGGCGGCAACCACACCTCGATACCGATGCCCGGCGACGTCGACGGGGCCTCGGCGGGACCGGGATTCCCCGGCCCGACCACCAGCTTCACCAGGAAGAGATCGGCCGGCGCGTTCGGCGTGTACGCCGCCGGTGTCTCCGACAGGACGAGCGGCTCGCCCGCCTGGAAGCTCGTGACAAGCAGAACTCGCACCAGCGCGTCGGTTCCGAACGCCCGCTCGGCACACTCCGCTAAGAATGTCGTGTCCATGGCCTTCCCCTACCGCGCGGGCCGCGGGATGACCGGCAGGATCAACCGCGACGGGTGACGGCCGTCGTGGTGCACCTGCTGGGTCGCGGGCACCGTCTTTCCGGACGCGTCCTCGGTGATGCGCTGGCCGGTGTTCGGGTTCAGCTCGTATTCGGGGAACGCGCTGGACGAGACGTCGAGCCGGATCCGGTGGCCGGTCTTGAAGACGTTGCTCGTCGCCCACAGGTCGAGGCGGTAACGGCGCGGGGTTTCGGGCGCCGGTGGCTGCGTGAACGCTACGCCGGTGCGCACCACGCCCTCGGCGAGCGGCATGGCCGAGCCGTCCGGGAAGACGTCGACAAGCTTGGCGGTGAAGTCCGTGTCGGCGACCGACGAGGACGCCCAGATTTCGAGCGTCACCGGACCCGTGACCTCCACGTCCTGCTCCAGCGGCGGGGTCGTGTAGACGAGCACGTCGTCGCGGCCTTCGTTGCGGGCGGTCTCGGCGCCGTGGTCGGGGGCGTAGCACTCCAGCCGCCCCTGGGAGACGACCGGGTTCTGCGGGTCATAGACGAACACGTCCGCCGGCTGGTCCTCGGGGCGCAGCGTCGAGAGCACCCCGTCGCCACCGGCCGTGTTGGCCGCGCCCGCGCTGTGCAGGTAGTAAGGCGTCCACTGCGTGCGGGCCAGCGGCCATTCCTGCTCGTCGCGCCAGGTGTTCTCGCCCATCACGAAAAGGCGGACCGGGGCCACGTCCGGGACCTGCTCGCCCTTCAGGTGGCGGCGGAAGAACTCCATGCACGCGGAACCCTCGGAAAGGTCCCACAGCCCATGCGGCCCGGAGTTCGCCGGCGCGTCCGGGCGCGGCGGGCACATGCCGCCGTGGTTCCACGGGCCTACGACCAGCTCCTGGCCGTCCCGGACGCGCTGGTTCGCCCCTGAGCGGTGCAGCGTCTGGAAGGCCTCGATCGTCCCGTTCAGGAAAAGGTCGTACCAGCCGCTCGCGTGGAAGACCGGCAGATCGAGGTCGACGGCATGCTCCGAGGCGTTGATCGCCAACCAGTACGGGTCGTCCGGGTCGCCGTGGTCGCACCAGTCCTTCCACCACGACACCAGCTCCAGCTGCGGAATGTCACGCAGCGGCCGGTAGGCGTACATCTCCATCATCGACACGGCCCGCTTCGCGATGGCCTCCGCGACATCGCCGGGCTCGTTGCCCTCCTCGCCATGGTGAATCGCGCCGTCCGGCGCCGGGACGCCCCGCCGCTCGGCCTCGCCGAGCACGGCTCCCCACGCCCACGCGAACGCGCTGCCCAGCGACAGGACACCCGGCGCGGCGTACCAGATCTCGTTGCCAAAGGAGTTCCAGGTGGACGTCAACGGCGCGATGCACACCAGATGCGGCGGCCGGGCGATCGCGGCCGCCCACTGCGTGATGCCCTGGTACGACCCGCCGAACATGCCGACCTTGCCCGTCGACCACGGCTGGGCGGCGGCCCATTCGACCACGTCGTAGCCGTCGTCGATGTCGCACAGCCCCGGGTGGAACTCGCCCTCGGAGGCGAACCGGCCCCGGCTCTGCTGGAAGATCGCCACATAGCCCTGCCGGGCGATCAGCTTGGCGAACTCGGTCAGGCCCTGCGTCACGCCACCCTCAAGCCAGTACGCGGTGCGACTCACCAGCACCGGGAACGGCCCGTCCCCCGGCGGCCGGTAGATCTCGGTGTACAGGCGCACGCCGTCCCGCATCGGAACCATGACGCCCTTGTCCACGATCAGTTCCTCTTCGGCGATCAACTCGCCCCCTCCTCTTACGACCGCCGAGCGACGGTCCGCGTGGGATGACTGGCTGGATCAGGCGCGACGAATACGGCGGAGAACGTTCGAGCGTGGCGGCCCGCCGTCCCGCCAGGTCTCGATTCCCCGCGCGTGCCGGGAGCAGTGCATGCTCGAACTATCCGACGCCCGCACCCGAGCTTTACGGACGTTCAGCGTATGTTTATCACTCGATCAGGGCGTTGTCACCCCAGGAGATCCGCGGCGTCTTCGCTACGCACGGCGACCGTTGACGGTCCCCCGACCGGCCCGTCTAGACTCCAACCCGCTCGCTCGCCGGCCCACACCCGACCGTCGGGACGCCTGGATGTGCGGCGGTAGCGGGGTGCGTGACGAGGCCAGGGAGCGATGAGCCGAAGGAAGCAGGCCGCGCCGCCGAGGGGTGGACATGCCGACTCGGCCTCCCGGCTCGCCATCGTCGACGCCGCCGCGCGGCTTCTGGCCGAGGAGGGCTACGCCGCGGTGACCACCCGGCGCATCGCGGCCAAGGCCTCCGTCACGAGCCCTCTGATCTACTACTACTTCGGCACGCTGGACGACCTGCTGGTCGAGGTCTTCCGCCGGCATGTCGACCAGGCTCTCGTCGAGCAGGCACGGCTGCTCGACGTCGAGCAGCCGCTGTGGGCGCTCTGGGACATGACCAGGTCCCACGAATACTCGGCGATCGGCGCGGAGTTCGTCGCTCTGGCCAACCATCGGCCGACGGTGCGCGAGGCGGTCGTTCACTACGTGCAGGCGTTCCGCGCCATGCAGGCCGAGGCCGTCTCCGCGGCGCTGCGTCGTCGCGGGGCCGACCCGGACCGGTTCCCCGCGGCCGCCGTCGTGCTCCTGTTGCAGGGCGTCGCCAACGTGCTTGCCACCGAGCACACGATCGGGCTGGATCTGGGCCACCAGGAGCTGGCGACCTTGGTCGAGCGGCAGCTCCGGGAGATCGAGGGTCCACGCCAACAGCCGGTCCCACAGCTCTCGGCGTGAGGCGTTAGCGCCTCCTCGCACCGTGTCCCATTCTGCTATCGCTTGGCGCCGAGGCGGAGGCTCGCCGACACTGCGCGGCCGTCTTGACCGGCGGACGAGCGCATGCTAAACACGCGTTCAGGCGATTGTGTTGGTTATCTCTTTGGTTGCGCAACCATTGTCGGAAGCAGCCTGCGATCGAGCACGTCGCCAGATCGAACAGCGCGCTCGGAACCGTCGGAAAATCCGACGGTTTCCGGCGCACGGACCTGTGCCTTTGGCGCATGTCTTCATTTGCCAGGATTTCGGACACGACGTTGCGCCGCCGGCCTTCGCTGCTGCCCGCCACCACCACCTCGCCCCGACCGCATCCCGGACGTCATCGGCATGCGGCGATGCGCCGCGCCTCGGTGGATCGGCGGCCGGGGCCCGGGCGGCGGCGGCAGGGGGACAGACAGATGCGAAAGCGCACCACCAAGCGACCGAGGCGCCCGCGCACGGCGACGGCGATAGCCGCGGTCATCGTCGGGCTGCCCGCCGCCTTAGCCGGCTGTGCCACCGGCTCCTCCGCCTCCGGTGGCAACAGCAACGGCCCCTGCACGGCACCAGGCGTGACAGCCGACGCGATCACCATCGGCCTGATCTACCCCGACAGCGGCGCCGTGTCCGGTGGCTTCCGAGACGCGCGCAGCGGCGTCGACGCCCGGGTCGCGCTGCAGAACGCCAGCGGCGGGGTCAACGGCCGCAAAATCGTCATCGAATGGCGTGACGACAGGTCGGACGCCGCCGGCTTCGCCAACGCGGCCCACGACCTCGTCGACCAGCAGCACGCCTTCGGACTGATCGCCGTCTCGATCGACCTGCCTCCCTCAGCGGACTGGTTACAGAAGACCGGGGTTCCCGTGACCGGCATCGCGACCAGCGCGGACTGGAGTCAGCACCCCAACCTGTTCCACTTCGGTTCGATCTTCAATGAGGGCGCCGCCGTCGACACCTTCGGCAAGTACGTCAAATCCGAGAACGGCACGAAGGCACTCGTCCTGTTCGACCCGACCTCCTCGGCCTCCAAGGACCTCGCGGGACGGTTCACGCCGAGCCTGCAAAGCCAGGGAATCCAGGTTGTCAGCACCTACCCGTACACCGAGAACATCTCCAGCCCGGCCCAGGTGGTCGAACGGCTGCGCGCGACCGGGGCGGACACCCTCGTCGGCGCCGCGCAGATTGACAGCTTCATCGACATCTACGCGGCCGCACGTCAGGCCGGCGTCAAGCTCAACGTCGCTCTCAGCAGCGCCGGCTACAGCCCGAGCCTGCTGCGGACACACGGCAGCGCCATTGCCGGGATGTCGGTCATGGTCGACTACCTGCCCTTCGAACAGCCGGCGCCCGCCATGCGGACCTACCAGAAATCCATGGCCGACTACGCGCCGGAACTCGCCGACCCGGACGACGAGATCGCGCTCGGCTCCTACGTCGCCGCCGACGAGATGATCAAAGGCCTTGAGGTCGCCGGAGCCTGCCCGACCCGTCCCGCGTTCATCACGAACCTGCGCCAGGTCCACGACTTCACCGGCAGCGGACTGTTCGCGCCGACGGATCTCTCGCGGCCGGCCGCTCCGCCGCCGTGCTTCAACTTCCTCAAGGTCAACCCCACCGGAACGGGCTTCACGACCGTGCCCGGAAACCGGCCGGACGGATTCTGGTGCGGCGAGCCCGTCGAAGCCGCGCCGACCAGGGGTTAGGGACCAGAGCCGTCAACCGGCCAGCGGAGCAGCCTGCACCGAGCCCGCCGTGACCAGCGGAAGGTCGGCCATGGTGACGATGCCGGGGCGGGCGGCCACCACGGCGGGGATCGCGTTCACCGCCGGGTTCGCGGTGTTCGCGTCCTTGTCGAGGGCGTTCGCCGGATAGTCCAGCTCGTAGCGGAGCCGGACGTTCGGAATGCCGCGCACCTCGATCTGGTAGCCCTCGTTGATCTCCCAGTCCGGTTCCATGGCCTGCCCGAGCCGCCACAGCAGCCCCACCGCGATCAGCGGCCTGCCCGCGACGATCCCCTGCCAGGTCCCGTTCAGCCCACAGACGGTGCCTTTCGGGATGTCCATGTAGCCCAGGTGCAGTTCCTTGGTCGCGACGCCGAACTCGGCGGCGTAGTGCACCTCGTCGAGCCGCACCCGCAGGGTCTGGGCCATGACCTCGACGACGTCGCGGAAGACCAGCTGGCGCTCCCGCGCGGTCTCGACCAGCCCGGGAGTCTCCGGCGGCGACCCGAAGCCGAGGGACCGCCAGGTCTCGGCCGACTCGTAGGAGGTCGCGTCGGACTGCTCGAAGATGGAGATCTGTTCGATCTCCCGGCAGGCCGCCGCCGCGGTGAGAGCCACCGCGCTCGCGAGCCCCGGGTTGATGCCGCTCCCGTAGAGCGACACGCCGCCCTTCTTCGCCGCCTCGTCGAGCCGGAGCCGGTCCGGCTCGCCGTACGAATGCCCGGTGATGAAGTTGGCCGTCGAGACGACGTTGATGCCGGCCGCCAGGAGCCGGACCATGTCATCGACGTTCCAGACCAGCGGCATGTAGGCGACGACGTCCGGCCGCAGCGCGACGATCTCGTCGAAGTCGTTGGTCGCGGTGATGCCGATCCGGGCTAAGCCGGCAAGCTCACCGACGTCTCGACCTGCCTTTGTCGCGCTCCAGACGTAGCAGCCCACCAGCTCCAACTCGGGGTGCGCGATCACCGCCCGCACCGCGGCTCGAGCCACGCCGCCCATCGTCCACTGCACCACACGAAGAGCCATGGCTGATTCGCCTCTCTCGCGCATCCGCTTTTCCGGCCGGCGGTACCGTACCAGGGATGCTGATCGGGCGTTCAGCGCAGCGGATCAGGATTCCTTGGCGACCGGCTCAACGGGAGCAGCCTGCGCGAGCAGCCGCTCCACGAGCGCGCGCACCTCGGCGTGGCCGTCGGAGATGCCGAGGGCGTCCTCCGCGACGAACGCGCGGCTGACGGCGCCCATGAGGAAGATCAGCGCCGGTGCCGGGATCTCGGCCAGGCCGGGCCCGTACTGCGCCGTCCCGCTCGCGAGCAGCTCGGTCTGCTGACGCCGGGACCGCTTCGAGTACTCGGCGATCTCGTCACGGATGCTCTTGCGGTGGTTCGCCAGCGCCATGAACTCGGTCAGCAGCGCGGAGCGGGTGGGCTCGGTCATCAGCTCCCACAGCTCACGCAGCGGCTGCGGCGAGGAGAGCACGCGCTCGTGCCGTTCGAGGTTGCGCTCGGCACCCCGCCGGAAAAGGGCCAGGAACAGGTCATCCAGCGTCGGGAAGTAGTAGTGGATCAGCGCGGGGGTGACGCCGGCCCGCTTGGCGACACTGCGTGAGCTCACACCGGCGTAGCCCTCCTCGCGCATGATGCGCTCGGTGATGTCCAGCAGGAACGCCCGGGTCGTCGAGCTCTCGGTGCCGGTACGGCGCGGTGCGGTCATGTTTCGATTCTCCTTGACGCCGTGAAGCCACCCGTGCTGAACTGGCGTTTAATTTGACGGGCCACGCCCGACGACCGCGCGACCGACCCCGCAAGACCGGGCCAGCGGACGGTCCGCCCTGCCTCGATGGCGGCGGCGCGACCCATGGACATCTGTCGACCGTACCCAGCGCCCCGGGGCCCGAGCCGCGCGACACCCGTGGAACCTTGATTCAGGAAAGCGCGGATCCGTTGATCATCCGTCCCGTTGCCGCCCCACCACACCTCCTGTACGGTCGTTCAGCATGAGTTCGTTTCCGGCGTGGGCCGAGCCCAAAACCGTGATCGTGACCGGCGGTGGCCGTGGCATCGGCGCGGCCATCAGCAGTCGGCTGGCCGCCGAGGGCGCGGCCGTCGCCGTCTGGGATCTCGACGGCGACACCGCGAAGGCCACCGCCGCCGCGATCGAGGAGGCCGGTGGCCGGGCCATCGGGCTGGCCGTCGACGTTGCCGACCGGGCCCGGATCGACGCAGCGGCTGCCGAGGTCGACGCCGTTTTCGGGCCAGCGACGATCCTGGTGAACAACGCGGGGATCTCACCGTTCAAACGGTTTCTCGACATCACCCGCGACGACTACGACCGGGTGTTCGCGGTCAACCTGCGCGGCACGTTCGACTGTTGCCAGGCCATCGCTCCCGGCATGATCGCGGCCCGCTGGGGCCGGATCGTGAACATCGCGTCCTCCGCCGGCCAGACCGGAAACGCGCTGCAGACCCATTACGCCGCGACCAAGGCCGGCGTCATCGGCCTCACCATGTCCCTGGCGAAGGAGCTCGGGCCCAAGGGAATCACGGTGAACGCGATCCCGCCGAGCTTCGTCGACACGCCGACCCTGCAGACCAGCCAGGCCGCCGGCTTCCTCGGCCAGGGCGTCGAGACGCACGTGAAGACGACCCCGGTGCGCAGGGTCGGCCGTCCCGAGGACATCGCGGCCGCGTGCGCCTACCTCGTTCGGGACGAGGCCAGCTTCATCACCGGCCAGGTCGTCGGCGTCAACGGCGGCCGGACCATCGGCTGACGGCCCGACTGCCGGCCAGGAAATCCGTGACGCGGCCCAGGCCGCGAAAGAGGAGCATGCGATGACATCGGATCAGGAGCCGGCCGCGACACTGAGCGAGGAGCGGGCCGGAGCGGCCAGGGACCTGGGCGGCCTGCTGGGCCGCATCGGACCCAGCTTCTTCCAGACGGCGTGGGTGGTGGCCGACCTCGACGCCGCCAAGAAAGCCATGCAGGACACGCTCGGCTGCGGCGAGTTCGCCGAGTTCCGCATGGAACAGAAATGGACGCTGCGCGGCGAGCGGGTCGCCGGCGGCCTCGCGCTCGGCTACGCCCGCACGGGCAACATGCAGGTCGAGCTCATGCAGCCGCTCGCGGGCGCCACGATCCAGCACGAGTTCCTCACCGAGCGCGGGCCAGGGCCGCACCACTACGGCTACCTCGTCGCGAACCTCGCCGAGTCCGTGGCCGCGGCGGCGGACTTTGGCTTCGCCGAGGCGATGTCCGGACGGTTCGGCACCGTGAAGGTCTCCTTCATCGACACCTACGCCGAACTCGGCGTCTACCTAGAACTCATCGAGGACCCCGACGACCTCTACTGGGCCACCAAGCCCTGGCGGGACCACCGCGACCAGGTCCGCCTCACCTGACAGAAGACCGCGGTGCCGGAAGGCGAGGGTCGCGCAGGCCAGTGCCGCATCTGACCCGGTTAGCCTCGTCCCAAGACCAGCAAGATCGCTGTTTTCGCCCTCGCGTGGCTGTAAGCGCGGCGGTTTTGCAACCACGTGAGGGCCAAAACGACGATCAAGCCGGCGGACCGACCTCGCCGGACCTGGCACTACATCTCGATGGCTTCGGGAAACCGCGGCGGGACGGTGGTTACGGCAGCAGCACCAAGACTGTCGGCGAGTAGGCCCAGGCTTGCCGCGCACCCGCGATCGGTCTCCTCGCTCAGAGCGGCGCTGTTTCAGTCTCTTCCTGCCGCAGCAGGTCGCCGTCCGCGGGCAGGATCGAGCCGGCGTTGATCGCTTCGTCGAGGCTCTGGTTGAAGCGGATCAGATAGTCCGCACGCGACCCGTACAGCTGGTCGAGCTGCTCGGGCGCGAACGGCAGCTCGACGCCGATCAGGTTACGCAGGTAGCGCGCGGGGATATAACGCGCGGTTGGCACATCGACGTAGGGTGAGCGTACGCCGCCCTTCGCGTTGCCGAACTCGTCCGTCACGATCGCGCCGTTCGCGATCGCTATCGGCGCCGCGCGGGGCGGGGCCAGGTCTTTCGTCACCCAGTTCACGAGGTGGACGAAGGCGGCGTGGTTGAAGGGCGCGGACGGAAACTGATTCAGCCGTTCGCCCGGCTCCAGGGTGAGGCCAAGCTGAGGAACGCCGTTGGCATCGCGCAGGCCCCGGGTGGGCAGGTGTGGGCAGGCAGGGACCTGGTAGGAGCGATACCGGTCGTTCGTCGCGTCGCCGTCTGGCCTCGCGGCCACGACGCCGTCCTTGCCGATTACGCCGAACAGAACGAGGTCGCCCTCGGTGAAGGTATGAACTACCGCGGCGTCGCCACCGGCCGCCGGCGTCCAGCCTGGCGCGGCCATCGGCAGGAAACCGTCATACACCGGCTTCTCAGCCGACAGGCGGGCGTTTGGATGGCCGGCACGATGTAATTGAGGGTCGCCATGCCCGTCTGCGAGGCCCCACCCATGATGAGGCGCTCGACCGTGAAACCGGGCAGTGGGCCGTCCTTCGAGCCCGTCTTCAACAGGACGCCGACCTGCGTCATGATCTCGTTCGAGACCGCGTCGATCGCGAACAACGTGCGTGGCGGGTTGGCGTCATCGCCCTGCTGCCATTCCAGGAGCGCGGCGAAGCTTTCCTCGCTCGCCGGCACGGAGGGAACGTGCAGGCCCGCGTACCGGCTCGGGTTGGCGAGCTTGATCGGCCCTTCGACGGCAGCGAGCTGTGAGCCCACCGTGACCCAGACGTGGCCGTCCGCCAGGATCGCGGGATGGCAGGTCTGCCACAGTCCCAGCGCCCCCTGCACGTGGACGGGTTCGAGCGCGATCAGGCCGGAGAAACCCGCCGCCGTGGCCGGCCGGCGGATCAGGAGCGAGGTCGTATAGGGCTGGCCGTCAACGGTGCCCGAGACGAAGAACTCCTCTTCAACGAAGTCATGGCGCCGTAATAACTCGGACACCGACGTCTCGTCGAGCCCCACCGGGGATTCCGCGCCACCGAAAGGCGGGCCGGACTCGACCGTCACGGGGATTGGTCCCATTACCTGCACAGCCGGAGAAGGTTCCGTCGTTGGATTCATTATCATCCTTCCTGACTTCGGACACCTGTTGTCAGACGGGTTCGGCAGCGCGGCCTGCGAATGATGGGGGAAATCTGACTCAGGCAGGAAACGACGCTAGTTCGCAGATTCGGCACAGGGTGGGATCGAGCCAACGAAGACCGCCGGCTTCACCCGGGACGGTCCGGTATCCGTAGCGCCTGCAGGGACAGTCGAGCGAGCTGCTCGACGGCGACGTCGAGGTCGCAGGTAATGGCGCCGTCTACCAGCCATCGGTCGGCGAACCGTTCCAGCATGCCGATGACCCCGAACACCATGACCAGCGGGCTGACTCTGGTCTCGATCAGGCCGCGCAGCTGCAGCTGGCGGACCGCCTCGACGTGTCGCTCCACGTCGGGGCGCCGCGGATCGCGCCACAGCACGCGTAGCCGGTCGTTCTCGTGCCCGGTCTCCCGGATCAGGCCGAGTATCCGGGCTCCGTCCTGATAGGTCTCCAGATACCGGCGAATGCTCGAGCGCATCCGGTCGGGCAGGTCCTCCAGCGGGTCGGAGTCGAAGGCGACGCCATCCAACGGGGTGCCGAGGCGTTCGGCCGCGGCCTCCACGAGCTCCAGGAAGACGGTCTCCTTGGAGTCGAAGTAGCGATAGAAGCCGCCGTGAGCGAGGCCGCCGAGATGCGCGATGTCAGTGATCCGCGACCGTCTGAAGCCATCGCGCTCGAAGACGATCCGAGCGGCCTTCAGAAGGCGCGCCCGGGTCCGCTGGCGCTCTGCCGAGAGCGCGCCGCCAGGACCCGAGGGCAGGTCCGCCGCAATCGCCATCCCTCTTCGTCCCTCTCAGCTACCAGGCGACCCGGACGGGGCCGCGAACGAAGCGTCCCCCCGCTCGACCTGGGACGACTACAAAGCCGGGCCCGCCCGCCGCGAGGGCGGACGGACCCGGCGAGGTTCGCAGCTCTAGCCTCAGGACGCCCGTTGGATCTTCTGGTCCGTCAGGGTGCCGCAGATCGGCAGAGCGCCCTGAACGGGCGTGAAGGCGCTGCCCTCGTATTTGGACACGAACAGGCACTCGCCCGTCGTGATCTTCTTCTGGTTGATGTCGTACGTCTTGCCCGGACCGAACAGACCCAGCCCGTCCCAGTCGTGAATGCCCCGCAGCGCCGTCAGCAGCGACGCCGACGTCGGGTCCGCGCCAGCGGCCTTCAGTGCCCGGACCAGCAGGCCCATGGTGATGTACCCGTCGTACTGCGCGAACGTCGGCTCGCCCGTGACCCCCGCGAACTTCAGGTCACTCTCGAACTGCTTCGTCGCGGCCGTCTGCATCTCGACCGGCTCGTAGGCCAGCGAGAAGTAGGAACCCTGCACGGTCTGCGTCGCGCCCGGGCCCGCCTGCGTCAGGTCACCGCCATACCCGGTGGGCAGGAGCGAGGCCTTGAGCTTCACGCCCTGGTCCTGCAGCGCCTTGAGGAGCACGAAGGCCGTGTTCGGGTCGACGGTCGCGAAGAACCCGTCGACGCCGGCGTTCTTCATCGCCAGCACCACCGGGCCGATGTCCGTGGTACCGAACGGCAGCTGGACGTTCTGGTAGCCGACCTTGACCCCGGCTAGCTTCGCCGACGCGGCCGCCTCGTTCGCGGCGGCCTGCGACTGCGGCGACACCGAGTAGGCCAGCGTCGCCAGGTTGGTCACGCCCAGCTTCTTCATCGCCTGGCCCAGAGTCGTCGTGACCTCGTCGTTCAGCGTGGGTCCCGTGATGGAGAACATGTTCGGAGAGGAGAACCACTCCCGGCCGTCCTGGGCGAAGCCGATCACCGGAACGTTGTGCGCGGTGAGGTAGGGCGCGGCCGCGAAGAACAACGCCGAGTGCGCGAGAACCGCGAGGACATGATCCTGGGTGACCAGCTTCTGCGCCGCCGACAGCACGGTCGCCGGGTTCGTCGCCGTGTCCGCGACGACATACTTGATCGTGTATCCCTGCCGGGAGGCGTAGTACGTGCCCGCCTTGAACCCGTCGAGACTCGACTTGTTCCCGGACGCGGCCGCACCGGTCACGTCAGCTAACACGCCGACCGTGACCGTCGCCCTGGACGCGGACCCCCCGGCGGCACTCGTGCCGCCGCCGGACGAGCCGCCGCAGGCCGCCACCCCGAGCAGCATGGCGACCATGCCAACGGCCGCCAGGCCAAGCCGTTTCCGCCGCACGTGCACGGATAGATCCATCTTTCCCCTTATCCTGTTCACGGCGATGCCGCCGAAACGCGATGGCTGGCCGTGGACTCAGCGCGAGGACTCGCGACCCGCGAACTCGCGGCTGGATCGGAGGCACCGTCAGCCATCGCCAATCGTTGAATCCCGGGCCAGAATTCGGCAAAAGGGCACGCCGAAAACCCGGTCCCGAGACCCGGGCGGACGGCGGGGCGGCCCTGCCACCCAACCCCCAGGGACACCGGTTTACTCGATGCCGCCGCCCCGCCCGAATGTCGTACGGTGTACTGCCTCATGTTCCTGCTGAACGGATGTATAGCAAGGACGACCGCGCGTGTCAACGCGATCGGAGCGCCCACCGCGGACGATCGCCTCGAATGCTGGAGCAGCTATGTCAGACACAGGAACCGACGTCAAGGTCATCGACATCCGTGTGGCGGTTCCCGGGACACCCGTCGGTGAAGCGGCGTGGGAGATCGCAGCGACCGTGCACGTGCTCGCGGGCGAGGCGCGCAGCGCGGCTTCGCCGGTCCTCGTCCTTCTTCCCGGAGGCGGATACGGCCGTCGCTACTTCGACCTGCCCGATCGCGGGTACAGCCAGGCCGACCACCACGCCCGCCGCGGGACCATCGTCGTGGCGCTCGACCACCTCGGGGCCGGAGACAGCACCAGCCCCGGCCCGGACCTCACCACGCTTCCGCTCGTGGCCGCCGCGAATCACGCCGCGCTCACGGCCGTGCTGGAACGGCTGCGGGACGGCACCCTCGCGGCCGGCGCGGTGCCCTGCGTCGAGATCTCGGCCGTCGTCGGCGCCGGTCAGTCGATGGGCGGCCACATCGCCGCCGCCATGCAGGCCCAGCACCGGACGTTCGACGCCATCGCGCTGATGGGGAGCAGCGTGATCGAAACGACGATTCCGCGCCGGCAGCCGGCGGCTTCGAGTGTCGTCCCGGACCAAGCGAGGACCGGCATTCTCGCCGACCTCGACTGGCCCTGGGCGTTCCACTGGGTGGAGGAGCTCTCCCCGCTCGCGGCGGCCGACATCGAGGCAGGCATCCCGGTCAAGACGGCGGCGCTGCCGTGGTCGAGCATGACCGTGCCCAGTCTCGCGGTGACTCTCCTCGAACCAGGAGCGATCGCCGCCGAGGTCGCCGCGGTCGACGTGCCCGTTCTGCTGGTCGCCGGTGAACGGGATGTCGTGCGCCCACTTCTCACCGAGGCCGCCGCCTTCACCTCGGCGCGCGACCTCGCCGTATTCCGGCTCCGACGGATGGCGCACATGCACAACTTCGCACCCACCCGTCACCTGCTCTGGGAGCGTCTCGACGCTTTCATCGCCCAGGCGGCAGGCCTCGCCTCCACGTCCAAAGCGCTTTCCACACCCACGGCCGCTGAGCTGCCGTAGGAATCAAAGGTGTTCCACATCAAGTGGCAGCCATCGGGTGCGCCGTGACCGGCGCACCCGACGACTGCCACCGCGGGCCGAGATCAGACGGCGCTCACCACGCTGTCAGGCTCCGCTGGCGGGCTGGGTGTAGGTGTGTCCATCGATGACGGTCGTCATCGTTCCGGTCGGCAGGAACTTGTTCTGCAGGAGCAGGTCCGGACCGAGGGTGAAGCCGCCCGGGCTGGTCACCTTGCTTCCGGTGTGCCTGCCGGAGAGCCTGACGTCCGCGTTCCAGGTCACGACCTCGTTGAGGGGCGTGGTACCGACGATGCTTACCTTCTCGGTCCCGTTTATCACGTAGCCCGGCTTGTCGACGATGTCGTGGAAGGTGACGTCGATGCTCGCGATCGCCGTGTCGGCCGCGTTGTGGGTGATCACCACGCTGGCGCTTCCCGATACCTTCCCGTCCACCGTGTAGGTGCCGGCTGGCAGCGGGGTCGGCAGCGGGAGCTCCTGTCCCTGAGTCGCCGGCAGTCCCCAGGTCCGGTCGGACGTGACCGCGGGCGCCACGGCCTTGCTCGCGCGGAGCGTGGGGAACCGAGCGATCATCGTCCTGCTGTTGCGGCCGCCCGGCTCGGTCGAGTCGGGGCACTTGTGCAGGGTCGGGTTGGCGCCGCAGGCCAGGTTCTCGGTGTAGACCACCGCGGTGCTGTCAGCCAGCCAGGCGGGGTCCGCGGCCGCGTTCCAGGCCGGGTCGGCGCCCTTGTTGATCTGCTGGTTGACCTTGCCGTCCGTTCCCACCAGCCAGGGCAGGAAGAACCGGCGGTTGCCGTTGTTGCGGATGCCCGACACGTAGCCGATCGTCGAGAGCTGGTCGGTGATCGGCGGAATGCCCTCCATGCCCGAGATGAAGTCCAGCCTGCCGGAGCCGATCACCTCCTCGGCGAGGAGCCACCTGCCGTTCGGCGACATGGACATCGGGTCCGTGTACTCGGCGTGGTCGGTGAGCGGCCGGGACTTCCCGGTCGAGAGTGAGGTCTCCCAGGCGTCGACGCTGTCCGACTCATAGGCCTGGATCCCGAGCGTCGCCGTGCCGTCGTTGTTCCAGCCCCGGAGCTCGCCCACCATGCCGGCGCTGTTGAAGGTGAGCTTGTTCCCAGGGCCCACGACGTACGGCGCGTATTTGGTGTCCGCCGGGTTGTAGAGCGCCGAGACGTTGATGAGGTTGTAGCGCCGGCTCGCCTTGTCGTAGCTGAGGCGCCCGGCGAACGGGACCTCGCTGAAGGTGGCCAGGTCCAGGGTGTCCCAGGCGAGGTGAACACCGTCGGGGCTGAGCCGCCATTCCCGGCCCGTCAGGCCGCGCAACGGCTTGGTGCCCCAGTAGATGGGGGCAATGCGAGTGTTCGCGGGCGTGCACCGCGGATCCGTCACGGCGTAGTCGGCGCCGTTCGGGCCGCACTCGAGTATCCCGTTGCCGACGAGGACTCGCCTTCCGTCAGGCAGCTCGTGCGCGGGCGGGTAGATGAACTGGGTCGGGTCGATATCCGCGCCGAAGGCGACCCCGCAGGTGACGCACTTCCAGGCGTTGCCGTCGGCGAATTTGGTGCCGTCTGTCCTCACGACGACGACCTGCCCGCCGGTGTAGATGCTGGCCGGGTTGGGCGCGGCGGGAGCGCCGGCATAGGTGACGCCCAGCAGCACATAGTGGGAGTCCCAGTAGAACCCGGGAGAGCCTATGCCGCCCCAGTCCGCTGAGACGCAGCCGGTGGGAGTGGTACAGGTGCCGTCCGCTGGGACGGTCGGCGGGACCGGCAGCTCCGAGATCCTGACAGGAAGGCTGCTGGCCGCCGAGGACGTGGGCGCCGAGGCACTCGACGACGAGGATGTGCAGGCCTGGACGGCTAATGTGGCGGTTAACGTGACCGCCATCAGCCCTAAGAGGCCGCGCCATCGTCTCCCCCGGAACTGACCCGGCAACCGATTGTCTGGCATTGCTACTCCCTTTTTTCGTGCCGCGTGGGTCCCGCGACGAACAGCCGTCGGATGTGTTCGCGTCTCGCCGCGTCAGTCGCCGTGGCGGATCGGGAGGATCACCGCTGACGGGTGGGCTGGGTCGTGGAAGACGGTCTGGCTGGCGGCTCGGAGTGTTGTCGCGCTGCCGCGGGGCTCGCCGGTGCCGGGGTTGCGGTTGTACCGAGGGAAGGCGCCGCTGGAGATCTGGACGCGGATCCGGTGGCCTTTCTTGAACCGGTAGGCGGTGGCGAACAGTCGCACCCGCGCGCGGGTGTCCTGGTCGGCGTCGGTCAGGCTGGTGAGGCCGTCGGTGACGTTGAAGGATCGTCCGTCGATCCTGACCTCGCAGACCCGGACGAAGACGTCGGCGAACGGCAGGCTGGACCGGAACCAGATCTCGGCGTCGACGTCGCCGATGATCTCGACGTCGTGGTCCAGCGGCGGTGTGGTGTATGTGAGAACGTCGGGCCGCGCCTCGAGCCGGGTGTTGTCGACGGAGCCGGTGTTGGTTTGGAAACGGGATCCGCCGACGGCGGGAGTCGGGTCGGCCGGGTCGTAGCGGTAGCCGTCAGGGGCCGAGTCCGCCGGGTCGTCCGTGGACAGACCGCCGCCAGGTTGTAGCTGGAGCCGCTGGGGCGAATAGCCCTCGGGTGGCCACGAGGAGAAGTCACGCCACTCGTCGACGCCCTGGACGAACAGCCGAACGGGCGCGCGCTCGACGGGTTGGTCCCCACGGGCGTGGGAGATGCCGAAATCGAGCAGCTCCTGCATGCCGAGCTTGATCGGTTCGGCCGTCATGCTGTGCGCCCAGGGCCCGACGGTGAGCCGAGCCGGGCGGCCGGCCGCCTGCAGGGCGCTGAAGTCGCGGAGCTGGCCGGGCAGGAAGAAGTCGTGCCAGCCGGCGATGGAGCTGACCGGGATCGTCACGTCGGCGACCCGGCCGCTGTGGTCGGCGCGCGCCCAGTACGGGGAGGTGGCGTCGTGGGTCAGCATGTTCTGGAGGTAGTCGATGCGATGGCCGACGCCGCGCTGGTCGGCCGTGTCCAGCGGCAGACTCGCGATCAGGCGGTTCATCTTGCGCCGTCCGGCCAGGCCGGGGTGGCGCAGCAGCGCCAGCGGACGTTCCTGCCCGTCGACCACGAAGCCCCAGATGAACGGGATCTCCAGCGCGAAGCCGTCGGGGCGCAGGAATTCCAGCATCGTCGCCGACTCGCTCTGAATCGGGATCATGGCCTTGACCTGCGGAGGCGCCTGGGCGGCGACGGCCCACTGGGTGTAGCCGAGATAGCTGGGCCCGTAGAGCAGGATCGAGTCGCCGAACCAGGGTTGTTTGACGATCCAGTCCAACGTGTCCAGACCGTCGTCACGTTCGCCACGAAGCGGGTCGAAGGTGCCGCCGGAGCCGAAGGTCCCCCGGGCGTTGGTGATGAACACCTGGAATCCGCGCTCGGCGATGGGCCGGGCGAGCGGATAGGTCGCCGAGGTGTGGCTGCCGTACGTGGTGCGCATCAGGACGGTCGGCAGGCCGTCCGCGCCGGACTTCGGGAACCAGTGGTCGGCGACCAGCTCGACGCCGTCGCGCATCGGCACTCGCAGGTTGCGGTCCACGGTGACATCGCGGGTGAGCGGCGGTGGTAACTGCTGGGTCTTCTGCAGCAGGCGGCTCATCAGGTTGAGCTTCATCGGGCGTCCGCCCACTGCCGTTCGCAGAACACGCGTACCTGCGCCTGGCGCTGATGGTCCTCCGGGGCCAGGCCGAGGAACATGAAGTGCGGCGCGCCTTCCCAGACGTGCAGTTCCGCCTCCACTCCCGCGGTCAGCAGTGTGCGGTGCAGTCGCACGGTGTCCGAGAGCAGGAAGTCGCGGGTGCCGGTGGTCAGGATGGTCGGCGGGAAGCCCTTGCCGAAGTCGCCGAACAGCGGGGAGACATACGGGTCACGCCGGTCGTGCCCGTTGGTGTAGAGCTGGAAGACGGTTTCCAGCTCGCCCTCGTCGTAGGAGATGTCCACGCCCTGACTGGCCTGGTAGGAGTCACCGACCTTGGTGAGGTCGATGGGAGGCGTGTTCACCACCGCGGCGGCCGGCAGCGGCAGGCCCTCGTCGCGGGCCCGCAGAATCGTCGCGACGGTGAGGTTCGCCCCGCCGGACATCCCGCCGATGATGATGTCCTCGGGCCGGTGCGCTTCGAGCAACGCGCGGTAGGCGGTCAGGCAGTCGTCGAGCGGGGTCGGGAACGGATGGAACGGCGGCATCCGGTAGTCCACGGCCCAGGTTTTCGCGCCGAGGCCGCCGGCCGTCATCGCGGCTCCCAGCCGGGCCAGCTCGCCACCGCCGTAGATCCACGCTCCGTGAATGACCAGGTAGACCCGGCGATCGTCAGCGGCAAGGCTGTCCGGAATCGCCTGCCAGACGCCGACGCCGTCGAGCTCGATGCGGGCGGTCGCGCAGGGCACGCCGGTGTCGGCGGCGCCGTAGCAGGACGCGACCATCGGCCCTTCCGCGCCCGGCGGCGCCGCCGCGTTCCGCTCGTCGATGAACGCCTGGACCGCCTCGCGGTCGTCCAGCGGCGGCCATGGCTTGAAAGGCAGCGGATTGCCCATCGAGATGATGGCCTGCGCGGGCTCGCTCAGCGTGGTGGGGACCGGGACCAGTCGTTCGGGAATCCGCGTCGGGGGGTGGGCACTCGTCACAGCTGGCATTCCTCTCGGCAGCAGGTGCGGGGTTAGCGAATGGACGAGCCGATACCGAGCCCGCCGTCGACGTCGAGAACGACGCCGGTGATGTAGCCGGCCGCCGGCGAGGTTAGGAACGCGGCCGCCTCGGCGATGTCCGTGGGCTGGCCGGTGGCGCGCTGCGGCACCTTGGCGACGAGCTTCGCCCGGGCCGGCGCGTTCATCGAGGCGAGCATCGGGGTCTCGATCAGCCCGGGGGCGATGGCGTTGACGGTGATGCCGTCCCGGGCGGTTTCCAGCGCGATGGCGCGGGTCAGGCCGACGATCCCGGCCTTCGCGGCGACGTAGTTCGCCTGCCCGAAGTTGCCGCGCCAGCTCATCGAGCTGAACGACACGATGCGCCCATAGCGGCGGGCGCGCATGTGCGGGATCGCCGCCCGCGCGCAGAGAAAGCTGCCGGTCAGGGAGACGTCCACGACGGCGTGCCAGTCGGCGTCACTGATCGCGGTGACCCGGTTGTCCCGGATGATGCCGGCGTTGTTGATGAGCACGTCGATCCGGCCGAGCCGGGCGGCCACCTCGTCGATCCATTCGGTGATCGCGGTCGAGTCCGTCACGTCGATGCCGATGGCCTCGGCGGGCTGACCGAACTGGGTTCGCAGCGCGTCGGCCTGGGCGGCCGCGGTGTCCTTGTCGATGTCGCCGATGACCACGGTCGCACCCTCGGCGGCGAACCGGTGTGCCATCGCCGCGCCGAGGCCCTGGCCACCACCCGTGACGAGGACGACCTGGTCGGTGAAGCGGTTCACGCTGGCTGCTCCGTTCGCGGGGTGGCGGGGCGGTTGACGAAGTCCCGCAGCGCGGCGGCGACGTCGTACGCGGCCCAGTGCGCGTCGAAGACGTCCAGTTCCAAGGCCAGCGCGGCGGGAGTCTCCATCGCCGGCGTCTGGGCGAGCAGTCGCTTGTAGCTGCTCTGGGCCGGCCCGTGTGTCTGGGCCAGGGTCTCGGCGATCCGCAGCGCGGCCGGCCCGACCTCGTCCGGCGCGACGACCTCGTGGGGCCAGCCGGTGGCGGCCAGCCGCTCGGCGGGCATCAGCTCGCCGGTCAGCGCGAGCCGCCGCGCGGTCGCCTGGCCCAGCAGCCGCGGCATCCGCACCGCGGCGCCCCCGGCGGGCATCAGGTTGTTCAGGACGTGCCCGTCCCCGATCAGCGTGCCGGCCGCGGCGACGACGACGTCGCAGGCCAGCGCCAGCTCGATGCCGCCCGCGACGGCGTGGCCGTGCAGCCCCGCCACGACCGGCAACGGGCTGATCTCCAGCCGGGTGGCCAAGGCGGACACGGTCCGCAGAAACGCCAGCGGCGTCTCACCGCGCTCGCCGAGCGCCAGGAAGTACCGCAGGTCGGCGCCGGCGCAGAAACTCCGGCCCGCGCCGAGCAGCACGACCGCGTGCGTCTCCGGGTCCCCTTCGGCCTTGTCCAGTGCCTGGTCGAGGGCGTCGACCAGCGCCGCGTCCAGTGCGTTGCGCCGGTGCGGCCGGTTCATCGTCAGCACCCGCACTGGGCCCGACCGTTCGACGCGCAGGATCTCCGTATCGTTCATCGGGAGCCGGGCCCGCCGAGGACGCGCGCGCGGCGCTGCCGGCGCAGCTCGGCCCGCTGGATCTTGCCGCTCGGTGTCTTCGGCAGGCCGGGCACGAAATGGACCCGGCGCGGGTACGCGTGCGCGGCGTAGCGGTCCTTCACCCACCGCTGCAGCTCGTCTTCGGTGACAGCACTGCTGGAGGCGGTCACCACGTAGGCCTCGACGACCTCGCCTCGGGTCTCGTCCGGCGCGGCGATCACGGCGCACTCGGCGACCGCGGGATGTTGCGCGAGCACCGACTCCACGTCGAACGGGCCGATGCGATAGCCGGCCATGATGATCACATCGTCGTCGCGCGAGGAGAAGCGAACGATCCCGGCGGCGTCGATGCTCGCGGTGTCACCCGTGACGTAGTACCCGCCGCCGCCGACGAACCGGCCGTGGTCGTCGCCGTCGGCGTACGCCGCGAAGGTCATGAACGGGCTGTCCGCGACGACGAGGGCGAGCCGGCCGACGGTTCCCGGCTCGGCGGGCTCGTCGCGGTCCGGGGCCAGCACCGTCGCCGACCAGCCGGGCAGCGCGACCCCCATCGCGCCGTCCACGATCGGCACCGCCACGGCTTCGTGGTGGGGGAAGCCGATCGGCATGCCGACCTCGGTCTGCCCGTAGTGGTCATGCACCCGCGTGCCCAGAGCCTCGGGCGCCCAGGCGTTCACATCGGGCGTCAGCGGCTCCCCCGCGCTGGACAGATGCGGCACGTTGAGCGTTCCCGGCTGGATCTCACCGGAATTACGCAGGCCGCGATAGGCGGTCGGGGCACCGGCGAAGTTGGTCACCTTCAGCTGCGAGAGCACCCGTCGGGTGGCCTCCGCGGAGAATCCGCCGCGCAGCAGAATCGTCGGTATTCCAGCCGCCAGCGGCGCGAGGATCGCCGTGTACAGGCCATAGGCCCAGCCGGGGTCGGCCGCGGACCAGAAAACGCTGTTCGGGCCGACTCCGAGCCCGAACTCCAGGTAGCTGTGCCAGCCGCCGAGATAGGCGGCCGGATGCACGACGCCCTTCGGGGACCCGGTGGTGCCCGAGGTGAACATGTGCACCAATGCACCGCCGCCCCCGACCGCGACCGAGCCCGGAACCCAAGGCTCAGCACGCGCCACCTCGGCCGCCAGTTCGTCGGCCGGCAGCACCGCCCAGGCGCCCTCGCCGATCTTGTGGCGCTGGTCAGGATCGACGATCACCAGGCGGGTCTGCGAGCGATGCAGCCGGTCGGTCACCGCGGCCTCGGCGAAGGCGGTGAACAGCGGGACGTACACCGCGCCCACCCGCCAGATCCCCACCAGCACGGTGAACAGGTCGACGCTCTTGCCCATCAGCGTCGCCACGCGGTCACCGCGCCCGATGCCACGCTCGCTCAGCACGGCGGCGAACCGCCGCGACGACTCGGCCAGTTCCGCGTAGGTGAGGGTCGTCTCGGCCAGATCGTCCCCGATGACCCGCGCCGCGACCGCGTGACCTGGATGGCGATCGCACAGTAACTGGGCGACGTCCAGCGATGGCGCCGAGTACCTCCGCACCAGCTCGTCGGTGCGTGTTGCCGGGTCGATCATCACGACTCCTCGCATGGGTACTTTAGTGGAGCGAAACGTACCGTCTAACGTACCGAGCGGGCAAGTCCAGGCGCCCGGTCGCCCCGTCCTGGGCCAGACTTGCGGACATGACGCGACCAGTCGGCTCGACGCCCTCCGCCCCGCTGCGGACGCCGCGGCGGCGCCGCGTCGACACGGCTCGGCGCGGGGAGCTCCTGGCGCAGATCACCGACATCTTTCTGACGGAGGGCTTCACGTCGGTGTCCGTCGACGACCTCGCCCGCCGGATGCACTGTTCGAAGTCGACCCTGTATGGGGTCGGCGGCACGAAGGAACAGCTGGTGATCGCGGCGACCAAGCACTTCTTCGGCACCGAGGCCGAGCGCATCGAGCACGCCGTCGCCGAGCAGGCCGACCCGCGGGTGAAGATCACCACCTACCTGCAGGGCGTGGCTCACGCCATGCGCCGCAACTCGCCGGCCTTCTACGCCGACATGGTCACCTACGGCCCGACCGCGGAGATCTACCGGCGCAACACCGCCAAGGCGGCCGAGCGCATTCAGGAAATGATCGACGACGGCGTCCGCGCCGGTGTCTTCCGTGCCACCAACGGTGTCTTCGCCGCGCAGGTCGTCGGCCTCGCGATCGAGGCCGTCCAGTCCGGTGCGTTGCTCGAACGCACCGGACTGTCCGCCGCCGAATCCTTCGCCGAGCTCGCCGATCTCCTCTTCAACGGACTTCGCCACGCGGGCTGAGGAGGTCGCCAGGCCCACGGCAAAAGGGGAGCCCTCGACCTGAGGGCTCCCCTTTCGGGCGACCGTCAGGACGCTCGTTGGATCTTCTGGTCCGTCAGGGTGCCGCAGATCGGCAGAGCGCCCTGCACCGGCTTGAACGCGCTGCCCTCATACTTGGTCACGAACAGGCACTCGCCCGTCGTGATCTTCTTCTGGTTGATGTCGTACGTCTTGCCCGGACCGAACAGACCCAGCCCGTCCCAGTCATGGATGCCCCGCAGCGCGGTCAACAGCGACGCCGACGTCGGGCTGGAACCGGCGGCCTTCAACGCCCGGACCAGCAGGCCCATGGTGACGTATCCGTCGTACTGCGCGAACGTCGGCTCGCCCGTGACGCCCGCGGACTTCAGGTCGCTCTCGAACTGCTTCGTCGCGGCCGTCTGCATCTCCACCGGCTCGAAACCAAGCGAGAAATACGCGCCCTGGGCGATCTGCGACGCACCCGGACCCGCCTGGGCCAGGTCGCCTCCGTAGCCCGTCGCCAGCAGGGCACCCTTCAGCGTGACGCCCTGGTCCTTCAGGGACTTCAACATCACGAATGACGTGTTCGCGTCCACCGCACCGAAGAACCCGTCGATACCAGCGTTCTTCATCGCCAGCACGGGCGGCCCCACGTCGGTCGTACCGAACGGCAGCTGCACGTTCTGGTAGCCGACCTTGATCCCAGCGAGCCTGCCCGAAGCGGCGGCCTCGTTCGCGGCCGCCTGCGATCCCGGCGCGACGGAGTAGGCGAGCGCGGCCAGATTGGTAACCCCGACCTTCTTGAATATCTGGCCGATGGTGGTCGTGACCTCGTCGTCCAAGCTGGGTCCGGTGATCGAGAACATGTTCGGCGAGGTGAACCACTCCCGGCCGTCCTCGGCGAACCCGATCACCGGAACGTTGTGCTGGGTGAGGTACGGCGCGGCCGCGAAGAACAACGCGGAGTGGGCCAGAACGGCGGTGACATGGTCCTGGGTGACCAGCTTCTGCGCCATGGACAGCACGGTCGCCGGGTTCGTCGCCGTGTCCGCCACGATGTATTTGATCGTGTAACCCTCGCGCGACGCGTAGAACGTGCCCGCCTTGAACCCGTCGAGACTCGACTTGTTCCCGGAGGCGGCCGCACCTGTGACGTCGGCCAACACGCCGACCGTGACGGTCGTCTTCGGCGCCGACCCGCCAGACGCACTCGCGCCGGCGCCGCCCTGCGGGGCGGACGACCCGCCACAGGCGACCGCCCCGACCAGCGTGGCGACAACCGAGGTCGCCAACAGTCCGAGCCGCTTCCGTTTCCCTGGCCTAAATAAGCCCATGTCTTCTCCGATTCTCTGCGCGGCGTTCTCACCGAATGTGTGATGGTTGGACGAACGGATACACGAAGAGCCGCGGCGCGCGGGCAGGGTGGGCGTCCTTATCGGCCACCGCCCGGCGTCAGCCCGCGGCAGGGTTTCGGGGAAGAGTGAGCGGCACCGCCTGCCTCGGCAGCGGGCGGCACAGGGCGCGGGGCCCGCGTCACCCGTCCCCGAACGACAACGGCGCGCCCACGCACGTCGACCGCACCAAAAGTCCTGTAGTGCCGGTCACAATTTCGCTGAACGCATGTATAGCGAGGCCGGCCACCCATGTCAACCGGCTCGCCCGACCATTTTCGCGGCACGCCCGCGGCCCGCTACGGGTCACGCCGGGCACCCGCCGGGCGCGGCGCACCCGGACGTACGAGGCTCTGCCAACCGGAATCTTGCCCAGCTCACCCGCAGCCTGTACGGTCGTTCAGCACAGGCTCGAAACCGAAGGTATCACCGACGCCGCACTGGTCCTCGCCTCCGACAGGGCCTCGCTAGCTGACCCGCGTCACCGCCCCCATCGATGTCCGCGCCTTCCGAGGAGGCCACCGTCCACCCACGAGCGACGGCCGCCGCTCGATCACCAGGTCCGCGTCACCTGGAAGAAGGAACGCACCGATGGAGCTGACCAACTCGTCCCGCGTCGCAGCCAGCTCGGCCCGCCCACAGGTCGCGAGCAGCAGGACGCGACTCCTCGACGCGGCTCGCGGTCTCATTGTCGAAAATGGCCTCACCGGTTTCACCGTGCGGGACGTCCTCGGCTGTTCGAGGCTGTCTTTTCGTGCCTTCTATCAGCATTTTTCCAGCAGAGATGACCTGCTCCTGGCCGTGATGAACGATTCCGTTCAGGCCTGCGCAAGGCAGATCAGAGCCAGCATTCTGGACAGCTCCGACCCACTGGACCGGCTCAGGTCGGCAGTTCGCGTTCTGTTCGAGCAGTCGGCGCCGGACGGGCGTGGACGGCCCGGGCTCCTCAGCCATTTCGCCCCGCTGACGGTTTCATCCCATCCAGGCGGCGGCCAGGGCGCGCTCCGACCGCTTGTTCAGGTCTTCGCCGAAATGATGGCCGACGCGGAGCGGGCCGGGCAGGTACGCCCCCGGGTGCGGCCTGGCGAGGCGGCCATCGCCGTCCTGCACACCGCCCTGTTCCTCGCCGCCGTCGCCAGCGCGGGGTACGACCATCCGCTGACCGCCGCTGAAGTCTGGGACTTCTGTGCCGGCGGGCTCCTTCGCGGGTGATCGCGCCGTGCTAAACATATGGTCAGCATCACCAGCCACCGTTCGACCGACAGCCGAGACGACGCGGAACCGAAGCCGCACCAACCCGCCAGCGAGCGGTAGGGGCGACTGCTGACCGAGGCCGCGGCGCGCCGGGGAGGATGCCATGAGCGAGAACGATTCTCGGCCCGCTTTACGGGTGCCCGCGCGCGAGATCCCGGTTCCCACCTCGATCAGCCCGCAGGCGCAGGCGGTGCTGGCGCGGGGCGTGATCGGCGGGACGCCACAGCCACCGCCCGACGACCTCGACGCCTGGCGGGCGGTGATCGCCCAGACCAGTGAGCTGGTGCGTGGCCTGCTGACCCAGGGACCACTCCCGAACGCGGACGTCGAGGACACCGAGATCGCCGGCGTCCGCACCTTCACCATCACCCCGCACAGCGCCGGAGCCGCGGACAGGCGGATCTACCTCGACATCCACGGCGGCGCGCTCGTCGGCGGCGGGGACGAGCTGTGCAGGGTCACCGGCATCGCGGCGGCCAACCGCTTCGGTATCCGGGTCTGGGCGCCGGACTACCGGATGCCCCCGGACCATCCCTACCCCACGCCACTCGACGACTGCCTCGCCGTCTACCGGCAGGCAATCGCGTCCTACGGCCCGGAGAACGTCGTGGTCGGCGGCGGCTCGGCCGGAGGCAACCTCGCCGCCGCGCTCATCCTGCGGGCCCGCGACGAAGGTCTGCCACTGCCCGCCGCCGCGGTGCTCATCAGCCCAGAAGCCGACCTCACCGAGTCCGGCGACACCTTTCACACGATGCTCGGAATCGACACCGTCGGCGGCGGCCAAAGCCTCATGAACGCCAACCTGCTCTACGCAGGCGGCCACGACCTCGCCCACCCCTACCTGTCGCCCCTGTTCGGCGACTTCACCAAGGGCTTTCCCCCAACCCTGCTCACCAGCGGCACGCGAGACTTCTTCCTGTCCAACACCGTCCGCATGCACCGTGCACTGCGCGCGGCCGGCGTCGACGCCCAGCTACACGTCCTGGAGGCGTGCCCGCACGGCGGCTTCATGGTCGACACACCCGAACAGAGCGAGCTCGACGCGGACATCCGCCAGTTCATCGACCAGCGGCTGAGCGGCTGACCGGAGCGCCGGCTCGCCCCCGCCGCCAGCGGCGACACACCGGCGGGCCGGAACACCAGCCGGGCCGGCCGGATTGAACGCCATGTGACTGTGTCTTCGAGTGCCGCGCCGACGAGTGCCGCCACCACCGCGCCCACCCTGAGCAACACGCACCTGCTGGACGGGGCGGACGTGACCCCGCTGTTCACGCCGTTCTCGCTGTCCGGTGTCGAACTGGCCAACCGGTTCGTGATGGCGCCGATGACCCGCCAGCACTCCCCGGACGGGGTGCCGGGCGACGACGTCGCCGGCTACTACGCCCGGCGGGCGGCCCACGTCGGCCTCGTCGTCACCGAGGGCACCTACGTCGACCACGTCTCCGCCGGCTCCAGCGACCGGGTCCCGCGGTTCTACGGGGAGGACTCGCTGGCCGGCTGGCGCGGGGTCGTCGACGCGGTGCACGCCGTCGGCGGGCGGATCGTCCCCCAACTGTGGCATCTCGGCGCCGGCCGCGCGGCGGGGGCCCCGCCCCACCCGGAGGCGCCCGTGTTCTCGCCGTCGGGGCTGCGTCCAGACGGCACGGTGATCGGCGAGCCGGCGACCACCGCCCAGATCGACGAGGTGGTCGCCTCCTTCGCGCGCGCCGCGGGCGACGCCCTGCGGGCCGGGTTCGACGGCGTCGAGCTGCACGGAGCGCACGGCTACCTGCTCGACCAGTTCTTCTGGTCGCGGACCAACCAGCGCGCCGACGGCTACGGCGGAAGCCTCGCCAACCGGGCCCGGATCGGGGCCGAGGTCGTCGCCGCGGTCCGCGCCGAGGTCGGACCCGACTTCCCGGTGATCTACCGGTTCTCCCAGTGGAAGGGCGCCGACTTCCACGCGCGGGTCGCGGAGACTCCCGAGGAGCTCGCGGAGCTGCTCACCCCACTCGCGGCGGCCGGGGCCACCGCGCTGCACGTCTCGACCCGTCGTTACTGGCTGCCGGCATTCGACGGCTCGCCGCGCACGCTGGCCGGCTGGGCGAAGAACCTCACCGGCCTGCCCACCATCGCGATCGGCTCGGTCGGCGTGCCGCTCGCCTTCCACGGCGACGACGAGAGCCTCGCGCCGACGCTGAGTCTCGCCCCGCTGCTGGAGCTGTTCCACCGAGGCGAGTTCGACCTGGTCGCGCTCGCCCGCGTCCTGCTCTCCGACCCCGCCTGGACCACCAAGCTCCGCGAGCGCCGCCTCGCCGAGATCCAGGCCTACGACGCCGCCGACACCGCGCGCCTGACCTGACGACCGGCCGCGCCAAATTGGGTGGCGGCGCGGTTCGGTCTCTGCTCGGGTGGTCAGATGCGCCAGCGCTACGACGATTTCGCTGACTGGTACGACTCCTACGCGACCCGGGGTGTGGGGCTGCCGTTCGCCCGAGCCGCGGACCGCCTCCTGGCGAGGCTCCTCGGCCCTGGCGACGGCCGCCTGTGCCTTGACCTGGGCTGCGGCGGCGGCGCGCACGCCCCCGCGCTGACCGGACTGGACTGGCGGCTTCTCGGCGTCGACGTCTCCGCGCCTCAGCTCGGCGTCGCCCGCCGCAGGGGACTCACCGTGGCCGTCGCCAGCGCCGAGCGGCTCCCGCTCGGCGACCAGTCCGTCGACGCCGCCACCATGATCATGACGAGTACCGACTTCGACGAACTGGCCCCGGTGTTCGCCGAGGCCCACCGCGTGCTGCGGCCCGGCGGGCGCCTGGTGGTCGTCGGCGCGCATCCCTGCTTCGGCGGCGTCTTCGTCGAACGCGACGGCCAGGGCACCTGCACCGTCCACCCCGGCTACCGGCGCCACCAGCGCGTCGAGCACCATCCCCTGCTCGGCGACGGAATCCGCTCCCGCGTCGGGGTCGTCAACGTCCCGCTGCCCACGCTGCTGAACGCGCTGACCGGCGCCGGTCTCGTACTGGGCGAGACCGCGGAGGACGACGGCGACGCGCCGATCCCGGAACTGCTCGGACTCGCGGTCACCCGACCAGACCACTAACGAACCCGACAGCCCCGCTGGATCCTGACCAAGGCCGGGAGGATCGTTCTCAACCGTCGCGGTCAGGAGACGGTTCTGCCCGCGAGGGTCGCTCCGCAGATGGGAGCCGCGCCGTCCACGACGTGGAAGGTACTGCCGCGGAACTGGGTGACCCAGATGCAGTTGTCGACGCCGTTGATGGTGTCCTCGCGGTTGTTGACGTCGAGCTTGTGGGTGCCGTATAGGCCGAGAGCGGTGAAGTCATGGATGTTGGAAAGCGACGCGATGAGCGAGGCTGACGTCGGCTTCGCGCCTGCCTTCTTGAGCCCTTCGACGAGCAGGCCGACCGAGACATAGCCGTTGTACATCGCGAAGGTGGTGGCTGCGGCGGCGGTTCCCGTGCTGGCGAGGTCGGTCTGGAAGGTCCTGGTCGCGGCGGTCTGCATCTCGATCGGCTCGGCGTTGACGAGGAAGTAGACGTTCTGGGCGGCGGCGATCGCGCCGGGGCCGGCCTCGAGCAGGTCTCCGCCGTAACCGGTCGGCAGGAGAGCGACCTTGAGGTTGACGCCCTGCTGGCGCAGACCGGTGATGAGCGCGAAAGCGGTGTCCGGGACTATGGTTCCGGTGAACCCGTCGACGCCGGCATTCTTCATCGCCAGGACCATGGGTCCGACATCGGTGGTGCCGAGCGGCAGCGTGGCGTTCAGGTAGCCGACGTGCACTCCGGCGGCCTCCGCCGACAGCGCTGTGGCCTTGGCGACGTCGGTGGAGGCGGGCAGGCCGGCGTAGCCGATGATGCCGAGATTCGTGACGCCCATCTTCTTGAAGAACTCACCTGAGGTCGTGGCGACCTTCGTCGTGTGCAGGGCTCCGACGACGGAGAACATGTTCTTCGCAGTGATCCACTCGGGGCCGTCCTCACCAATCCCGACCACCGGGACGTTGTGCGCCGTGAGATAGCTGGACGCCAGGAACGTGAGGCTGGACTCCGCGAGCACCGCGGTCACGTGGTCCTGGGTGACGAACTTCTGGGCGACGGACAGCACGGTGTTCGGGTTGGTGGCGGTGTCCCCGACGATGTACCTGATGGTGTAACCCTGACGGCTGGCGTAGCGGACGCCTGCCTTGATTCCGGCGACGCTGGTCTTGTTCACGGAGGCGGCCGGCCCAGTGATGTCCGCTAAGACGCCGACCGTGACGGTTTGGTTGGATGTGCCGCCTGTGGCGCTCGTGCTCGGCTTGGACGATCCGCCGCAGGCCGCGGTCACGGCAAGGACGGCGGCGAGCGCCGCCGCCGCGCCGACTCTTCTGCGCATCATTCATCCTCGTTCCATTAGAGATCTGGTCGTGGATCGCAGGCAATGGAGGAGCGAAATCAACCCTAGGAGCGCGACCGCCAAGGTCCGCCCGTCGCCTTGATCGCCGTCTTGACCCTCTGGTGGCTATGAAACAAGCCCGGTTACGACCACTGGAGGGCCGAAACGGCGATCACTGGGACGCCGGAACGGGCGAACCTTGCCGGGGCAGCACTAGGAGCGCGCGCGAGGAGCCGGAGGTGATTCTCTAGGGCTCGGGCGTCGCTTCCGCGGCGTAGCTGCGGGCCATTCCCTCGAAGTGGTCCATGAGGCGCTGCAGGGCGTCGGCCGGGTTGAGTTCGAGGGCCTCGGTCTCCTCCTCGTAGATGAGAACGTGGCCGGCGGGGAAGAAGTAGGCCTCGCCGGTCTGGGCGATCTCGTCGGGAATGTCAGTGCCTGGGAAGTGGGCGCGGAGGCGGCCCTTGAAGATGTAGCCGTAGTGCGGGCAGGGGCAGACTCCGCCGGGCAGCCCTTGGTAGCCCGCCGTGTGGTCGGCGGCAATCGTGGTGGTGTAGCCGACCTCGAGATCTCCCCAGTGGACCGAGCGGAATCCGACCCCGCATAACGGCCAGCGGCCGCCTCCACCGACGGGCAGGTCCGTGAGCTTGCTTACCGGCATGACTTCGCTCTCCCTTGTTGTTCCAACTGTGGCCGGCCGCGATCGCGACGTCGGCCCGGCCGATGATCGCCGTTCTGGCCCTCCCGTGGTCGTGAAGCGGGTCATATCGCGACCACGGGAGGACCGAAACGGCGATCATGTCGGTTTTCGGGGCTAGCTGGCGGCGCCAGTTGCCGCGGTGGCGATTTGGCGGCGGAGCTCGGCCTTGATGATCTTTGCCGTGGAGGTGCGCGGGAAGTCGTCGACCGCGTCGAGGCGCTCGGGCAGCTTCTGGCGGCCGAGACCGGCGTTGGTGAGCCACACGCGCACGGCGTCGAGGCTGGGCGCGGGAGTCCCGGGCGCCATCCGCAGCACGGCGCCGACCTTCTCGCCGAGCCGGGCGTCCGGGATCGAGATGACCGCGACCTCCAGGAGGCCGGGGACAACCTGCATCAGGAGTTCCTCGACCTCGGCCGCGCTGACGTTCTCGCCGCCGCGGATGATGATGTCCTTCTTGCGGTCGGTGATCGTCAGGCAGCCCTGGGCGTCGAGCACGCCGACGTCCTCGGTGCGGTACCAGCCGTCGGCGTCGAAGGCACGCGCCGTGAGCTCCGGGTCGGTGTAGCCGATGCAGCAGTCCGGCCCGCGCGACCAGATCTCCCCGGGCACGCCCACCGGGACCGGCTGGCCGTCGTCGTCGAGCAGCCTGATCTCGACGCCGGTCATCGGCCGGCCGTCGGTGCGCAGTCTCGAATGAGCGTCGTGCTCGTGCTTCGAGCCGGTGATCGACGGGTGTTCGGTCGCGCCGTAGCTGCGCAGCACCGAGATGCCGGCCGCGGTCGCCCGCTCCGCGACGGCCGCCGGCACGGCAGACCCGCCGAGGCCGACGCTGCGGATGAGGCGCAGGTGGTCGGCGGTGAAGTCGGGGTGGTCGAGCAGGCTCGTGAGGAAGAACGTCGAGCCGGACCCGGCCGACAGGCCCCAGGTCAGCATCGTGGACAGCACCCGCGCGGGGTCCCAGACGTCGATCAGGTGCACGGGCATGTCGTGCACGGCCGGCAGCAGGAGCCCGCCGAGCATCCCCATGAAGTGGCCCACCGGAGCGCCGATCAGCGACGGCCGGCCACTGCCCGCGTCCATGTCGTGGAGCTGGATGAGCTCGGCGGTGAGGGTGTTGTGGGAGTGCACGACGCCCTTCGGGTCGGCGGTCGTGCCCGAGGTGAAGGCGACGACGGCCGGACCGTCGGGGTCGGTGTCGACCGGGCCGGCCAGCGCGGGGCCGGCCGTCAGCGCGTCGAACGGGACGGCGCCCGCGGGCAGCGGGCCGTCGGCCGCGCCGACGACGGCGACGACCTTGAGGGACGCGGCGCCGTCGACGGACTTCGGCAGGTCCGCGAGGAAGTCGCGCCTGCCGAACCGGGCGGCGGTGACGAACGCGACCGCCTCCGTGCGGCGCAGGATGTAGGAGACCTCCTTGACGCCGTAGAAGTGCACGACCGGCACGACGACGGCGCCCAGGAACGAGGCCGCGTAGAAGACGACGGCGGCCTCGGACCAGTTGGGCAGCTGGAAGGCGACCGCGTCGCCCGGGCGTACACCGCGGGCGTCCAGCTCGCCGGCCACCGCGAGTGCCCGCTCCCGCAGCTCGCCGTAGGTCCCCTTCCAGGGCCGTTCGAGCGAGTGGACGTGGAACTCCTGCTCGGCGTGCTCGCGCAGCGCCTTGTCGATCTTCACGCCGAGCGTCGTGTCGTCCCAGAGGCCGGCCGCCCGCCACTCGGCGGTGAGCTCGCTCGGCACGGGCCGGGCCGGCCATCGGTGTGCTGACATGGGGTCTCCTTGGGACCGGCGGCGCCGCGGATGACGGCCTGGCGAAAACGCGGTGGGGACGCGCGGGAGCGGCGGCGGCGCGCGCACGCCAAAGGCGTCGCCGCCGTGCGGAAGCGCCCCGTGGGGCGGGGCCGAGGACTCGGGCGCGGCGCGTCGGCGTCGGCCGAGGGATCGAGTGGCTAGTGGGTAGGGGTGTGTCGCTCGTCGGCGGCGGTGTCGCCGGCGACCCCGGGTGTGCCGGTCGTGCCGTGGAGCATGGCGTTCAGCCGCGGGATGTCCGAGCGGCTGATGCCGCCGAGGCAGAACTCCCAGAGGTATTCGCCGAGGTCCTCGGGGGACCAGCCCCCGGGCGCGAACGCGTAGTGGTGGAAGACGGACATCGCGACCCGGGCCACCATTCCGGCGTCGCGCGCGGTGTCGGTCGGTGGGAGCAGCCCGGCGTCCTGGGCTGCCCGCAGCTCACGTTCGATCAGGTCGACGAAGGGCTGGTCGGCGGTGACGATCTCGTCGGGGAAGCGCTCACGCAGCCGCCAGTGCTCGGAGGTCACGAAGCGGGCGCCGGACAGGTCGCCGGACAGCCCGGACACGATCGCGCCGAGGTAGTAACGCAGCCGGGACAACGGGTCGGGCAGCTCGCTGGCGGCCTGCGCGTAGCGTTCGGAGTTCTCCGCGACCATGTCCTCGATGACGGCGAGCAGCAGCTGGTCCTTCCCCGCGAAGTGCCGGTAGAAGGTCTGCATGGCCACGCCGGCCTCTTTGATGAGCTCCTGGGTCGTGAAGGAGGAGCCCTTGGCGGCGATCAGCCGGCGGGCGGCGTCGACCATGTCGCGCGTCTGCTGGATGCTGCGCGAGCGGCTGCGGTGCACGACCGGGGAACGGTCGGCGGCGCGATCTGCCCAGGCCATAGCGGGAACGTTACCCGTGCTCAGACCGGCGACAGCACCACCACCGGGATGGGCCGCTCCGTTCGGGACTGGTAGGTGTCGTAGTTCGGCCAGGCCTTGGTCACGATCTCCCACAGGCGTGGCTTGTCCGCCTCGGAGGCCGTCGTGGCACGGACCGCCAGCCGCTCGGCCCGGACCTGGATCTCGGCCTCGGGCGTCGCGAGCAGGTTGTGGTACCAGTTGGGGTGCTGGGGCGCGCCGCCCTGCGAGGCCACGACCAGGTAGTCGTCGCCGTCCTGGGCGAAGATGAGCGCCGAGGTGCGGGCCTCGCCGCTCCTGCGCCCGGTGGTCGTCAGCAGCAGGATCCGGACGCCGTTCCACTCATAGCCAACCTCGCCGTCGGTCTCCCGGTAGCGCCGCACGTGCTCCGGGCCGACAAGGACGAGATCAGGGGGCTGGTAGCCCGGTGTGCTCATGGCTGGTGCCTCTCTGGTAATCCGTCGCTGTGTCAGCCGAACAGCCGTGTCAGCCGAACAGCACGGGAATCTCGGTCGCGCCCCGCTCGTACATCCCGATCACCCGCGGCGCGGACGCGTCCGGATCGAGCCGCAGGTTCGGCAGCCGGTCGAGTACGGCCCCGATGCCTACCGTCATCTCCGCCCGCGCGACGTGCATTCCCAGGCAGATGTGCATTCCGCCGCCGAAACCGAGCGAACGCTGCATCGGCCGGTGGATGTCGAACTCGTCGGGGCGCTCCCAGCGGGCCGGGTCCCGGTTCGCCGCGGCGACGCACAGGTGCAGGACCGATCCCTTCGGCAGGTGGGTGCCGTAGAAGTCGGTGTCCCTGGCGACGAACCGGGAGAACATCGGGTCGGTCGGCGTCCACCGGATCGCCTCCTCGATCGCCGGTCGCAGGAGCCGGCGGTCGGCGCGCACGGCCGCGAGAAGCTCCGGGCGCTCCAGCAGCGCGGTCAGCACGATGCCCATCTGCTTCCAGGTGGTCCCGGAGCCCGCGAGCAGCAGCAGAATGGCGAACGAGTAGATCTCGACATCCGAGAGCCGGTGCGTGACGCCGTTCTCGTCCGGCAGCTCCGCCTGGACCAGCACGCTGATCAGGTCGTCCTGCGGCGACTCGCGCCGGGCCGCGACGATGGGGGCGAGCATTCCGACGATCTTCGCCGGCTGCGACAGCCACTCCCGGATGATCAGTGCCTGCTCGACCGGAATGCCGAAGCTGCTGGTGATCGTCAGGATGGGTATCGCCGCGCAGAAGTCGACGTTCAGCTCGGCCCGGCCGTCGGCCGCGAAGCCGTCGATCAACAGGTGAACCGTCTCCTCGATCCAGTTGTTGATCCACCACCCGCTTTTCGCGGGCAGGAAGGACGGCTGGACGAGTGCGCGGTAGCGCCGATGCTGCGCCCCGTTCATCGAGATGAGGCTGTTCTCGACGCCCGCGGACTGGCCTGTGGGGTCGACCGCCACGGGCGAGGACGCGAAGGTCTCCTCGTCACGGAACGCGGCGTCGCACGCGGCGAAACCGAACACGGAGAAATGCTGCCGGTCCGGGAACGGCAGTCCCTGGAAGAACGCCTCCCCGGGATAGCCGGTCAGCTTGTGGACGGTGCCCTCGTGCACCGGCGCCTGCGCCCGCAGCCGCTCCCAGACGGGGTACGGGTCAGCCTCGAAGTCGCCGCCCATTCCCGCGTTGTAGCTGCTGCGCAGGTCGAACAGCTCCTTGAGCCGGCCGCGGTCCAGGCTCTGCGTCGCGGTCATCCGCCCACCTCGCCGGCCGTCACGAGGGTCAGCGCTCCGGTCGGGCACGCCTCAACCGCGCTTTCGACCACCTCGGCCGGATCGCCGAGCGGATCGAGCACGACGACCTTGGCCTCCTCGTCATGGGTGAAGGTGTCGGGGGCGTAGACGACGCACATCCCGCTGCCGACGCAGCGCGCCCGGTCGACCGCGATCGTCGCGGCACCGCCGGCCATTCAGGTCCTCGCCAGCACAGGCGGGGCGGCCGGGGTGAAGCGGTACAGCTTCTCGGCGTTGCCGCGCAGCAGCTTGTACTGGGTCTCGGCCGGCAGGTGGCTGATGATGCTCTTGACGGTCTGGATGCAGTTGGGCCAGGTCGAGTCGGAATGCGGGTAGTCGGTCTCGCACATGATGTTGTCCTCGCCGATCTCGGCGAGGCTGGCGATGCCGTGGTGGTCCTCGATGAAGCAGCCGTAGATGTGGTCGCGGAACGTGGCGCGCACGTCGAGCGTGTCCAGGTCGACGCCCTTTGACCCGCCGTGGTCCATGAACGTCGCGCCGCGCTGGACCCAGTAGCGCTGCTTGTCCAGGACCTGCTCCGCGCGCTCCAGGTAGTACGGCATCCAGCCGATCTCACCCTCGGACAGGGCGATCTTCAGCTTCGGGTAGCGCTGGAACATGCCGGAGAACAGCCAGGAGAGCATCGCGCCGGAGGTGCGCATCGCGCCCCAGGTCAGGTTCGCCAGGAACGGGGCGTTCGACGCGATCTTCGGGACCTGCGACGACGACCCGACGTGCATCGAGGCGACCATTTCCAGGTCGTTGGCCGCCGCCATGACCGGGTCCCAGTAACCGGACGGGTCGTGAATGGTCGGCAGGCCCAGCGGCTCGGGGTTCTCCGAGAACGCGAACGTGGTGGCACCCTTGGCCGCGCAGCGCTCCAACTCGGCGACGGCGAGCTTCGGGTCCCACAGCGGGATCAGGACCAGCGGGATGTAGCGGCCGGGGGCGACCCCGCACCATTCCTCGATCATCCAGTCGTTGTAGGCCTTCAGGCAGACCAGGCCGAAGTCGCGGTCGGAGGCCTCCATGAACAGCTGACCGCAGAACCGGGTGATGGTCGGGAAGCACAGCGACGCGAGAATCCCGGCCTGGTTCATGTCCTCCAGCCGGGCCAGCGAGTCGTAGCAGCCGGGCCGCATCTCGCTGTAGGGCAGCGGCTCGGGCGAGAACTCCTCCTTGGACTTGCCCGCGACGGCGGACAGTCCTGAGCTGGGGAACCGCTTGCCGTCATAGACCCAGTAGTCCATGCCCTTGTCGTCGAACTCCATGTGCGGCGCCCGGTCGCGGTCCTTGGACGCGACCCGGTCGGTCCACAGGTTCGGCGGCTCCAGGACGTGGTCGTCGACCGAGATCAGCCAGTCGAGGTTCAGGTCCGCGGTCATGCTTCCTCCTTCTTCGGTACGGGTCGGCGGGCGCGCGGGTGTCAGCGCAGCTCGCCGATGGCGATGTGCTTGACCTCCTGGAAGGCCCGGATGCCGTCCGGCCCGCGCTCGCGCCCGAGGCCGCTCTGCTTGTAGCCGCCGCTCGGGGCGTAGGCGCTGAACAGGCCGGTGTTGACGTTGACGGCGCCGGTGCGCAGCCGGCGGGCGACGGCGGTCGCCGCAGCCACGTCGGCGCCGTAGACCTGGCCGGACAGGCCGTAGGGGCTGTCGTTGGCGATCCGGACCGCGTCGTCGAGGTCGCGGTAGCCGAGCACGCTGACGACCGGGCCGAAGATCTCCTCCTGGGCCGCCGGATTGCTGTTGTCCGGCAGGTCGAGCACGGTCGGCTCGACGTAGTAGCCCCGCTCCAGCCCGGCGGGGCGGCCGCCGCCGAGCGCGACCTTGCCGCCGTGCCGCTCGGCGGCGGCGACGAAGTGGGCGCAGCGCGCGCGGGCCGCGTCGTTGATGAGCGGGCCCATCGTGGCCTTCGGATCGGTCGGCGGGCCGACCACCAGGGCCGCGTAGGCGCGGGACACCGTCTCGACCACCTCGTCCTTGCGGTCGGCGGGCACGACGATGCGGGTCGCGGCGACGCAGGCCTGGCCCGAGGTCATCGCGACCACGGCCGCGGCGCCGGCGGCGACCCGGTCCACCGCGTCGGGCAGGTAGATCTGCGCCGACTTCCCGCCGAGCTCCAGCGCGACCCGCTTCACGGTCGGCGCGGCCTGGGCGAGGATGCGCCGGCCGACGGCGGTGGAGCCGGTGAACGACACCATGTCGACGGCGGGATGGCTGGTGAGCAGCTCGGCGCCGGCCGAGCCCTCCTCGACCACGACGCTGAGCACGCCGGGCGGCAGGTCGGCGGCCTGCGCGGCGGCGCCGAAGACCAGCGAGGAGATCGGCGTCAGCGGGCTGGGCCGCAGCACGACCGAGTTGCCGGCCAGCAGCGCCGGGATCACCTTCTGGAACGCCATGATGATCGCGCCGTTGTACGGGGTGATCGCCGAGACCACGCCGACCGGCTCGTGGCGGCGCACGCTGGCCTTGACCCCGCCGCGGACCAGCTCGTCGAGCGGAACGGGGCTGGCCTGCTCGTGCGGCATCGAGAGGTACAGGTCGATGGTGGCGCGGGCCAGCGCGATCCCGGCCTGGTACTGCGCGAACTCCGCGAAGAAGGTCGGCTGGCCAGCCTCAGCGACCATAGTGGCGACCAGCGGCGCGTGGCGGCTCTCGATGTGGTCGATCAGCGCGTGCAGGACGCGAGCACGCTGCGCCGCCGGGGTGTCGGCCCACGTTCCGGCGTCGAAGCTGCTCCGCGCCGCGAGGATCGCCCGTTCGACGTCCGCTGGTGACGCCGCGGCGAGGCTCGCCACGGTGGTCTCGTCGGCGGGGTTCTCCACGTCGAACGTCTCGTCGGCGTCAACCCAGCTGCCCGCGACGTACGAGCGCCGCTCGGCGAGGATCTCCGTCATCAGGACCGACTCCTTTCCCTTGTCGGCTCGGTGGTGTAGACGACCGCGCCGCCGAAGTGGGGCGAGGACTGGCAGGCGACGCCGACCGTCGCCCGCTCCCGTTGACGCTCCCCCGCGCGGCCGGACAGCTGCAGGTAGCACTCGAGCATCTGCGGGAGGCCGTGCATCCGGCCGTTCCCCAGCGCTCCGCCGCCGGAGAGCACGGGCAGGCCGTCCGGCCGGTCGCTGTCGATCCGGCCGTCCTGGACGAAGCGGTGCGCCTCGCCGACCGGGCACAGCCCCAGCGCCTCGAGCCAGAAGTAGACGAACGGCGAGAAGCCGTCGTAGAGCTGGGGCAGGTCGACCTCGTCCGGTCCGACCCCGGCCGACGCCCACAGCCGGTCGGCCAGACCGGCGCCGGCCGCCATGATGTCGTCGAGCGGCCAGTGCAGCGGCAGCCGAGGGCGCGGCGGCGCGGCGAACGCCAGCCCGGCGACGTGGACGGGTCGGTGCGGCAGGTCGCGGGCCCGCTCGGCGGACGTCAGGACGAACGCGGCCACGCCGTCGACCGGCAGGTCGCAGTCGTAGCGGCAGACCGGGTCGTTGATCATCGGCGCGGACAGGTACTCGTCCCTGCTGAGCGGCTTCCCGTGCCAGTAGGACCACGGGATGCGGGCGCCGTTCTTGCGGGCCTCCGCGACGACGGTCGCCATCGCATCCCGGCTGGCGCCGTACCGCTGGAGGTACTCGTTGTATGGCAGCGCGATCATCGCGAGCGGCCCGAAGAAGCCCTGCGGAGCGGTCCACTGCTGGCTGCCCGCGGCGGTCCGCATCGGGTTGCCGTGGTAGCGGCCCGGCGGGTTGTGCAGCGCCCGGTGCAGCAGAACGTAGTCGGCGGCGCCGCTGGCGATGGCCCCCACCGCCAGGGCCAGGGCGCCGGGCAGCTGCCCGATGCCCTGGAACCCGGCCGCGTACCGGGGCGTGACGCCCAGGTGGTCGGCGAGCCACTGCGCCGTAACCGTGCTGACCCCGTCCTCGACGGCGTGTGCCCCGGCGGTCGGGAACAGCGCGGCGGTGGCGAACCCGTCGATGTCGTCGGGCTTGAGGCCCGCGTCGGTGATCGCCGCGCGGGCCGTGTCGACGGCGACGGCTCCCAGCGGGCGGGGCGCGTGGCGCCACACCTGGCTGTGCGCGTAGCCGACGATCGCGACGCCGCCGCCGGACGGGCGGCTCATGAGGCCTCCAACAGCCGGAAGGCCGGTATCGCGACGCCGGGAGCGACGTCCTCGAACGCCGCCGCGACTCCGGCGCCGAGCCGGAGCTTCGCCGCGGGCCCGTCGAGAAGGCGGCCGATCAGGCGCAGCTCGGGCTGTTCGGCGAGCTCGACGTCGACGAGGACGAACGGCACGTCGGCGGCGAACCCGGGCAGGAACGACTGGCGGACCACCGTCCAGGAACGCACGACGCCGGTGCCGCTGACCGCCTCGAACGCGAAGCCGGGGTCGGAGCTCCCGCAGGCCGGGCAGACCTGGTCGGGCGGGTGCACGAACGTCCGGCAGCGGGCGCAGCGGGCGACGGTCAGCACGTGCCGGCTCGCCGCGTCCCAGTAGGCGGACGACCGCTCGTCCGGGACCGGGAGCGGCCGGCCCGGGAGCGCTTCGGCCGGGCTCGTCACGGGATCGCTCCGGCATCCTTGAGCTCGGCGATCTGCTCCCAGGTGTAGCCCAGGTCCAGCAGGACCGTCTCGGTGTCCTCGCCGTGTTCCGGGGCGCGCCGCAGGTCCGCGGGCCGGCCGTTGAACTGCACGGGCACGTTCGGCAGCGAGTAGCTCGGCCCGCCGTCCACCTCGACCTGGCCGAGGTAGTCGTTGGCGAGCACCTGCGGGTCGGTGAGCAGCTCCTCGACGGCCTGCATGGGGGCCCACGGCGCGTCGATCCGGCCGAGCAGCTCCTTCCACTCGGCGAAGGTCCGGGTGGCGAACTCGGCCTCGAGGGCGTCGACGCAGGCATCCCGGTTCTCGGCGCGGGCGCGCAGGTCGGCGAAGCGCGGGTCGGCGGCGAGGTCGTCGCGGCCGACGAGGCGGCAGAAGCCGGCCCAGTAGCGGTCGGACTCCAGGAAGACGAGCTGGATGTGCCGCCCGTCGCTGGTCCGGTAGGCCCCGACCAGCGGGTTGACGTAGGCCTGCCGCCCGGTCGTGGCCCGCGGCCTCCCACCGGCCAGCGCCGACAGGACGTCCGAGGACAGCGTCCACATCGCGGTGGCGAGCAGCGAGACGTCGACGACGGAGCCCTCGCCGGTTCGCTCCCGTGCCAGCAGCGCGGTGGCGATCCCGAACGCCAGGGCCATCGCGCCGTTGCGGTCGCCGATCGCGCCGCGCTGGCCGATCGGGGCGTCCCGGTCCGGCGGGGTCAGGACGTGCGCCATCCCGCCCTGCGCCCAGAAGGCCGACGAGTCGTAGCCGGGCCGGTCGGCTCCGGGCCCGCGGGCGCCGAAGCCGTGTCCGCGGGCGTAGACGAGCTGGGGGTAACGCGCGGTGAGCTCGTCCGGGCCGAGGCCGAGGCGCTCCAGGGCGCCGGGCCGGAAGCTGGTGAGGAAGACGTCGGCCGTGTCCAGCAGCCGGTCGAGGGCCGCGCGGCCGGCCTCGGTGCGCAGGTCCAGCGCGACCGAGCGCTTGCCCCGGTTGGCCAGGGCGACGGAGAGGTTCACCCCGCCACCGTCGGTGCCGATGCCCTGGGTGGCGAGCGCGCGGTACGGGTCGCCCTCGGGCCGCTCGACCCGGATCACGTCGGCTCCCCAGTCCGCCAGCAGCGCACCGGCGACGGGCACGAACACCCACTGGGCGAGCTCGACGACGCGTAAGCCGTCGAATGCACCCTTCGCCACGCGAGCACCTCCTCTTCTTGATCATTTCGGCCTCGGCCGAGCGGCCGGCACCGGAGACCCGGGCGTCGTGTCAGCCGGTGGAGGCGGACCGCGGTCGGCGTCGCGACACGACGGGCCGACTGTAGGACGTCAGCATCTGCTTTGGGAAGACCCAATCTCGTTTTAGGTAGAACGTTGACTTCTCGCCAAGGTGTTGCGATCCTCCTCACAGCCAGCCAGGCAGCCTGCGTCCCAGGTCCCGGCACCGCCAGCCCGCCAGCCCGGGCGGCGGGAGCAGACGACTCACGCGTGATCACCGCGATTTTCAATCTTGATTCGTGACGAACGAACCAGTGAAGCGAGGTACTCGCCCATGTGGCATGACGGTTCCTGTCCTGGCTCAGGACTGCGCAGGCGCGCGGCGGCGCGCCAGGGCGCGGTCCGCTTAGGCGCCCTGGCCGGCGGGCTGGCCGCGGGCCTGCTGCTGGTGTCCGCCTGCGGCAGCGGCGGTTCCACCGGCTCGCCGGCGGGCGGCGCCACCAGCGCGGCGCCGGCGGCGAACGTGCTGGGCCCGGTGGCGAAGGCCGCCGGCGCCCCGGTGAAGATCGGGATCATCTCGGACGGGAAGTCGCCGATCATCGACCAGTCCGTCGAGTTCGACGTCGCCAAGGCCACCGTGGGCTACCTCAACGAGCACCGCTCCGGCATCGCCGGCCGGCCGATCCAGCTGGTGACCTGCGAGGCGCTCTCCGATCCCGCCAAGACAGCCGACTGCGCCAACCAGATGATCGAGCAGAACGCCGTCGCCGTGGTCGTCGGCGGCGTCGCCGCGCAGGAGAGCGCCTGGACCCCGCTGCACGACGCGGGCGTGCCGGTGGTCCTCTACTCGGCCAGCACCCCCGCGCTGCTCGGCGACGCCAAGAGCACGTACGTGCTCGCCGACCCGAACTTCGGGGTCATCGGGCTCCCGCTGGAGCTCGCCAAGAAGGCGGGCGCCAAGAAGGTGACCGCGGTGGTGATCGACGTGCCGGCCGCGAAGGGCGTCCTGGAGGCCAGCGCGCCCGCGACCTTCAAGAAGGCGGGCATCGACTTCAAGATGGTCGCCATCGCCCCGGGCACGGCCGACATGACGCCCCAGATGCAGCCGATCGCGGCCGGTGGCGGCGAGGTCTTCATCCTGGGCAACGACTCGTTCTGCATCAGCGCGCTCAACGGCCTGAAGGCGGTCGGGTTCACCGGCCCGATCTCCGCCATCGTGCAGTGCATCACCGACGCGACGCGCACCGCCGTCTCCGGCAGCGTGCTCAAGGGCATCAACGTCGCCGCCACGGCCCCGCTCGGCACGGACAACCCGTCGACCACCCTGTTCAACACCGTCTCCGCGACGTACGGCAAGGGCATCGACACCAGCAAGATCGCCGGGCTCAACACCTTCATGGCGGTCGCCGGGCTGCAGGCCGGCCTCGCGGGCCTCACCGGCGACGTCACGCCCGCGACGGTCAACGCCGCGATCAAGGCGATGAAGAAGACGGAGCTGCCCGGCTCGGGTGGCCAGCAGTTCCAGTGCGGCGGCACGGCGGTCCCGGCCTCGCCGGCATCCTGCGTCAGCGGCGGCCTGATCACCACCCTCGACGGCAAGGGCCAGCCGACGGCGTACGCGGTCGCCGGCGCCTAGCTGGCCAAGGACCGACCTTGGCCCGGCCATCGGTTCGGCGCCCGCCGAACC